>JBEPUI010000029.1:0-38944 GCA_041691615.1 Pseudomonadota bacterium
GCGCGCGGCGATCGGCATCGTGCCGCAGGACACGGTGCTGTTCAACGACACGATCGAATACAACATCGCCTATGGGCGCACCGGCGCGACGCACGAGGACATCGTCGCGGCGGCGCGATTCGCGCAGATCCACGATTTCATCGTTTCGCTTCCCGACGGCTACGCCACTCCTGTCGGCGAGCGCGGCCTCAAGCTGTCCGGCGGCGAAAAGCAGCGTGTCGCGATCGCTCGGGCGATTCTCAAGCAGCCGGCGGTGCTGGTGTTCGACGAAGCGACGTCCGCGCTCGATTCCAAGTCGGAAAAGCTGATCCAGGCCGAGCTCGCGGAGATGGCGCGCGAGCGCACCACGCTGACCATTGCCCATCGGCTGTCGACGATCGTCGATTCCGACCAGATCCTGGTGCTGGACGCCGGGCGCATCGTCGAGCGGGGCACGCACCTTGCTTTGCTGGCATCAGGGGGAATGTATTCCCGGATGTGGCGGCTGCAGGAGTCCGAGGACCGCGGCGCTGGCGAGGCTCGCGGCCCGGCAACCGCCATGGCGCCGGCCGTCTGAAGTTGCCCGAAATCGGCACGCCGGGCGGTCAACGGACCCGTCCGGCGTGCCGTTGTGTAGCACCGGCGCAACACCCGAAGTGCAGGTCCAGGCGCGCGGTCCGTGCCCGGAACGTCCGCGGCATGTTATAAGCCCAAAGTGATTTGATTCATGTGGCAGGTTATGAGAATGCTTCGACCCATTGTTTTTGCTGCATTTACCGCGATTTCGCTCACCGGATGGGCGGCGCCGGCCTCGCTCGACCCGTCGAAGCTGAAGCTCAAATCCGCCAGCGTGCTGATTATCGATCCGCAAAGCAACGAGACCGTCTACGCAAAGTTCGCTGACGACGTGACGCCGATCGCCTCGATCACCAAGCTGATGACCGCGATGGTGGTGCTGGATTCCCATCCGAACCTCGACCAGACGATCACCATCGACACCGGTGACTTCGACTATCTCAAGGGCAGCCGCTCGCGGCTCGGCATGGGCACCGAGCTGTCGCGGCGCGAACTGCTGCAGCTGGCGCTGATGTCGTCGGAGAACCGCGCAGCGTCGGCGCTCGCGCGGAGCTACCCCGGAGGCACCGACGCGTTCGTCGGGGCGATGAACGCCAAGGCCACGCTGCTCGGCATGACGCACACGCAGTTCCACGACGCGACCGGTCTGTCGCCACAGAACGTGTCGACGGCGCATGAACTCGCGAAGATGGTCAACGAGGCGGCGACCTATCCGATGATCCGCGAGTTCACGACCACGCCGTCGCACTTCGTCGAAATGCAGCCGACGGGACGCATGCTCGGGTTCAACAATTCAAACGGGCTGGTGCGTTCGGGCGCGTGGGACATCCGCCTGCAGAAAACCGGCTTCATCAACGAAGCCGGCAGGTGCCTCGTGATGATGGCGCAGATTGCCAGCAAGCCGATGGTGATCGTGCTGCTCGATTCGGTGGGCAAGTACACGCGCCAGGGTGATGCCAATCGCGTCAAGTACTGGCTCGAAACCGGTGGCACGTTGGCGTTGGCCAAGGCGGAGCCGGTGCACAAAGCCGTCAAGAAGTCCGCCAAGCGTACCGTCACCGTCGCGCGCGTGACCCCGGTCTCGACTTCGTCAAAGCGCAGGTAGCCGGTCCGCCGGTCGCGCGCGAGGCGTTGCCCGCGCACTGCGCGATCTCCAATCTCCGTGAATCGCTAGCGCGAGCTGCCCGACGCGCGTGCCATCGCCCACCGGCGCAAGGTCATCTGTACCGGCGCGAGATCAGCTACGCCGGCGGACGCCGGTTCTGCTCGAACAATTCCCTGGCATGCGCGCGCGTCTTGGCGGTGATCGACGCGCCGCCCAGCATGCGCGCGAGCTCGTCGATGCGCGCTTCGCGTGCGAGCCGAGTCAATTCGCTTTGCACGCTCCCCACAGTGTCGCCAGCCTTGCGCGACTTGCCCTCGCCGGCTTTGGGTGGCGGGCCTTCGCGCACCTGCTTGTGCACGCGAAAGTGATGATCGGCATGCGCGGCGACCTGCGGCAGGTGGGTGACGCACAGCACCTGCCGGGTGGCGGCGAGCGACTGCAGCAGCCGCCCCACGGTCGCGGCGACCGCACCGCCAATGCCTGAATCCACTTCGTCGAAGATCAGCGTGGGCACGCTTCCAACCTCGCTGGTCGCCACCTGGATGGCCAGCGCGACGCGCGACAGCTCGCCGCCCGATGCCACTTTCGACAACGGTCCCGCCACCTGTGCGGGATGCGTTGCGATATCGAACTCGACATTCTCGAGTCCGTGGCTTGCCGGCTCGACGAGCGGCGTGAGGCGCACGTCGAGCCGACCGCCGGCCATCGCCAGGTCCTGCATCGCGGCGCTGACGCGGTTGCCGAGTTCGGAAGCGGCGAGCCGGCGTTTCTTGGACAGTGTCTGCGCAAGCTCGCGCCACGTTTTTTCCGCGGCGTCGACACGCGCTTCGAGCGCGGCCGCGTCGCCTGCCGTCGCAAGCTCGGCCAGTCGCGCGTCGGTCGCTTCGAGCAGCGCTGCGAGCTCCTCGCCGCGGACGCGATATTTGCGCGCGGCGTCGTGCAGCTCGGTGAGCCGCTGCTCGACCCGCGCGAGCTCCTGCGGGTCGACGTCGAGGCGGCGCAGGTAATCGCGCAGCGAATGCGCGACGTCGTCGAGCTGGATCCGCGCCGAGTCGAGCGCCGTGACGATCTCGGCCAACGCGGGATCGTGCGCGGAAGCCTGCGTCATCTGCTGGACGATGACGTCGATTCGCGCCAGCAGCGCATCGTCTCCATCAAGCGACGCCTGTGCGTCGCTCGCGGTCTCGATCAGCGCAGCGGCGTGCGCGAGGCGCGATTGGGTCGCGCCGAGTTCCGCCCATTCGCGCTCCCCCGGTGCGAGTGCGGCGAGCTCGTCGCGGCGGATTTGCAGCTCGTCGCGTTCGCGCGCCAGCGCCGCCGCGTCCTGGCGTGCCGCGTCGCGTGCCGCGACGGCGCCGCGCCAGCTGCGAAACGCGTCGCCGGTCTCGCGCGCGAGCGACGCGAAGCCGCCGAACGCATCGAGCAACGCGCGCTGCATCGGCATCCGCGCGAGCGCCTGGTGCGCGTGCTGTCCGTGCAGGTCGACGAGCATTTCGCCGAGCTCGGCAAGTTGCCCGAGCGTCGCCGGACGGCCGTTGATCCACCCGCGCGAGCGCCCCTGCGCATCGAGCACGCGCCGCAGCAGCACATCCCCCGGGTCGCCGGCCAGGCCTTGCTCGTCGAGCCATGCGCTGACCGCGGGCACGCCGCCGGCGTCGAACACGGCCGACAGCTCGGCACGCTCGGCGCCCTGGCGCAATTGCCGCAGCTCGAAGCGATCGCCGAGCAAGAGTGCGAGTGCCTCGACCAGCATCGATTTGCCGGCGCCGGTCTCGCCCGTCAATACCGTGAAGCCCTGGTCGAAGTCGACGTCGAGGCTTTCGACGACGACGAAATTGCGAATCGACAGCGCGCGCAGCATCGCCGGCCGCGACTTGGGGTCAGTCGGCGGCCGCGTCGCGCGGCGCACGCGCGATCAGGCGCTCGGGAGTTTCGCTCCAATGCAGCTTCTGGCGCAGCATCGCGAAGTAGTCGTGACCCTGCGGATGCAGGAAGCGCGCGAACAGCGGGGCGCGCTCGATGTCGACGCGGTCGCCTTCGGCGAGCGCGAAATACGCCTGGCCGTCGCAATTGACGGCGGCGTCGAGCGCGCGCTGCACGGTGATCGTGACCGTCGACGTTTCGGCGATCGCGATCGGGCGATGGGTGAGCGCATGCGGTGCGACCGGCACCAGCGCGATCGCCGGTACCGCGGGGTCGATGATCGGTCCGCCGGCCGACAGCGCGTACGCGGTCGATCCGGTGGCGGTGGCGACGATGATGCCGTCGGCGCGCATGGCGAAGGCGAACCGCCCGTCGATGTCAACCGCGAACTCGATGACGCTGCCGTGGCTGCCGCGATTGACCACGACGTCGTTCAATGCCAGTGCGCGCTCGGCGGACTTGCCCGCGCGCCCGATCGTCGCGTGCAACAGCGTGCGGCGCTCCTCGGCGTAGTCGCCGTCGAGCATCGCCGCCAGCGTCGATTGCATCCGCGCCAGGGGGATGTCGGTGAGAAATCCCAGTCGCCCCTGGTTGACGCCGATCAGCGGCACGTCGTACGGTGCCATCTTGCGCGCGATCGACAGCATCGTGCCGTCGCCGCCCAGCACGATCGCCAAGTCGACCTGTTCGCCGATCGCATCTGATTGCGCGGACGCAAAATCGTCCAGAGGAGTGCTGCGCGCGGTCTCGGCCTCGAGCACGATGACGTGGCCGCGCGCGCG
Organism: Pseudomonadota bacterium; assembly: GCA_041691615.1. GTDB lineage: Bacteria > Pseudomonadota > Gammaproteobacteria > Burkholderiales > Casimicrobiaceae > VBCG01. The sequence continues at coordinate 4,366 of JBEPUI010000029.1, forward strand.
CAGGAATACGGCCAGCGTGGCCAGCGGCTCGGCGATGTTGGGGCTCGCGTGGCGTCCGACGAGCGCGATGCGCGGAAAACGGGCGGGCGTGGCCGGCATGGGCCCCCATTTAATCACAGCCTCGCATTGCCTTCGCATCGAGCTTTCGACCGACGGTGTCGCATTCGCTGCCGACGAGTGACGGGTCGATCGGCGCGTCGCGTGGCAATCGCGCGGCGAGGCCCTAGAATAGACGGATGGTCGATGCCCGTGCCGCACACCTGCTGAAAACGCTGATCGAGCGCTATGTCGCCGACGGCCAGCCGGTGGGTTCGCGCGCGCTTTCGCGACAGTCGGGGCTGGAGCTCTCGCCGGCGACGATCCGCAACGTGATGGCGGACCTCGAGGAAATGGGCTTCATCGCCAGTCCGCATACGTCGGCCGGGCGCATTCCCACGCCCAAGGGCTACCGGTTCTTCGTCGACAGCCTGATGGTGGTCAAGGCGCTCGAGCCCGGCGAGATCAATCGCCTCGAGGAGGAGATCACCGCCGATCGGCCGCAGCAACTGGTCGCGTCCGCGGCGAACCTCATGTCGCAACTGACGCACTTCGCGGGCGTGGTGATCACGCCGCGTCGCGAAGGCGGGTTCCGCCACCTCGAGTTCCTGCGCCTGTCGGATCGCCGCGTGCTGCTGATCATCGTCACCGCCGAAGGCGACGTGCAGAATCGCATCCTGCACACCGAGCGCCCTTACACCCAGGCGCAGCTGATCGAGGCGACCAATTTCTTCAATCGCAATTTCGCGGGACAGCCTTTCGCGTCGATTCGCGGCCGGCTCGCCGACGAGCTGACTAGGCTGCGCGACGACATCGCGTCGCTGATGACCGCCGCCGTCGACGTCGGCGAGGACGCACTGGCGGAAGGCGAGAATGTCGTTCTCGCCGGCGAGCGCAACCTGCTGACCGCCGAGGACTTCACGTCGAACATGACGCGGCTGCGACGCCTCTTCGACATGTTCGAGCAGAAGACGTCGCTGTTGCACTTGCTCGACGTGTCGCAGCGCGCGCAAGGCGTGAAGATCTACATCGGCGACGAATCGGGGCTGGCGCCGCTCGATGAAATGAGCGTGGTCACGGCACCCTACGAGGTCAACGGCAAGGTGATCGGCACGCTCGGCGTCATCGGGCCGACGCGAATGGCCTACGAGCGCGTGATCCCGATCGTCGACTTGACGTCGAAGCTCCTGTCGAGCGCGCTCACGCAGCAATTCGACGATGAATGAGCCCGCGGGGGAGCCCGCGTGCAGCAATTGCCGCCTGCCGCTCGCCGGCCGCTACTGCAGCGCATGCGGACAGGACAGCGTCCCGGCCGAGACCGCATGGCGCAGCTGGAAGGACCAGGTTGCACGCCTGCGGCGCACGCTCTCGGCGCTGCTGCGGCACCCGGGCAAGCTGACGCAGGAGCACCTGGGCGGCGGCCGAGTCCGCTACATCGCGCCGTTCACGCTCTTCCTCAATACCGTCGCGCTGTTTTTCCTGGCGTCCACGCTGATCGATTTCCGGCTGTCGAGCTTTCTCGCGTCGACCCGGTACCAGAGCATCACCGACCTCGTCGCGCAGCGGGCAGCGGCCGAGCATCTGACGCAGGCGATATTCCTCGAACACGCCGACCGCCGCTTCCAGACGATCTACACGTTGTGCCTGTCGCTGATCAGCGTGGCGGGCTACACGGTGATCGCGCGCATTCTCTTTCGCAGGCACTGGCACGACTGGCGCGGGCCGGTCACGTTCGCACTGCATTTCATGGCGTTCGTGTTCATCGTCTACATGCCGCTCGCCACGATGGCGATCCACCTGATCCGCGGCGAAGGCGCGCTGCGGCACCTGGTCGGCTATGCCGCCGACTGGCTGGGCACCGCGCTGATCGCCGCCTGGTTCACGATGGCGATCCGGCGGCTGTTCGGCGACCGGTGGCCTTGGGCGACCGCCAAGGGTGTCGCCATCACGCTGCTCGGCCTGCCGATCAACCTGCTGATGTGGAACGCTGCGATCTACACGACGCTGCTGACCACCTGAAGCCGCGCCGGCGCTACCATTTGCCCATGACCAAGCCACCGTCCCGCGCGTTCGCGCACGACAGCATGCCGCGGCTAGGCGTGCTGCTGATCAACCTCGGCACGCCGGACGCGCCGACGCCCGACGCCGTGCGCCGCTACCTGGCGCAGTTCCTGACCGATCCGCGCGTGATCGAGATCCCCGCCGTGGCGTGGCGGCCGATCCTGCATGGCATCGTGCTGCGCACGCGTCCGGCGAAATCCGCGGCGCGCTACCAGTCGATCTGGACCAAGGACGGGTCGCCATTGCTCGTGCATTCGCAGCGCCAGCGCACGCTGCTGATGGGTTACCTCGGCCAGCGCATCAAGACGGCTGGCCTGCCGGCCGACCTGTGCGCCGTCGAGCTCGGGATGCGCTACGGCAATCCGTCGATCGCCGCGGCGCTCGAGCGCCTGCACGACGTGCGTGCTGAAAAAATCCTGGTGCTGCCGATGTACCCGCAATACGCGGCCAGCACGACGGCCAGCGCGTTCGACGCGGTCGCGGCGGCATTGCGGCACCGCCGGCGCATCCCGGCATTGCGCGTGCTCGATTCATTTCACGACGAGCCGAGCTACATCAAGGCGATGGCGCAGAACGTCAACGACGACTGGGTGAAGAGCGGCCATCCCGATCACCTGGTGCTGTCGTTCCACGGGGTGCCGCGGCGCACGCTCGAGCTCGGCGATCCGTACCATTGCCAGTGCCAGAAGACGGCCCGGCTGCTCGCCACCGAGCTCGGCTATTCGCGCGATCGCTGGACGCTCGCGTTCCAGTCGCGCTTCGGCCGCGCCAAATGGCTGACGCCCTATACCGGCGACGTGATCGCCAAGCTCGCCCGCGACGGCATCGGGCGGGTCGACGTGTTCTGCCCGGGATTCGTCGCCGACTGCCTGGAAACGCTGGAGGAAATCGGCATCGAGGCACGACGCGACTTCATCAACGCCGGCGGCAAGGAATTGCGTGCGATACCGTGCCTCAATGCCCATCCGGCATGGATATCGGCGCTGGCCGACCTGGCGTTTCGCAACCTGCAAGGGTGGCTTCAGGCGCCGCCGGAAGCGAAGGAGCGCGAGCAGACGCGGCTGCGTGCGCAGGCGATGGGCGCCAAGAATTGACCCATTCGGGGTGCTCTCGTAACCCATTGTTGTAAAAATAGTTTCTGTGGCCCTGCTGAAGCATTGAATCCTCGGCGCGCAGACCCCACCGTACAATGGTCGACCTTGAAATCGCGTATACCCCATGGCTGCCGACCACCCGCAATTCTCCCAATCCGATGCCGAGCTGGCCGAGCCGCTGGCGGGCGCCGACGACCTGGCCAACCGGCTCGCAAAGGCTGAAAACGAGGCCGCCGAGCTGAAGGACGCCTATTTGCGCGCCAAGGCCGAGACCGACAACGTGCGCAAGCAAGGGCAGGCGGACGTCGTGCGCGCGCACAAGTACGCGATCGACCGGTTCGCCACCGAGCTGCTGCCGGTCAAGGACGCGCTCGAGCTGGCGCTCGCTTCCCCCGGCGAGGACGCGAATTCGCTGCGCGAAGGCGTTGCGCTGACGCTGAAGCAGCTCACTGCCGCGTTCGACAAGATGCAGATCAGCGAGATCGCGGCGTCGGGCGAAAAATTCGATCCTCACCGCCACCAGGCGATGGCGATGATCGATTCCGAGTCCCCCGCCAATTCCGTCGTGCAGGTGTTCCAGAAGGGCTACCTGCTCAACGACCGGGTGCTGCGTCCGGCGCTGGTCGCCGTGGCCAAGCCCAAGGACGCGTCGCCCGCGGGCGGCAAGCAGGGTGCGGCGGCTTGATGCGGGCCGCCGCGACCCCCAGATATCCCTCATTCTTTTCGACGCATCCCGGAGCGTGAACAATCATGGCCAAAATAATCGGTATTGACCTCGGAACGACCAATAGCTGCGTCGCCATCATGGAAGGCGGCCAGCCGAAGGTCATCGAGAACTCGGAGGGCGCGCGCACGACGCCTTCGGTCGTCGCCTATGCAGACGACGGCGAAATCCTCGTCGGCGCGCCGGCCAAGCGGCAGGCGGTCACCAATGCCAAGAACACGGTCTACGCGGTCAAGCGCCTGATCGGCCGCAAGTTCGAGGAAAAGGAAGTGCAGAAGGACATCAACCTGATGCCGTATACGATCGCCAAGGCCGACAACGGCGACGCGTGGGTCGAGATCCGCGGCAAGAAGATCGCGCCGCAACAAGTCTCGGCCGAGATCCTGCGCAAGATGAAAAAGACCGCCGAAGACTACCTCGGCGAGGAAGTCACCGAAGCGGTGATCACCGTCCCGGCGTACTTCAACGACTCGCAGCGCCAGGCGACCAAGGACGCCGGCCGCATCGCGGGCCTCGAAGTCAAGCGCATCATCAACGAGCCGACCGCGGCCGCGTTGGCGTTCGGGCTCGACAAGCAGGAAGGCGACCGCAAGATCGCGGTCTATGACCTGGGCGGCGGCACGTTCGACATCTCGATCATCGAGATCGCCACCGTGGACGGCGAGCACCAGTTCGAGGTGCTGTCGACCAATGGCGACACGTTCCTCGGCGGCGAGGACTTCGACCAGCGGCTGATCGACTACATCGTCACCGAGTTCAAGAAGGAAGCGGGCGTCGACCTGAAGAACGACGTGCTCGCGCTGCAACGCCTCAAGGAGACGGCCGAGAAGGCCAAGATCGAGTTGTCGAGCCTGCAGCAAACCGAAATCAACCTGCCGTACATCACCGCCGATGCGAGCGGGCCGAAGCACCTGTCGATGAAGATCACGCGCGCCAAGCTCGAGTCGCTGGTCGAGGAATTGATCGCACGCACCGTCGAGCCTTGCCGCACGGCAATCAAGGACGCGGGCGTCAAGCTCTCGGATGTCAGCGACGTGATCCTCGTCGGCGGCATGACACGCATGCCCAAGGTGCAGGACGCCGTGAAGGCGTTCTTCGGCAAGGAGCCGCGTCGCGACGTGAATCCCGACGAAGCGGTGGCCGTGGGCGCGGCGATCCAGGCGTCGGTGCTCGCGGGCGAGCGCAAGGACGTGCTTCTGCTCGACGTGACGCCGCTGTCGCTCGGCATCGAGACGCTCGGCAGCGTGATGACCAAGCTGATCCAGAAGAACACGACGATCCCGACCAAGGCCACGCAGGTGTTCTCGACGGCCGACGACAACCAGGGGGCGGTGACCATTCACGTGCTGCAGGGCGAGCGCGACGTCGCGGGCGGCAACAAGAGCCTCGGCCAGTTCAACCTCGAGGGCATTCCGCCGTCACCGCGCGGCACGCCGCAGATCGAAGTCACGTTCGACATCGACGCCAACGGCATCCTGCACGTGTCGGCCAAGGACAAGGCGACCAACAAGGAAAACAAGATCACGATCAAGGCCAACTCGGGATTGTCCGAAGCCGAGATCCAGGCGATGGTCAAGGACGCCGAAACGCATGCCGAGGAAGATCGCGTGCTGCTCGAGACGGTGCAGGCGCGCAACAGCCTAGATGCGCTGGTGCATAGCGTCAAGAAGTCGCTGACCGAATACGGCGACAAGATCGACGCCGAGGAACGCGGCAGGATCGAAAGCGCGATCAACGAGGCGGAGACGGGTCTCAAGGACAAGGAAGCAAGCAAGCAGGCGCTCGAATCCAAGGCCGAGGCGCTGGGCAAGGCATCGCAGAAGCTCGGCGAGATCATGTACGCCAAGGCGCAGGAAACCGCGGGTGGTGCGCAAGGCGCTGCGGGCGGTGCCGGCCCGGCCGGTGCCGGTGCACATGCACACTCGGCAGGCGACGAGAAGGTCGTCGATGCGGAGTTCACCGAAGTCGACGACAAGAAGTGATATTGCGTCGCGCAAACCGTTGAGGGTCGCCGCAACGGATCGCGCGACGTAATATCTGGCCGGATTGGAGCGTCAACTGCCGTCGACGCTCGATCCGGCCTTGGTTTACGTTTCAGCGGCGCCGGTTTTGCCTGCTGAGCTGTTTTGTTGCTCTTGTCGTGCGCGACCACCGCGCTTATCGCTCTTGGCGGTGGCCGCTTGTTCAGGAACAGGGGAATCGGATTTCATGCGAACCATCGAACACTTGCCGGTGCGGCGTAGCGCGCGTTGACCATGGCCAAGCGCGACTACTACACGGTGCTCGGCCTGCCCCGCGACGCGAGCGAAGAGGACATGAAGAAGTCCTATCGCAAGATGGCGATGAAGTTCCACCCCGACCGCAACTCCGAGGACAAGCAGGCCGAGGAGAAATTCAAGGAAGCCAAGGAGGCCTACGAGGTCCTGACCGATGCGCGCAAGCGCGCGGCCTACGACCAGTTCGGTCACGCGGGTGTCGACCAGGCGGCGGCGTTCGGTGCGGGCGCGCGCGGTGGCGAAGGATTCGGCGGATTCGCCGACGCGTTCGGCGACATCTTCGGCGAGATCTTCGGCCAGCAGCGTGGCGCCGGCGGGCGCGGTGGCAATGGCGTATATCGCGGCGCCGATCTACGCTACAACCTGGAGCTTTTGCTCGAGGATGCGGCGCGCGGCACGGAAGCCAAGATCCGCGTGCCCACGCTCGAACAGTGCGCAACCTGCAACGGTAGCGGCGCCAAGCCGGGCACGCAACCCAAGCAATGCCCGACGTGCCACGGCCGGGGCGAAGTGCGCGTGTCGCAAGGATTCTTCTCGCTGCAGCAGACCTGCCCGCAATGCCATGGCACCGGCAAGATCATTCCGGAGCCCTGCACGACGTGCGACGGCGCCGGCCGCGTGCGCAAGCACAAGACGCTCTCGGTCAAGATTCCCGCGGGCGTGGACCAGGACGATCGCATCCGCCTCACGGGCGAAGGCGAGGCCGGCGTCAACGGCGGCCCTGCCGGCGACCTGTATGTCGTCGTCAACCTGAAGCCGCATGCGGTGTTCCAGCGCGACGGCGCGGACCTGCATTGCGAGCTGCCGATCAGCTTCGCGAATGCGGCGCTCGGCGGCGAGCTCGAGATTCCCACGCTCGACGGCCACGCCAAGATCAAGATTCCACCGGAGACGCAGACCGGTCAGGTATTCCGGCTGCGCAACAAGGGCATCCGCCCGGTGCGCGGCTCGGTGACCGGCGACCTGTATTGCCACGTGTCGACCGAAACGCCCGTCAAGCTCACCGCGCGGCAACGCGAATTGCTGCGCGAATTCGAGGAGATCACGCAGCAGGATCCCGAGGAGCACAGTCCGCGATCGAAGAATTTCTTCGACAAGGTCAAGGAATTCTTCGGCCAGTAGTTCCGGTGCCGGGGCGAGAATCCGTTGACGGGCGCACGTGGTTGCGCCCTTTTTCATGTCCAATCCAGCCATCCATGATGTCGTCGTGATCGGCGCCGGCGCCGCCGGCATGATGTGCGCTGCCACGGCCGGACAGCGCGGCCGCAGCGTGCTGCTGATCGAGCACTATCACCTGGTTGGCGAGAAGATCCGCATCTCGGGCGGAGGGCGCTGCAATTTCACCAATATCGATGCGGGTCCTGCGAACTTCCTGTCGCGCAATCCGGATTTCTGCCGCTCGGCGCTGGCGCGCTACACGCCGCGCGATTTCATCGGGATGGTCGGGCGCCACGGCATCGCCTTCCACGAGAAAAAGCTCGGCCAGATGTTCTGCGACGACTCGTCGCGACAGATCGTCGACATGCTGCGCGCCGAGTGCGACGCGGGCAACGTCCAGTGGCGCATGCCTTGCGCGGTGGATCGCATCGCGCGCGACGGCGAAGGCTTCCTGCTGGCGACGACCACTGGTGACGTGCGTTGCGGTGCGCTGGTGATCGCCACGGGCGGGCTCACCGTGCCGAAGATCGGCGCGACGCCGTTCGGTTACCAGGTTGCCGAGCAGTTCGGGCTGGCGGTGGTGCCGCCGCAACCCGCGCTGGTGCCGCTTGCGTTCGCGCCCGATGCGCTTGCGCGCTATGGCGATCTGTCGGGAGTGTCGCTCGACGTCGAGATCCGCTGCGGCGACGGACAATTTCGCGAAAACCTGCTGTTCACGCACCGGGGATTGTCCGGGCCGGCGATCCTGCAGATATCGTCGTATTGGGACGGCAGGACCGCGCTGTCGATCGATTTGCTGCCGGGTGTCGATGCGCACGCTTGGCTTGCCGCGCAACGCGCGACGAGCGCTCGCCTCGACACGTTGCTCGGCGAGCGGTGGCCGAAGCGGTTCGCGCAGCAATGGACGGCCGCGCACGATGCTGCCAGGCCGATGCGTGAATTCCCGGAGCGCGCGTTGCGCGATCTCGCGCAATCGATACGCGGCTGGCGTGTGCTGCCGTCGGGCACGCGGGGTTACCAGAAGGCCGAAGTGACGCTGGGCGGCGTCGACACGCGCGGACTGTCATCGAAGACGATGGCGGCCGCGACGGCGCCGAACCTCCATTTCATCGGCGAAGTGGTCGACGTGACCGGCTGGCTCGGCGGCTTCAACTTCCAGTGGGCGTGGGCATCGGGACACGCCGCCGGCGAAGCACTTTGAATCGGTCGCCCAAGTGCCGGCGACCTGGGCGGCGCCGATCCGTCGCGCGCTGGTACGATGGCGCAATCCACCACGCGAGTCGCCGCCATGACCGACTTCCTACGTAAGGCAAGAATCCTTTCGCTGGCCGCGACCACCGCCGTCGCGCTGCTGGCGTGCGCGCCGGCGCTCGCGCAGATCAGGATCGGACTGATGGTGTCGGCCACCGGCCCGACCTCCGCGATCGGCATTCCGCAGAAGAATACCGGCGAGATCCTGCCGCGCAGCATCGGCGGACAAAGCGTCGAATACATTTCGCTCGAAGACGGCGGCGACAGCACGCGGGCGGTGCAGAATGTTCGCAAGCTGATACAGGAAGACCACATCGACGCGCTGATCGGCCCGTCGACCACACCCAACGCGTTCGCGATCCTCGACGTGATCGCCGACGCGAAAGTGCCGATGATGGCCACTGTCGGCACGGCGACCGTGATCGAACCGATCGACGACAAGAAGCGCTGGGTATTCAAGACGACGCAGAACGATGACCTGATCGCCGCGGCGCTGGTCGCTCACATGACGCGCAATCGCATCAGGAGCGTCGGCATGATCGGGTTCAACGATCCGTACGGCGAAAACTGGTTCAAGGTGTTCGGCGCGATGGCGCAGCACGCGGGGATCGCGGTCACCGGGACCGAGCGCTTCAGCCGCACCGATCAAAGCGTCACGGGCCAAGCGTTGAAGCTGATTGCCGGCCACCCTGATGCCGTACTGATCGCCGCGGTGGGCGGACCCGCGGTCTTGCCGCAGGCAACACTCGTCGACCAGGGCTACAAGGGCAGGATCTACCAGACGCATGCGGTGGCCACCGACGATTTCATCAAGCTCGGCAAGGAAAAAGTCGAGGGCACGATCCTCGCCGCGGGCCCGATGCTGGTGATCGACGAAATACCCGACAGCAATCCCACCAAAGGCGTCGCGCGCGCCTATATCGCCGCCTATGCAGCGCGTTTCGGCAACACGCCGGCGACGTTCGGCGCCAACACCTGGGACGCGGGACTGTTGCTCGAGCGCGCGATCCCTGCAGCGTTGAAGAATGCGAAACCGGGTACCGAGGCGTTTCGCGTGGCGTTGCGCGATGCGCTCGAGCAGCAACGTGAAATTGTCGGGTGCCAGGGTGTCTTCAACATGTCGCCAACCAACCACAACGGCATGGACGAACGCGCCCGCGTGCTCGTCACCGTCAAGGGTGGCAAGTTCCGGCTGCTGGCCGACTAGGGGGACTGCATGGCGCCGCATTCGCGCATGGCCCAGGCCGCGATGGCGAAATGCGCATCGTAGGCGTGCTGCTGGCGGCGGGCAGCGGCAGCCGCTTCGGTGGCGACAAGCTGCGCCATCCCATTCCACCGCGCGAGGTCGATGCGCAAGGCGCCACGCATCGCACGGATGTCGCAGGCAATGCCGAACGCGCGCGCAAGAACGATGCCGAGGCAGTGCGCACGGACGGAGCGGCCATCCGCACGGGATCGCAATGCAGCGTCGCGCTGGGCGTGGTCGCTTGCCGCAGCCTGGTGGCTGCGCTGCCCGAGACGCTGGCCGTGGTGCGCCCCGAGGACGCGACGCTGGGCGTGTTGTTGCGCGGCGCCGGTGCGCGCATCGTGCACTGCGCGGACGCTAGCCTCGGCATGGGGCATAGCCTCGCCTGCGCGATAGAGGCATCGCGCGACGCCGACGGCTGGGTGGTGGCGCTCGCCGACATGCCGTGGGTGCGCGTCGCAACCATTCGCGCGGTCGCCGACGCGTTGCGCGCAGGGTCGCAAGCCGTCGCCACGTCGCATGCCGGCCGGCGCGGCCATCCGGTGGGCTTTGCGGGTACGTACGGCGCGGCGTTGGCGAATCTGACCGGCGATCGCGGCGCGCGCGAACTGGTCGCTGCGGCGGGCGGCGCGCTCACGCTCATCGATACCGGGGACGAGGGCGTGCTGCGCGATGTCGATTTCCGCGGCGATCTGCAGGAATGGCGGGACAGTGTCTGAAAGGAAGGCCGCGATGGTGACGCGCAGGTACGGAAACGCTGCTGAATTGGGCGACGAGGCTGCCGCGGCCGCGACGATGCCGGTGCGTCGCATGTCCGCCGCGCAGATCGCGCTCGACGCCATTCGCCACCTGATGCCGCTCGCGCCCTTCTATTTCCTGCACGGCGGCATCACCGGCTACCTGTTGCTGACGGCGTTCGACCTGGCGCTCGGACTGATGCTGATCGTCGGCACGACCCGCGACCGCCTCGATCCCACGAGCGTCGATCCGCGCTCGCGGTTGCCGATGGCGCGCCTGGCCGCGATCCTGGTTATCGCAGTTTTCTTTGCCATCGTGTCCGCGATCGTCGCGCTGCCGATCAGCGCGCCGGCGATCATCTTCGGACTTGCGACCGGGGTCGACTGGCGCGCGCTGCTCTCGAGCCTTCCTTTCGTGATCAGCGTGGCCAGCATGTCGCTGCTCGCGGCGGCACGCGGGCAATTCGCGTTCGAGGCCTACACCACGCCAGGCGAAAAAGGCCCGCCAAGCCAGGCGGCACCGGTGATCGGCAACCTCGAGCAGGACCGCGGCCGCTCGCTGGCGGCGTACGCTGCGCAGGTGACGCTGATCGCGACCTTCGCCCTGCTGAGCTTCCTGCTGCTGCATTTCGGACGCGCGGGTTTCCAGGCGCTGCCGGTGCTGTACGCGGCGCTGCTGGTGTTCTACGACGCGCGGCCGGATATCGCGCAGAGGATCTTTCCGGCGATGTGGAGAACGGTGCGGCGGTGAAGGTGCCGTTGCGTTGAGCGAAGGTCACCGGCGGGTCCGTGCGCAGCGACGCGTCCGCCGCCGACTTCAGGCAAACGCCCAGCGATGCGTCAACCCCCGCCCGTGCCGGCAGCGGCAAACGGTGCCAGCCATCGCGTCAACGCGGCGGCATCCACGGCGCCCGATTGGCGGGCAATCTCCTTGCCGTGGCGGAACACGACCAGCGTCGGAATGTTGCGGATGTTGTAACGTGCGGCGACGGACTGCGCAGCCTCGGTGTCGAGCTTCGCAAAGCGCAGGCGCGGCTCCATCTGCGCGGACGCGCGAGCGAATTGCGGCGCCATCATCTTGCAGGGTCCGCACCACTCGGCCCAGAAATCCACGACCACCGGGATGTCGTTGCGATTGACGTGGGTGTCGAAGGTGGCATCGGTGAGTGCGACCGGATGGCCGTCGAACACGGGCTTGCCGCAGCTGCCGCACGAGGGCGCGTCGGCGAGGCGCGCCGCCGGCACGCGATTGGTGGCATCGCAGTGCGGGCAAACCACATGCAGGGCGTCGGTCATCGGCATCTCTCGCGCGGAAAGGGGACCACCCGACAATGATTGGTGCCACGGCGGCAATTCGCAAGTCCCATGGCCGCTTCTTGCGTCGTTGGCGGCGCCGGGCGTGGCGGTTTGCTAAATTCGGGGCTTGAACTCCGCCCGCAAGGAATGACCCGATGGACGTACGCGCAGCAGTCGCACACAAGGCGGGCGCTCCGCTCGCCATCGAAACGGTGACGCTGGATGGTCCCCGCGCCGGCGAAGTGCTGGTGGAGATCAAGGCCACGGGCATCTGCCATACCGACGAGTTCACCCGGTCGGGTGCCGATCCCGAGGGCCTGTTTCCGGCCATCCTCGGCCACGAGGGCGCCGGCATCGTCGTCGATGTCGGGCCCGGCGTGACCAGCGTCCGCCGCGGCGATCACGTGATCCCGCTGTACACGCCCGAGTGCCGCCAGTGCAAGTCGTGCCTGTCGCGCAAGACCAACCTGTGCACGGCGATCCGCGCGACGCAGGGCAAGGGCCTGATGCCCGATGGCACCAGCCGGTTTTCGCTGAACGGCCAGCCGCTGCATCATTACATGGGCTGCTCGACGTTCGCCAACTTCACGGTGCTGCCGGAAATCGCCGTGGCCAAGATCCGCGACGATGCGCCGTTCGACAAGGTCTGCTACATCGGCTGCGGGGTCACCACCGGCATCGGCGCCGTGATCAACACCGCGAAGGTCGAGCCGGGCGCGAACGTCGTGGTGTTCGGCCTCGGAGGCATCGGCCTCAACGTCGTGCAAGGCGCCCGCATGGCCGGCGCCAACATGATCGTCGGCGTCGATCTCAATCCCGCGCGCGAAGCGCTCGCACGCAAGTTCGGCCTCACCCATTTCGTCAACCCGAAGGATGTGGGCGGCGACCTGGTGCCGCACCTGGTGGATCTGACCGGCGGCGGCGCCGACTACAGCTTCGAGTGCATCGGCAACGTCGACGTGATGCGCCAGGCGCTGGAGTGCACGCACCGCGGTTGGGGCGTGTCGGTGATCATCGGCGTCGCGGGCTCGGGGCAGGAGATCAAGACCCGGCCGTTCCAGCTCGTCACCGGCCGCGTCTGGAAGGGTACGGCGTTCGGCGGCGCGCGCGGTCGCACCGACGTGCCGAAGATCGTCGACTGGTACATGGATGGCAGGATCAACATCGACGACCTGATCACGCATGTGCTTCCGCTCGATCGCATCAACGAGGGCTTCGACCTGATGCATGCCGGGACGTCGATCCGCGCCGTCGTCACCTATTGAGTGAAGGCTGCCCATGAACGGCGATAGCGAGTCGCGCGCGCCGAGGCGGGTCTCGCGCAGCCGGATGTTCGGCGGAATGCAGTATGTCCACGAGCACGATGCGGCGTCTACGCAGTCGCCGATGCGTTTTGCGCTCTACCTGCCGCCGCAGGCCGAAGCGGGGCGCGTGCCCGCGATGATGTGGCTGTCGGGCCTCACCTGCACCGAGGAGAATTTCACCGTCAAGGCGGGCGCGCAACGCGTCGCGTCCGAACTGGGGATCGCGCTGATCGTGCCGGATACGAGTCCCCGCCGGCTGGAGATTCCCGGTGACCACGACGCCGCGGATTTCGGCGAAGGCGCGGGATTCTATGTCGATGCCACGCGATCGCCGTGGTCGGCGAACTACCGGATGTACTCATACGTGAGCGCCGAATTGCCGGATTTCGTGGCCGCGCATTTTCCGGTGGACACCGCGAGCCTTGGCATCGCCGGGCATTCGATGGGTGGTCACGGCGCCTTGGTCGTCGCGCTGCGCAATCCGGGGCGATTCGTGTCGGTGTCCGCGTTCGCGCCGATCGTTTCGCTGATGCAGTGTCCGTGGGGCGACAAAGCGCTGCGCGGATACCTGGGCGACGACCGTTCGACCTGGCGCGACTACGATGCGACCGCACTGATCGAAAGCGCCGGCTGGCGCGGGCCGCCGATCATCATCGACCAGGGGACCGCGGATCCGTTCGTGCGCACGCAGCTGAAGCCCGAGCTCTTCGTGGCTGCGTGCGACGCCGTCGGGGTGCCGCTGGAAATGCGGCGTCGCGAAGGCTACGACCACAGCTACCACTTCGTCGCGACATTCATCGAAGAACACTTGCGCTGGCACGCGCGATACGGATCGGTCTCGCGCTGACCTTTCCCGTGGGCATCGCCTGCGGTGTGCGGAAACCCTCGTGCATGGACCGCCTGGTGGCGGCAGTCGGCGCAGCTTGAGCCACACAGCGCAGGGCGGCGGCGCCGCGCGACCGCGTGAACACCCCCGCGTTTTCCCGATGGACGATAATGCGCGCTGCCGAACCGCCGGGCCACGTGGAAATCCGGATGCCGACCTCCTACCGCAACATATTCCTGCTCGCCTGCTGCCAGGCGCTGCTACTGACCAACGCCGCGGGCCTGATCGCGATGAACGGCCTCGTCGGGTACTCGCTCACCGACACCAAGATGCTCGCCACGTTCGGTGCGACGACCTATGTGCTGGGCTCGGCGCTGTCGACGATGCCGATGTCGCTGTGGATGGCGCGCGTGGGGCGGCGCCGCGGCTTCATGGCCGGTGCGCTGATCAACATCGGCGGCTGCGCGCTCGCCATCCTCGCGCTGTCCGTGCAGAGCTTCGTGCTGTACTGCATTGCGACCGCCGTGATCGGCATCTACAACGCCGTTGGCCTGCAATACCGGTTCGCTGCCGCCGAAGTGGCGGCGAAGCCCGACAAGGCACGCGCGATTTCGCTGGTGCTCGCCGGCGGCATCGCCGGCGGATTCCTCGGGCCGTCGATCACGCAATGGGGCAGGAACCTGTTCGCGGCGCCGTTTCTCGGATCGTTCGTATTGCTGGCCGCGGTCGCGGTCGTGGCACTTGCCGTGCAGGCGCAAGTCGAGGTCCCAAAGCCAGCGACGGAAGAAAGCAAGGGCGGCGGCCGACCGTTGCGCGAGATCGTGCGCCAGCCGGTGTTCATCGTGGCGGCGCTGTCCGGCGGGCTCGGCTACGGACTCATGAACCTGCTGATGACGGCGACGCCGCTGGCGATGAATTTCTGCAGCCTTCCGTATTCGGCCGCCGCATTCGTCATCTCCTGGCACGTCGTGGGCATGTTTGCGCCGGGATTCGTCACGGGCAGCCTGATCGCGCGCTTTGGCGTGTTGCGGATAATCGTTTGCGGCGCGCTTTTGATGGCGCTTGGTGCCGCGGTCGCATTGAACGGCGTGAGCGTCGCGCATTTCGTCGGCGCATTGGTGCTTGTCGGCGTCGGCTGGAACTTCATGTACACCGGCGGCACGACGCTGCTGACCGACGCCTACCGTCCGGGGGAAAAGGCGCGCACGCAAGGCGCCAACGACCTCATCATGTTCACGATCATGGGGCTGTCGTCGTTCTCCTCCGGGGCGATGGTGTCGTCCGCCGGCTGGGAAACGATGAACTGGAGCTCGCTGCCGTTCCTCGTGCTGATCGCCAGCGTGGCCATCTGGTATGGGCGGCGACCGCAACCGGCCATTGCCGAGGCCGGCAGCCGCCCGTGACCGAGGCGCGATGCTGAGTTACCGGCACGGGTTTCACGCCGGCAACCACGCCGACGTGCTGAAGCACGTGCTGTTGCTGCGCCTGCTGCGCCACCTCGTCGAAAAGGACAAGCCGCTGCAATACGTCGACACGCATGCCGGCGCCGGCAGTTACTCGCTCGACGCGGGTTTCGCGGCACGCACCGCCGAACACCAGTCGGGCATCGCACGGCTGTGGCGGCAGCAGGATTCGCCCGCGCCGGTTGCGGACTACGTCGAGATGGTTCGTGCATGCAACCCCGACGGCGAATTGCGGCGATATCCGGGCTCGCCGCGCATCGCCGCCGACGCGCTGCGAACGCAGGACCGGCTGCGATTGTATGAGCTGCACACCACCGAAAGCGACCTGCTCGCCGAGCAGTTCAAGGATGCGGGACGGCGCGTGCGCGTCGATCGCGAGGACGGCTTCGCGGCGTTGAACGCCGTGCTTCCGCCCGTGACGCGGCGCGGCGTGGTGCTGATCGATCCGTCGTACGAGATGCAGAGCGACTATCGCGCGGTGGTCGCCGCGCTGAAGCTCGCGCTTTCGCGCTTTGCCACCGGCGTCTGCATCGTGTGGTATCCGATGCTCCCGCGGCGTGAGTCGCAGGAGCTTCCCGATCGCCTGGTGCGAGCGGCCGGCAGCGACTACCTGCATGTCGCGCTGCAGGTGCGCGCGCCGGCCGCGGACCGCTTCGGGCTGCACGGCAGCGGCCTCGTGATCGTCAATCCCCCGTGGAAGCTGGCGGCCGAAATCGAGCCGGTGATGCCGTTCCTGGCGGACGCGCTGGCGCAGGACTCAACCGCGCGTTATCGCTTCGACGCACATCAGACCTGAGCTTGCGGTTGAATTGCCCGCCGCGCAACGTGCCGGCTATTGCGCGCGATTGATGCCCGCGGTTCGCCAGAGGTCGGGCTGCTGCTGCGTGACATCGAGGCCCTGCTCGCGCGAGTTCCACCACGCGCGCAGCTCGGTGTGCTCCAGCGGACGGGAGATGAGAAAGCCTTGCGCTTCCTCGCAGCCATGGCGCTTCAGGAATTCGAACTGCGCGGCCGTCTCGACACCTTCGGCGATCACGCGCAACCCGAGCGAATGCGACAGCGCGATGATCGCCTGGGTGATCGCCTCGTCGTTGCGGTTCTGCTCGAGCCCGCGCACGAATCGCTGGTCGATCTTCACCGCCTGGATCGGCAGCCGCGCGAGGTAGGAAAGCGACGAATAACCGGTGCCGAAGTCGTCGACGGTGATCGACACGCCCATCTGCTTCAGCTTGACCAGCGTCGCCACCGCCTTTTCGGGATGCGTGATTATCACGCTCTCGGTGATCTCGAGGTCCAGGTAGGCAGGCGGCAACTGGCTTGCGCCGAGCGCTTCCTCGACGATCGACAGCCAGCTGTCGTGTTGCAGCTGTTGTACCGACAGGTTGACGGACAGCCGCAGCCGCATGTCCGCGTTGTGCCATTGCATCACCTGGCGGCAGGCGTCGCGCAGCACCCGTGCGCCCAGCGCCTGGATCATGCCGGATTCCTCGGCGACCGGAATGAACTCGGCCGGCGCGATCACTCCGCGTTCGGGATCGCGCCAGCGCAAGAGCGCCTCGACGCCAGTCGCGCGGCCGCTGCGCATCTCCACCTGCGGCTGGTACACCAGGAAGAACTCGTCGTCCATCAGGCCCCGGCGCATGTCGGTCTCGAGCTGCAACCGCTGCTGCACGCGGGCATTCATGTCGGCTGTGTAGAAGCGATAGGCGTTGCGCCCGGCTTCCTTGGCGGCGTACATCGCCGTGTCCGCCTGCTTGATCAGCGTCGCCGAATCCTGTCCGTCCAGAGGATAGATCGAAACCCCGACCGAGCACGTGAGCGTGGGCACCTGGTCGGCGAGGCGGAACGGCGCCATGAACGATTCGCGGATGCGCGACATCACGGTCATGACCTCGAAAGTCGCGTGCGCCGGATCGAGGTCGGGCAAAACGATGACGAACTCGTCGCCGCCGAGGCGCGCGACGGTGTCGCTGTCGCGCACAGCGCTGGTGAGGCGCTGCGCGATTGCCTGCAGCAACTGGTCGCCGGCGTCATGGCCCAGCGTGTCGTTGATGCGCTTGAAATGATCGAAGTCGAGGAACAGGCATGCGACCTGGACGTGCTCGCGCTGCGCCTGCGACAGGATCTGCTTCAGGCGATTGTTGAGCAGCGAGCGATTGGGCAGGCCCGTCAGGATGTCGTGCTGCGCAAGCTTGTAGGCATGCGCGGTGGCGATCTCGAGCTCCTTGGTGCGCTGCGCCACCTTGTCTTCCAGCGTGCGCTGGTACGACGACACCTGCGCCTGCGAATCGGCGAGCCGCTGCGTCATGTGGTTGAACGTATGCGTCAAAAGGCCCATCTCGTCCGACGAGGTCGACGGCACGTACACGTCGAGGCGCCCGCTGCCGACTGCGCGCGCGGCACGGATCAGGCGGCGCATCGGCGCGACCAGGCGGCGGGTCAGGAACATCGTCGCCAGCAACGCGAGCAAGGTGACGGCGGCAACCGCGAGCAGCGCGCCCAGCAGGCTCGCACGAATGCGGTCGGCGCGACCCTCGAACGACATGCCCACACGCACGTAGCCGATCGGCTCGACCACCGCTGCCGGCGGCGGCGAGGCGGCGGACGTCGGATCGATCGGACCCGCGCTGCGGCTCGTTCCGATCGGCGCGACCAGGTCGATGTAGCGCTGGCTGCGCATCGTCAGCTGCGCCTCGGCGAAGTGCGTCGATCGCGGGATCACCAGCGCCGCATTGATCGGCGGCAACGTGAGTCCGGCGATGTTGGTGTCGAGGAAGCGCGTCGCCAGCGGACGCCCCGAGGCGTCGATCACGCTTACGTAAGCGACGTCGCCCTGGTCGCCCAGGCTGTCGATCAGCGTCGAAAGCTGCTCGCGATTGCGCGTGTAGACATCGTATTCGGCCAGGTCGGCCAGCATGATCGCGACGATGCTGCCTTGCGTGCGCAGCTGCTGCGCTTCCTCGCGCGATTGCTGCCATACGTGATAGCCCGATATCGTCGCCGCGGTGAGGAAGATCAGTCCGACAGTCAGCAGCTGGAACTTGGTGAAGAGGCCGATGCGCACCGGCGGCAGGTTGACCGGCGAGATCGTCTCGCTGCCCATCGGCGACAGGTGGCGTCGCAGCCGCCAGAGCATGCTGCGCGGCTTGCGATCGGTCTCGTTGTCGACTTCCGCCGGCGCGCTATTCATGCACGTGCTCCACGCCGGCAAGCGACGCGGCGTCCCACTTGAGCCGCAGCTGTGCCGCTGCGGCCGCATTCACGGTGACGTGCGGGCGGGGCATTGCCGGTGGCGCGGCATTGCGCGCCGTCGCCATCTGGTGCAGCGCCAGTGCCGCACAGTACGCACCCAATTCCGCGTAGTCCCATTCGAGCGAATACAACGCGCCGGCGCGCACCCAGGCGTCGGAGAACGCGATCATCGGCGTGCGGGTGCGATAGGTGAACAGCAGGATTCCCTTGGCGAGTTCGGGCGAATACACGGTGCTGTCGGGAAGCGCCAGCAGTGCATCGGCGGGACCGATGCGCGCGAGTGCGGGCGGCAGCTCCGCGGGCGACGCAACGGCCTCGGACATGACCGTGTAGCCGGCGGCCGTCAGCTGCGCGGCCGCATCGGCCGCACTGCGCCGGTTCTGCGCCGGATCGTACAGGATCGCGAGCTTGCGGATGGCCGGCAGCAATTGCCTGATCCACCTGATCTGCAAATCCACCGGCACCGCCAGCGGGACGACGGGGGCCGCACTCTGGAAATTGACATCGCCTGCGACCATGCAATCCACGGTCGGCGCGCTCTGCGGCAGCTGCGCGACGAATTGCGCAGCGCGCGATCCGAGTGCGACGACGGCGGTGCCGGCGGGCGCGTTGGCGATCGTGGCAGCCAGCCCGGCGTCGTTCTGGCCGATGCGCAACGTGTCGACGGCAAGCGATGTACCGGTGCGCATGCCTGCAATCGCGCGCGCGTTGGCTTCAGTGTCGCCCGAACTCACCACGATCAGGCGCTGCGCGGCGGTGACGGTGGCGGGCACCGCCGGCGGCACCGGCTTGGCCGCGGCCGCGCCGTCGGCGAACCAGCAGGCGAGCGCCACGCAGACAATGGGTGCGACATGACAAACACCGGGAATACAGGCGTCGTGCGATTCCTTGCGAAGGCATCGTATAAATCCTGCAAACACGCCAGTGCTCCCCAATCCGCCGGGCGATCCGCATGCCGCGCCACGCCGGGGCGCCGTCCGTTCGCGAATATCCTCGCTGCGGGGGTTCATCGAGCAATCGATAGCTCGCATCGTGCCATAGACGGCCGGAGAGCGCCTCTCGTGGCGACCGGTGGTGGTACCCGTCCCGCGCGAAAGCATCCGATCCGGTCCCTGGCGTAAACGGCGCTCGCGCACGAGTCCTGAAAATGCGCCTCCCGGCACATGCGGCTGGTTGCGTTACTGCGTTGCGCCGATGCGCCGGCATTGGGTAGACTCGGGCAAAGCGCCGCAAAACGGTGAATCCGCGCGGCCCGTCGCGTTTCCGCATCAATCCTGCCGAGGAAAGCCGCATGGCGAACATCGAATCCGTATCGCAGGAAGATCGCAGTTTTCCGCCCGGCGCCGCGCAGGCGGCCGCCGCCAACGTCACCAAGGCCGGGTTCGACGCGATGAACGCCGAAGCGGCGCGCGATTTCGCCGGCTTCTGGGGCCGGCTCGCACGCGAGACGCTCGCGTGGCACAAGCCGTTCAGTGCGATCCTCGACGAATCGAATGCGCCGTTCTATCGCTGGTTCCACGACGGCGAGATCAATGCGTCGTACAACTGCCTCGACCGCAACCTCGACAACGGCAACGCCGACAAGACGGCGATCATCTTCGAGCGCGACGACGGCGCGGTGACCAAGGTCACTTACCGCGAAATGCACAAGCAGGTGTGCAAGCTCGCCAATGCGCTGAAGTCGCTGTCGGTCAACAAGGGCGACCGCGTCATCATCTACATGCCAATGTCGATCGAGGGGATTGCCGCGATGCAGGCCTGCGCGCGCATCGGTGCGCCGCATTCGGTGGTGTTCGGCGGCTTTTCCGCCAAGTCGCTGCACGAGCGAATCATCGACGTCGGCGCGGTGGCGGTGATCACCGCCGACGAGCAGGTACGCGGCGGCAAGGCGCTGCCGATCAAGGCGATCGTCGACGAAGCGCTGGGCATGGGCGGATGCGAACGGGTGAAGAGTGTCGTCGTCTACCGCCGCACCGGCAACGCCTTGAACATGCAGGCGGGCCGCGACCTGTGGATGCACGACGTGGTGGCCACGCAGTCCGAAACCTGCGCGCCCGAATGGGTGGGCGCGGAACATCCGTTGTTCATCCTCTACACGTCGGGTTCCACCGGCAAGCCCAAGGGCGTGCAGCATTCGACGGGCGGCTACCTGCTGATCGCCGCGCTGACGATGAAATGGACGTTCGATCTCAAGCCGACCGACGTTTTCTGGTGCACCGCCGATATCGGCTGGGTTACTGGCCATACCTACATCGCCTACGGACCGATGGCGATGGGCGCGACGCAAGTCGTGTTCGAAGGCGTGCCCACGTTTCCCGATGCCGGACGCTTCTGGCAGATGATCGCGCGCCATAAGGTCAACACGTTCTACACGGCGCCCACGGCGATACGCTCGCTGATCAAGGCCGCCGACGTGACGCCGGCCGTGCATCCGACCAAGTACGATTTGTCGAGCCTGCGCCTGCTCGGGTCGGTCGGCGAGCCGATCAATCCAGAAGCGTGGATGTGGTACTACACGCAAGTGGGCGGGTCGCGGTGCCCGGTGCTCGACACGTTCTGGCAAACCGAGACCGGCGGCCATGTCATCACGCCGCTGCCCGGTGTCACCGCTCTGAAACCCGGCTCGTGCACGCTGCCGCTGCCCGGCATCATGGCGGCGATCGTCGACGAGGCGGGCCATGACGTTCCCAACGGCCAGGGCGGAATGCTGGTGATCAAGCGGCCGTGGCCGTCGATGATCCGCAACATCTGGGGCGATCCCGAGCGGTTCAAGACCAGCTACTTTCCCGCGGAGCTCGGCGGCAAGCTCTATCTGGCCGGCGATGGCGCGGTGCGCAATGCGAAGGACGGCTACTTCACGATCATGGGCCGCATCGACGACGTGCTCAACGTGGCCGGACATCGCCTCGGCACGATGGAAGTCGAATCGGCGCTGGTGTCCAACCCGATGGTCGCCGAAGCCGCGGTGGTGGGGCGGCCCGACGAGACCACCGGCGAAGCGCTGTGCGCGTTCGTGGTGCTGAAGAGCACGCGGCCGACCGGCGAGGCGGCGCAGAAGATCGCCAAGGAACTGCGCGACTGGGTGGCTAAGGAAATCGGCCCGATCGCCAAGCCCAGGGACATCCGCTTCGGCGACAACCTGCCGAAGACGCGATCGGGCAAGATCATGCGACGGCTGCTGCGCTCGCTCGCCAAGGGCGAGACCATCACGCAGGATGTGTCGACACTCGAGAATCCGGCGATCCTCGAACAGCTTAAACAATCGATCTGATCCGCTACGCGACTGACGCCGTCATGCCGGCGCAAACGACGTCATCCCCGCGAAAGCGGGTAAACGGTGTCGCACGCATTTATCGCGAGCCGTGCGGCTCGCTTCAGGCACGCGGCGGCGCCGTTTCCGCGAACGCCGGGCGCTTGGCGAGTTTTTCGGCGAGCTTGGCGAGGTTCGGGTAGCGATCGCGCCAATCCAGCTCGGCGAGGCGAAACTCGAGATAGCCGAGCGCGCAGCCGGTGGCGATGTCGGCGAGCGTGTATGCCTCGCCATTGCACCAGGGCCCATCGGCGAGTTCCGCGGACATCGCGGCAACGCCGCTGTCGATCTTGCCGCGCTGGCGTGCGATCCAGCCGGCATCGCGCCGTGACGCGGGTCGCCGGCCCTCGAGCACGCACAGCAACAACGCTTCGCACACGCCATCGGCCAGCGCTTCCCACGTCCGCACGGCGATCCGCTGCCGCGTGGGTTCGGGAATCAATCGCGACACGGGACTGACGCTGTCGATGTACTCGACGATCACGCGCGAATCGTAGATGTGCGTGCCGTCATCGAGCGACAGCACCGGTACCTTGCCGAGCGGGTTGACGGCGTGCACCGGTGATTGGGCGTCCCACGCCGACGTCTCGATCAGCTCGTAGTCGATCTTCTTCTCGGCGAGCGCGATGCGCACCTTGCGCGCGAAGGGACTGGTCGAGGAAGCAAATAACTTGAGCATCGTTCCTGATTATACCGGGCCGCGCGCACTGATCCGACCGCAGGCAATGCCGGTCGTCATGCTAGACTCGACGGCATGTCCAGTGCCGCGACCACAGCCGCGATCACAGCCGTTTCTCCCCTCGATGGCCGCTATCGATCCAAGGTCGCAGCGTTGTCCGATCACTTCAGCGAATATGCGCTGATCCGCCATCGCGTGCGCATCGAGCTCGCGTGGCTCGCAGCGCTCGCCGACGAGCCGGCGATCACCGAGGTGCCGGCGTTCGACGCCGCGACTGCGAATGCGCTCGATGCGATCGGCCACGCGTTCTCGGCCGACGATGCGCTCGCGGTGAAGGAAATCGAGCGCACCACCAACCATGACGTCAAGGCCGTCGAATACTGGCTGAAGCAGCGCCTTGCCGGCGTTGCGGGCGTCGCCGCGGTGCGCGAATTCGTGCATTTCGCCTGCACGTCCGAGGACATCAACAATCTCGCGCACGGCCTCGCGCTGGCGGAGGCGCGCAACGACATCCTGCTGCCGGCGCTGCGTGCGATCGTCGCCGACCTGCGCGCGCTTGCGCATGCCAACGCCGGCGTGGCGATGCTGTCGCGCACCCACGGCCAGCCTGCGACGCCCACCACGCTCGGCAAGGAAATCGCCAATGTCGTCGCGCGCCTCGATCGCGCGATCGCGGGTCTCGTGCATGTCGTGGTCAAGGGCAAGATCAACGGCGCCGTGGGCAACTACAACGCGCACGTCGCCGCGTATCCCGACGTCGACTGGGAGCGCCTCGCGGCGAGGGTGGTAATCAGGCTCGGACTCGAGTTCAATCCCTACACGACGCAGATCGAGCCGCATGACGGCGTCGCGGAATACTGCGACGCGATCGCACGCGCGAACACGATCCTGATCGACCTCGATCGCGATATCTGGAGCTATGTGTCGATCGGCTACTTCCGCCAGAAGCTGGCTGCCGGCGAAGTGGGCTCGTCGACGATGCCGCACAAGGTCAACCCGATCGATTTCGAGAACTCGGAGGGCAACCTCGGCCTCGCCAATGCGATGCTGCGGCATTTCGCCGAGAAGCTGCCCATCTCGCGATGGCAGCGCGACCTGACCGATTCGACGGTCATGCGCAACCTTGGTGTCGCGCTCGGCCACGCGCTGTTGGGATGGGTCTCGCTGCGCCAAGGCTTGGCCAAGCTCGACGTCGACGCGGCACGCATCGGCGCCGACCTGGACGCCAACTGGGAGGTGCTCGCCGAACCGATCCAGACGGTGATGCGCCGCTACGGCATCGACGGCGCGTACGAGCAGCTGAAGACGCTGACGCGCGGCAAGACCGGCATGTCGCGCGAGAGCCTGCATGCGTTCATCGACGGACTCGCGTTGCCGGCCGATGCCAAGGCGCGCCTCAAGGCGATGACGCCGACGAACTACATCGGCCGCGCCGCCGAGCTCGCGCGGCGGATCTAGAACCGCGCTAGTCGTGTGGACGCCCGCGCTCGCGCGCGAACGTCACCACCGCGGGGATCAGCGATACGACGACGATCCCGACCACGATCAGCGACAGGTTGGCCTTGACCCACGGTATGTTGCCGAAGAAATAGCCAGCGTAGACGAGCAACCCGATCCACAGCACGCCGCCGATGACGTTGTACGTCAGGAAGCGCGGATAGGGCATCGCGGCGACGCCCGCGAGGAACGGCGCGAACGTGCGGATGATCGGCACGAAGCGGCCGATGACGATGGTCACGCCGCCATAGCGGTCGTAGAAGCGCTGCGTGCGCAGCAGGTGCTCCTTGCGCAGCCAACGCGAATCGGGACGCTCGAATACCTTGGGCCCGAGATAGCGTCCGATCGCATAGTTGACCGAGTCGCCGGCGATCGCGGCCAGCGCAAGCACCACCGCCAACAGGTGGACGTTGATTCCCGCCGTTGCGACCACGGTGCCGGCGAGGAACAGCACCGAGTCGCCGGGCAGGAACGGGAACACGACCAGCCCGGTTTCGGCGAAGATCACCAGCGCGAGGATCGCGTAGAACCACGGACCGTACAGGCCGGCGAGGTGCGCGATCGACTGGTCGAGCGCGAGGAACGCGTAGAGAAGCGTGGTCAGCATGGCGGGAGGCGCGTCGGTCGGATTCCCGCAGTATCGCCGTGGCTACGGCAGGATCTTCTCCGCGCCTGCCCCGTCGCGCCGCTTGTCCGGCTTCACCAGGTCTTCGCGCGACACGCCCATCCACATCACTAGCGGCGCCATCACCAGCACCGACGAGTAGATGCCGAACAGAATGCCGATCGTCAAGGCCAGCGCGAAGTAGTGCAGCGTCTCGCCGCCGAAGATCAGCATCGACGTCACCATGATCTGCGTGCACCCGTGGGTGATGATCGTGCGCGAGATCGTGCTGGTGATCGCGTTGTCGATCACGTGCGTCACCGTGGCCTTGCGCATCTTGCGGAAGTTCTCGCGGATCCGGTCGGCGATCACCACCGACTCGTTGACCGAATAGCCGAGCACCGCCAGGATCGCCGCCAGCACCGGCAGCGAGAATTCCCACTGGAAGAACGCGAAGAAGCCGAGGATGATCACGATGTCGTGCAGGTTGGCGATGATCGCCGCCAGCGCGAATCGCCACTCGAAGCGCAGCGCCAGGTACGCGACGATGCCGATCGCCACCAGCAGCAGCGCCAGCGCGCCGTTCTCGTATAGCTCCTTGCCCACCTGAGGGCCGACGAACTCCACGCGCTTCTGCGTCGCCGACGGATCGTCTGCCTTGAGCGCGGTCAGCACGTCTTCGGAAAGCTTGGCGCTGGACACGCCTTCCTTGAGCGGCAGGCGGATCAGCGCGGTCTGAGCATTGCCGAAGCTCTGCACCGAGTATTCGCCGACTTTCAGCGTGTCCACCGCGGCGCGCACGTGGTCGAAGTCGGCCGGGTGCGCGTATTCGACTTCGATCAGCGTGCCGCCCTTGAAGTCGACGCCGAAGTTGAGGCCGCGGTGCGCGAGGAAGAATATCGCCAGCAGGAAGGTGATCAACGAGATGACGTTGAACACCAGCGCATGGCGCATGAACGGGATGTCGTTCTTGAAGCGGAAGAATTCCATGGTTCGGTCTTGAAGTCCTGGATCGTGAGGTGCTGCGGCTCTCGCGGTCGTGCTAGACCGCGTGCTTCTTCGCGGGAACGGCTGCCGACGCGGTCGCCGACGGACGCCATACCTGGCCGATCGAGATCTTGTCCAGCTTCTTGCGGCTGCCGTAGATCAGGTTGACGACGCCGCGCGAGATGAACACCGCCGAGAACATCGACGTCATGATGCCTAGGCAGTGCACGACGGCGAAACCGCGCACCGGTCCCGAGCCGAAGATCAGCAGCGCGATGCCCGCGATCAGCGTGGTCACGTTGGAGTCGAGGATCGTCCCCCACGCTCGCTCGTAGCCCGCCTGGATCGCGGCATGCGGTGTCGCGCCCCAGCGCAGTTCCTCGCGGATGCGCTCGTTGATCAGCACGTTGGCGTCGATCGCCATGCCGAGCGTCAGTGCGATGGCGGCGATGCCCGGCAGCGTCAGCGTCGCCTGGATCATCGACAGCACGGCGACCAGCAGCAGCAGGTTGATCGCCAGCGACAGCGTCGAGATCGCGCCCATCAGCATGTAGTAGGCGCAGATGAACACCGCCAGCACGAGGAAGCCGTGCTTGACCGAGTCGAATCCCTTGGTGATGTTCTCGGCGCCGAGCGACGGGCCGACGGTGCGCTCCTCGACGATTTCCATCGGCGCCGCCAGCGCACCCGCGCGCATCAGCAGCGCGATGTCCTTGGTCTCGCGCGCGCTCATCTGGCCGCTGATCTGGAAGCGCGAACCCAGCTCTTCCTGGATCGTCGGCGCGGTGATCAGCTCGGTCTTGTTCTTCTCGACCAGCAGGATGCCCATCCGCTTCTTCAGGTTCTCGCGCGAGATGTCGCGGATGATCCGGCCGCCGCTGGCGTCGAGCGTGACGCTGACGATCGGCTGGTTGTTGCGGCTGTCGAAGCCGGGCTGAGCATCCTGGATGCGGTCACCGGTCAGCACCGCCTGGCGGCGAATCACGCTCGGAATGCCGTTGCGGTCCTTGTAGAGGTCGCTGCCGATCGGCACGTTGCCGTTCATCGCCGCCTCGAGCACGCCCGGGTCGTCGTTGGCCATGCGGATCTCTAGCGTCGCCGTGCGTCCCAGGATGTCCTTCGCGCGAGCGGTGTCCTGCACGCCCGGCAGCTGCACGACGATGCGGTCCGAGCCCTGCTGCTGGACGATCGGCTCGGCAACCCCAAGCTCGTTGACGCGATTGCGCAGGATCTGGATGTTCTGCTGCACGGCGCCGTTCTGGATGCGCTTCTGCGCTTCGGGCCGCAGTGTCGCGTACAGCCGCAGGTCGTCGGGCGCGGTGTCGACTTCGCGCTCGGTGAGGTCCGGGTAGTTCTTGTCGATGGCGACGCGCGCCTTGACGCGCTCGGCGTTGTCGCGAAAGCGCACGATCACGTTGCCGGCTTCGCGCGTCACGCCCGAATACTGGATCTTTTCGCTGCGCATCAGCGTGCGGATGTCGGCGGTGTAGCGGTCGGCCGATTTCTCCAGCGCGCCCTTCATGTCCACCTGCAGCAGGAAGTGCACGCCGCCGCGCAGGTCGAGGCCGAGGTACATCGGCAGCGCGCCGATCGACGCCAGCCATTGCGGCGACGCCGATTGCAGGTTGAGCGCGACGATGTAGTCCGGATCCTTGGGGTCGGGATTCAGCTTGGCCTGCAGCAGCTCCTTGGCCTTGCCCTGCGCATCCGCGTCGCTGAAGCGCATCTTGATGCCGGTGGCATCGAGCACTTCGCCACGGTAATCGATGTTGGCGGCCTTGAGCGCGGACTCGACCGTGGCCAGCATCGTCGAGTCGATCTTCACACCGGCCTTTGAGGTCGACACCTGCACCGCGGGAACTTCCGGGAACAGGTTGGGCAGCGCGTAGAGGATGCCGATCAGCAGTGCTGCGGCGATGACGACGTACTTCCAGACGGGATATCGGTTCATGGCGATTCAGGTGGTGCGAACATTCACGGGCGGCGGATGCGCGACGCGGCGGCGCAAGCGGTCGGCAAGTTCGTCGTCGGACGGTCGGGCGATTGATCTTTCGCGCCGGGCTACAGAGCCTTGAGCGTGCCCTTGGGCAGCAGCTGCGTGACCGCCGCGCGCTGCACCGTCACCTCGACGCTGGGCGCGATTTCGATCGTCACGTACTGGTCGGAGAGCTTGGCGATCTTTCCGACCATGCCGCCGCTGGTCACGACTTCATTGCCCTTTTCGAGCGACGTCAGCAACTCGCGCGCCTCTTTCGCGCGCTTTTGCTGAGGGCGGATCAGCAGGAAGTAGAACACCACGAAAATGGCGATCATCGGCAGGAACGACGTCAGCATGTCGGTCTGCGACGAGCCGCCGGCTGCCTGAGCGTAAGCGGAACTAATCAACACGGTTGGATTCTCCGGAAAACATCACCAAATCAACCGTTTATTCTAGCATGGCCGCGCGGTCCGCACGAAACCGGGAGACAAACGTCTCGTAGGCGCCGGAACCGATCGCTTCGCGCATCTCGCGCGTAAATGCCAGGTAGTAATAGAGGTTGTGGATCGTGGCGAGGCGCGCCCCCAGGATCTCGTTGACCCGCTGCAGGTGATGCAGGTAAGCGCGGCTGAAATGGCGGCAGGTGTAGCAGCCGCAGGTCGCATCCAGCGGCCGCGTATCGTGGCGGTGCACGGCGTTGCGGATCTTGATGTCGCCAAAGCGCGTGAACAGCCAGCCGTTGCGGGCATTGCGCGTCGGCATCACGCAGTCGAACATGTCGACGCCGTGGCCGACCGCCTCGACGATGTCCTCGGGTGTTCCCACGCCCATCAGGTAGCGAGGCCGGTCGTGCGGCAGCCGCGGCGCGGCATGCGCGAGCACGCGCCGCATGTCCTCCTTGGGTTCGCCCACCGACAGCCCGCCGATCGCATAGCCGTCGAACCCGATGTCGGCGAGGGCAGCGACCGACTCGTCGCGCAAGTCCTCGAACATGCCACCCTGCACGATGCCGAACAGCGCGTTGGCGTTGTCCTGGTGCGCCGCTTTCGAGCGTTGCGCCCAGCGCATCGACAGCCGCATCGATTGCGCCGCCTCGTCGTGGGTCGACGGGTACGCCGTGCATTCGTCGAACGCCATCACGATGTCGGAATTAAGCGCACGCTGGATCTGCATCGAGCGTTCGGGGGTAAGGAACAGCTTGTCGCCGTTGACCGGCGAGGCGAAGGCGACGCCTTCCTCGCCGATCTTGCGCAATGCGCCGAGGCTCCAAACCTGGAATCCGCCGGAGTCGGTCAGGATCGGGCGCTGCCAGCCCATGAACCGGTGCAGCCCCTCGTGCAGCGCCACGACTTCGGTGCCCGGGCGCAGCCACAGGTGGAACGTGTTGCCGAGGATGATCTGCGCGCCGATCTCGACGAGCTCGTCGGGCGCCATCGCCTTGACGGTGCCGTACGTGCCGACCGGCATGAACACCGGCGTTTCCACCACGCCGTGCGCGAGCTCGAGGCGGCCGGCACGCGCGCGGCCGGACGTGGCCGTGACGGCGAATTTCATCGACTGCGAGGGGATGGATCTAGCGCGCCGCGCGGCGGCGCAGCGTCAGCGCGGCGATCGTTGCAAGCAACAGTCCCAGCACGACGAGCAGCGCGTCGGACAGCGCGGGCACGAAGAATCCGTTGCCGCAGTTGCTGGCGCCGAAGTCGAACGCGTTCTTCCAGACCCGGTAATAGTCGCCGCCAAAGTCGGTGCCCAGCGTGCCGTTCAGTGGAAGGTCCGGGGCCATGCCGATCTGCATCACGCAGACATTTGTCGACTGCCGCAGCGATATCGCGGGATCGACCTGGTTGTTGGCGTTCGGTTGCGACCATGCGGCGAGCACGCGCGTGCCGGATTTCGCCTGGTCACCGCCGGCGTACCCGACACCTGCGATGACGCTGGCAAACAGCGACGTGACACCTTCGGTCAGCGGATGCGCGATCACCGACGCCGGGTTGAGGGAGCGTGGATTCGCCTGCGCGCCAAACGTGTCGGTGGTGTCGGGGTCGATGGTTTCGAGCTGGCCCCAGCCATGCGGCGTATTGAGCGCAAGCCCGGCGCGGTCGCTGCGGTCCTGGTTGTAGAACGTCGCAATGATCACCGGCCGGCCAGCGATGGCGAATTGGTAGACCCGGTTGCCGACATTGGGCGCCTGGTCGAACAGCGTGTCCTCGAACAGCAGGATCTCGTCGTAGGCGAGCAGCGTGTTGAGGTCGGGCGGCCCGGCGGAAACGTCGAATGCGGTGTAGACATGGCCGGGCACATGCGCCGTGAAATCGGTGGCGACGACGTCGGCATGGCGATTGGACAGCACGGCGACGCGCGCGGCCTCGACGGGCAGCGCGACGGTCAGCGATGCGAACGAAATCACGGCCATGACGGCGAGCCGCAGCGATAAATGCATATTCACCCAGTGCAGTGCGTCGCGCACGCGATGCGCGCGGCAACCGCCGGAATTCCAGTTGCGCCAAGAGTAGCGATACCGCGGCGACTTGCCAAGACATGCGGGGCCAGATCGACTTGCGCAAGTGCTGCGGGTTGCGAAAAAGTTGGAAAAACGATGGTTTTGTCGCTGTTTGGCGACGGAGTTCATGCTTTTTCCTCGGCCGACTCGCCATCGCCGCGCGACAGCAGCATCGCGTCGCCGTAGCTGAAAAAGCGGTAGTGACTGCCTATCGCGTGCGCGTACGCACGGCGAATCGTGTCGACGCCTGAGAACGCCGACACCAGCATCAGCAGCGTGGAACGTGGAAGGTGGAAATTGGTGACCAGCCGGTCGACGACGCGAAATCGGTAGCCGGGCGTGATGAACAGCGACGTTTGCGCGGCGCCCTCGGCTACGGCGCCTCCCTCGTCGACGGCGGATTCCAGCGCGCGCAGGCTGGTCGTGCCCACGGCGACGACCTGCGCGCCGCGCCGGCGGGCATCGGCGATCGCGGCGACCGTCGCGGCGGGGATGCTGAAGTGCTCGGTGTGCATCCGATGCAGCGCAAGATCGTCATGGGTGACCGGATGGAACGTGCCGGCACCGACATGCAGCGTCACATACGCGGTGCCGATGCCGGCCTCGGCAAGCGCCGCCATCGTCGCCTCGTCGAAGTGCAATCCGGCGGTGGGAGCGGCGACCGCGCCAGGATGCCGTGCGTAGATCGTCTGGTAGCGCGCGTCGTCGTTCGCATCGGCCGCACGCGTGATGTAGGGCGGCAGCGGTACCTCGCCATGCTGCGCGAGCCACGCCTCGAGCGTGTGCGGGAGGTCGAAGCGCAGCCGGAAGAAGCGCTCGTCGCGTTCCTCGACCCGTGCCGTCGCGCCTGCCGCAAACGCGATCGACGCACCCACGCGCGGCAAGTGGCTCGCGCGCAACTGCACCCACGCCTCGCGATCGCCGATCATCCGTTCGACGAGCATTTCAACGCGGCCGCCGGTCGGCTTCACGCCCGTGGCGCGCGCTTTGATCACGCGCGTGTCGTTGAATACCACGAGGTCGCCGCGCGCGAGCAGGCGCGGCAGCTCGGCGAACCGGCGATCGATCGGCTCGCCGTGGTCGACATGCAGCAGGCGACTCGCGCCGCGTTGCGCGGGCGGCGTCTGCGCGATGAGCTCGGGCGGCAGCGCGAAGTCGAAGTCCTGCAGGCGATAGTGCGGCGATGTCATCAGTCAGGCCAGCCATTGATCGCGCCGGCGCATCTTTCGTCGACAGCCGCGCGCAAGTGTGTGGCCGCGCGCAACGGTCACCGTGAGCGGCAATGCCGCAATCGTGTCGTGATCTCGCGCTGCGAGCGCGTTGGTGCCGGGAGGGGGACTCGAACCCCCACGGTATCGCTACCGGCGGATTTTGAGTCCGCTACGTCTACCAGTTCCGTCATCCCGGCGATCGGGCGATGTCATGCGCCACGTTCTCGCGCGATGGCCCGGCCGCATTATCGCAAATCCCGCAATCGTGGGCCGTGCGTGGCCGAACCGTCGCCGCGCGCCACCCATCGGGTGCACGGCGGAATCGCGACAACGTGGCGCGCGCGGGATCCGATTCAGAAATGCATCATCGCCAGCACGGCGATGCCGACACCGGCCACCCCGACCGCGTAAGCCGCATATTGCAACCAGCGCTTCCGCGCGAGGAGCGTGATCGCGGCGAGCGAGATCGCCACCTGGATCAGCGTCATCGCCTGTGCCCAGCGGTGATGGGTGTGCAACGATTCCTCGCTCTTGCGCTCGGCGTCGGCGGAGGCCTGCTCGAGCGCCTTGGCTTGCGGTTCGATCGCGGCCTTTTCCGATTGATAGCGTGCGGCCTCCTTGCGATATGCAGCCTGCGCATCGCCGGTCGTCAGCGTGGCGCCGAGCTCCGCCAGGTTCTGCTTGCTGCTCTTGGCCTGGTAGAAGTTCCACTGGTCGGATGCCTCGGTGCGGCGGATCGCCGCGTCGTTCTTGTAGATCAGCGCGTCGTTCTGCTCGGCCCCACCCTGGAACGAGAAGATCGCACCCACCGTGGCAAGGATTGCCGTCATCACCGCGATGCGCGACGCAAAGCCGTCGCCGGCGTGCGCCTGGTGCTCGATTTCGTGCTCGTGCACGCCGTGCACGTGGAATCCGTCTTCGGACATCCTGCTTCCCCCTGGTGTTGGTCAGCCCGCGCGGCGCGCGAGCGTGACGAATGAATGCGCGGGCGCCGTGCCGGCCGCTGCGTGGTACTCGCGCGCAGTCTCGCGCCATTGTGCACGGTCGTACTGCGGAAAGTGCACCGCTCCCGGATAGTCGCCGTGCACTTCGGTCAGGTGAATCGTCGTCGCCTGTGCGAGCGCCTCGCCGAACAGCCCGGCGCCGCCGATCACGAACACCGGTTGCGGCAGGTCGGCGAGGCCGATCGCCTGCTGCAGCGAATGCGCGACCGAGGCACCTTCGGCATGGAAACCCGGATCCCGGCTGACGACGAGGTTCTGGCGATTGGGCAGCGCCCGGCCGAGCGATTGCCACGTGCGGCGGCCCATGACGATCGAGTGGCCCGTGGTGAGCCTGCGAAAATGCGCGAGGTCGGCGGGCAGGTGCCAGGGCAATTTGAGCCCGTCGCCGATGACGCCGTTGGCGGCCACCGCCGCGATGATCGCGAGCTCGACGGCGGCGGGAGCGGGAGACGTGCCTGACGCGGTTGTGCCGTGCGAAAGCGCCATGCCGCGCGGTGGGGCAATGTCATAATGGAAAGGCGATTATAACGTCGGCCGCATCGTGTATTACCCGCGCTCGTTCCTCAAATTCATCCTGCTGGGTTTCCTGCTCGTGAGCCTGCCGCTCCTGTACGCGCTCGCGGAGCTCGTGCTGACGCTCGACCGGTTGGCCACGCAGGCGAGTGCCGAGGTGCAGCAGGCGGCGCAGGCAGCGCGCACGTCGCGCTTCCTGTTCGAGCAGACGACCACGCTCGAGCGCGTGGTGCGGCAGAACATCATCCTCGACGACACCGCGCTGATCGACGACTACAACCGCGTGCGCCAGGACTTTCGCACCTCGGCGTCGCAGCTCGCCGCATTGCCGCTCGAGCCCGGCGCGCGCAGCGCATTGCAGCAGCTCACCGACAACGAGTCGCAGCTCTACAAGTCGTTTGTCGCGCCGGGACGCACCGCCACGGCGAACGCCTCGCTGGCCGACGGCTACGCCAAGCTCGTGGACTCGGCGCAGGCGACACTCGCGGCGACCAACCAGCTGACGCAGCGCGCGATCGAGCGGCTGCAGGTCACCGCGGCGAGCGGCCGCGAGACCTGGCAGGCATTGTCATGGGCGGCGGGCGGCATCGCGCTCGCGCTTGCAATCCTGTTCGCGGTGCTGATCGCGCGGCCGATCCGCCAGCTCGACCAGGCGATCCGGCAGATGGGTTCGGCCGACTTCACCCATGCGATCCAGGTCAACGGGCCGCAGGACCTGCGCTACCTCGGGCAACGCCTCGAATGGCTGCGCTTGCGCTTGAAGGAGCTGGAGGACCAGCAGAACCGCTTCCTGCGCCACGTGTCGCACGAGCTGAAGACGCCGCTGACCGCGGTGCGCGAAGGCGCCGAGCTGCTGCGCGACGAAGTCGGCGGCCCGCTGACGCCCGAGCAGCAGGAAATCGTGCGCATCGTCCGCGAGAACACGATCTCGCTGCAGAAGCTGATCGAGGACCTGCTCAGGTACCACCAGACGCGCGCGATGGAGCCCGCCACGCTCGGTCCGGTGATGCTGGCCGACATCGTCAATCGCGTCGTGCGCGACAACAAGCTCGCGGCACTCGCCCGCATCATCACTTTCGAGCTGAAGCTTGCGCCGCTGCTGATCACCGGCGATGCCGAGCGCATCCGCACGGTGATCGACAACATGGTGTCGAACGCGATCAAGTTCTCGCCGCGTTCATCGACGATCGACCTGACCCTTGCCGGCATCGGCAGCGACGCCGTGTTCGACGTCGCCGACCGGGGGCCCGGCGTGAGCGCCACCGAACGCGACCGGGTGTTCGATTCGTTCTACCAGGGCACGGCAAAGACCGAGGGTCGCGTCAAGGGCTCGGGACTGGGCCTCGCGATCGCGCGGGAATACACGCTGGCGCATGGCGGCAGCCTGGAAGTCACCGATCGGCCCGATGGCGCCAGGGGAGCAGTATTCCGGCTGCGGCTGCCATTGGCGTTCGGCGTTTCGCGCCCGGCGATGACGGCACCGATGCGCCCCTCGCTGACGGAGGTCAAGTGACTAGCCGCGACTTCGCGCGGGGAGTGACGAACCGCGACTCCGCGCGGGGAGTGACGAAC
>JBEPUI010000030.1:0-37406 GCA_041691615.1 Pseudomonadota bacterium
ATTTCCTCGCCGCCCTGCTGGCAGATGCCGCGATAGCCGTTGAGCGTGCGCACGACGGTCTCGCCGCCTTCGTGCGCGGTGACGCTCATCGACGGCATCAGGTAGCGGTGGCGCTGCACGACATCGCCGCCGCCGCTGGTGACGAGCCGGTGCGTCGCGCTGATGACATCGGCACTGACTTCCCAGTCGACGATGCGGGGGTCGATCGCCGCGGCACTGGATTCGGCCAGCAGCAGCTCGAACCATTCGCTTCGCGACATCGTGCCGATCGTGGTCGCAGGCGACGCGTAGCTGCCGCGCGGCTCGGGGCGCGGCAGCGCGCGCGAATCGGTGATCGCGTGGCGCGCGGTGACGAGCGCCCACTGCCTCGCCCGCTCCAGCGCCTGGCGGATGCCCGCGGCGGACGTGTCGCCGGTGGCCGCGTATCCGTAGCCGCCGCCGGCGTGCACGCTGGCCATGACGCCGCGATCGACCGACGAGGCGAGCGGCAGTGCCACGTCCTTGCGCACGACATGGCTGTCGGAAACTTCCTCGACGAAACGCAGCGACCAGAAGTCGGCGTCCAGATTGATCGAGGGCAACGCGGAATCGAGGGGCATGGCAGCAGGCGCCAAGGGATGCGAAGGCGCAATTATCGCGTGAATCGCGTCATGGCTTCGCGGCCAGCGCAACCAGCGAGTCTCCCGTGGTCCGGCACAGGCGCCAATCCTCCATCAGCGTCGCGCCGAGCGACTGGTAGAAGCCGATGGCAGGCGTGTTCCACGCAAGTACGTTCCACTCGAAGCGGCCGCATTGGCGCGCGCGTGCGATGCCGGCCAACGCCACCAGCAATGCCTTGCCGATGCCGCGACCACGGTACCCGGGAAGCACGAACAGGTCCTCGAGCCAAAGGCCCCGTCGGGCGAGAAATGTCGAAAACGTCGGGTAAAAGAGCGCAAAACCGGCGATTTCATCCTCTTCGCGGGCCACCAGCACTTCCGCAGCCGGGGTCGCGCCGAACAGCGCTTCGCGCAACTCGGCCTCGGTGCCGACGACGAGATGGGCGAGTCGCTCGTATTCGGCGAGCGCATGGATCAGCGCGTGGATATGCGGGACGTCGGCCGCGGTGGCGGAAGTGATCGCGTGCACGATGAGTGGAGCTCCTGTTGGCGTGGAAGGGTGCGGGGACGAGAGAACCGCACGGTGTCCCCATGCACGACAGGATCCATTGTCCTCGATCACCCCGGCGCAGCCGGCGGCGGGCGAAAACGCAACACCGGCGGCAGGGCGGGCTTTGCGCCGGCGGCGTTTTCATTGCCTCGCGGCAGGCAGCGGCGCTAAGTTGGCCGCTGTGGGACTGGGGGTGCATTTCCCGTTGATTTCTCAATCAACTTGGGGGTTGCACCATGAAATTCAGGAAGAGCAAGGTCGCGCTCGCGCTGGGGATAGGTGTAGGCGTGGGCGGCGGGATGCTGTTCGCGGCGGCCGGCGCTTACGCGCAGAACGCGCCGACGCAGGCGCAGGCGGACATCAAGGTCGAGGTCACCGGATCCAACATCAAGCGCGTCGAAGGCGAAGGCGCGTTGCCGGTCACCGTCATCACCCGTGCCGAGATCGACAAAACCGGCGCGACCAACGCGATGGAGTTGTTGCAGCTCATCAGCAGCAACAACAGCGCGGGCAATACGTCGTTTTCGAACGTCATCGGCGCTACCACGTTCTCGAACCAGACCGCGTCGCTGCGGGGCCTCGGAGGCCAGCGCACGCTGATCCTGATCGACGGCAAGCGCATGAGCCCCACCGGCGGCGCCATCTCGGCTGCGGAAGGCGTCAACCTTTCGACGATCCCTTTCAGCGCCATCGAGCGTGTCGAAGTCCTCAAGGATGGCGCGTCGGCCATCTATGGCTCGGATGCCATCGCGGGCGTGATCAACTTCATCATGCGCTCCGATTATCAAGGGGCAGAAGCCTTTGTCCAATACGGCACGCCGACCCGCAGCGGCGGCGGCGACCAGTGGATCGGCAGCGGTACCGTCGGCTTTGGCGACCTGTCCAAGGATCGCTACAACGCATTGATGTCGCTGTCGTACTCGCGACAGAATTCGCTCGACGGCAACACCCGCGACTTCGCCAAGACGTCCTACCTGCCGTGGATCGGCGTGTTCGGTTTTTCGAGCAACACGTTCCCGGGCAACATCACGACCGGCGGCATCGGCGTTCAGGGTCCTTGCGTGACCCCCAACTTCAGGGATCCGCCGATCCTGGGTCCGGGCTGCTTGTACGACCCATCGTCGCAGAACGGCGTCCAGATCATCCCGGACGACAAGCTGTGGAATTTCATGGCGTCCGGCAAGTTCCAGATCAACCGCGATTGGCAGGCCTACGCCACGGCGTTGTATTCGCGTGACGAAACCCGTTTTGTCATCCAGCCGACACCGATTTCGGAGTTGTTCAGCGCGGGCAATTTCGCGCCCAATGGCCAAATACTGCTGCAGCCTGGCAGTCCGTTCTACCCGCACGACCTGGCGAGCGCAGCCGGCGTGGATGGCCAGCCGCTGAACGTCCGTTATCGCTGCGTCGAGTGCGGCTTCCGCGATACGACGGACACCAACGAGAATGGCCAGATCACGTTCGGCGTCAAGGGTGCGTGGAAGGATTGGGACTGGGACGCGAGCGGCTTCTACTCGCAGTCGAAGGCCCATGAACGCGTCAACAATGGCTTCGTGTTCTATTCGCAGATCCTGCCGCTACTCAACAGCGGCACGGTAAACCTGTTCGGACCCAACACCGGGTCGACGCTGCAAGCGCTCCAGGCGACGAAGTACGTTGGCACCACGTTCGAGGGCGAGGCCAAGCAGTACGGCGCCAACCTCAAGACCTCGGGCGAAATCTTCAAGCTGCCCGCGGGCATGGCAGCGCTGGCGGTCGGGGCCGAATATCGCCGCGAGGAACTCGACCAGACGCCCAGCGCGGCATTGGCATCGGGCGACCTGACCGGCTACGGCGGCAACATCGGCGCGGTGAACCAGTCGCGCGACATCTACGCGGCCTACGCCGAGTTGAACGTGCCGATCCTGAAGACGGTGGAAGGCAACGTCGCGGTCCGCTACGACCACTACAGCGACTTCGGCAGCACCACCAACCCGAAGGTCAGCTTGCGCTGGCAGCCGACGTCCACGTTCCTCATGCGGACCTCGTACGGCACGGGCTTCCTCGCGCCGAGCTTGTACGAGCTGTACGAGCCGCACGTCCAATCCGTGTCGGCGACGGGCCAGAAGGATCCGACGCGCTGCCCCACGACGGCGAACGCGTCGGATTGCGCCGCGCAATTCGCGGTCACGCAGGGTGGCAATCCCAACCTGGGACCGGAAAGGTCGTACCAGGTCACGATCGGTGGCGTGTGGGAGCCGGTACAAGGTGGCTCGGTCTCGCTCGACTACTTCAAGCTCAACCTGTCGAACGCGATCAGCACCGGGCCGTCCACGCAGACGATCCTGGGGAATCTCAGCAATTTCGGCAGCTACGTAACCCGCGGTCCGGTGCAGCCGCAGTTCCCCAACATCCCGGGCCCCATCACGAACATCCAGCAGACGTTCGTGAACCTGGGCAACGTGCACATGGAAGGCATCGATGGCACGTTTACCTATCACACGCCGACGTCGTGGCTGGGCAACTTCGTGTTCAACCTCAATGGCACGTACTACATCCGTTACGACGGGCAGGCCACCGACGGCAGCTACGTGGGCGGCGTGTCGAACGCATACGGTGCCAACGGACTGGGCATCATCCCGCGCTACAAGCAGTACGCGTCGCTCACGTGGAACACGGGGCCGTGGTCAACGACGGTGGCCAACACTTTCCAGACCAGCTATATCGACTTCGGCCTCGACTACTTCTATAACCAGCGACGTGTCGGTTCGTTGAGCTTGTGGGACTTGCAGGCCAGCTACACGGGCTTCAAGAACCTGAAGCTGACGCTGGGTGTCAAGAACCTGTTCGACACCAACCCGCCGGTGTCGAATGTTCAAGGCACGTTCATCTTCGGCTTCGACTCGTCCTATTACGATCCGCGCGCCCGCTTCGTCTACGGCAGCGTCAGCTACTCGTTCAAGTAAGCGCACGCAACAGTGGTGAGAAAAGGCCCGCGAATTGCGGGCCTTTTCCTTTAGCGGAGGCCGCGCGGCTGGGCGGGAGCGTGCGCTACGCCTTCAAGTAGCGGGAAATCCAGGTACCGAGCCCTTCGAAGGCAGAAGGGCGCGGTCGCGAGACCAGGGTGGGAACCCGACAAGGGCTTCCCGCCTTTTTTGTCGCGTTGCAACAACGGGTTTCGCAGCCCATTCGGCACCGACGCCTTGTATATCTGACAAACGACGTTCTGCGCGTTTCGTATTAGTTATTTAAATACAACCGCTTGCAAATTTATTCCGACGACGGAAGGTCCGGATTTGCATGTTTGTTCCCCCCGTTTCCGCAATCCCGCGGCGGCGCTGTGCGCGCCTCAGGCAGGCCGTTTGCGAAATTACGACAACCCGCACGATTTTTCGCAACAAACGCGGTTATCGCTTGGAGGGCAAAACCCCGGTGCGGTAACGTTACGCCACGTGCTGCCAGCGGACATTCTCGTTCCGCGAAACGCACACTTACTGGGGGTCTCACATGAAGTTTCAACGCAAGAAGGTTGCTACGGCGCTCGCCTATGTTCTGGGGGGCGGCGTCAGCGTGGCGCTGCTGAGCCCGGTCGCATATGCACAGCAAGCCGATATCAAGGTCGAAGTCACCGGCTCGAACATCAAGCGCGTCGAAGGCGAAGGTGCTCTTCCCGTCCAGGTGCTCACGCGCTCGGAAATCCAGCGCACCGGCGCGTCGAACGCGATGGAGCTATTGAATTTCATCACGGCCAACAACAGCGCGGGCAATGTGTCGCTGGGCAACGTCATTGGCGCCACCACGTTCTCGAATCAGACCGCCTCGCTACGTGGCCTGGGTGGCCAGCGCACGCTGATCCTGATTAACGGTCATCGCGTCTCCCCGACCGGCGGTGCCATCTCGGCGGCGGAAGGCGTCAACCTGTCGACCATCCCCTTCTCCGCCATCGAACGTGTCGAAGTACTGAAGGACGGCGCGTCGGCCATTTACGGCTCGGATGCCATCGCGGGCGTTATCAACTTCATCCTGCGCTCCGACTACACCGGCGCGGAAGCTTTTGTCCAGTACGGCGCACCGACCCGCGGCGGCGGCGCCGACCAATGGATCGCCAGCGGTACCGTCGGCTTTGGCGACCTGTCCAGGGATCGCTACAACGCGTTGATGTCGCTGTCGTACACGCAACAGAATTCGCTGGAGGGCCGCGATCGCGACTTCGCCGCCCACTCGTATATTCCGGCGATTGGCGTGTTCGGTTTCTCGAGCAACACCTTCCCGGGCAACATCACCACCGGCGGCATCGGCGTTCCGGGTCCTTGCGTGACCCCCAACTTCAGGGACCCGCCAATCCTGGGTTCGGGCTGCTTCTTCGACCCCTCGCAGATGAAGGGCGTCGAGATCATCCCGGACGACAAGCTGTGGAATTTCATGGCGTCCGGCAAGTTCCAGATCAACCGGGATTGGCAGGCCTATGCCACGGCGTTGTATTCACGTGACGAAACCCGTTTTGTCATCCAGCCGACGCCCATCTCGGAACTGTTTGCCGCGGGCAACTTCGCGCCCAACGGCCGGATTACGCTGCAGCCCAGCAGCCCGTTCTACCCGCACGACCTGGCCGGGGCGGCCGGTATAGATGGCACGCCGCTGAACGTCCGTTATCGCTGTGTCGAGTGCGGCATGCGGGATACGACCGACACCAACGAGAACGGCCAGATCACCTTCGGCGTCAAGGGTGCCTGGAAGGACTGGGACTGGGACGCGAGCGGCTTCTACTCGCAGTCGAAGGCCGACGAAAAGGTCAACAACGGCTTCGTGTTCTATTCGCGTATTCTCCCGCTGCTCAATAGCGGCACGATCAATCTGTTCGGAGCCAACACCGGGGCCGCGGCGCAAGCGCTGCTGGATACGAAGTACGTCGGCACCACGTTCGAGGGCACGGCCAAGCAATACGGCGCAAACCTCAAGACGTCCGGCGAAGTCTTCAAGCTGCCTGCCGGCATGGCAGCGCTGGCGGTGGGCACCGAATTCCGCCACGAGAGCCTCGTGCAGACGCCCAGCGCCGCTTTGGCATCGGGCGACCTGACCGGCTACGGCGGCAACATCGGCGCGGTGGATCAGTCGCGCAACATCTGGGCGGCCTACGCCGAGTTGAACGTGCCGATCCTCAAGACTTTGGAAGGCAACGTCGCGGTCCGCTACGACCATTACAGCGACTTCGGCAGCACCACCAATCCGAAGGTCAGCTTGCGCTGGCAGCCGACGTCCACGTTCCTGATGCGGACCTCGTACGGCACGGGCTTCCTCGCGCCGAGCTTGTACGAGCTGTACCAGCCGCATATCACGGGCGTGTCGGCGACGGGCCAGACCGATCCGACGCGCTGCCCGACGACAGCCGACTCGGCCGACTGCACCACGCAGTTCCCGGTCACGCTGGGCGGTAATCCGAACCTGGGGCCGGAACGCTCGTACCAGGTCACGATCGGTGGCGTGTGGGAGCCGGTGCAAGGTGGCTCGCTCTCGCTCGACTACTTCAAGCTCAACCTGTCGAACGCGATCAGCACCGGGCCGTCCACCCAGACCATCCTGGGCAATCTGAACAATTTCGGCAGCTATGTGACCCGCGGTCCGGTGCAGCCGCAGTTCCCCAACATTCCGGGCCCGATCACGAACATCCAGCAGACGTTCGTGAACCTGGGCAACGTCCACATGGAGGGTGTCGATGCCACGCTGAGCTATCGCACGCCGACGAGCTGGTTGGGCAGCTTCGCGTTCAATGTCAACGGCACGTACTTCATCAAGTACAACACGCAGAACACCGACGGCAGCTACTCGGGTGGCGTGTCCAACGCGTACGGTGCAAACGGACTGGGCGTGATTCCGCGCTACAAGCAGTACGCGTCAGTCACGTGGGACACGGGTCCGTGGTCAACGACGCTGGGCAACACTTTCCAGACCAGCTATGTCGACTTCGGCGTGGACTACTTCTACAACCAGCGTCGCGTCGGTACGTTGAGCCTGTGGGACTTGCAGACCAGCTACACGGGCTTCAAGAACCTGAAGCTGACGCTGGGTGTCAAGAACCTGTTCGACACCAACCCTCCGGTGTCGAATGTCCAAGGCACGTTCGTTTACGGCTTCGATGCGTCGTACTACGACGCGCGCGCGCGCTTCGTCTACGGCAGCGTCACCTATTCGTTCAAGTAAGCTACTTCACTGCAGCAACTGGACGGGGAGCCTCGCGCTCCCCG
This sequence comes from Pseudomonadota bacterium, assembly GCA_041691615.1. Lineage (GTDB taxonomy): Bacteria > Pseudomonadota > Gammaproteobacteria > Burkholderiales > Casimicrobiaceae > VBCG01. The sequence goes on from JBEPUI010000030.1 coordinate 7,371, forward strand.
TTTTTTTTGCCTGCTGCACGGCGTAGGCGGCTGCCCGCCGTGCGGTGCGGCACCAAAGTGTGCTAAAAGACCGCCTTGGCTCGCGTCGCCGACGGATTTTCGAGGGGAATTCTATGTACAGATTGATCGCTGCCGCCATGGTTGCGCTGGCCATTGCGAGCACGTCGCATGCGCAGTCGGCCGCTGCCGACGTCACCGACATGCAGGCGCTGCGCCAGCAGGTGAAGTCCGACAAGCGTGCGCTGGTTGCCTCGACGATGGCGTTCAACGACGCCGAGGCCAAGAAATTCTGGCCGATCTACGATGCCTACCAGCGCAGCGTCGACATGGCGAGCCGGGAGCGCTCGGTGGCTGCCGAAACACTTCTCAGCCGGGATAGGGCGATGTCGAACCTGGCGGCGAAGAGCCTCGCGACTCAGACGCTGTCGGCCGACGAGATGGAAATCAAGGCCAGACGCACGATGTTCAACCGCCTGATGCGCGCGCTACCCGCCGTCAAGGTCGCGCGTTACATGCAACTCGAATCGAAGATCCGCGCCACCCAGGCCTTCGACATCGCGCAGGCGTTTCCGCTAGTGAAGTGACACGGCGCGGCGACGGCGGCTTGCGGACGGGGCTCGGAATCTAGCCGGGCATCCGGTTCTTCAATTGCACGCGGCGCGACTCGACGACGGTCACGAGCTTGGGTTCGCGCACGCCGAAGACGTCGATCGATTCGACGAGCGGCGCATTCCCGGCATGCTGCGTCAGCGCCTGTTGCGTATCGCCGGCCTGTGCGAGCACCGGGACTTCCTGGCTGCGGAAATCCATTCGGGCCGGAACGATCACCGACAGGCCGATCGTGGCGGCAGTGATTGCAATCGCCGCCATGCCGATGACGAAGCGCGGGGTTTTCGATTGGTAGTCGTTCATGTTCATTCTCCGGTATGTTGCGGGGTCGGTCTCTGGCGATTGGATGCGGTTCCCGGCTCATCCGGATTCACCGGCGGCTCGTAAAGGCATCCATGTCGGCCTTGATTGGATTGGATTGTGCAAATGCGCACCGTGCGTGGCAACGCGCATGCGACGAAAGCGTGAAATCGCGGCGCAAAACTGCGAATGCGCCGACCGGCGGCACCGCCCATGCGCGTCCCCGCGCACGCTTTTGCGCCTGTTCAGGGCCGCAAACACATCCCCGCGCCCGTTGCGCGCCGTTGCCGGGTCGCCAATGGACTTCCGGTCCGGTTGGTGTAGAATCCGCCGATTTTCCGGCGATGCTTGGCCCCGATGCGTCGGGGCCAATATATTTTGACGGTGCCCGCCCGAAGGCCGGACTTGATCGCCATCGGGCTTTGGTGCCGTCGGATTTCTGGATTCCGGCACGAGGACATGCTCCATATCACGGGGCGGGACCTCTGAACGGGTGACCCGGTATCGGTCGAAGGGCGCGCCTCGCGGTAGCGCCCAAGCCGGATAAAGTACATACAGTCAATTCATCTCTCGGATGATCAACGAATGCGTGGAGACAACATGTTGAACATGAAGCGTCTGGCGGCTTTGGCCGCGGTCGTCGTTCTGGCACTGCCGGCAATGCTGGCGACTCAAGCGGCCGTGGCACAAACCCCGGCCCCGGCAACCACCGCGCCGGCGGCCCCCATCGCGGCGACGCCCCCGGCCACCGACGCGACCGCCGTTGCGCCGGCCGCTCCTGCCCCCGTTGCCGTCGCCAAGTCCGATCGTGCGACCGAGGTCGTCGACAACCCCTATGGCCTCGAAGCCCTGTGGAAAGGCGGCGACCTGGTCGCGCGCATCACGTTGGGCATCCTGGTGATCATGTCAATGGGCTCCTGGTACATCATCATCACCAAGGTCTATGAGCAGGCGAAGATGAACCGTCAGGCGCGTAACGCCGACAAGACATTCTGGGCGGCACCGTCGGTGCAGAAAGGCGCGGCCGGCCTGAAGGACGGCAGCCCGTTCCGGTTCATCGCCGAACAGGGCCTCGAGGCGACCAACAAGCACACAGGGCTGCTCGGCAACGTCAACATGAACGACTGGATCAGCATGTCGATCCAGCGCGCGATCGACAACGTGCAAAGCCGCACCCAGGATGGTCTCGCCTTCCTGGCGACCGTGGGTTCGACGGCCCCGTTCGTCGGGCTGTTCGGCACGGTGTGGGGGATCTATCACGCGCTGACGGCGATCGGGATTGCCGGCCAGGCGTCGATCGACAAGGTCGCGGGCCCGGTCGGCGAAGCGCTGATCATGACCGCCATCGGCCTCGCCGTGGCGGTCCCCGCCGTGCTCGGATACAACTGGCTGATCCGCCGCAACAAGTCGGCGATGGAACGCGTTCGCGGATTCGGCGCCGACCTGCATGCGGTGCTGCTGTCCGCGCCCGCGGCGAAGGCGTAGATCATGGCGATGAACGTCGGCCAGTCCGACGGCGACGACGAAGTCCTGTCGGCGATCAACACCACGCCGCTGGTCGACGTGATGCTGGTGCTGCTGATCATCTTCCTGATCACCGTGCCGGTGGTTCGCAACTCGGTTCCGGTGCAGCTGCCCAAGGAACGCAACGAGGTGCGCGAGACCAAGCCCGAGAACATCACGATCTCGGTGGACGTCAACGACCGCATCTACTGGAACGAGCTGCAGATGAAGACGACGGATGCGCTGATCGACCGGCTGAAGAAGGTGGCGATCCTGGTGCCGCAGCCCGAGGTGCAGATCCGCGGCGATGCCGCGGGCCGGTACATGGGCGTCGGGCGCGTGATCTACGCCTGCCAGCGAGCCGGCATCTCCAAGATCGCATTCATCACCGAACCGCCGGTGCGCAACGCCGGAACCTAGAGCCGCCGCGCGAGCGCAAGAGGAATCTGTCTATGTCTATGAACGTGGGATCAGGGTCGAGCGACATGGATGTCATGATCGACATCAACACGACCCCGCTGATCGACGTGATGCTGGTGCTGCTGGTGATGCTGATCATCACCATCCCGATCCAGCTGCATTCGGTCAACCTGAACCTGCCTACCGGCAATCCGCCGCCGCCGCCGGTGCTGCCCGAGGTCGTGAAGATCGACATCGACGACGCGTCGAGGATCTACTGGAACGGCGAATTCCTGCCGGACCGGGCGGTGCTCGAGGACCATATCAAGGCCGCCGCCGGCCAGCCGGTACAGCCCGAGATCCACTTGCGACCCGACAAGTCATCCCGCTACGGCACCGCTGCCGAAGTGATGGCATCGGCGCAGAAACTCGGCCTGACCAAGATCGGCATCATCGGCAGCGAGCAGTTCATCGAAGAGTAGCTGGCAACGCGCCGGACTTGGCAACGGAGTCACACAAACATGGATTTCGCACGGCAGCAGAGGGATCCCACACGGCACCTGCTCGGGATCGGGTTCGTGATCCTGTTCCATTTGTTCGTCATCTACGCATTGCTGACGGGCCTCGGCCAGAAGGCGATCGAGGTGATCAAGAAGCCGCTCAACGCCACGATCATCGAGGAGATCAAGGTGCCGCCGCCGCCGCCGCCGCCGCCGATCAAGAGGATCGTCGAGCCGCCCAAGGTGCAGATGGTGCAACCGTACGTGCCACCGCCAGATATTCCGCCGCCGGCGCCGCCGGTTACCGAGCCCGTGATCGCAGCGGTCGCGCCCACACCGCCGGTCACGCCCAACGTGATCGCCGCACCAGTGGTCGAAGCGCCGCCGCCGAAACCCGCGATCCGCCAGGGCGTGTCGTGCAGGGTGATGGAAAAGCCGTCGTTCCCGCGCGAGGCGATCAAGGCCGGCGTCGAAAAAGGCCAGGTGAGGGCGGTGCTGACGATCGACGAAAAGGGCAACGTGACCAACGTCGACATCACGTCGGCCGAGCCACCGCGCGTGTTCGAACGCGTCGTTCGCAGCACGCTTTCCGACTGGAAGTGTGCAGGGGAAGGTGCCGCTTACAAAGCGCTCGTTGAAATCAATTTCTCGCTGAAGGACTGAAAGCGCGCGCAGGGTCGCGCTTGTGCGATCGCGGCGGGCGCGCGATCCGAATGCGAAGCGCAGGCAGTCGAGGCGAATCGGAACATGGCAATGCAAAAAAGGGCGCCCGCGGGCGCCCTTTGTTTTGCATGCGGAGGCGACCTGCGTGCGTCAGCGCTCGCCGGCCAGTTGCGATCGCAACGCCATGCCGGTGGCCGTCCACATGGCCGTCGCCGCCAGCACCACCGCAACGGCGAGCTGCGCAATCGACACCGGATAGGCGGTGAACACCCGATACGCATCGCGCGAGACGTCGAGCACGGCACCGGGCATCGCCAGCGCAATGCCGATCAGCGCGAACGTCCACAGCGTGGCGACGACAGGCTTGCGCCATGCGGGCGCGACGACCGCCGCCGCCGCCGGCAGCGCCGCCATCACGCGCGCGGCAAATCCGCCGTCGTCGATGGCGGGAGGACGGGCATTGCGCAGCATCGTGTCGAGCCAGTCGTCCTGTGGCCCTTGCACCGGGCCGGCGCCGGATTGAAGTCGCGTCATGCGTCGCTTTCCTGTTCCCAGCCGGCCATCGCCAGCTTCAGTTTCTTCTTCGCCCGCAGGATATGCGTCTTGACGGTGCCGACCGGGCAATCCAGCACGTACGCCGCTTCCTGGTGTGACAAGTCGTTATCGTAGCACTGCACGATCGCCGCGCGCTCGCCGTCCGACAAGGTCAGCATCGCGCGCGCGAGGTCGAGCTTGAGCGTGCTGCCGCGGCTCGCGTCGCGCGCATGCAGGGCGCCGGTGTTCATCGCGTTGTCCTCGCTGTCCTCGATGTCGTCATCGCGATCGCCGAGCAGCACTTCGCGTGTCTTGCGCGCATCCGCGAGCCAGCAATTGGTGGCGATCCGGTACAGCCACGTCGAGAACTTCGCTTCCTGGCGGAACGTGGCGAGCTTGCGCCACGCCAACACGAACGTTTCCTGCGCCAGGTCGTCCGCCAGCGCGTCGTTGCCGCCGCACAACCGTCGCAGGCACGCGCGCACCGAAGACTGGTGCCGCTGCACGAGCTGGCCGAACGCGGCGCGATCGCCGCTGCCCACCACCCGCGCGATCAGCATCGCATCGTCCGCCATCGTGCCGCCTGCCGCGGGAGCATCGTGAGGCCGCGTCGAAGCGGGGGAGGAGGGCGTCAGGGGACGTCTTTCGCGGTCGTGAAGGTTGGCGGCGCGTGCTCGCGGGAGGACGACCCCGCACCCGGAGCGCGATCATGGCGTGCGGTCGGTACCCATGTCGGTACCCATGTCAGTACCCCTATCCAAGCGCGATGCGACCGGGTGGGCGCGGCCCTCGAAATACCACAGCACGACGTAGCCGACGCCGAGGAAAAGCAGTACGAGTCCGATGCCGTTGGCTTCGCCGTCGTCGATCATCGAGCAGGTCTGCACCGCGAGCCCGACGGCCACCAGCACGATGCCACGGCGCAAGTCGGACCACGCCGACGTCGCGCGGATGCGTAGCGCCCTCGCGTACAGCGCGCCGGTCGTGTCCCCGCCGGCGATCGCCGCCTGCGGACGCCCCGCGCCGATCGCATCCATCGCTTCGGCCGGCGGCACGACGCCTTTTTCGGCGAGCTTCAGCATGGTTTCGTTGAGCATCCGGTTCTTGCGCATCTTGTACCAGAGCACCAGCACGATCACCATCAGCGGCAGCAGGAAGACCAGCAGAACGATGAAGAAGAACCCGCCCGCGATCCATGGTGCGCGATCGACGAAATCGGCGAACGAATCGTATTCGTGCGTTGGCCCGAGACCGGATACGCGCACGTGGTCGTCGTCGTCGATCGTGACGCCGATCGACGCGCCATGCGTGCGGCGCTTGGCCGCGGGGGCCGCCGGCTCCGCGGGGGCCGCCGATGCGGCCGCATCGTTGCCGTCCCCGGTGGTGGCGTCGCCCGCGCCGGCGTCGTTCGCCGCGGGTGCCGACTTGGCGGCCGGCGCGGGTTTCACCGCCGGATCCTTGGGCGCCGGGGATTTTGCCGCAGGGGTGTCCTTCGCGGCCGGCGCCTGCGCGAACGCAGGGGTCACCAGCACGCGCTGCTGCGGGGAAACGGCAATGGCGCCAAGGGCGGCCACCAGGGCGATTCCCAGCACGGCACGGCGGCGCCAGGCCAAGGGGTCGAAGAACGCGGGCATTGGAAAACTCCTCATTCGATCAGGTCGACGGTTGGATGCAGCATAAGGCCGCCGTGGATTCGCGCGAGGCGGCGCAAACGCGATTGCCGCGCCGACCCCATGCTATCATCGGCGCCGGAATATTCATGCGAAACGGCAGGCTTTGCGCTTTCGCAATCAATGAGTTACAAAACATTTCTGGCGTTCTTCGCGCAATCCGGCGCGCGCCCCCTGCGCGTGCTGCGCGATATCGCCGCGGCGGGCCTGCTGGCCGCCGCCTGCGCGACGCCGGCGCAGGCCGCCGACGACACCGTCACGCTCAATTTCGTCAACGCCGACATCGATGCCGTGGTAAAGGCGATCGCCGAGATAACCGGACGCAATTTCGTCGTCGATCCCAAGATCAAGGGAACCATCAACATCGTGTCGGCGCGTCCGGTGCCGAAGGCGCTGGTCTACCCGACGCTGCTCGCCGCGCTGCGGATGCAAGGCATCGTCGCCGTCGAAGGCGACGGCATCGTCAAGCTCGTCAGTGAGACCGACGCGCGCACGCAAGGCGCGCCGGTCACCGAGCGCGGCGGCGGCGCCGCCGACCGCCTGGTCACGCAGGTGATCACGCTGCGCTACGAGTCGGCCGTGCAGCTCGTCAACGTGCTGCGCCCGCTGATCGCGCCGAACAACACGATCGCTGCCTATCCGGCGAGCAACGCGCTGATCATCACCGACTATGCGGACAACCTGCGGCGCATCGGCCGCGTGGTCGCGTCGCTCGACCAGCCGCCGGTGGGCGAGCCGATGTTGGTGACGCTGAAGAACGCCTCGGCGATCGACTTGGTGGCGACCGTCAGCCGCCTTCTCAACGACAACGGCAGCGGCCAGCCGATCGACGCGAGCCAGCGCGTGACGCTGGTCGCCGACCCGCGCTCCAACGGCGTGCTGATCCGCTCGGACAATCCAGCGCGCGCGGCGCGCGCACGCCAGCTCGTCGCGGACCTCGACACACCCGGCCGCGCCGGCGGCAACATGTTCATCGTCTATCTGAAGAACGCCGAGGCGGTGAAGGTCGCGCAGACGCTGCGCTCGATGCTGACGGGCCAGGACAGCAGCAGCACGTCGTCCGGCGGACTGCAGGCGATGCCCGTCAACGGCGGCGCCAACATTGGCAACGGTGCCTCCCCGGGTTCGACGTCGGGAATGACGCCGTCGACCCCGTCGGCGCAGGCGTCGCCATTCGTGCCCGCGTCGTCCGGCAACAATGCGTTCAGCGCGGGCAGCGCAACGATTTCCGCCGATCCCGCCAGCAATGCGCTGGTGATCATGGCGCCCGAGCCGGTCTACAACAACCTGCGAACCATCATCGACAAGCTCGACGTGCGCCGCGCGCAGGTGTTCATCGAGGCTCTGATCGCCGAAGTGTCGGCGGACAAGGCGGCCGAGTTCGGCATCCAGTGGCAGGCGCTGACAGGCACCAACTCGACGCAGACGCGCGTCATCGGCGGCACCAACTTCAACGACCGCGGCTCGGGCGGCAACATCCTCGACGTCGCCGCCAACCTCGGGAGCGCGGGACAGGGTCTCAACCTCGGTGTCATCCGCGGCACGATTTCCATCCCCGGCTTCGGCATCATTTCCAATCTGTCGGTGCTGGCGCGCGCGCTAGAGACACAGGTCAACGCCAACATCCTGTCGACACCCACGATCCTGACGCTCGACAACGAGGAAGCGCGCATCGTCGTCGGCGAGAACGTGCCGTTCATCACCGGCCAATACGCGAACACCGGCAGCACCAGCACCGTGACGCCGTTCCAGACGATCGAGCGGCGGGACGTCGGGCTGTTGCTGCGCGTCAAGCCGCAGATCGCCGAGGGCGGCAGCGTGCGCATCAATCTCTACCAGGAAGTCTCGCGCGTCGAATCGCAAACGTTGTCGGGACCTATCCTGCAGAAGCGCTCGCTCGATTCGACGGTCGTGGTCGACGACGGTGGGATTGCGGTGCTCGGCGGACTGATCCAGGACCAGTTCAACGATGGCAGCGACAAGGTGCCGATCGCGGGCGACATTCCGGTGGTCGGCCAGTTGTTCCGCTACGACGCACGCCGTCGCGTCAAGACCAACCTGATGATCTTCCTGCGCCCGGTCGTGTTGCGCGATGCCGCCGACGGTCGTGGGCTCGCCTCCGAGCGATACGATTACCTGCGCGGCCAGCAGGAGATGCAGGGAATGCCGCCGCGCTTTTTCTGGACCGATCCCGCGCAGCAGCCGATCCTGCCGCTGCCGATGGGAACGATGCCCGACACGCCGGCCGGCGCGACGCCGCCGCCGCAGTCGCCGGATCCGGTCGGCAAATAGCACGCGTCGCATTGCCGCGAAGGCGAAGTCCATGGCCAAAGCGAACGACCTGAGCCGCGCGCAAGCCTACGCGCTGCGCATCCCCTACGCGTTCGCGCGCACGCATGGCGTGCTGGCCGCGGGCGATGACGCGGACAACGACGCGGTGATCGTGCTGATGCGCGCCGACGCGAGCGTCGAAGGCTTGTCCGAGTTGCGGCGCGTGTTGCAACGACCGCTCGCCACGCGCGTCGTCGACGCCGGCGAGTTCGCCGCGGCGCTGGCGCGCGCCTATAACAGCGCGACCTCAGCGACGGCGATCAGCGACGATCTCGCGCGCGACGGCGACCTGTCGCGCCTGCTGCAGGAGCTGCCGGCGACCGAGGATCTGCTGGAAGGCGGCGACGCACAGGCGCCGGTGATCCGCGTCGTCAATGCGCTATTGCTGCAGGCGCTGCGCGATCGCGCGTCCGACCTGCATTTCGAGCCCTACGAGGCGCGCGCGGTGGTGCGCTTTCGCATCGACGGCGTGCTGCGCGACGTGTTCGAGCCGCCGCGCGCGCTGCACGCGGCGCTGGTATCGCGCCTCAAGATCATGGCGAGCCTCGATATCGCCGAGAAGCGCCTGCCGCAGGACGGGCGCATCAGCCTGAAGCTCGGCGACAAGGCGGTCGACGTGCGCGTGTCGACGCTGCCCACCGGTGCCGGCGAGCGCGTCGTGCTGCGAATGCTCGACAAGGAATCGGCGCAGCTCGACCTCGAGGCGCTGGGGCTCGCCGAGGACACGCGTGCGGCGATCGACGCGCTGATCCACGAGCCGCACGGCATCCTGCTGGTTACCGGCCCCACGGGATCGGGCAAGACCACGACGCTTTACGCGGCGCTGTCGCGGCTGCCGCGCGGCTCGGTGAACATGATGACTGTCGAGGACCCGATCGAGTACGCGCTCGACGGCGTCGCGCAGACGCAGGTCAACGCGCGCGTGGAGCTGTCGTTCGCCCGCGCATTGCGCGCGATCCTGCGCCAGGATCCCGACGTCGTGATGATCGGCGAGATCCGCGACCTGGAGACCGCGCAGATCGCCGTGCAGGCGTCGCTGACCGGCCACTTCGTGCTCGCCACGTTGCATACCAACGACGCCGCCAGCGCGGTGACGCGCATGGCTGACATGGGCGTCGAGCCGTACCTGTTGTCGTCGAGCCTCGTCGGCGTGTTGGCGCAGCGGCTGGTGCGCACGCTGTGCCCCTGGTGCCGCGTCAGCGCGGCACCATCGGCGGGCGAGCGGGCGCTGCTGGCGCAATCCGGCCTGCCGGCGTTGACGACGCTGTATCACCCGAAAGGTTGCGACGAGTGCAACGACACCGGCTATCGCGGGCGCACCGGCGTCTACGAGTTGATCGTCGTCGACGAGCCGCTGCGGCACCTGATCCACGGCGGCGCGGGCGAGCTCGCGCTGCGTGAGGCGGCGCGGGTCGCGGGCATGCGATCGCTGCGCCGGGACGGTGCGCGCTGGCTTGCCGACGGCAGTACGTCGCTGGCCGAGTTGGCGCGCGTCACCCGCGACGGCGGATGAGCGCCTTCCGCTACGAGGCGGTCGATGCCTCGGGCCGGCTCGCACGCGGCGTGGTTGAGGCCGACAGCGCGCGCGCAGCGCGCGATGCGGTGCGCGGCAAGGGGCTCACACCCACCGCCGTCGACGTGGCACCTGCGAGCGCCGCGCAAGGCCTCGCGCTGAGCGCGCCGCAGCTGGCGCTCGCGACGCGGCAGCTCGCCACGCTCGCGCAATCGGGGATGAATCTCGATGCGGCGCTGGCTGCAGCCGCCGACCAGGCCGAGGCGCCGCGCGTGTCGAAGCTGCTCGACGCGGTGCGCATCGACGTGTCCGCGGGCGCGCCGATCCACGTCGCGCTCGCGCGCCACCCCCGCGCGTTTTCGCCGTTGTACCGCGGGCTCGCGTCCGCGGGCGCCGAGTCGGGGCGCCTGCCGGACGTGCTGTTGCGGCTCGCCGACTACCTCGAGGCGCGCGAAGCGCTGCGCCAGCGGTTCATCGCGGCGCTCGTCTATCCGGTGCTGGTGACGCTGATCGCATTCGCCGTGATCGGCGTGCTGCTGGTCTATGTCGTGCCGCAGATCGTGTCCGTCTACCAGCAAAGCCACCAGGCACTGCCGTGGCTGACGCGCGCGCTGATCGCCACGTCGGAGTTCTTTCGCGCGACCGGGTGGATGTGGGCGACGCTCGTCGTGGTGATCGCCGTCGCGCTGGCGGTCGCGTGGCGGCGCGCGGCGTTTCGCCGGCGCATGCACGAGTGGATGCTGCGCACGCCGATTCTCGCGCGCCTGGTGCGCGGCCTCGACGCGGCGCGCTTTGCCAGCACGCTGGCGATCCTGGTCGGCAGCGGCACTCCGCTGTTGCGCGCGCTGGATGCCGCCAGCGATGTCGTGCGCATGCTGCCGCTCAAGGACGCTGCGCACGCCGCCGCGGCGCTGGTGCGCGAAGGCGTGCCGCTGGCGCGGGCGCTGAAGGAGCAAAAAGTATTTCCGCCGGTGCTGGTGCACCTCGTCGCCAGCGGCGAGGCGAGCGGACGGCTGACGCCGATGCTCGAGCGTGCGGCCAGCGAGCTCGAAGGCGAAGCGGAGCGCCGGCTCGCGTGGATGTCGGCGCTGGTGCAGCCGGCACTGATCGTCGGCATGGGAGGGCTGGTGCTGATACTGGTGCTGGCCGTGATGCTGCCGATCGTGTCGATGAACCAGCTGATCAGGTGAAAGGGGATTCTGGGCGGCAAAGCGTCGGTGGCAACGATTGACAGGCGGCGGACGATGCGAGCGGCGAAGAGTCGATGGCACAGAATGGCACGCGGCCAACTATGCCGCGGGGAAGAGACGACACGCAAAGGGATGAGATGACGCGGATGCGCAGATCGATGATGTCGCTGGTCGCCGTGGTGGCGACGATGGCGCTGGCGGCCGCGTGGCCGGCGCACGCCGCCACGACGAAATTCGACGCGACGCGCGATGCCGGCGCCGACGTCGCCGCCGCTGTGACGCTCGCCCGCAGCGAAGGCAAGAACGTGCTGGTCGACGTCGGCGGCGAATGGTGCGAGTGGTGTCACATCCTCGACGGCTTTTTTGACGAAGATGCCGAAGCGCGTGCATTGCGCGATCGCAACTATGTCCTCGTCAAGGTCAACTGGTCGCCGTCCAATCACAACGACACGTTGCTGTCGCGGTGGCCGAAGGTCGTCGGCTACCCGCATCTGTTCGTGCTGGATGCGCAGGGCAGGCTCGTGCACTCGCAGCCGACCGGTGAGCTCGAGCGCGGCCATGGCTACAATCGTGACAAGCTGATGGAATTCCTGCGCCGTTACGCACCGCCGCACCCGGCCGCGCAATCGCTGCTGCTGCCGTTCGCGGGATCGGGCGTGCGCGCGACGACGCTTGCCTGACACTGGTGTTTTTTTAACGCTCGGCGTGCGTACAGCGCATTTCGCCGGCTGATCGTACCCGCCGTCGTAGCGTCAAGTTGGCGCTTGCGCGCGTTCGCGCGACGTCTGCTGGGCAAGTGCCCATTCGACGTGTTCGCGTACCAGCGCCGAAGCGTCGTCGCGGCGCGCGCGCAGCGCGGCCACCGCCGCGGGATCATACGGCGCGTTGCCCAGCGCCACGGCGATGTTGCGCAGCCAGCGCTCGTGACCGATCCGGCGAATCGCGCTGCCTTCCAGGCGCTGCTCGAATTCGGCGGACGTCCACGCCAGCAGTTCGGTCAGCTGCGCGGCATCGAGGCCGTTGCGCACCACGCTGAAGTCCATTTCCGCCGCGGCGCTGGCGAAGCGGTTCCATGGACAGACGAGCTGGCAGTCGTCGCAGCCATAGATGCGATTGCCGATCAGCGGCCGTAGCGCCTCGGGAATCGCCCCGTGATGCTCGATCGTAAGGTAGGAGATGCAGCGCCGCGCGTCGAGCTCGTAGGGCGCAATGATCGCCTGCGTGGGGCAGACGTCGATGCACGCGCGGCATGTGCCGCAATGGTCGCTGATCGCGTCGGTCGGCGGCAGCGGGAGGTCGGTGAAGATGTCGCCGAGAAAGAACAGCGATCCCATGTCGCGCGTCAGCAGCAGCGTGTGCTTGCCGCGCCATCCCAGTCCCGACTTGGCGCCCAGCGCCACTTCCATCACCGGCGCACTGTCGGTGAACACGCGGTGGCCGAATGGCCCGATTTCGGCGGCGATGCGATCGGCCAGCGCCGCAAGGCGCGCGCGCAGCACCTTGTGATAGTCGCGGCCCAGCGCGTAGCGCGACACATATCCGAGCGCGGGATCGTCGAGCACCGATTGCGCGTCGCGCGCGCCACCCGGCCAATAATTCATGCGCGCGTTGATCACGCTGATCGTGCCGGGGCGAAGCGCGGCGGGGCGCGCGCGAGCCACGCCGTGGCGCGCCATATAATCCATGCCGCCATGACGACCCGCCGCGAGCCATTCGACCAGGTGCACTTCCTCGCGCGAAAGATCGGTATCGGCGATCCCCACCGACTGAAAGCCCATTTCACGCCCCCAGCCGCAGATCGCTTGCGCGAGCGCATGCCAATCGCGCATTGCGGCGGGATGTTGCTGGGCAGCCGGCGGCGACGGGTGCGTGCTCACCTGTGTTCAGCCGTCACGCGCGCCGCGGGTGTGGCGCGCGCATGATCACGCGAATGAATACCCGAAGGTTCGAACTCGCCGATGCATCTGCGACGGAACGTGCCGGGCGTGCATTGGCGCCCGCACTTCACGGTGGAATGCTGGTGGCGCTGCGTGGCGACCTCGGCGCGGGCAAGACGACGCTCGCGCGCGGCGTGTTGTGGGGGCTGGGTCACGCGGGGGCGGTGAAGAGCCCGACCTATGGATTGGTTGAACATTATCAATTTTCGAGCTTATACTTGTATCACTTTGATTTTTATCGGTTCGCCGATCCAGTCGAATGGGAAACGGCGGGGTTCTCCGAATACTTTCGCGACGACGCATTGTGTCTCTGCGAGTGGCCGGAAAAAGTCGCGGAGTTGCTGCCGCAGGCCGACGTTTCGCTAATGCTGGAGACGCACGCCGATGGCACGCCCGGGCGCAGGCTGACGGCGACCACGACGACCGCCGCTGGCCACCGCGCGGTGGACGCGATGGACGCAGCGCTCGCGTGACGCGCGCCACGCCACGCCGCGCGGCCATATCCCCGTCGCGTAGCGTGGCTCTACCCCCGTCGCGTAGCATGGCGCTACCTCCGTCGCGTAGCGTGGCTCTACCTCCGTCGCGTAGCGTGGCTCTACCTTCGTCGCGTAGCGTGGCTCTACCTCCGTCGCGCGTTCCGAAACGAAGGACATGACGCGCCGAGTGCAAATCTCGGTGATGCGCCGGCGCATCCTGCGCGCTGCGCTGCTGCCCGCTGCCTGTGCGTGGATGCCGTCGGCATTTGCGGCAGCCGCGCAAATCGCATCGGCGCGCGTCTGGCCCGCCGACGACTATACGCGGGTGATCCTGGAATCCCCGACGCCGCTCGCGCACCGGATGCTGGTGCTGAAGAATCCGCAGCGCCTGGTGCTCGATCTCGAAGACGCGGACATGTCGTCGGCGATCGCCGCCGCCCTTTCGCGCACGCAGGAACGCGATCCCTGGCTCGCGGGCATTCGCGTCGGCCGGCAGACAGGCAATGCACTGCGGCTGGTGATGGATCTGAAGGGCGACGTCAACCCGCAGATCTTCGCGCTGACGCCGGTGGCCGAATACGGCTACCGGCTGGTGATCGACATCTATCCGGTGACGCCGCCCGATCCGCTGATGGCGCTGCTGGAAAGCGAAGCGCGCAAACATCGCGACACGCCCGCCGCCGCGGCGAAGTCGCTGCCGCAACCCGGCAAGCGCAACGCGCCCCCGAAACCCGCGCCGCGCACCGTTACCGTGGCGCTCGACCCCGGCCACGGCGGCGAGGATCCCGGCGCGATCGGCGCGCGCGGCACGCGCGAAAAGGATGTCGTGCTGGCGATCGGCCGGCACCTCAAGAAGCTGCTCGACGCCGAGCCGAACATGCGCGCGATGCTGACCCGCGACGACGACTATTTCGTACCGCTCGCGCAGCGCGTGCAAAAGGCGCGCCGCGTCAACGCCGACCTGTTCATCTCGATCCACGCCGACGCGTTTCGCGAAGCGCGCGCGCGCGGCTCGTCGGTGTTCGCGCTGTCCGACAGCGGCGCCACGTCGGCGGCGGCCAAGTGGCTCGCGCAGAAGGAAAACGCCGCCGACCTGATCGGCGGGGTCAACCTCGATGTCAAGGATCCGCTGGTCGCACGTACGCTGCTCGACCTGTCGCAAACGGCGCAGATCAACGACAGCCTGAAGGCCGGGCGCTACATGCTGCACGAGCTGCAGGAAATCAACGCGCTGCACAAGGGCGCGGTCGAGCAGGCCGGTTTTGCGGTGCTGAAGGCGCCCGACATTCCGTCGATCCTGGTCGAGACCGCTTTCCTCTCCAATCCCGACGAGGAGAAGAAGCTGCGCGACCCGCGCCAACAGCGCAAGTTCGCCGAGTCGATGGCCGACGGCGTGCGCCGCTACTTCGCGCAGAATCCCGCGCTGGCGCGCGCCTGACGCCGGGCGCCGCGCGCTGCGGTTAGAATTGCGCCGTGGTCCGCTTCCTCCTCCTTTTTCATCGCGCTCCAGGCGGCGCGGGAATCCCTCACGCTTTGCTACCGGTTCGGTTGCGTTGATCCTGTTAGCCGTGGCCCCTGCGGTGTTGCGGGTGCTGCCGCACCGGCGCCTGCTGGATGAAATGTGCAGCAAACCGGCATCGTGAACCGCAACGATCCCTGCGATTGCGGCAGCGGCAAGCGATACAAGCATTGCCATGGGTTGCTCGACGCGCGTTCCGCCGATGCGGGGCCGCGCGCGGCGGAGGTTCCGACGTGGCAGCCGCGCGCGGGTCCTTCACAGTTGCACCTGGAGGGGGTGAAAGCGCATCGCGCAGGATCGCTGGCGAGGGCGGAAGCGCTGTATCGAGAGGCCATCGCGTCCGACCCCGACGATGCAGCGTCGCTGCATCTGCTGGGCGCCGTCCTGAACGATCGTTTCCGCCGCCACGAGGCGATGGAATATATCGCGCAAGCCGCCGAGCGCACCGGATGGCAGGCGCACATCGTGCGTGCCGACCTTGCAAGCGTCCTCTCCACGATGCTGTCGCCGCGGGCCAACCCGCCGCAACAGGCGCTGATCGCTGCGTACCGCGAGCGGGAGATCGCGCGGCGGCGAGAGGCACCTGTGCACGCGCATGTCAGCGTCGTCATGACGGTGCCCGATGAAGTGCAATGGCGCGAGTCGAGCGCGTCGTTGGCCGTCCAGACATTCCTGGATATCGATCTCGTCATCGTGGACACCGGTGTTGGCGACACGCGCGCTGCCGACCTCGGCGACATCACGGCCAGCTTTCCGTTCCCGGTCCAGGTGCTCAGCATGCCGATGGCGTCGGCAGCTGCAGCCGCGAACGCCGGTGCGCGCGCGGCGCGGGGTCCCTGGCTCGCATTCCTGGCCGGAGGGGATCGCTTCGCGCCGGAGCGCATCGAGCGCATGTTGGAAGCCATGGGTCGCGCGGAGGTGCTGTGGGGCTATTCGCGCATGCAGGAAGAAGCGCCCGTTCCGGCCGCCGGCGGCGGTGCGTCCGTTCCCGCCGCCAGCGGCGGTGCGCCCGACGCCGCTCCGTCGCTCGCCGTCCCCGATGCGCTGACGCCCGGCTTTTCGCTGCTGACGCGGGACGCGGCGAAGGCCGCCGACAATCTTTTCGTGCCGCGCGACTTCTTCCTGTCGCTCGGAGGTTTCCGCGACACGGGCGCTGAACGAGGCTGGGATTTTCGTGTCCGTGCGGCAATGCGCGTTGAGCCTGTCGTAGTCGACGATCTCCTGTACCTGCCCGGGACGGCGGCGACTTCGGTGTCCGTGGCAGACGCCGCCCGCATTCCCGAGGAACTGGTGGCCGCAGCGCTGGCCGGCCGGGACGACACGGCAAATCTACTGGGGCCCTGGCAGCCGCACCATCGCAACGTCGTGCTGCGGTGGTTGCTCAACGATAACCGCGGGAGGTATGTCCCGGTCCCGGTCCTCAAGTCGCTCGTTGAATCGTTCCGTGAAGAGGCGCGGGCGTCGCGGCGCTCGCCCGCGATCGTCGCCGGATTGCGCAACGCGCAGCGCCGGGCGATTGTCGTGCTTGGCGTGTATCGCAGCGGAACGTCGGCGCTCACGCGCGCGCTGAACCTGTGCGGCGCGCTATTGCCCGAGGCCGTGCACTCGCCGCAGATGGGGTTGAACCCCACGGGTTTCTGGGAAACCGAGGACGTGACGGATCTTGATTCGCGGCTGATGGAGCAACTCGGCGGCAAGTGGAATCGCGTCGACTTCAAGTTGCCCGACGAAGGTCCCGTCATTGAAGAATTCCGGGACGATGCGCGCGCGATCCTGCGCGAGGTCTACCACGACGCGCCGCTGATACTGATCAAGGACCCGCGCATCTGCGCACTGGGTCCGGCGTGGCATCGGGCCCTCACCGATCATGGCTACCGGCCCGGCTATGTGGTCAGCGTCCGTCATCCGCTCGCAGTGGCCAAGTCGCTGCGGGCCGGCGGGGGCGGCACCCTTCAGGCCGGCCTCGCGTTGTGGCGTGCGTTTATGGACCATGTGGAGGACTTCGTCGCCACCGTCGATGCGCCGGTGCTGCACATGAACTACGAAATGCTGCTGCAGGATTGGCGCGCGGTCATCACCCGCGTCGCGCGACGCCTGGACGTGCCGCTCGACGTCGTGCGAGGTGCCGAGGTAGACCGTTTCCTCGACGGCACACTGCACAAGCAGCGTGGATCGGACGAAGAGCTGGCACTCGAGGCGGGCCCCGCGGTAGCATCGGCGATACTCGAGCAATATCGCAGGCTCGCTGCACGCTGCGCCGCGGACGCCGCGGACCCGGACGCGACTTGAGCGCGCTCCGCCCGCGCGCGTTCGCGCCGGCAACGCAAGCTCGCGGAGTCGATCGCCGACGACGAGCGCCATTGTTTCGCGCAGAATCCCCCGCTGGCGCGCGCCTGACTCCGGGCGCTGCGCGCTGCGGTTAGAATTGCGCCGTGCTGCGATTCTTCATCCTTTTCCTGGTGCTACAGGCCGCGCTGTTCGGGCTCGAGCTGACGCCGCCGGCGCAAGCGTGGTTCGTCGAGCCGTGGACGGTGGCGCTCGCGCGCATCTCGACCTACCTGGTCACGCTGTTCGACCCGGATGTCGTCGCCACCGGCCGGATCATCCGCAGCACGGCCAACGGGTTCGCGGTGTCGATCGAAGCCGGCTGCAACGGCGTCGAGGCGACGATCGTGCTGCTCGCGGCGATGCTCGCCTTTCCGGCGCCGTGGAGGAACAAGCTGGTCGGGCTCGCCGTGGGCACGCTTGCGGTGCAGGGGCTCAACGTCGTGCGCGTGATCAGCCTCTTCTACCTCGGGCAATGGAATCGAACGTGGTTCGAATGGGCGCACCTGTACGTTTGGCAGGCGCTGATCATGCTCGACGTGCTGATCGTCTGGCTGGTGTGGGTGCGCACGTTGCCGCGCGACGATCATTCCCGCGGCGATCCCCCCGACGCCGGCGCGGCGGTCGCCGCGGCTTGAAAGGCACGCTGCCGCGCTTCGTCGTCGCGACGCTGGGCTTCCTGCCGCTGACGTTCGCGCTGTGGTACTTCGCCGGACCGCTGTTCACGTTTCCGGTCAAGCTGATCGTCGACGCCGTGGCCCGCGTGGGATTCCCGGACATCGTGCGCAGCGTCGAGCAGCACGCATCGGTGATCACGTTCGTCACGTCGTTGCGTCCCGGAAGCGCGGCGGGCGCGGGCGCGATCAGCGTCGACGTCAACGCGCTTCTGTATTCGTACGGGATGCCGATGTTCGCGGCGCTGACGCTGGCGGCACGCGAAACGGGCTGGCCACGCAAGCTCGTCAAGGGCATCGTCGTGCTGCTGCCGCTCGTTGGCTGGGGCGTGCTCGCCGATTTCCTCAAGAACATCGCGTTCTCGGCCGGGCCGCTCGTCACCACGCAGACGGGTTTTTCGCTGGGCGACCGCCAGGTGATCGCATTCGCCTACCAGTTCGGCGCGCTGATCCTGCCGACGGTCGCGCCGGCAGCGGTGTGGGTGCTGATGCACCGGCGACTGCTCGAGCGCATGCGCACGCCGCGATCGGTCTGACGAGCAGCGCCGCGATTTCGCAACCGCGTCGGCACGACTGCGCATCGCGCCCCGGGCAGTACAAAGAAGGGCGCGGCGCCCGCCGTGCAAAATGCGGCGTCGCCGGAATTGCCCCGCCAATCGCGATCGCGCCGCGTGCGCCGTGGCGCGCCGCTTCAGTAGGCGGTGCTGATGGTGTGTCCCGCGGCTTCGAGTGCTGCGACCGCGGGCCCGCGCTGCGCCGACGGGATCAGAATGTAGTCGGTGTCGTACGTCGCCATCGCGAAGATCGCCACGCGCGCGGCGGCGAGCGGCGCGGTGACGCTCGCGAGGATCCCGGACTGGTCGAGCGGCATCGGGCCGGCGAACCGGATCATCTGCCAGCCGCGACTCGCCACCACGTCGACGGCGACAAATGGCTCCGGCACGACGATCGAAAGCTCCTCGGAGGTGCGCGTGATCGAATAGTGCGGCGCCGCGAGCGCCCATTCGGGAAGCGGCGCGTCGGGCGCGAGCCGGCAGATGGCGAAGGCGCGTGCGTCGATCGACAGCGACAGCCGATGTGTGCTCATCACTGCGTGCCTTGCAGCGCGGCCTTGCGCGCTAGTTCGCGCTCGCGCAGCACCTTGCGCTGCACCTTGCCGGTGGTCGTCATCGGCAGCGCGTCGAGGAATTCGATTTCCTTCGGATATTCATAGGGTGCGAGAAACCTGCGTACGTGGCCCTGGATGTCCTCGACCAGCGCGTCCGAGGGCGCGTACCCTGCAGCGAGCACGATGAACGCCTTGACCACGTTGCCGCGGACGTCGTCGGGCGAGGGGACGACGGCGACGTTGGCGACAGCCGCATGCCTGACGAGGCAATTCTCGATCTCGGACGGACCGATCCGGTATCCCGCCGATTTGAACATGTCGTCGGCGCGGCCTTCGTACCAGAGGTAGCCGTCAGCGTCGATGCGCGCGACGTCACCGGTCCGGCACCAGTCGCCGCTCCACTTGTCGCGGGTGCTTGCGGGATTCTTGTAGTACTCGAGGAAGAACACCGGATCGGGCGTGCCATCGGGGGCGATCCGGTTGAGCGCGACGTCACCCGATTGCCCTGGGGCGACTTCGTTGCCACGGTCGTCGATCACGCCCACCCGGTGCCCGGGATACGCGCGGCCCATCGATCCGGGCTTGGCGGGCCACGCTTCGTGCGAGTTGCCGACGATGTAGTTCATTTCGGTCTGCCCGAACATCTCGTTGATGGTGACGCCGAGCGAGTCGCGCGCCCACTCGAACACCGTGGTGCCGACCGCCTCGCCCGCGCTCATGATCGAGCGCAGGCGGATGTCGAACACGTCGCGTGGCGCAGGATACGCCTTCATCATCAGCTTGAGTGCGGTGGGAAACAGGAAGGTGTTGCGAATCTGGTAGCGCTCGATCAGGCGGAACGCGCGCTCGGGATCGAAGCGGCCGCGATAGCCGACGATCGGCTGGCCGAAATACATTGCCGGCAGCAGCGCGTCCATCAGCCCGCCCGTCCACGCCCAATCGGCGGGCGACCAGAAGAGGTCGCCGCGTTGCGGATAGCCGTTGTGCGAATGCGTGAAGCCGGGCAGGTTTCCGACGAGGCAGCCATGCGGCATCAACGCGGCCTTCGGCGGGCCGGTGGTGCCGCTGGTGAACACGATCAGCGCGGGATCGCGCGCGTCGGTGGTCTCGGCGTCGAAATGTCGCGAGGCGGGTGCCAGCAACGCCGCGAAATCGTCGACGCCATCGGCGTCGACGCCGGCGACACCGATGACCTGTCGCAAGCCCGGAAGGCGTTCGCGTATCGGCGCGAGGTTGGGCCACGATTGCGGATCGACAATCGCGACCGACGCGCCGCTGAACGCCAGCCGGTATTCGAGCGCCTCGGCGCCGAACAGGAACGACAGCGGCACGGCGACCGCGCCCATCTGGTAGACGGCGATGTGCGCGATCGCGGTCTCGGGACGTTGCGGCAGCAGGATCGCCACCTTGTCGCCGCGGCGCACGCCCTGTGCGGCCAGCACATTCGACAGCCGGTTGGCATCGGACTGCAAGTCGAAGAACGTATGCGCAGAGCGCTCGCCCGACTCGTCTTCCCAGTACAGCGCCAAGCGGCTGCGGTCATCGGCCCATCGGCGGCAGCAGGCCTCGGCGATGTTGAACGCCTGCGGAATCTGCCACCGGTGCGCGGCGCGGATCTCGGCGTAGCGATCGACGCTGTGGACTGCGGAGTTGGCGGGAAATCCGGCCTGCGGCATGGGCGATGCGCATTTTCGCGGCGTGCGATGAACTCACGATTATGCCGCGAATGCGGCGACGCCACTAACGCTCCCGCCACGCATTCGCGACCCTCGACTATGGGGTTCGCGCCACGCCGCCGCAACGCGCGAACGGACCGCGCTGCGCCGCGGGAGCCCGAACCGCGCTACGTAGGCCCCGGTGGTCCGGGACCGCGCTACGCCGCGGAGGCCTTGGGCGTGCCGGTGACGGTCGTCCCGCCGGCGGCGAACGGCCTGTTGCCCGCATCGATGCCGACGGGCTCGATCGTCGTCCATACCCAGTCGGACATTTGCTCGATCAGCCGGCCAAAGCGGATCGGATGGATCGAGTTCGCGGTCACGACCTTGAAGCGCTTGGTCGGCTGGTATTCGACCGCAGGCACGATCACCGATTGCACGGCATTCTCGCCCGCACGCTTGCGCATCGCCAGGAACAGGCCCTGGAAAGTGCGGCCGCTGATCGTCGACGGCTCGCCATCGATCGAATAGTCGTCGGAGCCGTGGCGGCGGTGCTCGATCATGTCCACGCCGGTGACGGCGATCGCGATCACCTGCAGGCCGATTTCCGCACGGTCGGTGGTGAGCCTGCGCATTCGCCGCACGATGCCCAGTGTCCACAGCGTCTGACCCTGCGCGCGTATCGCAGCCAGCGTGTTCAGCGTGACGGCGTCGGCGACGCTCATCGGTGCGGCCAGGCGAAATCCGGTTTGCGAGGCATCCTTGACGTCCCACGGCCCGCCCGGCGGCGCGTACTTGGCGAGGCGCTGGCGCGCGAATTGGACGCGCCGGTCGCTTTCGTTGCGCATCCGCCCGAACACGGCGATTTCCATCGAGCCGTCATAGCTCTTGCCGGCGTCCAGTTGCGGCACCGGGTCGCGTTCCTCCTCGCGCAGGAACGCGGCGATCCGCGCGAAGCCGACGATCGCGTCGACGGTGCCGACCGCGGCCGAGCGTTCGCCGCGGCGCGCGAACGGCTTGAACTCGGGATCGACCTGCGCGGCGAGCTTGTTGAGCAGCCCGAGCTGCTCGGTGCGCCGCGGCGTGCGCTCGGAGAGCGGCTGGTGGCGGATCTTCTGCTCGACCACCATCACGTTCTGCTTGAGTATCGCGTGCAGCGGCCGGGTGTCGAGGAACAGCACGCGGCCTTCGAGCGGCGCCGGGTTGCGCCGGCGCAGGCCTTCGCGCGACGCGAGGTCGATGTAGAAGGACGTCATCGACGACGGCTCGAGTGTCAGGCGCAGCGACGTGCACCATTCGGTCAGTTGCTCGCACACCCAGTCGAGGTGGCGCGGCGTCAGGTTGCCGGCGTATATGACCTGCAGCATCAGCGCCTGCAGGTATTCCTGTTCGAGCGTCGTCGATTGGCCGCCGCGCGCGAGCGTCACCGACTGGCGTTCGATCTGGCGCGAGCAGGCAAGCGCGAACAACGCGTGCAGCTCGCCCCATTTGGCAGGTATCCACTGCTCGAAGCGATACAGCCGCGTCTTGGCATCGAGCTTCAGGTGCAGCACCTGGCGGGCCACCAGCTCCAGCAGCAGCGACTGCCACTTGTTGCTCTGCGCGTGATCGGCGATCTCGCGCGAGAAGGATTGGTAGGCGAGCAGGAACGCCTGGGTCAGGTCGAACAGCGCCGACCACAGCTGGTTCTCGAGCTTCGAGCTGCGGCTCGCGTGCTCGATGTACTGGTTGGTCAGCGCCTCGCGCAGGTCCTCGGTATGCGCGTCCGCGTAGAAGACCGCGTCGAGCATCGCCGGCGTGCGCTTTGTGTTGCGCTCGCCGACACGGCCGAGCTCGTTCAACAATTCGGCGTGCACCGCGAGCGGGTCGTTGCCCGGAAAGCCGGCGAGCCAGCGCTCGGCCGATTTGACGTCCGCCAGCGGTTCCTTCGTCGATTTGCCGAATCCGAACATCGT
Source organism: Pseudomonadota bacterium (assembly GCA_041691615.1). Taxonomy (GTDB): domain Bacteria; phylum Pseudomonadota; class Gammaproteobacteria; order Burkholderiales; family Casimicrobiaceae; genus VBCG01. The sequence continues at coordinate 30,232 of JBEPUI010000030.1, forward strand.
CCTCGCCCGAAGTTTTCGTCCCGGGTTGCCCCCACGCCGGCCATTCTGGCGCCAACGGCCGAGGAATGGCGCACCGGCCTGCATTAAAAAAAAGGGCGGTCTATATGGCAACCGCCATGGCAGCCGCAATGGCAACCGCCGTCGCTACTTCGTCATCCGTTGCGAGCGATCATCACCCAATCGCATCGGGCCGACAAGGCCGCTTGTCCGCTTTGGCACGCATCGTGCAACGTACGTCCCGTGTAGCACAGCTTAGTGCGGCCGCTACGTACCCCGGAACAACCGAGGGGACTCGTTTATACTTGTGCAGCACATCTTGATGACGCTGCGGTGACAATTTTCGGACGGGAAGGACAGATATGGGCATTTTGATCAAGGCGCCTACGCGCCGCCGCGAAATCGTCGCGGCCATCGTCGGCAAGGATGAGCAGGCGAGCTCCGATTCGCACGGCGCGCTGCATATCCGCGAGGTCGTGCGCAGCACCGGGCTGCGCCGTGAACAACTCTACATGTGGCAGCGCCGCTACGGCTTTCCTTCGCCGTTGCGTGACCATTTCGGCGATCGCGTCTATCCGCCGGACCAGGTTGCGCGGCTCAAGCTGATCAAGCAGCTGCTGTCGGAAGGCTGGCGTGCAGGCGCCGTGGTCCCGCTCGCCGAATCGGCACTGCAATCGATGCTGGGACTGGCCATTGCCGAACCGGCACCGCTGCCCGTCGAGATCGAATCCGCGGTGCGCCTGCTGTCCGAGCATCGCATCGGCGAACTGCAGAACCACCTGTCCAAGCTGCTGGTGGGACAGGGCATGCGCAAGTTCCTCGAGCAAACGCTGATCCCCCTCAACGAGGCGGTGCACGAGCGCGTGGTGCGCGGGGAAATGCAGAATTTCCAGGAGCTGCGCTTCGTCGATCTCGCGCAACGGCTGTTGCGCGACGTGACGCGGCTGGTGCGCCCGGTGCGTGACGCGCGTCCGATCCTGCTCGCCACGCCTCCCAACGATCCCAATACGCTGGGACTCGCGATCCTCGAGCTGCTGCTGTTCACCGAAGGCATCAATTGCCTGACGCTGGGTGCCGGCGTGCCGGCGCAGGAGATCGCCGATGCCGCCAGCGCGTACAAGGTTGCGCTGGTCGTGCTGCTGTTCGATCGCGGCATCTCGGGCAAGATCGCGGGGCAGGAAATCCGCGGCTTGCGCACGACGCTCACCGGCGGGCTGCCGCTGATGGTCAGCGGCCGCGCCGTCAATCTTCTCGCCAAGCCGATTGCGGACGTGCGCACGGCCGTCGACTTCAGCTCGGTGATGGCGGTGATGCGCGAACTGGGCATTTCCACGCCGGCCACCGTGTCGCATGTCGGCAATTTGCCGGGGGAATCGCAACGGGCGTAAGCTTTGCGCGATGAACGCGCGCGACAGCAACGGTTTGCCATCGGACGGCGGCGAGCGCATGGGCGCGAGCCGCCGTTGGTCTTCACGGCGGCTGGTCGCGCATTCGCTGGGACTGCTCATCGCCGCGTTGATCGTCTGGCTGGTGCTGCGCGGCTATCGCCAGCCCGAGCTGTTGCTCGACTTCGCCAACGCGCGCTTGTGCTGAGCGCCGCTCACGGTTCGTTGAGGAAATCCTCGAGCTTGCGCCGTTCGCGCTTGGTGGGACGCCCGGCAAAGCGCGGCGACGCCTCTGCCTCGGCTCGCCGCTGCGCGACGAACAGCTCGCGCACCGCCACGCTTTGCTCGGTTTCGCGGTAGAGCAGCGCCGCCAGCGTCGCATTGCCCCGCCGGTCCGACAGCGCCGTGACGTCGGCTTCGACGACGATTCCCGACTTCCTCACGCTCACCCGCTCGCCGATGCGCATCGGATGCGCGGGCTTGACGCGCACGCCGTCGACGCGCGCCTGGCCCGCCGTGATCGCCTGCACCGCGAGCGCGCGCGTCTTGTAGAAGCGAGCGGCCCACAGCCATTTGTCGAGGCGGATCCTGCCCGCCTCGGCGTCAGGCTTTGGCATCGTCGCCGTGCGTGGCGGGCAGCGCGTAACGGCGCATCCAGTCGGCGGTGGCGTTCGCCTCGGGCCACGGTTCGGCAGCAAGGCCCCCGATGACGCGCTCGCGATCGGCGGTCGAGCGGTTCTGCGACAGCTTGAACTTGGCGTCGAGGCGGCGGATCGGCATCCGAAACGCAACGATCGCGCCGATCATCGCGTCGCGCTCGCGATCGCCGAGTGCCAGCGTCCACGGCGCTTCGCGCGTGCCCTCGAATCGCCGCACCAGCCGGTCGAGCACCGCACGCGTCAGCAGGGGGTCGGTGATTACCTCCAGCGTGCCGAGCGCGTGCACCGTGACGTAGTTCCAGGTCGGCACCGCCTTCGCGGGCTCGGCGTACCACGACGGCGACACATACGCGTGCGGGCCGTGGAAGATTGCGATCGACTCCGCGCGCTGCGCATGTTGCCAGTGCGGATTGGCGCGCGCGAAATGGCCGACCAGCGTGCCGTGCGCCGGCTCCCCGCTGCCCGTCTCAAGCAGCAGTGGCACGTGCGAAACGGCGGGCTCGGGATCGTTCGGCGTGATCAGCGTGGCGAATGGCTCGTCGTCGATCAGGCGCGCGACGGCCGCCGGGTCGCCGGCCTTGAAGTGAGAAGGTGTGTAGAGGCTCATGTCAGTGATGGGGAGAAAGTGCGGCGTCGAACAGCGCGCGGGCGGCTTCCGGAGCGAACGTAAAGCGCTTGCCGCAGAATTCGCAGACGACTTCGACGTCGCCGCGTTCGGCGATCGCGGCTTCGATTTCGTCGCGGCCGGCGATGCGCAGCGCGCGGGCGACGCGCGCGTCCGAACACTTGCAGCGAAATTCGACCGGGGTCGCCGGCATAAGCCGCAGGTCGTCAGCAGCAAACGCGATGGCGAGCACGCCATGCGCGGGCTTTCCGGGTGCGAGATCGGCGGCCGACGCGGCGCAAAGACCCGTGACCGCGCGCTGCCATGCGGCATCGTCGTCGGGGCTCGCGCCGGGCATTCGCTGCACCAGCACGCCGCTTGCGGCGCCGTCGTCGAATTCGAGCCGCATCCGGCTCGCGACCTGCTCGGAAGTCGCGAGGTAGTGCTCGATCATCGCCGAGACGCTGGCCGACTGAAGCGCGACGATACCCTGGTACGACGGACCTTCGTCGGGCGCGAGCGTCAGCGACAGGCGCGCACCGGCATCCGCGGCGAGGTCGGCCAGGCTCGCGTCGTCGCCCAGCGCGGCGACACTCGGCGCGTCCCATTGCGCGGTGGCGCGCAGCGCGCCGCGGTCGCACTCGACCACGAGCAGCCGCACCGGGCCGCCTCCCGACAACTGCGCGATTACCCGCCCTTCGAACTTGATCGCGCCGGCAAGCAGCGCCATCGCCGCGCACACCTCGCCGAGCGCGCGCGCGAGCGACGGCGGGTAGTCATGGCATGCGAGGATCGCTCGGGTGGTCACCGCGAGCGACACGTGGCCGCCGCGCACGGCGGCGCCGGCGAACACGAAGCGGGTCAGGCAGTCGGCGTCACGCGCCATCGACCGCCTGCAGCGAATAGGCCGTCATCGGCAGCGACGAATTCTTGTCGAAGGTCGCGCCGCATTCGACGCCTGCGCGGGCGATGGCCTCGGCGGTCTTCAGCCGCCCGTACAGCGCGTGCATCGCGCCGAGCGCGAATTCTCGCCCGGAACCCACCGCCCAGAAGCGCGTGTACTCGAACACCTCGCGCATCGAATACACGCCGAAGATGCCGCGCGGGCTCGCGATCAGCGCGGTGATCTGCGTCGACTCGTAGGGGTCGTCCTCCTCTTCCTTGGGATTCAGGAAATGCTGTTCCTTGAGCACCGGATGCAGCTTGCGCAACGTCTCGAAGATCGCGCCCTTGCTCGAGAAGTCGTAGTCCTTGCCGTCTTTCAGCAGGCTCTCGAACACGAGCTGGTGCGCGGCCGAACCGCACAGCCCGATGTAGGTTCCCTTGTGATGCAGGATCTTCTCGTAGCTCTTGTCGAAGCTCGCCGACAGGCGAAGGTCGCCGAACGTGGTGAGCGAGTCGGCGGCGATGGTGATGGTGTTGCCCTTGCGGACGATGGCGAGTGTGGTCATGCGGGATCGATCGTGGTGGGCCATGCGCGGCGCGGGACAGGCACGCGGGCATTGGTTGCGGCGAGCCCGCCATTTTACTCGTCACAGCCATTGCGGTGGGCAAGGTCGCATCCTGACCGGCGCGATCCGCGACGGCGACCACGCGCGAATCGCGTGCTGCCAGAACTCGGCGGGCGATCGAGGCGGCATATCGGCGCCGTGCTGGCCGAGGAACTGCCACGCCGCGCCGAGTGCTGCGACCGGGTCGCCTGCGAGCGCGCGCGCTCGTGTCTGCTTCGACAGCTTGTCGCCGCGCGGATCGGTCGCCACCGGCACGTGCAGGTACGACGGCGTGGGCAATCCCAGCAAACGCTGCAGCAGGATCTGCCGTGCGGTGGAATCGAGCAGGTCGGCACCGCGCACGACGTCGGTGATCGCATCGTCGCCGTCGTCCACGACGATCGCCAGCTGGTAGGCATGCAGTCCATCGCTGCGCTTCACGACGAAATCGCCGACCTCGGTGGCCAGCGTCTGCCGCTGCGGGCCTTGCAGCCGGTCGATGAACTCGATCGTCGTGTCATCCACGGCAACGCGCCATGCGACCCGACCGCGCGGCGGCGGCGATTGCAACGCGCCGGACCGGCACGTGCCGGGATGGATGCGCTCGCCGGCGCGCCCGAGGGGTGCTGCAGCCAGGTCGGCACGCGTGCAGCGGCACGCGAACACATCGCCGCGCGCGCTCAGTGAGGCCAACGCGGCGTCGTAGCGCGCGATGCGCTGCGATTGCCGCACGATTTCGCCGTCGTGGCGGAAGCCATGGCGCGCCAGGGTGTCGACGATGTCGTCGACCGCCGCTTCGCGCGCGCGAGGCGCGTCGACGTCGTCGATGCGCAGCCGCCACTGGCCGCCGCGGCTGCGCGCATCGGCGTAGCTTGCGACGGCCGCCACCAGCGATCCGAAGTGCAGCGGGCCGGACGGCGAGGGCGCAAATCGTCCGGAAGAAGGGGTTGCCGCTATGTGCTCGCGCCCGCCGGGCAGGACGTTCACTTCGCCGAGGTTTGCGACAGCGTGACCGCTGCCGCTGCCGCCGCCGATGATAGCGCCGCCGCGGCAGACGTGTAGCGGGTCATCGCCGCGAGCACGGCGTTCGGATACTCGGCGCGCCCGAGGCTGCCGTTGTAACGTCCGAGCGCGCGAAAGTAGTCGCCGCGTTCGACGTCGAGGTAATGGCGCAGGATCGTGCAGCCGTAGCGCAGGTTGACGCGCAGGTTGAAGAGGTTCTGGTCGGGTGACCCGATCTGCCGCACCCAGAACGGCATCACCTGCATGTAGCCGCGCGCGCCGGCGATCGAGAACGCATATTTCTTGAAGCCGCTTTCGTGGTGCATCACGCCGAGCACGAGCTGCGGATCGAGCCCGGCGCGCGTGGCTTCGTAGTGCACGGTGACGAGCAGGTCGCGGCGCGACGGTTCGTCGGCGATGCGCGGCGCCAGCCGTTTCGACATGTCGTCGACCCAGGCGCGCACGCCCGCACGCTTGCCGTAGTCGGCGGGCGGCGGAAAATCGGCGATCGATTTCGCCAGGCCGGCGACCACCGAAGGCGCCAACTTTTCCTCGACCTGCGCGCCGGCCTGGGCGTGCGTCGCCAGTACGCCGGCGAGCATGGCGCAACACAACGCTGCGAGGAAGGCGCGCAGCCTCATCCTTCGGTCGAAACCACCCGATCGCGGATGAACGTTTCGATCGCATCGACGGCGACCAGCGTCGCGGCGGTGTCGCGGCGCCCGTGATACTCGACGTTGCCGTCCTTCAACCCGCGATCGCCGATGGTGATCCGGTGCGGGATGCCAATCAGCTCGAGATCGGCGAACATCACGCCGGGCCGCTCGCCGCGATCGTCGAGCAGCACGTCGATGCCCGCCGCCGAGAGGCTGTCGTGCAGCTTGTCGGCGAGCGCGCGAACGGCATCGCTGCGGTCGTAGCCGATCGGTGCGAGCGCCACGCTGAACGGCGCCATCGCGCGCGGCCAGATGATGCCCTTGTCGTCATGGTTCTGCTCGATCGCCGCCGCAACCACGCGCGTGACGCCGATGCCGTAGCAGCCCATCTCCATCACGTGCGATTGGCCCTGGGCATCCAGATAGGTCGCGCCCATCGCCGTCGAATAGACGCTGCCCAGCGCGAACACGTGGCCGACCTCGATGCCGCGAAGGATCGACAGCGTGCCCTTGCCGTCGGGCGACGGATCGCCTTCGACGACATTGCGCAGGTCCGCGACCAAGTCCGGCTCGCGGCAGTCGCGGCCGAAGTTGACGCCGCGCAGGTGATAGTCGGCCTCGTTCGCGCCGCAAACGAAATCGCCCATCACCGCGACCTGCCGGTCGACGATCAGCGGCATCGACGAGGCAATGCCCACCGGCCCCAAGTAGCCGGGCCTGCATCCGGTGGCGGCGACGATCTCGGCGTCGTTCGCCCATCGCCATCCGCCGAAGCCCGCCAGCTTGCCGATCTTGACTTCGTTGCCCATGTGGTCGCCGCGCAGCAGCAGCATCTGCACCTTGTCCTGCGCGAACACCAGCAGGCACTTGACGGTGCGCGTCAGCGGCAGCGCGAGCAGCCGCGCGACATCCTCGCACGTCGACTGGCCCGGGGTCGGCACCCTCTGCATCGCCTCGGCGGGGGGCGCACGACCGTGCGCAGGCGCGATGCCTTCGGCCTGCTCGACGTTGGCGGCGTAGTCTGATTGCGGGCTGTACGCGATCGCATCCTCGCCGGATTCGGCGAGCACCTGGAATTCGTGCGACGCGAAGCCGCCGATGGCGCCGGTATCGGCCTCGACGGCGCGGAACTGCAAGCCCAGGCGCGCGAATATGCGCGCATAGGCGTCGTACATCGCGCGGTACGAGACCATCAGCGCATCGCGATCCACGTCGAATGAATAAGCGTCCTTCATCAGGAACTCGCGCCCACGCATCACGCCGAAGCGCGGGCGGATCTCGTCGCGGAACTTGACCTGGATCTGGTAGAGATTGAGCGGCAGCTGGCGGTAGCTGCGGATATCGCGGCGCACGATGTCGGTCATCACCTCCTCGTGCGTCGG
>JBEPUI010000031.1:0-36312 GCA_041691615.1 Pseudomonadota bacterium
CGCGCCCTTGACGATGCTCATCGAGCCCACTTCGTAGCCGGTGCCTTCGCAGGGCACGACCAGCTTGATCGGAAAGCCGCCGACGACGTCGGTGACGCCGTCGTGCAGGAACGTCACCGCGATCGTCGTCTCGCCGCGCGCCGCGGCCCGGATCGATCCCACGCCGCTGCGCGGATAGTTGTTGATGTTCCTGTGTATGCCCTTGAGGATCTCGAAGCCCTTGTCCTCGCCGAAGATCTGGATGATCGTCGCGAGCGTCGCGTAGGCTGTCCCCGATGCATTGGGATTGGCCATCTGCACCTCGTCCTTGTAGATCGGGTTGGCGAGATCGGCCCAGCACTTCGGCACGGGCAGCTTCTTCTTGGCGAGCAGCTCGCTGTTGTAGCCGATGCCCAGCGCGCCGGAATACACGCCGACCGTGCGGTACTTCGACTGCTCGGCCTGCGTGACCGCCCAATCCTGCAGCTGCGGCAGCATTGGCGACTTGTAGACATCGGTCAGTCCCATTTCCGCCGCCTGCAGATGCGGGTCACCGGTGCCCGTGTACCAGATGTCGAGCTTGGGGTTGGCCTTTTCGGCGGCTATCTGCGCCATTGCTTCACCGGCGCTCTTGGACACGAACGCCGTCTTGATGCCGGATTCCTTCTGGAACGCCGCGGCCGCCGCCTCGCACCACGGAATGGGCACGCTGCAGATGACATTGACCTCGCCTTGTGCTGCCGCCGATGCGCAGAACAGCGCCACGGCGGATGCGAACAACCCCTTGATTGCGCGATGCATGCCTTCTCCTCGGTGAAATGATCGGCCTCGCCGGACCGCTTGGATGCCACGGGTACTATAGAGGCTTCGCGTCGATTGTTACAAGCCGTTCGCGTTGCGTCCCCGCACCCAGATCACCACGCCCGATCTCGTACTGATCATCGCAGTCGTCGCCTATTGGGGCTTCGCCTTCGTGCCGATCAAGATCGCACTCAGGGAAATTCCGCCGTTCGCGCTGGCGACGCTGCGCTTTTTCTTCGCCGCGATCCCCGCGATGCTGCTGGTCAAGCGCCCGGCGATGCCGTGGCGCGACATCGTCGGCTATGGCGTCGCGATCGGCGTGTTCCAGTTCGGGTTGCTATTCCTCGGCATCAAGCTCGGTATGCCGGTGGGCCTGTCGTCGCTGGTGATCCAGGTCCAGGTGTTCTTCACGATCGGCATCGCCGTGATGATGGGAAGCGATCGCCTGACACGCGCCAATATCGTCGGCGGCTCCGTGGCCGCGATCGGCATCATCTGGCTCGCCGTCTATAAGCTGTCGGCGGGGATGAGCGGCACGCTGATCGGCTTCGTGCTCGTCGTCATCGCCGGATTGGCATGGGCCGTGGGCAACATCATCGGCAGGAACGCCGCCGCGAAATACAACGCCGACATGTTCGGCCTGGTCGTGTGGTCGAGCATCATGCCGGCGCTGCCGCTGGCGCTGATGTCCTATCTTTTCGAAGGCGGACCGGTGGCGGTGGCAAGCGTCCTGCACGCGTCGTGGCCAACCTGGGGCTGCCTGTTCCTGCTGTCGTGGGGCGCGACGCTGTTCGGCTTCGGATCGTGGGCGGCATTGCTGCACCGCTATCCGGTGGGACTGATCTCGCCATTCGCGTTGCTGATTCCCGTATCCGGGCTGATCTGCGGCGCGCTGATGCTCGGCGAATTGCTCGCACCTCTGCAGATTCTTGGCGCCGCACTAGTGTTCGCCGGCCTCGTGATCAACGTCTACGGCGCGCGCTGGCTCGGCGAGCGGGCGGTCGCCCAGCGATAGCACCCGCCGCTTGCCGCGGCTCGAGTTACGTTGCGCCGGGTTCGCACTGCGATTGCGGCGCGACCCGTCGCAACCGATGACTGACTCGCGGCGAGCGCGGTTGCATTGCTCGCCGCAAATCCGATGTCATCCCGCATGCCCTCGCCTGCGCAAGGTGGCCAGTGCGAGGCCTGCGAGCATCATCGCCAGCGCGATTGCGCCCGCGCCACCGAGCACCGGGATCGGGTGCGCAGCAACCGCCGGTCCGTCCGGCGTTGCGCCGTTCGACGGCGCGGATGGAACACCGGGACCGATTGCGTTGACCGCGCTTACCGTGCAGGTGTAGGTCACGCCGTTGGTCACGCCGAACACGAAGATCGGACTCGCCGTACCGGCTCCGGTGATGCCGGGTCCCGACGGCACCGGCGTGCAGGTCGCGATGTATGAAGTGATCGGCCTGCCGCCGTCGTTGCCTGGTGCCGCGAACGTCACCGATATCGTGCCATTGCCTGCAACCGCGCTCACGCCCGTCGGCGCGCCAGGCGCCGTCGCGCCATCGGCGCTGGCGATGATGAACGCCTGCGACGCGGTCGACGGCGTGTACTGGGCGTTGCCTGCGAACGAGGCACTCAGTGTCAGATGTCCTGCGGGTGGCGTCACATCGCAGCTCGCGACGCCACTCGCGTTGGTCGTGCCGTTGCAGGACTGGCCGCCCAGCGTGAAGTGAATCGTCACGCCGGCAATCGCCACCGTCGGCATCACCGAGACGTCGGCGAGCGACGCCTGCAGTGTCACCGGCGCGCCCGCGGCACCGCTCGACGGTGCGAGATCGAGCCCGACGAAGGACGCGTGCTTGCCGGCCATCCAGGTCACCTTGGCGGTGTTCGAAGTCAGCGCCGTCGCGCCGACACTCGCCGTCGCCGTGATGGTATCGGTGCCCGCAATCGCGCCGACGTAGCTGATCGTCGCCGCGCCGCCGGCATTGGTCGTCGCCAGCTTGTTCTGCGGGTTCGCGCCGCCGATGTTGAACGAGACCGGCGTGCCCGCGGGCGCGCTGATGTTGGCGAACGTCGCCGTGAACGTCAGCGAGTTTCCTTGCGCCGGGTTCGGCGATATCGACGCCGGGCTCAGGCTCAGCGCCGGCGCCGGGTTGGTCGGCACGAAGCCGCATGTCCCGTCGCTGGCCGTCAGTTTGTAGACCGTGTCGCTGACGCCGACGTACATGCAACCATCCGGTCCGATGCTTCCCGCACCCACGCCCGTGCCGCTGACCAGCAGCGTCGTCGTGTACGGCGTTGTCGTGATGTCGACCAGCGACAAATGAGTGCTGTCGCTGACCAGCAGAGACTTGGCGGCGCCATTGGGCAGCGCCTGCGCGACGCTCACCGCGTAGAACGACGTCAGGTCGGGAACTGTCGCGATCACCGGCGGCGACGGCTTGTCGGTGCCACTGACGGCGACGATCTGCTTGACGACGTCGTTGTAGCCGGTCTGCACATAGATCGTGCCATCAGGCGCGAACGAGACCTCGCCGTTGGGCGTCCTCGGCAGCGTCGCGTAGACGCTCAGCGTCGCGGCGCCGCCCGGATCGTGGATGCGCCACAGCGATGGATTGTCCGATCCTGCGCCGAAGCATTCGTCGACGAAAAAGATGTCGCCGCTGAGCGGATCGATCGCAACGCCATTGGGGCATGTCAAATTGGCGGCGAGCACGCGGACCTGCGCGCCGGTCACCGGGTCTATCTCGACGATGTCGCCGGTGGTGAAATTATTCGTGGTCGCGCCGTGCCCGGCATAGAGCCGGCCATCCTTGCCGTACGTGGGCTTGCGCAGCGTCGGCGCGAGGTTCGACAGCTTCTTGCCGGCCGACGCGCCGCCCGACACGTCGAACTGGAACAGGTCGCCGGTGCGGAAGTCCGCGACGAACGCGCCGCCCGACGGATTGAACGCGGGATTCGATGCGCCTGGACAGCCACCCCAGTTGACGTTGGCGAAGTTGAACGGTTGCGCCAGAAAACCGGTGGCCCAAGGCGTGACTGCGAATCCAGGACCTGCCACCGGCGCGGCGCCGACGCAGGACGTCGACGTGCCGGTGAAATCCACCGTTGCCGAGCCTGGCACCGGCACGTCGCCGTCGGTCACGACGATCGCCGTATAGGTCACCACCTCGCTGACGCCGTTGGTCGCGGTGAACGCGACCTGGCCATTGGCGTCGGTCACGCTCGGCGTGGGTGCAGCAATGATCGAATGGCCGGCGCCCTGCGATATCGCGATGGTCTTGCCGGGCGTGGGCCGATTGAGCGCGTCCTTCAGCGTGACGGTGATCGTCGTCGTCGTCACCTGGTCAGGGGGAACGCTCGTCGGCGAAGCCGATATTCCCGCACTTGCCGCCGCGGGCACCAGGAACTGGATGTCGGGCTGGTCGCCGAGCACGACTGCGTCGGTGGTGTCGGTGGCTGTGAACGTCAATGTTTCCTGCACCAGGTTTGTCACCGTGAACACGACGGCGCCATTATTGCCGTCGGACACGCCGCTCGCCGGCGTGATCACGGCGCTGCCGGCGCCGGCCGACAGCGTTACCGTCTTGCCGGCGACGATGTTGCCGTGCACGTCGGCAAGGCGGACGACGACGAAGCTCCTGGTGCTGCCATCTGCGAGGCCGGGCAGCGACAGGCCGAGCACGTTCGGCGCCGCAAAGGCGTCCATTTCCATGAACGCGGCGACTTGCGAGACGGCCGGATCCACCGGACCGGCGGTCTGCGCGGTGAGCTGCTGGTGCAGCTTGGCGAGATTCGGCGAGCCGAGCCCAACGTGCGAGAAATCGCTGCCCATGCCCGCTGCCGGATGGAACGCCGATGTATTGGCGAGCGGATACAGTGCTGAGTTCAAGAAACCCAGGTTGCTGCCTTGCGCCTGGTTGAGCATCGCCGCGAACGCCGCCCAGGAAGGTGCCGACTTGCTGGTGCCCCCGTAGTAGAGACCCGAAGGACAGCCACCCGCACTCGCCTGGCAAATCTGCACGCCCTTGGCAGGATCGGCATTCGAGGCGACGTCCGGCACCGAACGCATCGGCGAGACGCTCAGACCATCCTGGTAAGCGGGACGGTTGAAAAATACGCTGGTGCCGAAGCCTCCCTGGCCGCCGGGTGGCGTGCTCGCGCTGCTGTCCCACCACGTTTCGCTGCCGTACGTGTGTCCGGGATTCATCGTCAGCGAAGTGCCGCCCACCGCGGTGATGTGCGGCGAGCTCGCGGGCACGTGCACGGTATTGGCGTGTCCGTCGAGGCACGCGCTGCCATGGTCGCCGCTGCCGGTGAATGCGCTGATGCCCGAGGCCGCTGCGGTTTGCAGGATCGTGTCGATGCTTTGCACGTCGGCGAGCGTCGTCTGGTCCTCGCAATACGCCCAGCTGTTGCTGATGATGTCGACGCCGCCGTTGACCATCGCGTTGACAATCGCCTGGAAACTGGTGTTCGGGCCATTGAACGGGCCGTCGTAGACGATCACTTTGGTGCCCGGCGCAATGCCGATGATCGTGTCGACGTCGAGCAGCACTTCGTCCTGGCTCGCACCTGCGCTCGCGCCGCCATTGACGTGAACGTTGGTCACGTTGGCGAGCGTGCCCGCAGGAAGGCCCGCGAGATGGATGAAGTCGCTGATGTCGCTCATCACCAGTGTGTCGAACGCCACGACGCCGACTTTCTGGCCGGTGCCGTCGGCACCCTGCCACGCCGGCGGCGGCGGATCGACCTTCTTCAGCCCACCGTATCCGTCGGCCACGCGGTCGATCATGCAGTCCTTGTAGATCTTGTCCTTCAACGCCTGCGAGCTCGGCGCCCAGACTTTGCCGCTCTTGTCGGTGAATGGCTCGACCGCTTGCACGTTCGCGACGATCGTGCAGAACACGACCTTGACCGCCTGCGAATTCGGTCGCGGCACTGCCAGGTTCGCGAGACCCACGACCGCCTCGACGCGGCCCGCGATGTCCGCGGGCAGCATCGGGTCGCTGTCGTTGGCGAAGAAGCTGCGCTCGCCCAGCGTGTAATCCTTGACGTTGACGGCCAGCGCCGCGCGCACGTCGTCCCGAGTCCCGCGGACGATCAGCGTCATCCGATTGGCCGAATCCTCGGCGGGTGCGAGACCCTGGCTGTCGAAATAATCGCGAACGGCCTGGTAGTCCTGGGCGCTCGGTCCAAAGCGCTCGGTCACCTGCATCGGCGACAGGAATTGGCGAAACCCGGGTGACGCCGGATTGTAGACATCTTCGAGATAGGTCTCGAAGCCGGCGGGGTCGCTGCGTCGCAGGACGACGGTCAGCGCGATAGGCTCGGCAGCCAGTGCCGCCGCCTTGGCGAACGTCGCCGCGTCCGCCGCGACCCTCGCCTGCGCAAGCGCCGGCAGCACGTGTCCGGGCAGCGACATTCGCGGCGACTGGGCGTCTGCGCGCGATGGCGCCATCGGCACGCTCAGCACGACAATGGCAAGACAGCCCGCGACCAGCACAAGCCTGCGCACACAGCGCTGCACGACATTCATCTGGCATCCCCCGACACGCGCGCGTTTCCGAATCCCGGAAAGCTGGTGCGCATTCTAGGCAGCGCTTCGCCGATATCGAGGTGACGTGTGGGTGACGTGAGTGACGAAGGTGATGCGAGATCGCGAGCAAGTGACTTGATCGAGGCCAGCGGCAGGCGTGCTCGCGCTGTGCTGCTCAGCGCGAATCCTTGAGGTCACGGGGACTTCTTCAAGGCAGCGCCGCCGCGAAGCGGAAGCGGGTGCGGCGCCGGCTGAAGCTAGACGGAACGCGCGGCCTCGCGTATCAGGCCCACGCAGCGTTGCAGCGAGCTCGCGAAAACGGGATTGCGCGGACTGAGCGCCGTCGCATGCGTCGAGCCGACTTCATGGCGCTCGACTCCGCCCGTGAACAATTGCCGAAGAAAGGCGTTATCCGCGCCCTGCATGCGCTGGCTGCTGGACAGCATGTACACGTCGCCGTCGTACGGCAGCGGCCGGTGCATTGCGATCGCGCGTTCGAACGCGTGGACTGTGCGTATCAACGCTTTCATGTACGCCGGATCGTCCACCGGCGCCGCGGAGCCGCCATCGGCGCGGCGCGTTTTCATCTTCCTGACGAACTGCTCCTCGCTCATCTGCAGGTAGCCCCGCTGGAAAACGCTGTTCGGCGGGTCGAGCAGCAGCAGCGGCAGCACGGTTTCGCCCATCTCGCGCAGACGACGCGCCATGATCGTCACGATGAAGACGCCCGCGCAGAGCGCCCCGAGGAAATAGGGCCCGTGCGGGCGCTGGCCCAGCAATTCGCCGAGATACTCGTCGGCCATTGCCTCGAGCGTGGCGTGCGGTTCGCGAATGCCGTCAAGTCCACGTGCCTGGAATGCCCATACCGGCTGGTCGTTGCCGAGCAGTTGCATGAAATGCGGGCTGACGAATGCCTGGCCATGGCGGCCATGGACGATGAACAGGGGCGGCTCCCTGCCGGTGCGCCACAACGGCACGATGACCGGAATCGAGCGCGCCTGCGCGGGGGACTGCGCGAGGCCGCGACGGATCGTCGCGGCGATGCCGGCAACCGTTGCATCCTCGTGCAGGTTGCCGACGTGCACGCCGAACGCCTCCTGCAAACGCGCCAGCAGCTCTCCGGCGAGCAACGAGTCGCCGCCCAGCAGGAAGAAGTCGTCGTCCGGTGCGCTGGTGCCCGCTTTCAGCAACTGCTCGAACACGTGCGCCACGGCAGCTTCGGTGGCATCCCGCGGCGCAGCGGCATGGACGACATCGGCGGGCAGTGCCGTCGTTTGCGCAAGCAGCTTGCGATCGAGCTTGCCCCCCGGCGTGCGCGGCAACGCAACGACATAGACGATCGTGCCCGGCAGCATGTGCAGCGGCAACCTGCCGGCGAGATGGCGCCGGACTGCCGATGGATCGCGAACGGCACCGTGGCGGGACTCCACGTACGCGACCAGCCTCATCGGCTGCGCCTGCGCCGGATCTGCTTCGGCGGCCACGGCACCATGGGCCACTTCGGGGCACGATGCGAGCGCTGCCTCGACTTCGGCCAGGTCGATCGTGTGGCCGCGAATCTTCACGCGGCTGCCCTTGCGGCCGAGGAAATGCAGGTTACCGTCGTCGTCGATGCGCCCGAAGTCGCCGCTGCGGTAGCTCCTTCCGCCCGGCTGCAGCGGGTCGCTGGAAAATGCGGCCGCATCGAGCTCGGGCCGGCGCCAATAACCAGGGCTGACATGCCGGCTGAACACGATCACTTCGCCGGCCTCGCCACGCGGCGCGATGCCGCCGTCGTCGCGATGGATCTCGATGCGCACGCCGTCGATCGGGCGCCCGACCGGGAGCACCGCGCCGTCGGGCACGATCGTGTCGTGACCGACGATGTTCTGCGCGATGATCCCGCATTCGGTGGCCGAGAGCTGGTGCACCAGCACGCAATGGTCGAGCGTGCGGGCGCGGAAGAGATCGACGTCGTCGGCGAACACCGACTCGCCCCCGAGATGGATCACCCGCAGGTGCGGAAACAATCGCTTCGGGCCCAGCCGCTTCGCCATTTCGCGAAACACCATCGGGAATGTGTGCAACACCGTGATCCGCTCGCGATCGAGCCAATCGGCGAGGGACGCGATGCCGTCGCGCTGCATGTCGTACGCGCAAAGCGTCGCGCCCAGTGCCACGCCACGATAGATGCCGCCAATGCCCGCAGCGAAGCTGAACTTGTAGAGCATCGAGATGCGATCGCCAACGCCGATCCCCACGGCCTTGCCATAGCTGTCGACGAAGAATTGCAGGTTGGCATGGGACTGGGCCACGCCCTTGGGCTGGCCGGTCGATCCGGACGTGTAATAAAGGTATGCCGTCGACGCCGCGTCCACGACCGGCAGCGGCGACGCGTCAGCAACCGCCTGCGCATGCGCGACATCGACGATGGCGCAGTCGTCGGGCACGATGCCCCGCGCGCGCGCGGCAAGTCGGGCTTCAGTCAGCAGTACGGCCGGTTCGCAGTCCTGCAGGATGAAGCGCAACCGCTCTTCGGGATCGCCGGCATCGAGCGGAACGTAGGCATGCCCGCTGCGCGCCGCGCCGACGATCGCGCCGATCGCCGCAACCTTGTCCTCGAAGAACAGGCAGACGTTGCCGGCGCGGCCGTTGCTCGCGGCGATCACCTGCCGTGCGATCGCCGACGCTTGCGCATCGAGCGCTGCGAAGCTGACGCGCACGTCGTTGTCGACGATCGCGACCGCATCGGGCGCGCGACGCGCCCGCTCGGCGAGGCTGGTTGCGATCGTGGTCATTCCGCGCGGATGCCGGCAGTCTTGATGATGCTGCTGTACTTGGCGACTTCATCGCGCAGCATGTCGGCGAACGCCGCAGGTGTGGTCGGCGCCGGCTCGACGCCCATCGCGGCGAGGTTTTGCTGGTAGTCCGGCGAGCGCGACACCTCCTTGACCGCGCGCGCCAGTGCCTCGACGGCTTCCACAGGCGTGCCGGCCGGCGCGAGCAGGCCGTACCAGATGTTCGCCTCGACCCCCTCGACGCCGGATTGAGCCATCGTCGGAACGTCGGGCATCAACGGCGAACGCGCACTGCCCGCCACCGCCAGCACGCGCAACTTTCCGCCATCGATGAATGGAAGCGCCGAAGGCAGCGACGTGTAAGTCATGTCGACGTCCCGCGCGACCAGCGCCGAAAGCGCCGGCACCGTGCCCTTGTACGGAATGTGGACGATGTCGGCACCCGTGCGCAGCGTGAACAGCGCACCCACCAGGTGCATCGTCGTCTTCACGCCCGCGGTTGAGTAGTTGAGCTTGCCGGGCATCGCGCGCGATTGCGCCAGCAATTCCTGGACGCTGTGCACCGGCGTCGACGAATTCACGACCAGCAGCATCTGGCAGATGGCGACCAGCGAGACCGGCGCGAAGTCCTGCAGGATGTTGGGGGTGGCGCGCGGATCGAACGCGAGGTCGATCGTCGACTCGCCGGTGGTGAACAGCAGCGTCAGCCCGTCCGCCGCCGATTTCGCCACGACGTCGCCCGCGAGCCTGGTGCCGGCGCCTGCGCGATTCTCGATGATCACCGGCTGGTGGAAATACTCGGTGAGCTTCTGTGCGAGCACGCGCGCCGTGCGGTCGACTCCGCCGCCCGGCGCAGAGCCGACGATCATCGTGACCGGCCGTTGCGGAAATTGCGCCTGCGCTTGGGTCAGTTGGCCGACGGCCGCGATGACGGCAACGCAGTGCATCGCGGCCAATCTCCCGCACAACTGCCTCGTTGACGCGCGCGCCAGATTCGCACGGATCCCGCCCCAAGCGTTTCCATGGTGGCGCGCGCGCCACCACGACCATTCACTCGATCGCATCCCAACCTCCCCGGCCGCAAGGATAATGTATTGTCGACTTGCCGATCAATCCGCCACGCACTGTCGAGAGGACAACGATGAACAGGGTGATCAACGATCCGGACCAGGTGGTCGACGACGCGGTCCGCGGCATGCTCGCGGCGCACGACGGTTTGCTCGCCGCGACGCCGAATCCGCGCGTCGTGCGGGCGGCGACGGCGCCACACGCGGGGCGCGTCGGGATCGTGACCGGCGGAGGCTCCGGACACGAGCCGACTTTCGTCGGCTACGTCGGGCCGGGCCTGTGCGATGCCGCGGCGATCGGTGAAGTCTTCGCGTCGCCCACCGCGCGCGGTTTCAACGATGCGTTCCGTGCCGCCGACGGCGGCCGCGGCATTGCCTGCCTGTACGGCAACTATGCCGGCGACAACATGAACGTGAACATGGCGGTCAAGCTCGCCGCGCGCGACGGCCTCGTCGTCAAGACCGTGGTCGCCAACGACGACGTCGCGTCGGCGCCTCTCGCGGAGCGCGCGAAACGACGCGGTGGTGCCGGTGACATCTTCATGTGGAAGGCCGGCGGCGCGAGGGCGGCCGAAGGCGCCGACCTCGACGAGGTGATCGCTTCGGCGCAAAAGGCGATCGATGCCACGCGCAGCATCGGCATCGGATTGTCCGCATGCACGATTCCCGCAGCGGGGAAGCCCAATTTCGTCATCGAGGACGGCCACATGGAAGTGGGTATCGGCCATCACGGCGAGCCCGGCGTCGCGGTCATGAAGACGCTGCCCGCGCGGGACATGGCGCAACTGATGATGGAGCGAATCCTCGTCGACCTGCCATTCGCGCGTGGCGACGACGTGGCCGTGCTGGTCTCCGGGCTCGGCGCCACGCCGATGATGGAACTCTACATCCTCTACGGCCACGTGGCGGACCTGCTCGCGGCGCACGGTGCAAGACCCCGCTTGCGGCTGGTCGGCAACTACTTCACGTCGCTGGACATGATGGGCGTTACCGTCTCGCTGATGCGGCTCGACGGCGAGCTCGACAGGCTGATGCGTGCGCCTGCGCAATCGATGGGGCTCACGGTCCTGCCGGGAGGCGCGTGAGCGACAGTGTCAGCGTCAGCCTCACCGAAGCCGGGCCGATCGTGCACGACCTGGTCGCGGTGATCGTGCGCGATGCGCAGCGCTTGAGCGAGCTCGACGGAGCGATCGGCGACGGCGATCACGGCATCAACATGAGCAAGGGCTTCCGCCTTGCAGACACGCGTCTCGCGGGACAGCACGCCGATCTTGCGCAGGCGCTGCGGATCCTGGGCGACACGCTGATGGACGACATCGGCGGATCGATGGGGCCGATCTACGGAACGTTCTTCGGCGAGATGGCGCAGCGCCTCGGCGATGTCGGGCGCGTCGATCGTGCGAGCTTCGCGGCGGCGCTGGACGCTGCGACGCGCGCGCTGCAGGAACTCGGCGGCGCCGTCCCCGGCGACAAGACACTGATCGACGTGCTGGTCCCCGCGCTCGCCGCGTACGACGCAGCCGCGACCCGCGGCGACTCGATCGCCGACTGCCTCGTCGCCATGAACGGGGCCGCGGCCGAAGGCCTCGAAGCCACGCGCGGCATGATCGCGAAGCTGGGACGCGCGTCGCGGCTCGGCGAACGCTCGCGCGGCGCGCTCGATCCTGGCGCGGCGTCGTGCGAGCTATTGCTCGCGACACTCGGCGACGGCTTGCGCCGGCGACTGGTGCCCTAAGCTGCGCGCACGGGAGCGCTTGCAGCATCGCGCGTCACGCTTTCCAACGACGCACGCGACATCGGCATGGGATTTCGATTGCCCGCGCCGCCCACCTGCTGCGTGGCGGGCGGCGACCCGCGCCGACTGTCTCGCCTCACCCGCCCTCGCGCCAGGTTTTCAACGCGGCATACAGCCGGTTGTACCGGTCGACGATTTCGGCATACGCGGATGTGCTGGCCCGATCGGGCTCGACCACGCGATCGATGCGTACCATCGCGACGATGCCGGCGTCGATGTCGGCAAAGGCGCCAGCGCCGACGGCCGCGAGGATCGCCGATCCCAGCACCGGTGCGTCCGCAAACCGCGTCACGCCGACCGGCCGGTTCGCCGTGTCGGCATGGATCTGCACCCACAGCGGCGAGCGGCTCGCACCGCCGCCCATCACGATCTCGGTGATCGGCAGTCCCGCTGCGGACATCGTGTCGAGGATCGCGCAGGTGCCGAAGCAGATGCCCTCGATCATCGCGCGGAACACGTGCGCGCGTCCGTGGCCGAGCGACAGGCCGACCAGCGCGCCGCGCGAATCCGCATCGGTGTAGGGCGTCCGATTGCCCTGGAAGTGATCGAGCACGACCAGTCCTTGCGATCCGGGCGGCAGCAACGCGGCGTCGCGGTTGAGCTCCGCAATATCGGCGTCGCTGCCGATGAACCGGCGCAGCCACGCGATCATCGAGCCCGACGACGTCTGTCCGCCTTCGAGGATGTGGCGGCCGGGATAGACCGCGTCCGCGTAGCTTCCCCAAAGGCCGCGCACGGCGAGCGGCTTGTCGCTCACTGCAAGCTGCAAGTGCGACGACCCGGTGACGAGCGCGAGCTGCCCCGCGCGCGCGACGCCGAGCCCGATCATGCCGATGAACGCGTCCACGCCGCCCTGCACCACCGACGTCGCGGTCGTCAGGCCCAGGTGATCCGCAGCGGACGCCGTCAGCGGGCCGATCACTTCGCCCGGCGCCACGATGTCGTCGGGCCACTTGGCGCGCGCATCGCCAAGATCGAGTGCCGCGAGCAGGCTGTCGGGCCAGCCGCCGTCACGGCTTCGATAGTGCCAGCGAACTGTCACGTTGCCGAGGCTCGCGACGCGGCGCCCCGTCAGCCGGCGATTGATGAAATCCTGGTATTCGCAAATGGTCGCGGCGCGGTCGTAGAGCGCGCGCTCGTGGCGCTTCAGCCACAGCACTTTCGGTATCAGCCATTCGGGCGACACGGGTCCCGCGCCCGCTCCGTTGAGACGCAGCGCCGCGTCGCCGGTGCGAAGAATGTCGGCGGCCTCGTCGCCCGCGCGCACATCCATCCACAGGATCGCCGCGCGCAGCGGGTCGCCCGCCTCGTCGGCCACCACCACGGTCGCGGATGTCGTGTCGATGCACAGCGCCGCGACATCGCGCGGCGAGATTGCGGCGGCGCTCACCGCGCCGCGCACCGCCTCGCCGATCGCGCGCCACCATGCGCGCGGATCCTGCTCGGCGCGGCCGGGCGCGGGAAACGCCGTCGCGTAGGCGCTGGCCGCGCCGCCGAGATCGCGGCCTTCGGCGTCGAACACGTGCGCGCGCAGCGATTCGGTCCCGCCGTCGATGCCGATCACATGGTGCATTTCAGCTCGCTGCCGCGGCGTGAGAACCGGCTGTAACAAATGTAAATTGCCACTTGCATGTGAATCGCAAGCGATCTAAGCTACGGGGCAATCGTGACAGGCCCCTTGTTCTTCCATCGGTCTTTCCATCCACCAGGTGAGCAGCATGCGAATCGCCATCGGCTGCGACGAGGCAGCCTACGAATTGAAGGAAATCCTGCGCAAGCATCTCGCCGCGGCCCATGCCGAAATCGAGGACTATGGCACGTTCGACGCAGCGCCGGTTCTCTATCCCGACATCGCGTTCGCGGTCGCGGAGGCGGTGGCTGCGGGAAAGCACGATCGCGCGGTGCTGCTGTGCGGCACCGGCATCGGCATGGCGATCTCGGCCAACAAGGTGCCGGGCATTCGCGCGGCGCAGGCGCACGACACCTACTCCGCGGGGCGCGCGCGGATGAGCAACGACGCGCAGATCGTGACGATCGGCGCGCGCGTCGTCGGCGCCGAGCTCGCGAAGGCGATCGTCGACGCGTTCCTCGCCGCCGATTTCCAGGGCGAGCGATCGGCGGACAAGATCGCGCGAATCGCCGCGTACGAGGCCGGCACGCGCGACGCCGCCAAGCCGCGCTGACATGGACGCATCCGCATGACGGGCGAGAACCAGCTGGAAGTGCGCGCGGCCTGGCTCTATTTCATGGAGGGCCTGACGCAGGCCGAGATCGCGCGCCGCCTCGGCACCACGCGCCTGCGCATCAACCGGATCCTCGTCGACGCGCGGCACAACGGCCTCGTCAGCATCACGCTCAATTCCGAGCTCGCGAGTTGCGTCGCACTGGAGCAGGAACTGATCCGCGACTTCAAGCTCAAGGCCGCGGTCATCGTCCCGACACCGGCCGACGAGGAGCAGATTCCGGCCATTCTCGGCCGCGCAACGGCGGGTTTCGTCTCGCACTATCTCGAGCACCACAAGATCCGCGGCTTCGGCATCGGCTGGGGTCGCACGCTGCGCGAGATGATCCGTCACGTCCGCGCGGGACGCTACCCCGATCTTTGCGTCAACTCGATGATGGGCGGGCTGACCCGCGGCCTCGAGATCAACACGTTCGACGTCGTCAGCGAGCTCGCCCGCCGCCTCAATTCGCAGTGCCAGTACCTGGCGGCGCCCATCTATGCCGGCAGCCCCGCGTCGCGCGACACGATCATGGCGCAGGACATCTTTCGCGACGCGTTCCGGCGCATCGAGACCGACGAGCTTGCGGTGCTGAGCGTGGGCGACGTCAGCAAGCGGTCGATGCTCGTGCATTACGGCCTGCCCGAGGACGTCGGCATCCGCGAGCTGCGCGCCGCGGGTGCGGTGTGCGACGTGATCGGCCAGTTCATCGATGCGCGCGGCCGTCCGATCGACCACCCGCTGAACCGCCGCTCGATCGCATTGCCGCTCGAGGGGCTGTTGCGCGTTCCCACCGTGGTGTTCGCCGCCGGCGGCCACTACAAGGTCCACGCGATCGCCGCGGTCCTGCGCGGCGGCTACGGATCGGTGTTCGTATGCGACGAAGCCACCGCGCGCGCCGCCGCCAACGTGGCGCGAAACACCCGCTGACCGTTTCACTGATTTGTAACAAAACGGCGCTAACATACATTTGTCACGCGTCTGATTCATATATATCATAACGGCAAAAAGCGGCGGCCCGACACCCGGCGACGCGCCGCGGCAATACCGCTGGAGGAATGCAATGGTCCGCGTCGTTCAGATTTCCGACACCCACCTGAGTCCCGCAAAACAGCACTTCGCGGTGAACTGGGCACCGCTGCGCGACTGGGTGATCGGCCAGCGCGCCGACCTGACGATCCACACCGGCGACGTCACCGTCGACGGCGCCGACAGCGAGGACGACATGCGCGATGTCGCCGCGCTGATGCATGCACTGCCCGGCAAGTTCCTCGCGGTGCCCGGCAATCATGACGTCGGCCAGGCCGGCACCGCGCACCAGCCGGTCAACGCCGAGCGCCTCGCGCGCTGGCGGCGTCATTTCGGTGCCGACTGGTGGTCGCACGACGTCGAGAACTGGCGGCTGATCGGTATCGACTCGATGCTGTTCGGCAACGGCGACGCCGAGGAGGCGCGCCAGCTCGCATGGCTGCAGCAGGCGATGGCGAGCGCCGGCGAGCGCAGCATCGCGTGGTTCACGCACCGGCCGCTGTTCATCGGCACGCCCGACGAGCCCGACACCGGCTACTGGTCGGTCAAGCCCGGCCCGCGCGCGCGGATGCTCGACCTGATCCGGACGCATCACGTGAAACTGGTCGGCACCGGCCACCTGCACAAGTGGCGCGACCACGTCAGCGACGGCTGCCGCTATGTCTGGTGCGGCTCGTCGGGATTCCTGGTCGGTCCGGACAACCAGCCTGAAATGGCCGGCGAAAAGCGTCTCGGCGCGGTGACGTATGAATTCGACGGTTCGGCCGTAAAAGTCACCCGCGCGGACGTGCCCGACCTGACCACGCTGTGGATCGACGACGTGCTGCACGAGGTCTATCCGCCGCACGCGGCCTAACACACGCATGCCCCACGACGAAGACACGCATGGCCAAGGTCGAGCTCAGATCGATTAGCAAGTCGTTCGGCGACGTGCCGGTGCTTGCCGGCATCGACCTCGACATCGCGGACGGCGAGTTCATGACGCTGGTAGGTGCGTCGGGTTGCGGCAAGTCCACGCTGATCCGCATCATCGCCGGGCTCGAGCAGCAATCGGCAGGCTCGGTTCTGATCGACGGCGTGCCGGTCGACCACCTGCGGCCGCACGAGCGCAAGGTCGCGATGGTGTTCCAGAGCTATGCGCTGTATCCGCACATGCGCGTATTCGGCAACATCGCGCTGCCGCTCGTCATGTCGCGGCTGCGCCTCTACGAGCGGCTGCCGCTGCTGCGATTGTTGTCGATGCGCCGCCGGCGGGTGATGGCCGAGATCGCGCGCGACGTCGGCGCGATCGCCTCGCAGTTGCAGATCGACGGCTTGCTCGACCGGCGGCCGTCGCAGCTGTCGGGCGGCCAGCGCCAGCGTGTCGCGCTCGGCCGCGCGATGGTGCGCCAGCCCGCGGCATTCCTGATGGACGAGCCGCTGTCGAACCTCGACGCCAAGCTGCGCGTGCACATGCGCACCGAGCTCGCCGAGCTGCACGCGCGGCTCGGCGCGACGTTCATCTACGTGACGCACGACCAGGTCGAGGCGATGACGATGTCCAATCGCGTGGCGATGATGGACAACGGCACGATCCTGCAACTTGGCCTGCCGAGCGAGCTTTACGCGCGCCCGGCGAACATCAAGGTCGCGCAGTTCATCGGCGCACCGGCCATCAACTTGCTGCCGGCCAAGATCAATGCGTCGGGTTCCGTTGAGCTCTTCGGTGAAGAACTCGCACTGCGCGCGCGCGGCGCGCCCGGCGCGGCGCTGACGCTCGGACTACGTCCGGAGGCAGTCACGCCGGCGCCTCTCGGCACGACGCGCGCCGGATTGCACGCGCTCACCGGCCGCCTGCGGCGCAGCGAGAACCTGGGCGCCGAGCATATCCTGCACGTCGACCTCGCCGCACCGGCGAGCGGCACGATCACCTGCCGGCAGGCGATCGATCCGGCGACGCAGGCGACCGACGCCGGCGGCATCGCGCTGTTGTTCGCGCCCTCCGCGTGTCACGTGTTCGACGCGGCTGGCCAGCGCGTCACCGACGTGGAAACGCCCAGCGTGTCAGGCGCCGCGGCGGCGACACTGCCGCGGGCGCGATGATCATGGCAAGCGCTGCGATCAATGCCGGACCGATGCCCGCGCCGCGGCGCAACCGCCAGCGCCTGATCGAAAGCGTCGCGGGCTGCGGGTTCTCGCTGCCCGCGTTCCTGCTGCTGCTGCTGATCTATATCGTGCCGCTGCTCGTGCTCGGCTATCTAAGCTTCACCAACTACGAATTGGGCGCACTCGACACGCGCTTCCTCGGTTTCGCGAACTTTCGCAAGGCGCTTTCCGACCCTGTCTTCCGGCGCTCGCTCGGCAACACGTTCGCCTACGTCGCGATCGTGCTGCCCGGCGCCGTGGGCCTCGGCCTGCTGATCGCCGTGCTGCTGCACCGGCGCAAGCGCTCGCGCTCGTTCTACGAAGTGATCTATTTCCTGCCGGTCACGTCGACGCTGATCGCGATGGCGACGGTGTTCCAGTTCATGCTGCATCCGAGCATCGGCCCGATCAACGGCGTGCTGAAGGCGCTCGGATTCTCGGCGATCCCGTTCTTGAGCGAGCCGGCGTACGTGCTGCCCACGCTCGCGGCGATCGGCATCTGGCATCTCGTCGGCTTCAACATGGTGCTGTTCCTGGCCGGCCTGTCGGCGATCCCGCGCGACCTCTACGAGGCCGCGGAAATCGACGGCTGCCAGGGCGGCCTCGACCGTTTCATGACGATCACCTGGCCGCTGCTCGGGCCCACGACGATGTTCGTCATCGTCACCACGTCGATCACCGCGTTCAAGGTGTTCGACACCGTCGCGGTGATGACGCGCGGCGGCCCGATGGGCCATTCGGAAGTATTGCTGTACGCGATCTATCTCGAGGGCTATCAGTATTTCCACATGGGCTACGCGTCCGCGCTGACGCTCATCTTCCTGGCGTTCGTGCTGATCATCTCGGTCGTGCAAACGCTCGTCATCGAGCGCCGGGTGCACTACTGATGGCCGCGCCGCTACCGCTTACGCTGCCGCTCGCGCGCGCCGACCTGCCGCGGCGGCCCTCGACGCCGCTGACGGTGATGATGCGCCGCATCGTCACGCTGTTCGTCGTGCACGGCATCCTGATAGCCGGCGCGGTGGTCATCCTGATGCCGTTCCTGTGGATGCTGATCACGTCGATCAAGTCGCCGGCGGAAATCTTCGCCGCCAGCTTCAGCCTGTGGCCGAAGCACTTCAATGCGGTCGAGAACTACACGTTCGCGCTCAACCAGGTGCCGCTGCTGCGCTTCGCGATCAACGGCGTCATCATTTGCGCCACGCTGCTGGTCGTGCAGGTGCTGGTCGCCGTGCCCTGCGCCTACGCGCTCGCCAAGCTGCGCTTCCCGGGACGCTCGACGCTGTTCGCGCTGGTGCTGCTCGGCCTTTGCATCCCGATCCAGGTGCCCGCGCTGCCGCTGTACATGGGCCTCGCCAATTTCGGCCTGCTCAACACCTACTTCGCGATCATGATGCCGTTCTTCCTGTCGGTGTTCGCGATCTTCCTGTTCCGCCAGTTCTTCAAGGGCTATCCGGACGAGATCATCTACGCGGCCCGGCTCGACGGCATGAGCGAGTTCGAGATCGTGTGGTTCATCGTCGTCCCCAGCGCATGGCCGGCGATCGCCGCGTTCTCGGTGTTCTCGTTCATCGCGCACTGGAATGACCTGTACTGGCCGCTGATCGTCATCACCGACACCAAGCTCGCAACACCGCCGCTCGGCATGATGTTCTTTGCCGATGCCGAAACCGGCACCAACTACGGCGCGCTGACTGCCGCCGCCACCGTGCTCACCGCACCGCTGGTCATTGCGTTCCTGATCGCGCGCCGTCACTTCATCGACGCCATCACGATGACCGGAATCAAATGAGCCCGCACCCACCCGACGTTCGGACCGAACCAGCGCGACAAGACTGCCGGCCCATTTTGTTCGCATGACCCACCAGGAGACACCGATGAACAGATTGCGCATTTTGCTGGGCTCGATCATGGTCGCCGTCACGATGGCGGCAGCAACGAGCGCGCGCGCCGAGCAGGTCACGCTCGACGTGCTGTATGCCTTCCCGGCATTCGCGAAGTTCCACGAGCCGATCGCCGAGGCCTTCATGAAGCAGCACCCGGACATCAAGATCGCGTTCCGGGCACCGGCGCCGACCTACGACGACGGCCACCAGACGATGATGCGGCAGGCGGTCACCAACCAGTTGCCCGACGTCTACTACTCGGGCTTCCACCTGCTGACCGAGCTCGTGCGCACGCTGAACAAGCGCAACCAGATCGTCGACCTCGCGCCGCTGCTCGCCGCCGAAGGCAAGGCATTCCGCGAGCAGAACTACTCGGACAAGATGGTCGCGCTCGGCCGAGTCGACGGCAAGCTCTACGGCCTGCCGTTCAACGCGTCGTCACCGATCATGTTCTACAACGCCGAGCTGGTGAAGAAGGCCGGCGGCGATCCCGAGCACATGCCGGACACCTGGGACGCGCTGCTGGCGCTTGCCGCGAAGATCAAGGCGGGCGGCCCGGACGTCGCCGGCATCGCCTATAACGTCAACGACTGGCCGGACGTGTGGCTGTACCACGCGATGATCATGCAGCAAGGGGGCACCGTCGTCGACGGCGACAACGTTCCTCTCGGCGGACCGGTCATCGGCGTCAAGGCGTTGCAGACATTCCGCCGCTTCGCCACCGAAGGCGGCATGCCGCTGATCGACTGGGACCAGTCGCGCCAGCAGTTCATCGCCGGCAAGATCGGCATCTTCTTCGACACGCCAGCGCGCCTGCGCCAGGTCACCGACCTGATCGGCGACAAGTTCACGCTGCGCACCGCGATCTTTCCGATCGACAACAAGGCCAAGGGCGGCCTGCCGACCGGCGGCAATGCGGCGATCATCACCACGCACGACGCGAAGAAGCAGAAGGCGGCGTGGGAATTCGTCAAGTTCGTGACGGGACCCGAAGCGCAGAAGATCGTCGTCGAAGGAACCGGCTACCTGCCGACCAACCTGCGCGCGACCGGACCCCAGTTCCTGGGACCGTTCTACGAGAAGAACCCGAACTTCCGCACCGTCTCGCTGCAGATGGAGCGCGCGGTGCCGTGGCAAGGCTATCCGCACGGCAACACCGTGCGGATCTGGCGTGCGCAGCGCGAGATCATCACCGGCATCATGCGCGGCGAGATCGAGCCGAAGGCAGGCTACGACCGGCTGCTCAAGGAAACCGCGGACTTGATGAAGGCGCCCTGAAGTCCCGGCGATCGCGGGCGAGGCACTCCCGCGGTCGCCGTTCCCTGAATACCGGGCCCGGGCGGTTGCCCGGACCCGGCGCGACATCCGTCGCACGCGGCAATGGCAAGGAGAGCTGGATGAGCGGTTTGCGTTGGCTGTTGAAATCGATCGTGTTGGCGACCGCGGTGGCGGCGTCGATGTCCATCGCGCGGGCCGAAACAACCACGCTCGATGTCTACTACTCGTTTCCATCGTTCGCCAAGTTCCACGACGCCGTCGCGCAGCAATTCATGAAGCGCCATCCGGAGATCAAGATCGCATTCCGCGCGCCGGCGCCGACTTATGACGACGGCCACCAGGCGATGCTTCGGCAGTCGGTCACCAACCAGTTGCCGGACGTCTACTTCGAAGGCTTCCACCTGATGGACGAGCTCGTCCACACGCTTGCCAAGCGCCACCAGATCGTCGACCTGGGACCACTGCTGGCCGCCGAGGGCAAGCCGTTTCGCGCAGCGAACTACGCCGATCCCACGCTCGATCTCGGTCGCGTCGACGGCAAGCTCTATGGCCTCGCGTTCAACGCATCGACGGCCGTCATGTTCTACAACGCCGAGCTCGTGACCGCAGCCGGCGGCAATCCCGCGCACATGCCCGACGACTGGGACGCGACGATGGCGCTTGCAGCCAGGATCAAGGCCACGGGTCCGGACGTGGCGGGCCTTGCCTACAACGTGCAGGACTGGCCGGCCGTCTGGCTCTATCACTCGATGATCAACCAGGCCGGCGGCGTGGTCGTCGACGGCGACAAGGTGCTGCTCGGCGGCTCCGACATCGGCGTGAAGACGCTGCAGCGGTTCCGCCGCTTCGTCACCGAGGACGGCATGCCGCTGGTCGGCATGGAACAGTCGCGCCAGCAGTTCGTCGCAGGCAAGGTCGGCATGTATTTCGATTCGCCGGCGCGCTTGAAGCAGATGAGCGGACTGGTCGGCAATCGCTTCACGTTGCGCACCGCGCTGTTTCCGGTCGACGACAAGGCGCACGGCACGCTCCCGACCGGCGGCAATGCGGGCACCATCACCACTGCTGACCCGACGAAGCAGAAAGCGGCGTGGGAATACCTGAAGTTCGTGACCGGTCCCGAGGCGCAGCAAATCGTCGTCGAGGACACCGGTTACCAGCCGACCAACCTTCGCGCGAGCGGCCCCGAGTTCCTCGGTCCCTTCTACGACAAGAACCCGGATTACCGCACCGTCGCGCTGCAGATGGACCGCTCGGGTCCGTGGCAGGGCTACCCGCGCGGCAACACGGTGCGCATCTGGCGTGCGCAGCGCGACATCATCATGGGCGTCATGCGCGGCGAGATCGATCCCAAGGCGGGCTTCGACCGGATACTGAAGGAAGCGGCCGAGCCGACGCAATGACCGACCGCACGCGGTACGAGGCATTGCTGGAAAGTACCGAGGCGATCGCAACGCGCGCGGCAGAGGCGCTGTGCTCGATGCAGGGCCGTGCGCTGGATGTCAGCCGCAAGGAGCTGCGCGATGTCGTCACCGCCGCCGACCTCGCGTCCGAGCGCCTGGTGCTCGAGGGCCTGCGCGCGCTGACGCCGGGCGCGGCGATCTTATCCGAGGAAGCGGGCGAGAGCGGCCCGGACGGAGGACCTCGCTGGATCGTCGATCCGCTCGACGGCACCGTCAACTACGCCGCGGCGCTGCCGTGGTTCTCGGTGACGATGGCCTACCAGGAAGACGGCCGCACGCGCGTCGGGGTCGTGAACGCGCCACTGGTCGGCATCATCGCCCGCTTTGCCGAAGGCAGCATCGCGACCGTCAACGGACGCAGCGCGCGGGTGTCGACGTGTTCGTCGCTGTCCAACGCGGTGGTATCCATCATCCTGACGTCGCATTTTACCGACGCCGAATGCGCGCGCGCCGCCGAAGCCGTGCGCCGCCTCGGCATGGCGGCGCGCGGCGTGCGCATCATCGTCTCGGGCGGCCTCGAAATGACGCTGGTCGCCGATGCGCAACTGGATGCGTACGTCTCGCTCAAGGCGGATGCGGTCTCGCACGCCGCGGCGATGCCGCTGGTGCGCGCCGCGGGCGGCATGATCACGGGCCTCGACGGCCGCGACTCGACCGACGATGACCTCGAGCGGGTCACGTCCAACGGCGTGATCCATGACGAGCTGCTGTCGTGCCTCAAAGGCATTTGA
Source organism: Pseudomonadota bacterium (assembly GCA_041691615.1). Lineage (GTDB taxonomy): Bacteria > Pseudomonadota > Gammaproteobacteria > Burkholderiales > Casimicrobiaceae > VBCG01. The sequence goes on from JBEPUI010000031.1 coordinate 22,683, forward strand.
ACCCGGCGGGAATGCAATCGTGTCGGCGCATGTCGACATGAAGCAATCGCCACCCTCCGCGATGGACGCGCCAGCGAGCCTTCTCGAGCGGGCGATCGCACGCGCATCGGTCACCAAAGCGGTCGAGGTCGAGTCCGGTGCGCTTGCGCGCCTGCCCGCGATGCTTGCCGCCCTGGGCCATGCCGGCACGTGCCGGATCGTCGCCGACCCCGCCACGATGAAAGCCGCGGGCGATCGCACGCTGGCGATCCTGCGTGATGCGGGCTTCAACTGCGCCGAGCCGATCATCCTCTCCGAGGCGCCGCGTTTGAAACCGCACGCGCGCATCGCACGCGAGCTTTCCGAAGAGCTCAAGGCCGGCGACGCGTTGCCGATCGCGGTGGGCGCAGGCGTCATCAACGACCTGACGAAATATGCGGCGGCGCAGGTGCTGCGGCCTTACGCCTGCGTGGCAACGGCCGCGTCGATGGACGGCTATGCGGCCTCCGGCGCGGCGCTGCTGGACGATGGTTTCAAGCGCACGCTCGACTGCGCGCCGCCGATCGGCATCATCGCCGATCTCGACGTGCTCGCACGCGCGCCAACACGCATGACGGCCTGGGGCTACGGCGATCTGGCCGGCAAGGTGGTTGCCGGTGCCGACTGGATCCTGGCGGATGCCCTCGGCGAGGACAGTCTCGCGGCATGGCCATTTGCGCTGGTGCAGGACAACATCAAGGATTGGCTGAGCGCATCCGACCGGATCGAATCGCGCGACATCGAGGCGCTGCGCGGATTGATCTGCGGACTCCTCGTTGCCGGCTTCGCGATGCAGGCGCACGGCAATTCGCGACCGGCGAGCGGCAGCGATCACCAGATTGCGCATGTCTGGGAGATGGAGCGGCTCACGGTGGCGGGTGAGCCCGCCGCGCACGGCGCGTGCGTTGGCGTGGGGACCGTCGCCATGCTCGCCATGTATGAATGGTTTCTGCAACAGGACGTTCCCGCTGCGGCAGCCGATGCGATGCACGCAGACGGCCCGGACCGCCGGCGTGTCGAGGCCGAAGTGCAGGCGTCGTTTGCGGAGCCATCGCTCGTCGCGAGCGCAATGGCCGAAGTGAAGGCGAAGCTCGCACGCACAGGGCACCGGAAGGCAAGGCTCGCGGCGTTGGGCGCCGCATGGCCCGAGTTGCGGGCGCGTCTTGATTCAACCCTCGTGCCTGCTGCGACGATGACGCAATGGCTGGCGGCATGCGGCGCGGCCTCGCATCCGGCCGATCTGGGCGTGTCGCTCGCCAAGCTCGCCGCGGACTACCGGCGCGCGCGCCTGATCCGTCGACGCTACACGCTGCTGGACTGCCTCGAGGACCTGGGTTGGCTCGATACCGCGATCCAGGCGCAATTCGCGGACGGCGGCTTCTGGCAGCGGCGGACGCGTTGAAACACGTGCATCGCGCTCAATCGGTCGCGGGGTATGCCTCGGGATCGTTCGCGGTGTGCGCCTCGGGATCGTTCGCGGCGGATGCCGAATCGTTCGCGGCCAATGCCGCGGGCGCGCCAAGCACGAGATCGGCAAGCGCGGCGATCGATTCGACGATGCCGTCGCAATCAATGTCCTGCACCGGCGCACCTTCGTTGTAGCCGTAAGGCAGGATCACCACCGGACATCCGGCAGCACGCGCGCATCGGGCGTCGTTGCTGGAGTCGCCCACCATCAGCAGGCGTGACGCCGAAACGCCCAGCCGTCCGGCGGCCAGCCGCAACAATGCGGGATCCGGCTTCACCGCCGTCGCATCGCCCGCGCCCACGCACACCTTGAAGTATTGGGCGATCCCGGCGCGCTCGAGATGCGGTGCGATGAATTGGCGCGCCTTGTTCGTCACCACCGCCAGCGGATAACCCGCGGCGTGAAGGCGCGCGAGGCCATCGGCCACGCCGACGAACAGTACCGAGCGCTTGCCGAGCGCGTCGGCGTAGAGCACGGCGAAGCGATCGAGCAATGCAGCGAGCGCCGGCTCGCCGGGAACGCGCCCGCCGACGTCGGCCACCGCCTTGCGCACGAGATTGGGCATCCCCTTGCCGATCAGGTTGGCAACGCGCACGGTCGCGATGCTCGCGAGCTTGCGCTCGGCGAACAGACCGTTCAATGCGAACGCCAGATCGTGCACGGTGTCGAGCAACGTGCCGTCGAGATCGAATGCGACCGCCTCGATGTTGCGCGTGGCCAGCCTCAATGCCGCTGCAGCGTCACCGCTTGGCGGCGACATCGTCAGTCCCCTCGTCGCGCGGATGATCGGGTGGCAGCGGATCCACGTAGGGAAAGCGGCTCAACGCCTTGGCAACCGTCGCCGAGTTGCCGCGAACGTATTGCGTGGTCGCGTCCGTGAACGGCTGGTATTCCCACGACGCTTCGCCGCTGCCCAGGAAAGGCTTCAGGAACAGGCGCCGGCGCTGGCTCGCGAGCGCTTCCTGCTCGATCGCGGCGACGTCCCATTTAGCGTGCAGTTTGCGCTGCATTTCGCCTTCGATCGCCGCGGCACCCGGCGTGCCGGCGAGGTCGTCGAGCTCGCGCGGGTCGGCGGCCAGGTCGAACAACTGGCCGCCATCGGGCGCGCTCCACATGTACTTGTGCGCGCCGCTCCTGATCATGAAGCACGGCGCGATCGTGCCGTCCGCCGTGTTCTCGGCGAAGACGTCGTGCGCCCAATCGCCATCGCCGTTTCGCAGCGACGGCGCGAAGCTGTGTCCGTCGATCGCGTCCACCACCGGCGGCGGTGCGCCGCCGGTGGCGAGGTCGAGAATCGTGGGCAGCAGGTCAACGTGCGAGACGTTGTGCGCGACGCGCGGCGGCACCGATTGCCCACCGTTCCCGCCCGGCAGCCGGACGATCAGCGGCACGCGCATCGCATTTTCGAAAAAACACATTTTGTACCACATGCCGCGCTCGCCGAGCATCTCGCCGTGGTCGGCCGTGAGGATGACGACAGTGTTGTCCGCCAGTCCGGTCTGGTCGAGGACTTGAACCAGCTCGCCGACCTTGTCGTCGAAATAGCTGGTCATGCCATAGTAGGCGTGGCGTGCGGCGCGCACCCGCGCCTCCGTCATGTCGTATTCGTCCATCCGCGTCAGCCAGTAGTGGCGCTTGCTGTGCGGGTCGCGTTGCGCGTAGGGAATCGGCGGCGTGGCGGGCAGATCGATCTCGCCGTCGTTGTAGCGATCCCAGTAGTCCTGCGTGATGATGAACGGGTTGTGGGGATGCGTGTACGACACCGTCAGCATGAACGGGCGCTGGTCTTTCGCGCGCGCCAGGTCGTAGAGTTTCTGCACCCCGTGGTAGTGGACGTCCTCGTCGAAGTCGATCTGCAGGTTGCGCTGGCAAATGCCCGCCTCGACCACGCCGCGCGCACTGACCGCCGACCGCGGAAGTCCCTTGTGCGTCCAGTCGGGGGTCCACGCGAAATCGGCGGGATAAATGTCAGTGGTCAGCCGCTCTTCGTAACCGTGCAACTGGTCGGGGCCGATGAAGTGCATCTTGCCCGACAGGCAGGTCTTGTAACCGAGCGAGCGCAGGTAATGCAGCACCGTGGGCACGCTGGACACGAATTCAGCGGCGTTGTCCCATGCGCCGATCCTCGACGTGAGCTGTCCCGATAGCGTCGCGAATCGCGCCGGTGCGCAGATCGGGAAATTGCAATAGGCATTCTCGAACACGGTGCCGCGGCGGGCGAGCGCATCCATGTGCGGGGTCTTGACGACCTTGTGCCCATAGGCCGGAAGCGCGAGCGCCGAAAGCTGATCGGCCATGATGAACAGGAAATTCGGTTGCCGGCCCTGCACGCATGCCTCCTGGTCGCCGCTGGCGATTTGCCAAGGTATTGTCGTTTTCGCCGACGATTTTAACATACGCATTTTGCGCATGACAGGTGTATTCCGCCCGCGATATGCTGGTCGGACGACGCGTTGCCGCCTGCAGGCGTTCAACGTCACGAGATGCAATCGCAGGAGAGGACGACGTGATCAAGATTCTCGGCCATCGCGGCGGCCGCCACCTATGGCCCGAAAACAGCCTGCAAGGTTTTCGCGCAGCGATCGCGCTCGGCGTCGACATCGTCGAATTCGATATCAACCTGTCGTCTGACGGCGAGATGATGGTGATCCACGATCTGGCGCTCGAGCGCACGACCCACGGATCGGGACTAGTATGCGAGCACACCGCCGCAGCGCTCGCATCGACGCCGCTGCGCGGCACCGACGAAGGCGTGCCGACGCTGGACGCGGTGCTGGATGTCTTCGCACCCGTCGCGACCGAAGTCTTCATCGAGATCAAGACCGACGCGCTCGGTCGCCCCTATCCAGGGTTGGAGCGCCGCATCCTCGACAATCTCGCGCGACGCGGGATGACCGGACGCGCGGCAATCGTCTGCTTCGTGCCCGAGGTCCTGGAAGCGGCGCGCGACGTCGAGCCGACGATACAGGTGCTCGCACCCGTCTTCCGCCCGACCTCGCAGATGTACGGCGGTCTCGAAAAAATGCTGGATCGCCTCGACCTGATACCGGGCTGCCTGGTGTCGGTCGAGCGCAGCGTGCTCGCCGTGGCGCGCGACTATTGCCTCGAACGCCTCGGTCGCGAGCGAATGTGCGTCGGCGTGAACAACGAACCGGACGAGCTCGCGTTCTGGATGACGCAGGCGGTTCGCCAGGTCGGCAGCGACCGTCCCGACCTCGCGCTGGCCGCGCGCAACCGGATCGCACGGTGACCGGCGGGTCGTACGCCGAGCGCGCCGACGATCGCGCGCGCAGCGAAACCGCTGCTGGTGCGGGCTAGCGGCGGCCAGATCGGACGAACTCCAGCGAGTCCTTGAACAGGTCGAGGTCTTTGGCGTAGTCCGCCGCGTCGGCGCGATTGATCTGGACCCATTCACGGGTGCTGGTCACGCCGCCGGGTTGAAACGCGACGATGTTGTCGCGCGAAAACTGCAATTCGGTGGCGGTGGCGACCGGCACGCGCAGCCCGACGCCTTCGCCGCTGATGCAGGCGAACATCTTGTCCGCGACGAAATAGGCGTCGAGATTGGTGATCTTGCGCGCGCTCACGCCGGGCAGCGCGAGCAGGAGTGCGTCGATCGTGGCCTTGCGGCTGGCTCGGTTGGGGTCGGCGGTCAAGTGATGGCCTTTCTGCTTCGGGATGTGTGTCGATCGGTGTTCGGCATGTTAAGGCAAAATCGCAACGGCGCGCGCCGGCAGGATAACGGCGATCGACGCGAATGGACGAGACCCGCGATGGCGAGTAGTGCGCTAGCGAAAGTGCGAGTTGGCTAGCGAGCTTGCAGATGCGACGCGAGGATGTCGAAAAAGAAGCAATACAACGCGATCGGCAGTGGAAGCCCGAGCAAGGTGCCGGCGAGGTAGCTGCGAAAGCGGATCCCCGACATCGCCAGTGCGTAATTGAGCGCCGGCGCAGTCTGGAACAGCATGCGCAGCAGCCCGACGCTGGCGATCGGACGTGCGTCGAGCTGCGCCAGTATCCGCACCGCGACCTTGTTCGTCAGCAGCCGCAGCGCGTCGCCGCCCAGCGCGCGGATGGTCACGAACGTGAACGCGCACGAGGCGACGGCGGCAATGTAGGTGATCACGCCTCCCCACATGCGCCCGAATGCCACAACCGCCGCCGCAAGGAACACCCACCCCGGAATCTGCACCAGGTTGCCGAGCGCGAAAAGCATGACGAACAACGCCAGGCCACCGACGCGATGGCGGAGGATGAGCTCGCGAATGAACGGCAGGTCGAAGTGGTCGCGCAGTCCCGAGAATTCAAAGATCGCCAGCAGCAGGCCCAGGAACAGCGCAACTGCCAGCAGGCGCTGGTAGCGCCGGATCCAGGCGATCACGATGGCCATGGCGCCCCGGTGCGCCGGTCCCGCGGCGTCGCGCGACGATTCACGCGGGCCGATAGACGAGGACCACGGTGCCGGACTTGAACGTTCGCGTCGACAGCAACTGCAACGAATGGCGTCGGGTGATGCCGTCGAACACGGTCTTTCCGCCACCCAGCAGCATCGGCGTGAGGATGATGTGAAGCTCATCCATCAGTCCCAGCTCGAGAAATTCGGCTGCGAGATCGCTTCCGCCCACCGGCAGCAGGCCATTGCCGGGCAACTGCTGCAACCGCGCCACTTCTTCGGCGATCGAGCCGGTGGCGAGGCGCGAGTTCTGCCACGACACATTCGTGAGCGTCCTCGAGAACACCAGCTTGGGCGTGCGGTTCATCAAATCTTTGACACCCGCATCGTTGTCTTGCGCGGTGGGCCAGTAGCCGGCCATCAGCTCGTAGGTCCGGCGGCCCATGATCAGTGCGCTCGACGTCTGGAGCATGTCCACCGCATACGCGTTGAATTGTTCGTCGACGCGGTGCCAGTCGATTTCACGCCGGGGTCCCTCGATGTAGCCATCGACGGAAACGGACATCTGGAAAATGATTTTCTTCAACGCTCGACGCTCTTCGCATCGCGCTCGAACGCGCCACGCCCCCGCACGGCCTGCTGCAGGCGCATCAACGCGACGCACGCGTGGAAGGTGCGCGAATAGAAGCGCGCCTTCAACGACGGAAAGAACACGCCGCCGCCCAGCACAGTCGTGACCGCGCGCTCGATCCACGGGATGGGGGCTGCGGTATAGAAAGTTTCCAGCAACGCGGGCTCGTAGAACCCGTGGACGAACCGCGTGAAGCGTGCAACACCGCGCCGGTAGATCCGCTCGAAGCGGCGGAAATCCCTGGCATCGACGCGGCCCTTCGCGCGCAGCGATCGGTCAACTGTCTCGACAGCGAGCTCGGCCGAGGTCATCGCCATCAGCACGCCCGTGGAGAAAACCGGGTCGAGGAAACAGGCGGCGTCACCAATCAGGCAATAGCCGTCTCCCGAGAACGACGTCATCTTGTACGAGTAATCGGCGATCGCCCTGACTTCGGTCGTGCGCTGCGCGCCGATGAGCAGGCCGTCGACCTCGGGCGTGGCGGACAATGCCGACTGAAACAGCGCCTCGACGGAGCCCGCCCTCTCCTTGAACCGGCGCGACGGCATCACGACGCCGACGGAGACCGATCCGTCGGCAAAGGGAATCATCCACCACCAGCCGTCCGACGTCGTGACGACGATGATGTCGCCACCGGTCGGTCCTTCCGCGCGGCGAAACGTGGCGAAATGCGCGAACGCGGCGCACCGGTTGAGCAACGGATCGCGATCGCGCCCGCCGATCCTGCGCGAGAGGAGCGCGTCGCGGCCGGTGGCATCGATCACCACCTTCGCGGCAATGTCACGCGGCGCGGTGTCGCCCGCGAGGCGCACGCGCACACCGCGCGCACGCTTGCCGTCGTCGCTGAACAGCACTTCCTGGACGTTGGCTTCCTCGAAGACCTGTGCGCCCGATTCGACCGAGTGATCGAGCAGGATCTTGTCGAAGTCCGCCCGCTTGACCTGGAATGCGCTGGGATGGTCGGCGTCGATGCCGTCGACGAATCGGACCAGGCGAGCCCGATCGGTACCCTGGTGGTAGAAGCGCGCACCCAGCTTCACTTGCATGCGACCGCGCAGCTTGTCGAGGACGCCCACCCGATCGAGCAACGGAACGTTCCAGGGCAGCAGCGACTCGCCGATGTGAAAGCGCGGAAAGTGCTCGCGCTCGAACACGGCGACGCGATATCCCCGCTTCGCGAGCAGCGTCGCGAACGTCGAACCGGCGGGACCGCCGCCGCAGACGACGGCGTCGAATTCGTCGGGGACCGCGGACCGGGCATCGGACATTCGCGACCTCTCAGGTGTCAATGGCGATACAAGGGTCGTCCGTGGCGCGCGGCGGCCACCGCGGCGCAGCCCGGGCAAAGGCGGCGGCAGTCGCACGCGCGGCGTGCAGAACCTGCAAGAACCTGCGCCCGCGGTTGTGCCGTTCCTGTTGGCATGCAGGCCGCTTTGTCGTCGCCCGCCAATCCCGTGTCCGGCGGACGCTGTGCAGAGGATTCATTCACATGACGAAATTTCACGATGCATCCCGATGGACAGGCGTGCGCGCTTCGCGCCGCCTGATTTGTAACACAGGTCGGACGGCTTCATGTTGCGGGAGAACCAAAGAAATTTGCGCTGCATGCGCGTAGCCTGCATGCACGAACGCGGGACGCAGTATGATTTGACTCGCAGCGGCGATGCGTTGCGCCCCTTTCCCTTCACGACGGTCGTCCCATGACGCGAACCAGAGGCTACGCCGCGGCTGCCGCCAGGGCGGCGATCGCGCCCTTCTCGTTCGATCGCCGCGAGCCGCGCGCCAGCGATGTCGCGATCGACATCGAGTATTGCGGCATCTGCCACTCGGATATTCACAAGGCGCGCGATGAGTGGGGCGGCTCGATCTTTCCGATGGTGCCGGGCCACGACATCGCCTGCGACGTCGAGGTCGTGTCGATACGGGACGTGAACGAATGCTGGGAACGAGTCATGAAAAGCGACGTCCGATATCGCTTCGTGATCGACATGGCCACGCTTAAGGATCAACCGTAGGGCCGGGCGGACTACGGCCCACGCCGGTTTCCCGCATTCCACCCCCCCTGCGGCGCATTGTGTCCGGCCACGCTGGAGTGCGGCGGGTCGCTCCCGTAACCTCGCTGTCAGTCCAAGTCGACGACGCGCGAGAGAGCCCATGAATCCCGACCCTTCCGATCCGACCGGCAATGCCGCCGAACGCGGCGGCAGCCGCCCGGCCGCGCAGCGATCCGCGAGCCGGCAGGCATTAGGCGACATCGGCGACGGCATCGTCGTCGTGTGGTGGCGTTTTTTCGACTGGCTCGCCATCGTGCCCTGGAAGACGCTGCTGCTCGTCGGCGTGCTGGGACTGATACTGGCGTCGATCCTCAAGCACCCGCTGCCGTTCCTGATGCTGTTGATCGCCTCGCTGATCATCAAGGTGGTGGCGGGCGGCAAGCGCAGGGCGGAACTGACGGCCAGCGAGGCCACCAAGCGCGCCGAGACCCAGCACCTCGAGCGCACGGTGATCGAAGCGCGCATGGAAGCGCTGCAAGCGCAGATCGAGCCGCATTTCCTGTTCAATACGCTGGCGAGCATCGACCAGCTCATCGTGACCGACCCGCCGCGTGCGTCGAAGATGCAGCAGAGCCTGATCCGCTACCTTCGCTCCGCGTTGCCGCAAATGCGCGGTGGCGGGCGGCCCACGCTGGGGCAGCAGGTCAGCTTGTCCACCGCGTTCCTCGAAATCATGGCGATCCGCATGGAAGATCGCCTGCAGGTGGTGATGAACGTGCCGGAAGGATTGAAATCGGCGGGTTTCCCGTCGATGGTGCTGCAGACGCTGGTGGAAAACGCGATCAAGCATGGGCTCGAGCCGAAGGCCAACGGCGGCAAGCTCGAGATCGACGCAGAGATCGTCGACGGCCAGCTCGCCGTGCACGTGCTCGACACCGGCATGGGATTCTTGCCCAAATCCGAGGGTGGCGTGGGACTCGCCAACATCCGCGACCGCCTGAAGGCCTTGTACAACGGCCGGGCCGAGCTGATCATCACCGTGCCGCCCGCCGGCGGCACCTGTGCCACGATCAAGGTGCCGTACGAAGTGGTGCCCGCCACCGCCTGACTGGATCCGTGCCCGCATGCAACCCGCACCCGCTTCCGCGCCTGCCGCCGTCGTCGCCGATGACGAAAGACTCATGCGCGACCAGCTCATCGCGCGCCTCAAGGTCGCGTGGCCCGAACTGTCGATTGTCGGCGAGGCGGCCAACGGTCGCGAAGCGGTGGCGAGCGTGCATCGCCTCGAGCCCGACATCGTTTTTCTCGACGTCCGCATGCCGGAGATGGACGGGATCCAGGCAGCCAAGGCACTGGCCGGCATGGTGCACGTCGTGTTCGTCACGGCGTACGACGAATATGCCGTGGGCGCGTTCGAGCAGGGGGCGGTCGATTACCTCGTCAAGCCGGCGGACCCGGACCGGCTGCTGCTGACCTGCCAGCGCCTGCGCGAGCGGCTGCAGCACAAGCCCGCGCCGATGGACGACCTGCTGGCGCAACTGTCGCAACGGCTCGGCGGCGACATGAAAGCGCGCGAATACATGCGCTGGGTGCAGGCGAGCGTGGGGGCCAACATCCGCATGATCCCGACCAGCGACATCCTGTTCTTTCATGCCGAGGACAAATACACGCGCGTGCAGACCGAGGGCTTCGAAGCGCTGATCCGCAAGCCGATCAAGGAATTGATCGACGAGCTCGATCCCGCGGAGTTCTGGCAGATCCATCGCGCGACGGTGGTTCGCGTCGATGCGATCGAGCAGGTCAGCCGCAACTTGCGGGGCCACCAGGTCGTGCATGTGAAGGGCAGCCACGAAAAGCTCGAGGTGAGCCGCACGTTCAATCATCTGTTCAGGCAGATGTAGGCCCGCCGGCGCACTTCCAGGGTTGTGGCGACGCGCGTCGTCTCGGCCTGCAGATCAACGATCCGGAGGCTTTGCGGCGCGTCAGAATCCAAGCGAGCGCAACGCCGTCGCGAGCGTCGCCTGCTGCACCGCATCGGTCATCGGATAAGTTTCCAGCCAGCGGCCGATGGAAAATCCCGGCTGAAGCACGCGAATCTGTTCCGCTTCCCAATCCGCGGCCACCTTGTCACCGCCCGCCACGCACAGCGCCGCCATGTAGACATGCGCCTCAAGGTCCACCGGGTTGCGTGACAGCGCCTGTTCGAGATTGAATCGAGCCTGCTCCCGATCGCCGAGGAACAGGTACGCGCGCCCGAGCAGCAGGAAATACAGCGAGCCCGCCTGGGGATTGAGGCGCATCGCGGTCCGCAACAGAGGCACGGTGTCCGCCGGACGCCCGACATATGTCTTGACACCGCCCATCAGCGCATAGCCGTCGGCGAAGGACGGGAATAACTTCACGGCGGACGCGAGATATTGCAGTGCCTGAGCGTGCTGGCGCCGCTCGATGTGCACGAACGCCAGCACCCAGTACGTTTCCGCGATATCCGGATCCATCTGGTAGGCGGTCGTCGCGAGCTCGAATGCGCGATCGAGCGCGCGGTCGCGCGCATCGGTGCCGTCCGGTGTCCACTGGTTGCGATAGTCCGCAGCATAGGTCAGCGCCAGACCCGCATACGCGCGAGCGAATGACGCGTCCAGCCCGATGGCGCTGCGGAACATGTTGCGGGCGGTCTCGTTCTCCTCCTTCTGCCGGACGAGCAGCGCGGTTTGCCCGCGCTGGAAATATTCGTAGGCTTCCAGGTTGCTGGTGTAGCGCCGCGCCACGCGCCGCAGCTCGGCCTCGCTGACTTGCGCCGGCAGTGTCTGCAGGATTTTTCGCCCGAGTTCCTCCTGGATCGCGAAGAATCCGCCGGGCGCGCGATCGTAGCGCTCGGACCACAATTGCCGGCCGGTCTCCATGTCGGTCAGGTGCACCTGCATTCGCAGGAGGTCTTCGAAGCGCTGCACCGAACCGGAGACGAGGTAGCGGATCGGCGAGCCCGTGGCTTGCGACTCGAGGCCTGACTGGCTGCCCGCTTGGCTGACGGCTTGGCCGTATGAGGGCGTCACTCCGATGACCCAGAGCCCGAACACCTTCGAAAGGTCGGTCACGAGGTCCGCGGTGATCCCTTGCGCCAACAGCGCCGCCTGCGGATCGTCGCCCAGCGCCTCGAATGGCTTGATGCCCACGGTCGGCTGCGCAGTGGCGAGCTCGGCAGTCGCCATCGGCGCGTGCGACGCGTGGAGGCCGACCACGCCGCCGGTCTCGAACCACCAAAGTCCAGCCGCCACCAGCAGCGTGGCGATGGCGGCCGCGGCCACCCAGGAAATGCGCGCAGTCCGCTGCGCTTGCGAGGATTGCGCGCGCGCCGTGCGTGGCGCCTGCACGTTTTGCGCGAGCGTTGTCGTCAAATCGGCGGGTTCCGACCGAACCACCGCAGCGATCAGCCGGTAGCCCTTTTTCGAAATTGTCTGGATATAGGAAGGCGATTCCGGCGCGTCGCCCAACGCCTTGCGCAACTTGATGACGACCTGTGTCAGCGAGTCGTCGCCGACCACCACGCCAGGCCATACCGCCGACAAAAGCGCGTCGCGGCTGACGACCTCGCCCGCGCGGTCCGCGAGGTAGACCAGCACCGACATTGCCTTGGGTTCGAGCTTCACGATGGCCGCCGCCGATGAGAGGCGATTGAGCGCGTGCTCGACGGTCCAGTCGCCGACCTGCAGCCGTGCATCGGCAGGCGCGCGCGAAGCTTCAGTGCCAACGGGCATCGGATCGCCCTCGGGGTGACTCGCCGCAACGTGCGGAAGTATGCGGCGATTCAAGTTCTTCGCCAAATCTTAGTCGTTTGTTCGGGACTTCGCGGTGAAGCCCGCATCGAATGTCCTCGACGCCGCAATCGCGTCGAGCATCCACCACAAAGGAGGTTCCTGATGAAGCAATTGCTCTTCGGCACAATCGCAATCCTGGCATGGGCGCTCTGCCTGCCGTCGTCTCCGGCGGGCGCGCAGCCGGCGCTAGTCTTGAAGTCGCTGGCGGAAAAGAAGGTTTCCGATCTCCCGGCGGGGCCGCTGTTCTGGCGGATCGAAACCTTTGCGGAGGCCACGCAGGCGCATGCCGCCGAAGGCTCGACGGGACTGGTGGCGGAGACCGCCGGCAAAGTGTGGCTGTTCACGCTTGGGCCGCCGGGTGGGTCATCGGCGGGCGCGGCCAAGGTTGCCGAGATCGGTCCCATCGCACGATTCGCCGCAACGCAATACCTGCTGCGCATCAACGAAGGCAGTGGTCCTCCGGGCAGCATCACCCCCGTGCACTCGCATCCGGGCTCCGAAGCGTTCTATGTGCTCGCCGGTGAGACGAGCAGCATAACGTCCGGCGGGGTCATGCGTATTGCGGCAGGCCAGTCGGAGGCGGGCCACGAACCCAACACACCGATGCAGGTTTCGAGCAGCGGCTCGGCGGACCTGCTTTCGCTGGTGATGCTGGTCGTCGATGCGACCAAGCCCCTCTCATCCCCTGCCAAGCTTCCGTAATGACAACCGATGTGCAACGCCAATTCAGCGGCAATCCCCGGAGTGGCTTTGGACGCGCGACGACCTACAGTTAGGTCACCGTAACCACTGAAGGAGTTCACCGTGCCGAGAGAAGACGACAACAAGGCCATCGTCGGCCGCTGGTTCACCGACTTCTGGGGCGATACCTGCAATCTAGACATCGTCGACGAGATCGCGGCGCCGGACATGCTGCTGCAGTATTCGCTGCACGCGCCGCGACGCGGCCGCGCGGACATCAAGGCGTTCATGACCGACTTCCGGCGCGCGTTTCCGGATTTGAGCTTCGCTGGAGCGGCCGGGCTCATCGCCGAAGGTGAATACGTGGTCGGCCAATGGGAAGGCGGCGGCACGCACACCGGGCCGGCGTTCAGCGACTTCCTCGCAGGATCGTTGCCGGCCAAGTCGGGGCGCAAGATGCGCTTCACCGGAACCACCGTGCTGCGAATCCAGGATGGCAGGATCACCGAGGAACGGGGCCTGGACGACGGCGTGACCGCGTTGCAGCAACTGGGCATCCTGCAGCAAGCCCGGTAAACCTCCTAGACCTGCGGCGGCTTATCCACTCCTAGCGCGGTGTCGTGCGCGGTG
>JBEPUI010000032.1:0-35491 GCA_041691615.1 Pseudomonadota bacterium
CGCGCGGCGCGGTGTTTCGTCGCCGGCACGCGGTCGCGCGGAGTGGCCAGCAGCAGCACGCGGGCGCTCGCTGTCACCAGCGGCACGCGGGCGCGCGCTGTCGGAACGCGAGCGCGGGGCGCTGCGCGGCCGCTCGCCGCGTTCGCGCGGATCCTGCGCCACTCGTGTCACGTCGAAATCGTCGAGCGCCACGACCTCGATCTTCTTTTTCAGCATCTTTTCGATTTCGGCGAGGTGCTTTTCCTCGGCCGGGTCGACAAAGGAAATCGCTTCGCCGCTCGCGCCCGCGCGGCCGGTGCGGCCGATGCGATGCACATAGTCTTCGGGGACGTGCGGCATTTCATAGTTGACGACCAGCGGCAGGTCGTCGATGTCGAGGCCGCGCGCGGCGACGTCGGTGGCGACCAGCACCTGCAGCTTGCCGTCCTTGAACTGTTGCAGCGCCTCGAGGCGCGCCTGCTGCGTCTTGTCGCCGTGGATCGCGGTGGTCGCGAGTCCATCCTTCTCGAGCTGGCGCGCAAGGCGCGACGCGCCATGCTTGGTGCGCATGAAGCAGAGCACCTGCCACACGCCGCGCGATTTGACGATGTGCGTCAGCAACGCGCGCTTGGCTTCCTGCGGACACTTGTAGACGCGCTGCGTGACCGTCTCCACCGCCGAGTTGCGAACCGCGACTTCGATCAGTTGCGGCTTGTTGAGAAGCTCGTCGGCGAGCCGCTTGATGTCGTTGGAGAAGGTCGCCGAAAACAGGAGGTTCTGGCGCTTGGCCGGCAGCAGCGCCATGATGCGCTTGATGTCGGGGATGAATCCCATGTCGAGCATGCGGTCGGCTTCGTCGAGCACGAAGATCTCGACCTGGCCGAGGTTGATGCTTTTCTGCTCGATGTGGTCGAGCAGGCGCCCGGGAGTGGCCACCAGGATCTCGACGCCGGCGCGCACGATCGGCAATTGCTGGCGGATGTCGACGCCGCCATAGACGACCGTCGAGCGCAGTCCCGAATACTTGCCGTATTCGCGTACCGCTTCCTCGACCTGGATCGCGAGTTCGCGGGTGGGTGTGAGGATCAGCGCGCGCACCGGATGCCGTGCGGGCGAAGGGCTCACATTGGCGTAGGCCATCAGCTTGGTCAGGATCGGCAAGCCGAAGCCCGCGGTCTTGCCGGTGCCGGTTTGCGCGCCGCCCATGACATCGCGGCCTGCGAGAACTACGGGTATGGCTTGCGCCTGGATAGGCGTGGGGATGGTATAGCCGGCTTCGGTCACGGCCCGCAGGATTTCGGGCCGCAGGCCGAGCTCGTCAAAGCTCGTTGCGTTCAATGTGCTGCTCCTGGCGCGGCCTACCGCCACTCAACGGGTCGGTTTCCGGTCCAGGCACGTTCCTCTGGTTGAGGGTTCATGTGGCGGGCCACCCGCTAGATGCCGGGCAGTACGTCAAAGCGGGACGGTGACCGGAAGGGCCGCCCCCGTCGTTTACTGACCTCGCCATTATAGCCTAAGTTGAGGATTTATCAAAATATTTGTCGCCTTATCGGGACCGGCACGCTATAATGTTGGGCTTTTTTGCGCACTGCAACATTTTTCGGACTCCAATGCCCTCGCCAACCCGCCCCTTGTCGCGCCCGCTGCGAAACGTCGCCATCATCGCCCACGTCGACCATGGCAAGACGACGCTCGTCGACAAGCTGCTGGTACAGGCAGGCACGTTTGCCAAGCACTTCCACGTCGGCGAACGGATGATGGACAGCAATGATATCGAGCGCGAGCGCGGCATCACCATCCTCGCCAAGAATTGCGCGATCGAGTATCGCGACACCCACATCAACATCGTCGACACGCCGGGACACGCCGATTTCGGCGGAGAGGTGGAGCGCGTACTGGGAATGGTCGATGGCGTGCTGCTGCTGGTCGACGCGGTCGAAGGCCCGATGCCGCAGACGCGGTTCGTGACGATGAAGGCGCTGAAGCAGGGGCTGAAGCCGATCGTCGTGATCAACAAAGTGGACCGGCCGGGCGCGCGCCCGGAATGGGTGGTCAACCAGACGTTCGACCTGTTCGACCGGCTCGGCGCCACCGACGACCAGCTCGACTTTCCGGTCGTCTACGCCTCCGCGCTGAACGGCTGGGCGAGTCTCGACGTCGACGTCGCCAAGGCGGCGGCCGATAACGGCAAGGCCGGCGACGACATGCGGCCGCTGTTCGAGACGATCCTCGAGCACGTGCCGGCGCCGCAAGCCGATGTCGACGGCGCGCTGCAATTCCAGATTTCCGCGCTCGATTATTCGAGCTACATCGGGCGCCTCGGCATCGGCCGCATTCGCCGCGGCACGCTGAAGGCCGGACAGACGGTCGCAGTGATGAACGGGCCGCTCGCCGACGGCGAAGTGCCGCGCACCGGCAAGGTCACGCAGGTGTTCATGTTCTCGGGCCTCGAGCGCAAGCCGGTCGAGTCGGCGAGCGCCGGCGACATCGTGCTGGTCACCGGTCTCGACGAGCTGTCGATCGGCACCACGCTCGCCGACGTCGAGAAGCCCGAGGCGCTGCCGCCGATCTCCGTGGATGAGCCCACGCTTTCGATGTATTTCCAGGTGAACACGTCGCCGCTCGCCGGTCGCGAAGGCAAGTACGTGACGTCGCGCAACCTTCGCGAGCGCCTGGCACGTGAGCTGCTGGTGAACATGGCGTTGCGCGTCGAGGACACCGGCGACACCGACGCGTTCCTGGTATCGGGCCGCGGCGAACTGCACCTGACGATCCTGATCGAGAACATGCGCCGCGAAGGCTTCGAGCTGGCGGTGTCGCGCCCGCGCGTGGTGACGCACGAGGTGAACGGCGAAACGCACGAGCCGTATGAAATGCTGTCGGTGGACGTCGAAGAGCAACACCAGGGCGCGGTGATGGAAGCGCTGGGCCCGCGCCGCGGCGACCTGACCAACATGGAATCGGACTCCCGCGGACGCTCGCGCCTCGAGTACCGGATTCCGGCGCGCGGCCTGATCGGTTTCCAGGGTGAATTCATGAACCTGACCCGCGGCACCGGGCTGATGAGCCACGTGTTCGACGGCTACGCAACGGTCAAGGGCGAAATTCCGGAGCGCCGCAACGGCGTACTGATTTCCGCCGAGGACGGCCCGGCGGTCGCCTACGCGCTGTGGAAACTGCAGGAGCGCGGACGGATGTTCGTCTCGCCCGGAGAAATGCTCTACGAAGGCATGGTGATCGGCATCCACAGCCGGGACAACGACCTGGTGGTCAATCCCATCAAGGGCAAGCAGCTGACCAACGTGCGCGCGTCGGGCACCGACGAGGCCGTGAGACTGATTCCGCCGATCCAGTTGAACCTCGAGTACGCGGTCGAGTTCATCGCCGACGACGAGCTGGTCGAGGTGACGCCGCAGTCGATCCGCATCCGCAAGCGGCATCTGAAGGAACACGAGCGCAAGCGCGCGAGCCGCGAAGCGGCTTGACCATTCCCGCTCGCGAAGGCGCGTGAGCATCCCGAAGGTCCGTGACGGCGACAAGCAACTCCGACTGCCGGCCGCGCGCTGCTGGCGGTGCCCATGAATAGCTTCGACCGCGAGTTCGCGAGCCATGCGGCGAGCGTGGCGCTAGCGAATGTCACGCGCGAGTATCCGGTCCAGCCCTCGCATGTGTACGCGTCCGCTGCCGACGCGGTGGCACCGCGCGTGCTGCATCCCGCGTTCTACGGCAGCTACGACTGGCACTCCTCGGTACACATGCACTGGCTGCTGGCGCGCGTTCTGCGACTGCATCCTGCGATTGCCGAGCGCGCGGCCATCGCCGCGCTGTTCGACCGGCACCTGTGCGCCGACAACATCGCCGCCGAATGCGCGTACTTCGCGCGTCCGCATACCGGATCCTTCGAGCGCACGTACGGCTGGGCGTGGCTGCTGGCGCTGGCGCATGAGCTCGAAGCGATGGGCGCAGCGGCCGCCCGCTGGTCGGCGGCCGTCGCGCCGCTCGCTGCGTCGATCGTCGAGCGCTGGACGAACTACCTGCCTCGCGCACAATGGCCGATTCGCCACGGCATGCATGCCAACAGCGCGTTCGGGCTCACGCTCGCGCTCGATTTCGCGCGCGCGACACATCACGCCGCGTTCGAAACGCTGATCGTCGACCGCGCGCGGCGCTGGTTCGGTGCGGACCGCACGGCGCCTGCCGCGTGGGAGCCGTCGGGCGCGGACTTCCTGTCGCCGTCGCTGACCGAGTCTGCACTGATGCACCGGGTGCTCGCCGCGCGCGAGTACGACGGATGGTTCGACGGCTTCATGCCGCATTTTGCGCAGGGCGAGCCCGCGGTTCTGTTTGTCCCGGTCGAGGTGAGCGACCGGGGCGATCCGCAGATCGTTCACCTGGACGGGCTCAATCTTTCGCGCGCGTGGTGCTTCGCTGAAATTGCCGGCGCGTTCGACGGCGATGCGCGGGGCGCGGCGGCAAACGCCGCGCATGTGCGGCATCTTGCGGCGGGCCTCGAGGGCCTCGCGTCGGCCGACTACGTCGGCGGGCATTGGCTTGCCACCTTCGCAGCGCTCGCGATGCCGGCAACTGCGGCAGAATAGACGCCTTGGGCCCGAAGACGATTCCTTGTTGCCCCACGACGGCCACCGATGAAGCCGCGGTGACCGGCACGCCCTGTCCTTGCCGGAAGCGAATGTTCCATGAGTGAAACGTGGATTCTCGGCGCAGTCGCGGTCGCGGCGATCGCTTGCGTGGTGCTGCTGGTGGTGCTGCTGTCGCGAATGACGGTGCTGGTGCGCGAGCGCGATTCGGCGTCGCGCGAAGCGGTCGACTTGCGCGCGCGCGTCGATGCCTTCGCCAAGGGCGCCGCCGAGCACGAGCGCGACATGCGCGGCGACTTGACGACCGCGCGCAAGGAGCAGGGCGACGCCTCGACGACGCTGCGGCTCGAAGTCGGCGAGCGCCTCGCGCAGCTCCAGCAGGGGACGCGGAGCGCGCTGGTCGACGTGCAGAACTCGCAGCGCGAGCAGTTGCAGCACTTTGCCGAGCGCCTCGGCACGCTGACCCAGGTTGTCGAGCAGAAGCTCGAAGTTTTGCGACAGGACAATACCCAGAAGCTGGAGCAGATGCGCGCGACCGTCGACGAAAAGCTGCAGGCGACACTGGAGAAGCGCCTCGGTGAATCCTTTCAACTGGTTTCGCAGCGGCTGGAGCAGGTGCACAACGGGTTGGGCGAAATGAGGAACCTTGCCGTCGGTGTCGGCGACCTCAAGCGGGTGATGAGCAATGTCAAGAGCCGCGGCGGCTGGGGCGAAGTGCAGCTCGGTGCGCTGCTCGCGGAAATGCTGACGCCGCAGCAGTTCGCGACCAACGTGGCGACCCGGCCTGGCAGCAGCAATCGCGTCGAGTATGCGATTGCGCTGCCCGGGCGCAGCGAGGATGGCGTGCCTTGCTGGCTGCCGATCGACGCCAAGTTTCCGATGGAGGATTTCGAGGCGCTGCAGCAGGCAATCGAGCGCGCCGACCTGGCGTCGGTCGAGTCTAGCCGTCGCGCGCTCGAGGATTTCTTTCGCAGCGAAGCGAAGAAAATCCGCGACAAGTACATCGAGCCGCCGCACACGACCGACTTCGCGATCCTGTTCATTCCGACCGAGAGCCTTTACGCCGAGGCGGTGTCGCGGCCCGGCCTCGCCGAGCGGCTGCAGCGCGAGCATCGCGTGATGCTCGCCGGACCGATGAACCTCGCGGCGATGCTCAACAGCCTGCAACTGGGCTTTCGCACGCTGGCGATCGAAAAGCAGTCGACCGAAGTGTGGCGCGTGCTGGGTGCGGTCAAGACCGAGTTCGGCAAGTTCGGCGACCTGCTCGCCAAGACCAAGGAAAAGCTCGACAGCGTCGGCAAGACGCTCGATGACGCGGGACGCAAGAGCCGCACGATCGCGCGCAAGCTGCGCGATGTCGAGGCGCTGCCCGAAGCCGAAGCCGACCGCCTGCTGACCGGAAGCACGGGCGCGTTGCTCGCGCCGGATGCGGACGCAGAGTCCGAGGCGTCCGACCAACCGGCCGACGAAACCCCGTAGCCGCGATGTTCGAATCGCTCCGACGCTGGCGCCGGCAACGCGTACTCGCGCACTCATCGCTGCCGGATGGCCTGTGGAACGACGCGATGTCGCGCCTGCCGTTCATGGCGCTCTACAACGACGAGGAGCTGGCGCGGTTGCGCGACAAGGCGGTGCTGTTCCTCGACGCCAAGAGCATCGTCGGCGCCGGTGGCCACGAAGTCACGCCGCTGCAGCGCGTGATCATCGCGATCGAGGCCTGCGTGCTGATCCTCAACCTCGACATCGCGCTATACGACGGATTCGAGAACGTGATCGTCTACGCCGGCGAATTCGTGCCCGCATGGGAATGGGAAGACGAGGCGGGCGTCGTGCACGTCAACGATGCGGCGCTGGAAGGCGAGGCGATGCCCGGCGGCCCGGTCGTGCTGTCGTGGTCCGGCGTGGAAGCGTCGGCCGACTGGGAGACCTCGGGCATCAACCTGGTCATCCACGAGTTCGCGCACAAGATCGACATGCACAACGGCGACGCCAACGGATGCCCGCCGCTGCCCCCCGATATGCCTCAATTCGTCTGGCGCGAAACGTTGATGACGGCGTACGAGCATTTCCGCGGGCGCGTCGGCGTCGGCGACGCCACCGTCATCGACCCGTACGCGAGCGAGAGTCCCGCAGAATTCTTCGCCGTGCTTTCGGAAGTGTTCTTCGCCGAGCCCGCGCTGCTGGCCTACGAATATCCGGACGTCTACCAGCAGTTCGCGATGTTCTTCCAGCAGGATCCCGCGGCGCGCGCGGGATTGCTGCACGAGATCGCATAGCGCGTCGGGCGGATACCGGGTCAGCGCGCCGTCGGTGCCGCGGGCGGCTTCTGCGCGTTCTTGGGACGGAACGCCTTGCACACCGACTCGTGCGTTTCGATGTACGGACCGCCGATCAGGTCGATGCAGTAGGGCACGGCCGGAAAAATGCCGTCCAGCGTTTCCTTGATCGCCTTGGGCTGGCCGGGCAGGTTGATGACCAGTGCGTGGCCGCGCACCACGCCGACCTGGCGCGAAAGAATTGCGGTCGCCACGTACTTGAGACTCACCTGGCGCATCTGTTCGCCGAAGCCCGGAAGCACCTTGTGCGCGATGGCGAGCGTCGCTTCGGGCGTCACGTCGCGCGGCGCGGGCCCGGTGCCTCCGGTGGTGAGCACCAGCGCGCATCCGGTGACATCGACGAGCTCAACGAGCGCGCGCTCGATCACCGGCTGCTCGTCGGCGACCAGCCGTTCGACCGCGGTCCAGGGCGTGGCGAGCGCCGCGCCGAGCCAGTCCTTGAGTCCCGGCAGACCCTTGTCCTCGTAGACGCCGGCGGATGCGCGATCGCTGATCGACACGAGCCCGATGAGCACCTGGTCGCTCACGATGGGTCCTCGACGGGGGCCGTGTCCGGGCCGCTCGCGTCGTCCAGCGCCTTCAGGCGGCGAAAGAGCTCGCGGAATTTGTGCGGCGGCGAGCCGGCAAGGCGTTCGGCGCGCGCAGTGCGCACCAGTGCCGACAGGTCGAGGACACTGGCCGCCGGATAACGGGCGGCGAATTCGTCCATCGCGGCGTCGTCTTCGAGCAGGCGGTCCCTCCATTTCTCGAGTGCTGCGAAGCGCGCCTTTTCGGCGCGTGGCATTTCGTCGAGCCGCGCGAGCCCTTCGGCGATCGGCGCAGGATCGATGTCGCGCATCAGCTTGCCGATGTATTGCATCTGCCGGCGCCGCGCCTCGTGGGCGGTGATCGTGCGCACCGCCATCAGCGCGTCGGCAAGGCGCTCGGGAAGCCCGAATTCACCCAGACGGCGGGGATCCAGCGCGGCCAGCGATTCGCCCAATTGCTGCAGGTCGTGCATCGCGTGCTTGCGCCGGGTCTTGGACGGCGG
Organism: Pseudomonadota bacterium; assembly: GCA_041691615.1. Taxonomy (GTDB): domain Bacteria; phylum Pseudomonadota; class Gammaproteobacteria; order Burkholderiales; family Casimicrobiaceae; genus VBCG01. Next base: position 7,944 of record JBEPUI010000032.1, read on the forward strand.
GCGCGAATCGGCATCCGTGTCGTGCGGGGGGGCATTGCGGGGCATGTTTTCGGCGGGGCGGCGCGTTTTTGCTGAGGCTTTGTTATGATAACCGAGCCGTCGGGGGACTGGCCTTTTGCGCGCGCCGCGCGCAGGGCAGGACGGCAATCGGCACGAAGCGCGCGGCAATGACCATGTCATTAAACTTGACGACCCACGCTGCCGGCGAGCCGGTCGCGTCCGAACAGCGCGACGAAACCGCATTTCCCGTTTCCACGCCGGTGCTCGAAAGCGTCGCCGAGGACCTGATGCGATTCGCGCGCGAGCGCGGCGCGACGGCCGCCGAGGCCGAAGTGTCGCAAGGCGTCGGCCAGAGCGTGACGGTGCGCATGGGCGACGTCGAGACGATCGCCTACAACCGCGACAAGGGCGTGTCGGTCACGGTCTACGTCGGCCAGCAACGCGGGCATGCGAGCACCGCCGATTTCTCGCTCGAGTCGTTGCGGGCGAGTGTCGACAAGGCGCTGGCGATCGCCCGCTTCACCGCGCCCGACCCGGCATCCGGACTCGCCGACCCCGACCGCCTGGCGCGCAACTTCCCCGATCTCGACCTTTATCACCCGTGGCGAATCAGCGTCGACGATGCGATCGAGCTGGGCAAGGCCACCGAGAGCGCCGCACGCGCGGTCGACCCGCGGATCACCAACAGCGAAGGCGCGAGCGTGTCCTGCGGCGAGGCCGAGTTCATCTACGCCAATTCGAACGGCTTTCGCGGCGGCTACCGCAGCTCGCGCCATGGCATCGATTGCGCGGTGATCGGCGAAGACCACGATGCGATGCAGCGCGACTTCTATTACACCGCGGCACGCGCACCGCAGGATCTGCTCGCCGCCGAGACCGTCGGCCGCATCGCCGGCGAGCGCACCGCGCGCAGGCTCAATGCGCGCTCGCTTTCGACGCTCGAATGCGCCGTGCTGTTCGAGGCGCCCGAGGCTTCGGACATCATCGCCAATTTCGTGCACGCGGTGTCGGGCGGCAGCCTGTATCGCAAGTCGTCGTTCCTGCTCGATTCGCTTGGCACGCAGGTCTTTCCTTCGCACCTGTCAATTGTCGAGGCGCCGCACCTGCCGCGCGCGCGCGGCAGCACGCCGTTCGACGCCGAAGGGGTGGCGACCGTCGCGCGCGACGTGGTTCGCGATGGCGTGCTGCAAGGCTATTTCCTCGGCAGCTACAGCGCGCGCAAGCTGGGGCTCGCGTCGACCGGCAACGCGGGCGGTGCGCACAACCTGCTGGTCTCGCACGGCCAGGACGACCTGGCCGCGATGCTGCGGCGAATGGGGCGGGGACTGCTGGTCACCGAGCAGCTCGGGCAGGGCGTGAACCTCGTCACCGGTGATTATTCGCGTGGCGCCGCGGGATTCTGGGTGGAGGACGGCGAAATAGCCTATCCGGTCGAGGAAGTCACGATCGCCGGCAACCTGCGCGACATGTTCCGCGCGATCGTGGCGATTGGCAGCGACGTCGACACGCGGGGATCGCGGCACGTTGGGTCGATGCTCATCGACCGCATGACCGTGGCCGGCCGCTAGCGCGCCGACACGTCATGCCGGGAAAAACGCGAACATGATCGAGCCCACGCTGCAGTGGTTCCGTTCGCTCAATGATCCGCTGCGCAACCACAAGCTCGCGAGCCGCTGGATCGCGCAGCTGCAGCCCAACGACCCGATGGGCATGCAGAAGGAAGCCCTGGAGCTGATCGCCAAGTTTCCCGGCGCGCGCAAGGAGGCGGGACCCAGCCAGGTCGAGGCATTGCTGCGGATAGACGCGCGAATGGAGCCGGTGATCGCGCATTTCACGCAGCAGTACACGGAGAACTACCAGAAGAGCTCGTCGGTCGAGTCGCGCCTGTGGCACGCGGTGTTCGACCTGGTCAAGGCATTCGTCGCGGCGTACCAGAACGCGATGAAGGCGGGTTTCGCGCGCGCCGAGCAGAAGCGCTGGCGTGCGATCCTGCCGTGGGTCGTGGTGCGCCTCGCGCATTACAAGGGACTGGACGCCAAGTACAGGTTGTTCCGCTACAGCCACTGGATTCCCGCGCAGTGGCGCGAATACCACGAGCTCGCCGAGTTCACGCGGATGCGCGGGTGGCAACGCGAGCAGCTCGTGCTGGGTGCGAGCGGCTTCGCCAAGTCGAGCGTGTCGTTCGAGCAGGAATACATCAAGACGTTGATGCTGATGCGCCTCGATTCCGGCAACTTCACGCCGGACCAGGTCGAGTGGGTCGCGCGCCAGCTCGAGGACTGGGCGCCGTCGCTGTCGCTGCACTCGACGGCGTCCGACGCCGCGGTCTTCGTCGTGGATTTCTCGGGCATGCAGGGCTTGCGCCGGCGCAACCGCGCGCAAGGCGGCGGTCGTTTGCAGTTCCTCGACACGTCGCCCGTCTATTCGCGCGTCGTCGAGCAGATGCGCTGGCTGCCGGACCAGGATGACGAAGTGACCAAGCCCGGCGAGTTGCCGTCGCGCGAGCAGAAGTTGCTGCTGATGCGGCTGGCGGCGTTGTACGGGCCCGACGCGCTCGCACAGGCGCCGCGCGCCGAGCGCTTCCGCTCCGAAGGTGACGTGCGCGTGGTCGTGGGCTTGCAGGCGTTGACGCGCGCGATCGCCGAGATCGAGCGCCTGCCGGACCAGGCACGCACGGCCGGGGTCGTGACCAGCTACGATGAGGTCACGCAAATGGTTGCACCGCAGGCCAACCCCGAAAGCGTGGCGCGGCGCATTCGCGGCGCAATGTGGAAGGTCGCCGATCGCAGCGATTCCGGCTGCCGCCTGGTCGCGCCGATTCGCGAGGCCCCGACCAAGCTGGGTGAACTGATCGGCATCCGCGACGGCGACGACTGGCTGCTCGCGGTGGTTCGGCGCATGCAGCGCCAGCAAGTCGACGAAGTGACTGTCGGCGCGGAGATCATCGCCAAGCGGCTCGTGCGGGTGCTGATGCGCAGCTGGATGCCGCCGACATCTTCAGGCGTGACGATCTCCGGCGACCGTCCGTTCTTCGGCATCTACCTGCCCGCGCACCTCGACAACAAGGAAGCGAGCCGCCGCAGCCTGATCGGCCCCGAGGAAAAGTTCACCCACGGCGGGATGGTGGAGCTCGACACCGGCAGCGCGCGCTACCTGATCCGCTTTTCGCAGATCATCGAGCGCCAGGGCGGATGGGCCTGGGGATTGTTCAACGCGGTGCGCAAGCTCACCTGACGAAACGCCGGGCGGACAGCGCGGATCGCCGCCCGTCCTGCTAGAATCGCTGGGGATTTGCGCCGGTATTGCAACCTTCAAGCCCCGGATCCGCCAGCAGAGCGAGACCGCAAGGCGACCGCGCGCGAACATTGTCGTCGGCGACACGCCGGCATTTCAAGTGAGGAGATTCGGGATGGAGCGTCGTTCTTTCATCAAGCACACCGGCCTGGCCGGAATACTGGCGGCAGGGGCGGCGCCCGCGTTTGCGCAGACCTCGCCCGAAGTGAAATGGCGGCTCGCGTCGAGTTTTCCGCGCAGCCTCGACACCATCTTCGGCGGCGCCGAGGTGATCAGCAAGCGCGTCGCGGCGGCCACCAACAACAAATTCCAGATCCAGACGTTCGCGGGCGGCGAAATCGTTCCCGCGTTCGGCGTGGTCGATGCCGTGCAGAACGCGACGATCCAGTGTGCGCACACGGCGCCGTACTACTTCTTCGGCAAGGACCCGACGTTCGCCTTCGCCTGCGCATTGCCGTTCGGCTTCAATGCGCGGCAGCAGAACGCATGGATGTACCACGGCGGCGGGCTGGCGCTGATGCGCGAGTTCTTCAAGGACTACAACATCATCAACTTCCCGGCGGGCAACACCAATTGCCAGATGGGCGGCTGGTTCCGCAAGGAAATCAAGACGGTGGCCGATTTCAAAGGCCTCAAGATGCGCATCGGCGGCACCGGCGGCCTGCCGTTGCAGAAGCTCGGTGTGATTCCGCAGCAGATCCCCGGCGGCGACATCTACCCGGCGTTGGAAAAGGGCACGATCGACGCCGCCGAATGGGTGGGCCCGTACGACGACGAGAAGCTCGGCTTCTACAAGGTCGCCAAGTACTACTACTATCCCGGCTGGTGGGAAGGCGGTCCGGAGCTCGACCTGTTCGTCAACAACAAGGCGTTCGAGGAGCTGCCCAAGGACTACCAGGCGATCCTCGAAGCGGCGTGCTACGAAGCCAACATGGACATGATGGCGAAATACGACGCGCTCAACCCTCCGGCGTTGCGCAAGCTGCTCGCCGCCGGCGTCAAGCTCGCGCCATTTTCCAACGAGATCATGGCGGCGTGCTACAAGGCGACCACCGAAGTCTATGACGATATCGCGAGCAAGAACGCCAAGTTCAACAAGATCTACGGGCCATGGAAGGCGTTCCGCGCCGACCAGATCGAATGGTTCCAGGTTGCCGAGAACCGCTTCGACAACTTCATGATCGCCGCGCAGCGGTCGAATCGCGCGACGGCGAAGAAATAGCCTTCTCGCAAGAAACGAAAACCCCGCTCCGGCGGGGTTTTTTTTGCCGGGGGGGCGCGTCGTCGGTTGCCGCGCTGCGCGGCGCTGCAATCCAGCGTGGGCGCCAGCGTCGCTTCGGCCGGATGCGCTACGTCGGCGCGACGCGGCACGTCTGCTACTTCGGCCGTACGCGCTACTTCGGCGCGACGCGACACGTCTGCTACTTCGGCAGGACGCGCCACTTCGGCGTACGCGCTACTTCGGCGGCGGCGCGCCTTGCGCCGGCGGCGCAGGTTCGCTGCCGGATGGCGCGGGACTGGTTCCGGTCGCGGGTTGCACCGTGTCGGCGCCCGGCGAACCGGCGGCGCCCTTGTCCTCATCGGGCGCGCTCGGCGTGGTGCCGAAGACCTTGTCGAGTGCCTGCTCCGCCTGCTCCTGTTCCGAATTCTGCGAGTTCGGCGATGAGCCGGGCATCGATGGCTGTTCGACCGGCGTCTCGATGTGGATGCTGTTGGGGTCGATCGTGCTCTCGCCGGCCTTGTAGACGAGCACCATTTGCGGAAAGGCGATCACCAGCCCGATCATGACGACCTGGATCAGCACGAACGGGATCGCACCCCAGTAGATCTGGCCGGTGGTCACGCGCGCAATCAGCTTGCCGGTCAGGCGGTCGGTGTAGTCCTTCTTGGCGGCGACGCTGCGCAGGTAGAAGAGCGCGAAGCCGAACGGCGGATGCATGAACGACGTCTGCATGTTGACGGCCAGCAGCACGCCGAACCAGATGAGGTCGATGCCGAGCTTGTCGGCAACCGGCCCAACCAGCGGAATGATGATGAACGACAACTCGAAAAAATCGAGGAAGAATGCGAGGAAGAAGATCAGGATGTTGACGACGATCAGGAAGCCCAGCTGGCCGCCGGGAAGGCTCGTCAGCAGGTGCTCGACCCAGACATTGCCGCTGACACCGTAGAACGTCAGGCTGAATACGCGCGCGCCGACGAGGATGAATACGACGAACGTCGACAGCTTGGCAGTGGTGTCCATTGCCTGCTTCAGCAACGACAGCGAAAGCCGCCTACGCGCCAGCGCCATGATCAGTGCGCCGGTCGCGCCCATCGCGCCGCCTTCGGTGGGTGTGGCGACGCCGAGGAAGATCGTGCCGAGCACGAGGAATATCAGCGCCAGCGGCGGGATCATCACGAAGGTCACGCGTTCGGCGATCCTGGACAGCAATCCGAGCTTCAGCGCGCGATTGAGCACGGCCGCGAAGAACGCGACGCCCGCACCGACCGATGTCGAGACGACGATCGTCTCGTCGAGCGCGCGGTCGGCCATCCGCAACTTGGCGTAGGCAACCGCGCAGACGATCGCGACGACGGTGAGCGCGAGCAGCGAGGGCACGCCGCCCGTGCCGTCCGGCTCACGAATCGTGCGCGCCTCGGGCGGCAACGCTGGCGCCAGCTTGGGCTTGAACGCGGTGACCCCCGCGACATAGAGGGCATAGAGAATTGCCAGCGTGATGCCGGGAATGAACGCGCCGGCATACATGTCGCCCACCGATTTGCCGAGCTGGTCGGCCATGATGATCAGCACCAGCGACGGCGGGATGATCTGTGCGAGCGTGCCGGATGCGGCGATCACGCCGCTGGCGACGCGCCGGTCGTAGCCGTAGCGCAGCATGATCGGCAGCGAAATGAGCCCCATCGAGATCACGCTCGCGGCCACGACCCCCGTGGTTGCGGCGAGCAGCGCGCCGACGAAAATCACCGCGTAGGCGAGACCGCCGCGCATCGGCCCGAACAGCTGGCCGATGGTGTCGAGCAGGTCCTCGGCCATGCCGGAGCGCTCGAGAATCAGGCCCATGAATGTGAAGAACGGCACCGCCAGCAGCGTGTCGTTCGACATCACGCCCCAGACCCGGTCGGGCAGCGCCTGCAGCAGCGAAAAATCCAGCAGCCCGAGATGGATGCCGATGAAGCCGAATGCGATGCCCACGGCGCCGAGCGAAAACGCCACCGGAAACCCGATCAGCAGCGTGACGATCAGGCCGACGAACATCATCGGCGGCAGGTTGCCTGCGATCCACGCACTCATGGTTTTTCCCCGGCTTCGAGGCCGCGCAGGCGGGCGATTTCCTCGGCAAGCTGCTCTTCGGCGCTCTTGCCGTGCATCTTCTCGAGCGGATCGGGAATGCGGCCGGCGAGGAAGGCGATGCGCTTGATGAGCTCGGAGACGCCTTGCAGGATCAGCAGGAAGAATCCGACCGGCACCAGCAGTCGCGCGGGCCAGATGATCAATCCGCCGGCATTGGTCGACACTTCATTGCGGACCCACGAGTCCTGCAGCAACGGCCACGACAGCCACATGATGATCGCGCACATCGGGAACAGGAAAAAGATGATGCCGATGACGTCGATCCAGTTCTGCGCGCGCGCCGACACCCGGCTCGAGATGATGTCGATGCGTACGTGCTCGTTCTTCAGCAGCGTGTAGCCCGCGCCGAGCAGGAACACCGCGGCGAACAGGTACCACTGGATCTCGAGGAACGAATTGGAGCTGTAGTCGAACAGCTTGCGAACCGTGGCGTTGGCGGCGCTGATCAGCACCATGACCAGCACGACCCAGGTGATTGCGCGACCAATGCGTTCGTTGAGCGCGTCGATCCCGTGCGACAGACCAAGCAGGGCATTCAAGGAAGGGCCTCCGGATGGGCGGACTTCGTGCCGCCTTGAAATCGGTACTGGTGGCAAAAGCGCAATGCGCGGAAAACCGGGCAATTATAGGGGAATCGCCTGCGCAGTACGGGGAAATCGAGCGCCCGGGCAACGCGTGCGGCGCCGCGCAATCGCGACGAGGCGCAATGCTAGAATCGAACTCCCTCCCGCCCCGTCCAGACCCGCATGTTCTCGCGCAACAGCACTCTCGAGCAGTCCGATCCCGACGTGTGGCAGGCGATCGAGAACGAGAATCGCCGGCAGGAGGACCACATCGAGCTGATCGCGTCGGAAAACTACGCGAGCCCCGCGGTGCTGGCGGCGCAGGGGTCGCAGCTGACGAACAAGTACGCCGAGGGATATCCGGGCAAACGATATTACGGCGGCTGCGAATTCGTCGACGTCGTCGAGACCTTGGCGATCGAGCGCGCCAAGAAACTCTTCGGCGCGCAGTTCGCCAATGTCCAGCCCCACTCCGGTGCGCAGGCCAACCAGGCGGTGTTCTTTGCCGCGCTCAAGCCCGGCGACACGGTGCTGGGCATGAGCCTGCCGCATGGCGGGCACCTGACGCATGGCTCGCCGGTAAACCAGTCCGGCAAGTGGTTCAACGTCGTCGCCTATGGACTCGAACCGGAAACCGAGCTGATCGATTACGACGGCGCGTTGCGTCTTGCGAAGGAGCACAAGCCCAAGCTGATCATCGCTGGTGCTTCCGCTTACTCGCGCGTCATCGACTGGCGGCGGTTCAAGGACATCGCCGACGAAGTGGGCGCGCCGCTGATGGTCGACATGGCGCACTACGCGGGCCTGGTCGCCGCGGGCGTCTACCCGTCGCCGGTGGGCATCGCCGACTACGTGACCACCACCACCCACAAGACGCTGCGGGGTCCGCGCGGCGGCCTGATCCTCGCGGACGCGATCCACGAAAAGCCGATCAACTCGGCGGTGTTCCCGGGACTGCAGGGCGGCCCGCTGATGCACGTGATCGCCGGCAAGGCGGTGGCGCTGGGCGAGGCCTTGAGGCACGACTTCAAGGTCTACCAGGAACGCGTGCTCGAAAATGCCCGCGTGCTGGCGCGGGTGCTGCAGGATCGCGGATTGCGCATCGTCTCGGGTGGTACCGATTCGCACATGTTCCTCGTCGACCTGCGCGCCAAGAAGATCACCGGCAAGGATGCCGAGGCCGCGCTCGCCAAGGCGCACATGACGATCAACAAGAACGCGATCCCCAACGATCCCGAGAAGCCGTTCGTCACTTCGGGCATCCGCGTTGGCAGCCCGGCGATCACCACGCGCGGCTTCGGTGAAATTGAGAGCGAAACTCTCGGGCACCTGATCGCCGACGTGCTCGATTCGCCGCGCGACGAGGCGGTGCTGCGCATGGCCAAGCGGTCGGTGGCGGAGCTGACGGCGAAGTTTCCCGTTTACCGGCAGTAGGCGCGCGACGCCCGATGAATTGTCCCTTCTGCGCCAGCGCCGACACTCAAGTCATCGACTCGCGCGTGTCCGAGGCCGGCGACTCGATTCGCCGGCGGCGGCGCTGCATCGCGTGCAAGAAACGCTTCACCACCTACGAGAACGCCGAGTTGCGCATGCCGCAGGTCGTGAAGGCCGACGGCTCGCGCGCCGATTTCGAGGAGTCCAAGTTGCGCGTCGGTTTCCAGCGAGCGCTGCACAAGCGCCCGGTGCCGACCGAATACGTCGACGCTGCGATCAAGCGCATCTTCCAGCACGTGCTGTCGCTCGGCGAGCGCGAGATTCCGTCGCGCGAAATCGGCGAGCGCGTGATGGAAGAGCTTAAGAAGCTCGACAAGGTCGCCTATATCCGCTTCGCCTCGGTGTACCGGTCGTTCCAGGACATTTCCGATTTCCAGGACGCGATCAAGGAAGTCGAGGCGCCCGCGCGGCGCGCGCGCCGTTGACGCGATGACGCTGTCCGCGGCGCAATCGGACGACCGCGTGTTCATGGCACGCGCGCTGGCGTTGGCCGAGCGCGGGTTGTATACGACCACGCCCAATCCGCGCGTCGGCAGCGTCGTGGTGCGCGACGGCGAGGTGATCGGCGAAGGTTTTCACGCGCGCCCCGGAGAGCCGCACGCCGAGGTAGCGGCACTCGCCGATGCGCGCCATCGGCAGCACGACGTGCGTGGCGCGACGGTCTTCGTGAACCTCGAGCCCTGCAATCATCATGGCCGCACCGGACCGTGCAGCCGCGCGCTGATCGACGCGGGGGTGGCGCGCGTGGTGTTTGCGATGCGCGATCCTTATCCGCCTGCGCGGGGCGGCGCAGAGGCGTTGGAGGCCGCAGGCATCGCCGTCACCGAAGGCGTGATGGAGGACGAGGCGCGCGACCTCAACATCGGCTTCGTGTCGAATGTCACGCGCGGAACGCCCTGGGTGCGCAGCAAGCTCGCGGCATCGCTCGACGGCCGCACGGCGCTGGTCGATGGCCAGAGCCAATGGATCACCGGGCGCGAGGCGCGCACCGATGGCCATGCGTGGCGCGCACGCGCCTGTGCGATCCTCACCGGCATCGGCACCGTGATCCAGGACAATCCGTGGCTGACCGTGCGCGACATCGCGACGCCACGCCAGCCGCTGCGCGTCGTCATCGACAGGCGCGGCGAAATGCCGCCCGACGCGCGCGTGCTGGCCGACGCCAACGCGTTGATCGTCACCGGCGATGCCCCCGCCACGAAATCATTCGGCAACGTCGAGGTGCTGGCGCTTCCCAATGCGCAGGGACGGGTCGACCTGGCGGCACTGCTGCACGTGCTGGCGCAACGCGGCATCAACGAAGTGCACGTGGAGGCGGGCGCCAAGCTCAACGGCGCGCTGCTGGACGCGGGCTTGATCGACGAGCTGCTGGTCTATCTCGCGCCGTCGATCCTGGGCGATCCGGCGCGCGGCATGGCGGAGTACCCGTCACCGCTCAGCGTGCTGTCGGCTCGCGTGCCGCTGGTGTTTCACCGGATCGACCGCATCGGCGGCGACTTGCGCGTGATCGCGCGCGTGCGCCGCGATTTCCACGGCGAGCATTGATGTTCACGGGAATCGTGCAGGCGGTGGGACGCGTCTCACGCGTCGAGATGGCCGGAGGCGGACAGCAGCTGGAAATCGACGCGCGAGCGCTCGATCTCGCCGACGTGAGCGTGGGCGACAGCATCGCGATCAACGGCTGCTGCCTCACCGCGGTGGCGATCGATGGCTCGACGCTGCAATTCGACCGCTCGGCCGAAACGCTCGCATGCACGGCGCCGCTCGCCGTCGATGGCGAGGTCAACCTGGAAAAATCGTTGCGGCTCTCCGACCGGCTTGGCGGCCACCTGGTGCAGGGCCATGTCGACGGTGTGGCCGTGGTTGCGTCGTTCGCGGCGGTCGAAGGCGATGCCGGCCGCAACTGGAAGCTCGCCATCGATGCGCCCGCCGACCTTGCACGCTTCATCGCCGACAAGGGCTCGATCGCCATCGACGGCGTGAGTCTCACCGTCAACGGCATTCGCGGGGTGCGTTTTCACGTCAACCTGATCCCGCATACACTTGCGGTGACCACATTGCATTCGCTCGCGCCCGGCGTGCGAGTCAATCTCGAAGTCGACATGATTGCGCGGTACGCCGCGCGATTGCTGGATCGCGACGCTACCAAGGATCAAGGAGAACTGACATGGACCTGACCACGCTCGAGCGCCTGCCGTTGTGGATCGGCGGCCGCGCCACTGCCGCACTGACCACGCGCTACGGGGAGGTGACCAACCCCGCGACCGGCGAAGTGGTGCGGCACGTGCCGCTGGCCAATGCTGCGGACGTCGACGCCGCGGTCAAGTCGGCCGCAGCCGCGCTGCCGGGCTGGCGGGCATGGCCGGCGTTGCGGCGCGCGCGCGTGCTGATGAAATTCCGTGAGCTGATGGAAGCGCATAAGAAGGACCTCGCCAGGATTGTCACGCAGGAGCACGGCAAGACATTGCCGGATGCCGAGGGCTCGATCTCGCGCGGCATCGAGGTCGTCGAATTCGCCACCGGAATCCCGCACCTGCTGAAGGGCGAATTCGGCGACAACGTCGGTACCGCGGTCGACAGCTGGTCGCTGCGCCAGCCGGTGGGCGTGTGCGCGGGCATCACGCCATTCAACTTCCCGGCGATGGTACCGATGTGGATGTTTCCGGTTGCCATCGCCTGCGGCAACACGTTCATCCTGAAGCCGTCGGAGCGCGACCCGACGATGGCGCTGCGCATGGCCGAGCTGCTGAAGGAAGCGGGACTTCCCGCCGGCGTGTTCAACGTCGTGCACGGCGACAAGGAATCGGTCGACGCGATCCTCGCGCATCCGGGGATTCACGCGGTGTCGTTTGTCGGCTCGACGCCGATCGCCAAGTACATCTACGAGACCTGTGCCCGCCACGGCAAGCGCGTGCAGGCGCTGGGCGGCGCCAAGAATCACGCGGTCGTGATGCCCGATGCCGACCTCGACTACGCGACAGAGGCGATCATCGGCGCGGGCTATGGCTCGGCCGGCGAGCGCTGCATGGCGATCTCCGCGGTGGTCGCGGTAGGCGACGTCGCCGACGCGCTGGTGGCGAAGCTCGGCGCGCGTGCTCGCAAGGTGAGCACGGGGCCCGGCGATCGCGCCAACATCGAAATGGGACCGGTGATCACCGGCGCATCGCGCGATCGCATTGCGGGCCTGATCGACAAGGGCCACGCCGAAGGCGCGACGCTGGTCGTCGATGGCCGCAAGCCTTCGGTGTCCGGTGGCGAGAACGGCTTTTTCGTCGGGCCGACGCTGTTCGACCACGTCGACACGAAGATGAGCATCTATCGCGAGGAGATCTTCGGCCCTGTGCTCGGCGTCACGCGGGTCGAGTCGCTGGCCGACGCGATCGCGATGATCAACGCCAATCTCTATGCCAACGGCGCCGCGCTGTTTACGCGCTCGGGCTACGCGGCGCGACGCTTCCAGGAAGACTGCGACATCGGCATGATCGGAATCAACATACCCGTGCCGGTGCCCATGGCGTTCTTTTCGTTCGGCGGCTGGCGCAATTCGCTGTTCGGCGACCTGCACGTGCATGGCATGGACGGGGTGCGCTTCTACACCCGCACCAAGGTGATGACCGCGCGCTGGCCGGACGACGGCAGCGCCGCGCCGGGGTTTCACATGCCGGTGATGGGCTAGCGGCGCGGGTAAGTTCTTGTCGGTAGAAATGTCATAGGATACTTGACATATTGTCCCGTTTTATAGGACAATCCGGCATGGATATCGCAGCGCTTACGCTGTTTGGCCGGGCTCGCTACCACGTGCTCGCCTGCCTGTTCGCGCTCAAGAATGGCGAGGCAATTCATTTGCGCGAGGTCGCTCGTCGATGCGGCGTCAGTCCGACCGCCGCGCAGTACGAGCTGCGGCTGCTGGTGCAGGCCGGACTCGTCGAGCAACAGGGCTCGGCCGCTCGGCCGCTCTATCGAGTCAACAACGATCACGCGATCGCCAAGGAGCTGCGCACGATCATCCGCAAGACCCACGCCGCCGCGTCGACTGCGGCAGTAGCGGATGACGCCCTGTGGTCGGCCAAGCGCGTCCAACAGCGGACGGACTACGCGTCGAAGCACCTCCACGACAAGTCGGCGCTGCTTGCGAATCCGCAATTGATTGCGGCGCTCAAGGCTGATTTTCGCGCCAGGCATTGAGCATGGCGGCGGGGCGAATTCCACCCGTCGGCGACGTCATCTCCGGGGACGACCTGCTGAAGCTACTTCGCGCCTCGCACGACGCGGTGCTGGTCGGCGGGCAAGCCGTGGCGTTCTGGGTCGCCTACTTCAAGCTGGAAATTGCGACCGGACCGCAGACCTACGTAAGCAGCGACGTGGACTTCCTGGGCGTCGCTGCGGACGTCGAACGATTTTCGAAAGCCATCGGCGGTCGTGCCACCTACGCGAACAAGCGCGATCTTGGCGCGCGGATCGGAGCAGTGGTCGTGGCGACCAGATCCGGCAGCGAGATCGGCGTCGACGTCCTGAGGTCCGTCGTCGGGCTCAAAGCGGATTCCGTCAAAGTACGCGCGATTCCGATTGCCGACCCTGCGGATCCCGGCTTCGCTTTCAAGGTGATGCACCCGATCGATTGCATGATCGGCAGATTCGAGAATCTTCGCGTTCTGACCGAAAAGCGAAACGACCTCGGCGTCTGGCAGGCCAGGCTCAGCATTCTCGTTTGCCGTGCCTACATCGACGCACTGATTGCCGGCGCCGACGAGCGCGAGGCCATCAAGTCCGCGACCAAGATCCTGGAAGTGGCAGGCACGGCGCCCGGATTGCAGGCATTTCACAAATACGGCCTGGAGTTGCTGGACGCGATCCCGATCGAACGTTTCGGGTCCGACTCGTTCAGGACGCGGCAGCATGCGCGCACCGTCAGCCGCATCCACAAACTCCGCGACGCATACAGATTGCCACCCGCCCGGCCAGCACGCCAATCGTAGGAGCGCGGCGCTGTCCCTTGGCTCAGTCGCGGCGCTCGCTGCAATTTTCGGCGGGCGGCGGCGCAGGAACTCGATCGCGGAACACTTGCGTTCTGCTCAGCGATCGAGGCGCTTGCCGTCCTGGCCGGTGGGCCCGTCGATCGTGAAATTGAAGTCGAGCACAGTCCAGTAGGGGATGGGCCTTCCGTCGAGTTCGGCTGGATAGAACGCCGAATTCTTCAGCGCCGCCAGCACGGCGGCGATGAATACCGGGTCTTCGGGGAGAACGCGCGCTTCGGATATTTTGCCGCGCGCGTCGATCAGCAACAGCGCGGACAACGCGAGCGATCGCCCTGCCATCGCGCCCTTCACCGGGTACAGCACCGACAGCGTGCCGTTGAGTCGCGGCGCGCGCGCCGGAATGTCGGCGAACCGCGCCGCCATTTGTGTGCGGAACCCGGCGCCGAACAGGCGTGTGCCGTCGCTGACCCCGTACGATATCCGGCCCACAGGGATGAATTCGGCGATGACCTGGATCGTCGCGGGCGTGGCGGACACCCCGGGCAGCGGTGTCGTTCTCGGCTGAGGCGCCACGGGCGCCGGCAGCATCGTCTGCAACGGTTCGGCGGGCGTGATCGGCTGCAGAAACGCGTCGTCGAAGATGATCGGGGTCAGCACGACAATCGTCGCCGAAAGTGCCTTCGTCCGGCTATCGCTGCCGACCGTTGCCGGCATCGCCCGCAAGACCAGCGCGGCGGCGACCAGCAAGATCGCGTGGATGACGATCGATGCGCTCAGCGACAGCGGAAGCCGCATCCGCATCGGCATTGGCCATTCGTTGTTGCCCGGCGATGACAAGGTTGCAGCGCTCATGCGAGGGACGATTCCGGGTCCTGCAAAAACTACGGCCGTACCGCTTGCAGCGGCACGGCCGTGATTGAGCACATGTGAAGTGTTATTCGGAGAGGATCCGCCACGACAAGCGGTGCGAGTAGTCGAACGCGGGCTGCTTGATCGGGATCGGCATCACCATTCCGGAGCTGAGCGTGCCGTCGCCGCCACCCACCGTGATCAGCACCGACAAGTGTGCGGTCGGGCTGCCATCGGTGGTAACGCCGACGATCTGCGCATCCACGGCACCACCCGCAGAGAAGCAGGATTCGGCGGTGCAATTGTCGGCGGCGCTACCGGTGAACTTGTCCGGATCGAGCTGCGAAACGCCCTGTGCGAAGTTGCGCACGAAGACGTCGGCCGACTGGCCCGTGAGGCACGGATCGGTTTGCGGCTTGGTCGCCGAATACACGACGAGCGACAGCACTGCCTGGTAGGGCGTGACGACGCGGCTATGCAGCGCGAGATCGTCGTACCAGCCATGCGCGGTGATGCCGCTGGTGCCGGTGGCGTCGGTCACTTCGACCAGGTCGTCGCGGATGATCGGCGAGCCGGATACGATCGTGCTGGGCACCTTCTGAGTGCCGTCGCGGATCGCATAGAACGACTGGATCTGGTCGTCGCTCAAGTCCGATTCATCGAGCAGCCGGCCCGTTCCCACGAACACCCAGCGGTCGGCACCATTGACGATGTCGACTTCGATCTGAGGCGCCGTCGTGACCGGTTGCGGCGTTCCCGACGGATCGGTCAGCAACGCCAGCTTGCCGACTGTCCAGAGGCTCGGATCCGGATTGCGGATATCGAAGCGCCAGAGGTTGCCGTACTGGTCTCCGCCATACACCTCGTCGGACATGTAGTTGTGATAGTCCTGCGTGAACGAGGCGATTTGCGCCAGGCCTGCCGGACTGCCCACGCTGCCAAATCCGGTCGACATCGTCTTCAGCACCGCGCCCGTCTTGGCGTCGAGGAACCAGATCTTGCCTTCGCCGGACGCATTGTTGTAGCCCGACGGCACGATAACCACCCATTTGCCGCTGAAGCCGGCAGTCTTGGTGATGATCGGCGCACCGTAGGTATAGCCGAGGTCGGTATCGGAGAACTCCCACAGCACCTTAGACGCGGCGTCGGTCTCGGTCAGGATGTCCGACGGCGCGGTCACGTCCAGCGCGTAGTACGCGTGTCCGCCCTTACCGAGGCCGCCCACCAGGATCGAGTGCCAGTCCTTGCCGCCGAAGTCGACGTCGACGACCTTCGGCGTGCTGTCGACGTAGAAGTGGTGGACGAACGGCGGCAGCGCGCCTTCCTTGAGCGTCAGCGCTGCAAGCCCCGCATTTTCCGTAGTGCGGAACAGCGCGCGCGGCACGTAGGCGAACGTCTCGGTTCCCGACGCATCGTCGAACGCGTGCAGCATGCCGTCGTTGGCCGCCGCATAGACGCGGCCCGCGCGGGATGCCGTTGCCGCCTTGAACGCGCCATAGCCCGGATCGGCGAACTCCTGGAAAGGCAGGTTCGCAGGCCCGACGAACTTGGGCGACGCGTCGACGATGTCGCCGAGCGGGCTGGTGCGCTTGCGGAAGTTGCGCGTCGCCGAGCCCTCGTTCTCGGGGCTGCCGCGCAGATATTCGAGCACCTGCTTGCCGAGCGTCGGCTTGCCGGGCGCCAGCGTGTCCTGCTGCGAGGCGGCCAGGCTGTCGAACAGGAACGGGATCGCCGTGCCGTTAGTGTGCAGCGTGACGATCTTGCGCGCCGAGTACCACGGTTTGGGCGCGACCGAAGTCGGCGTCAACTGTGCATACAGCGAGTCGACGGGCGCGGTGACGTCCTTGCCGCCACCGACCTGCCACGGCGCCGGCGGGATTTCATTGAACGTCGTGGTGTCGATGTTCACCTTCGACAACGTGCCGCCCCAACCCGGTTCGAACGTCACGCGGTAGGCGTTGGCGCCCGACCCGAGCAGGTTGACCGTTTGCAGCGCCGCGCCGGCGCGAGAGCCTGCGGTGTTGGCGATGTCAGCCAGGATCGCGCCCATGCCGACCTTGATTTCGTCGGCCGAATCGGCGTTGACGAAACGGCCGCGCGAATTCACCGACGCATGCCACAGGTCGTCCACCCCCGATGCATCCGGCTTGATCACTGACGGATACGGTTGCGGCCATTGCAACGTGCCAGCCGCCAGTTGCGATTCGACACCGCTCTGGTCACCCGCGGCGAGCTTGCCTTCGGTACCGAGCGAGATCGCGGCGAAATTCACGTGCTGCCAGTTGGCCTTGTCCGCGGCGCTGGTTCCGACGTTGTTGGTCATGCTGGCGCGCAGGTCGGTGACCCAGTAATACGTCGCATAGTCGGCAGCCGAGTTCGATACCGGCGCGGCCGAATCCTCCCGGTAAGGCGCCGGCCAATTGGCGCCGGGCGTCAGGATTCCAGAGATCCACGGCGCCGAGGCCAGTGAAGGCGTCTGGTCGTCGGTGTCTCCCGGTTGCACGGTGGGCAACGCTCCTTGGTAGGTAAGACCGTCGGTAAACAGCATGTGCCAATTCTTCTGGCACGAAAGCACGATCGGGTCCTTGATTTCGCCCGGAAGCTGGTCGCTGCTGCCGTTCTTGTAGTACTCGCCGACCCGCGCCATCGCGTTGAGGTTCGGCGTGTCCTGGCTCATGCGGATGTTCAGCCCGAACAGGTTCGACGCCCAAGTGCTCTTCTGGGTCGCGTCGAAATCGTCGACCGGCACGAACATCGATGCGATACCCGCGATCGCCGACAGCGAATGCACGCCGACGCGGAACTTGTCGTCGACGTTGAACTTGCTGGTCGTCGGATCCTTGCCGAGGAACGACAGCGATACCACCGTCTTGACCGCCTGGATGCGCGTACGGTAATACGCGAACCAGTTGGCGTAGTTCTCCATTTCCTGCGCGTACGTGCGGTTGACGGTATCGGTTCCGTTCACTTTCGGACCGCTGCTGTTCTGCCAGTCGACCGACGTGTACGTGTGCGTATAGGAGCTCGTGGAGACGAGATCGGTGCGCGAGAACGCCGGGTTGGCGTTGTTGTCGAGGTAAGCGGCGTCCGCCGGTCCCGTGCCGAACTGATAGAACCGCGGGTAGACGTGCGTCGAGTCCTTGAAGGACTGGCACGCGCCGCCGTTGTCCCCGTAGCCCAGCCATTTGTCGCCCGCAGTTCCTTCCGCGGTTGCGCACCATTCGACGTTGGTCTTCCAGTAGTGGCGTGGCACCGCCTTGAAGCGCGGCGTGGCCACGCAGGCGTCGGTTCCCGTACCTGCGGTGACCGGCGTATTGAACCGTGCATCCGGGTAGTTGAAGCGTCCCGCCGACACCGGATACGCGCCGGCGTACGTCTTGTTGTTGTGGCGGCAGACCGTGCCTGTGTTGTTTGCGTCGTAAAGCAGCGACTTGGTGGCGTCGGTTTGAATCTTGTCGCTGCAGACAGCAGTCGATGCCGGTCCGGGCGCGTTGGGGCAAACCGAGCCGTAGGTGCAGACGGCCCCCGTGACGCTGCAAACGCCGTTGTTGGGAAGCGCGGGGCACTTGGTCGCCGCGTTGGCCGTGGTGCAGACGACACCGGTGCTGCTGCAGGTGCCGTTGACGACGACCGCCGGACACTTGGTGGCGGCGTTCGCAGCGGTGCAGGCGACGCCCGTGCTGCTGCACGTCATGTTCTGCGTCAGGCAGGTCGTCGCCTGGTTCGCGACCGTACAGGCCGTGCCGGTCTGGATGCTGCAACGCATATTCTGCGGCAGGCACTGCGTCGCGGCGTTCGCCGGCGTGCAGGTGGTCCCGGTGACGATGCTGCAGTGACCTGTGATCGGCGGGCACTTGGCGGCGGCGGTGGCGGCCGTGCAGAACACGCCGGTGTTCACGCTGCAACGTCCCTGTGGCGGGCAATTGGTCGCCTGGTTGGCCGCGGTACAGGCCGCAGCCGAGAGACTGCAGGTGCCGTTGAGGGTCGGGCATTTCGCTGCCGCAGTGGCGGCAGTACAGGTCACGCCGGTATTGACGCTGCAATGACCGAACGGCGGACAGGTCGTGGCCTGATTCGCAGTGGTGCAAGCCGTTGCCGCGTCGATCGTGCAGTGACCGCTGATGTTCGGGCAGTTGGTCGCCGCGTTGGCGGCCGTGCAGAGCACGCCGGTGTTGACCGAGCAGTTGCCCTCGGCGGGGCACTGCGTGGCCGCATTCGCGGGCTGGCAGGCAGCTCCGGTCTTGTTGCAGGCGCCGTTGATGTCGGGGCACTGGGCCGTTGACGTACAGACGGTGCCGCTGTTGATGCTGCAATGGCCGGCCGCCGCGCAGGCGGCGCTGTTCAGGCAGGCGGTTCCCGTGAGGGTGCAGCTACCGGGAATCGTCGTGCAAACGGAGGCGGCGTTGGCGGCAGTGCAAGTCGCACCGCTGACCGTGCATTTGCCGGCGGTCGTGCAGGTCGGCGGCGGGCAGGTCGTCTTGAGCGTGCAGGTGCCGCATTCCGGACCGACGCAGGTGTTGCAGCCGGGCGGGTCGAATCCGGTCGTGCACGAACTCGGCGGCGGGTTGACGCAGGTCGTCGTGATGTTGTCGCAGGTCTGGGTCTTGACGTTATTGCAGGTCTGCGGCGAGGTTGGGCAGCTCTGCGTCTGGAATCCGTTGCACGACTGCGCTGCAATACCATTGCAGCTTTGAGTCTGGAAGCCCGCGCAGGTTTGCCCGGTCAGTGCCGTGCATGTCTGCGTCGACGAGGCATTGCAGGTTTGAGTCTGCGTAATGTTGTCGCAGGTCTGGGTCTGGTAACCGTTACAGGTCTGCGCGGTGCCACCGGTACACGTCTGCGGGTTGCCGCCGCCGCAAGTTTGCGCGGTGGTCGTCGCGCCGTTGCATGTTTGCGTGGTGCTGGGCGTGGCGTTGCAGGATTGTGGCAACGTGGGGCCGGTCAACGGCCAGTTGCTGCTGGTGGTGTCGCACCACAGCACATTGTCGTTCTCGTAGAAATACTTGCTGTCCTGCGCGGCGCCCGCGCCGGTTGTCGTCCATTCGGCCGCCTTGAGGGCCTTGGTGGCGCTGTCGACCTTGGAGTAGGCGATCGACATGCCGATCGTGTACTTGCTCGGCGCGGCGTTTACGTTGTCGCTCGCATAGCCGAGGCTATAGAACGGGTTGATTCCCGGCGGCACCCAGGGATAGGTGTAGTCGCCATCGGCCGCGCCGGCGCCGTCGGCGGCGGCGGCCACCGTGCCGTTGGTGCGGCAGTAACTCGCCTTGTTGGCAAAAGGCACGCTGTCGGTGTCGTTGCCCATTGTCCAGTCGGAATTGCACCATTGACCGACGTTGACGTTGGCGGTCAGGTCTGCATATTTGATCGTCGCCGCCCACGGGTCGACCGGAACCTTGGTCCAGTTGATGGTATTGCCCGCGGTCATGCTGTTAAAGCTCGTGCCGTCGGCGTTGGCCGGCGGCTCGTACGTGAGCATCGGGTTGTAGTACATGTGGTTCAGTGCGTTGTTATGCACCGGTGCCGGCCACAACTTCCAATAGCCGTACGCGGAATACGGCGTGTTCGAATTGACGTTCGGATTGATCTGATCGGTGTACAGCGCGGTCGCCGGATACACGGGTAAACCGGGCGTAGCACCCTGGTCGATGCCCGGCGAGCACTTCGGAAGCGACGTGTCGCAACCGGATCCCGGTCCCGAGATATCGTAGTTGACCGGCGTGCCGGACGCATCCTGTGCCGCGAACGTCGTGAACGGATAGCTGTATTGCTGGAAAATATAGCCCGGCGTGACGTCCTTGCCGAAACCGAACGCCGAAAAATCCCCGGAGGCGCCACCCATGCCGCAGATCGAGTTCATCGACCCGGTGCCGTCGCGGCAGTACTTGTCGATCACGTAGTCGGGCAGGAAGTCGAACAGCATCGACGTGGAATCGTCGATCGTCATCACGATGTTCGGCTTGGACGAGTTCTTGACGTTGAGCGGCTCGTCGGCAAGCGCGGTCAGCGCGGCGTACGTCGGCGTGGCGATCGGTCCCATGCCGACCAGCAACGCGAGCGTCGCGGCGAGGATGCGGTTGAAACGGGACGGCTTGCGGATGGTTTTCATTTTTTTCCCCAGCGGCTCGAAGATCAGCCGCGGATCATTGCCTGCACGAACGTCAACGCATTGTTGGGCCCGTCCACGCGCACGGTGACGCGGTAGAGCGGGTACTTGCCGATGTTGATCGCCTCGTCACCTACGGTGGTGCCGAGCGATTGCTTGGGTGTCATCAATTCGCATTGCGCCTGGTTGGCGTCGGCCGGCGATGCGATGGCCGTGGAGCACATGCGCTGGATCACATACTTGACCTTGTTCTGGCTGGCATTGGGCGCATTCGCCACCGGCCACGCGCCGCCTTTTTTCCACAGCACGTCGGGAACACCCGCCGGCAGCGCGGGCTGGCCCGTGGTGGTCGAATCCTTGGCCGGGTCGAAGCTCGCCACGTAGTACTGCGCCGTCTGGTCCTGCTTGGTGTCGATCAGCGAAGCGGGGTCGATCCGGCTGTCGGCCGCATAGACATGCCCGACCGCTTCTTCCACCGCCCAGTTGGCCTGCAGCATGGCCGCCTGGCGAAAGGCGATGTTGCCGGTGACCGAGCTGGTCGTGTCGATCGAGCGGATCAGCGCGATGCCGGCGAGCGACAGCGCGACCATGACGATCAGCGCGATGAACAAAACGATGCCTTGTTGGCCGCGGCGCGAAGACGAGGATGTGCGCAGCGCGCGCCGAAGCTGGGACTTGGAGGCGGTCATGGTCATGTCTTCTTGTGGATGTTCCACACGGCGTTGCGCAGCGGCACTACGGTTTCGTAGACGCGATAGCGAAAATTGCCGTTGCCGGGCGTCGGATCTAGTGTTCCGGTGATCGCTGCAGGGCACGCAGCACCGTCGCACTGGCCGAACAGCGTGTACGAGAATGCATTGCTGGTCGGATCGGGACACTTGTCCGCATACGCGCACTTGTCGTAGGACTCGCTGCGCACGACCAGCGCGATGCGCACGGCCTTGACGCGCGACAAGTCGACATAGTCCTTGGCGAGCACGGTGGTGTCGGTCCAGTCCTCGGTGCCGTCGTTGCCCGCCTTGACCCACTTTTGCAAATAGCCGGTGAGCGGGTCGCCCAGGCCATACTGGACCTTCATCAGCACGATGTTGTTGGAAACGGGCACTGAGGCGAAGCCATCGTTCTTGCACGGCGAGGGCGGAATTGTATCGATCGCCAGCAGGTCGACGCAGCCCAATGTGTTGTTGGTCTCGTCGACCTGGAAACGGATGCGCCTCGGCGATTGGCCGAGGTTCAGCAGCAGCGAAGCGCCGTCGTAGCTGGCGGTGGCGTCGGTCGTCGGCGATGCCACCGGCACCGAATGCGTGAGCGTGACGTAACCGTCGCCGTCGGCGGCCGTGGTCGCCGTGACCAGGCTTCGCGCGCAATGGCCGGCGGCGCCACTGTCCGGGCTCATCACCACGACGATGTCGTTGACCTGGAAGCCCAGCGGGCTTTGCACCTTGTAGTCATCGGTGATGGTGATCGTCGGGGTCGACGCGAAGTTGACCGCGGTAACGAGCCGCTGCGATGCGCCGTAGCTGGCGACGAAATTGTCCGACGTCGTGTCGCTGCCGCTGTCGTGGATCAGCACGGGGATGGGCCGCAGCGTGGTCTTGATGTCGGCGTCCGCGGGACAAGCGTCCAGCAGGTCGCCCACCACGGCAATATTCGCGCCGGCATTGGAAAACTGCATCATCATCGTGAATGTCGACAGCAGGCCATTCTGTTGCGCGTCGCCGGCGCCGGTGGCGTTGCGCTTGATGCCTTCGGACACGCTGAACACTTGGTAGATCACCAGCACGGCGATCAGCGCGATGACGATCCCGACCATCACCTCGATCAGGCTGAAGCCGCGTTCGCGGCGCGCGAAGCTGCGCGAAAGGTTCATGTCGCCTGGTTGCTGCCGACCACGGCAGTCGTCACGTATTTGTGGAAACAGGCTTTGGGCGTGCCATCGGCCTCGCAGCCTTTAAGCGCTTGATCGTCGCCGGGCGCCTGCCAATAGATGGTGATCGTCGCCATCACGCCGTTGGCGGAGCTCAGGTCGTCCCACGAGATTTCTGGCGGATTGGTGGCCGCGCGCGGCAAGCCGGAACCGGCGGCGGTGATCTGGTCGCTCCACGCGGTGAAGCCGGCGCCGCCCGTGCCGAAATACGCCTTCACGTCCGTGGGATCATGGGCCCACATGCGGCCGGCCAAGGTCTCTGCATAGAAAGCCGCCTCGCCGCGGTATTGCGCCTCGCCGACCGCCTTGAGCGAGCGCGCCTGCAGGCCGACGATGCCGAGGATGCCGAATGAAATGATCAGGATCGCAACCATCGCCTCGAGCAGGAAGGCGCCGTTTTGCTTTTGCCGAGCTGGCATCGGGGTGAACGTGATCATAGAGTCGGACATCCCATGGGATCGGTGGGGTCGTATTTGGGATCGCACATTTTCATTCCGGCTGCAGCGAGCTTGGTGCCGACCAGGATCGCCAGATTGCGCGGGCTGGAAATGGATGACGTCGTTACGTCGATCCGCGCCGGCGTGGCGACGGCATCGGCATTGAGAATGATCTGGCCGAGGCCGTTGAACGTGACCTCTGCGCTCGCCGGGCTGGCCGTCGCACGTTTTCCGCCTTCTATGAACTGGTATGTGCGCCACGCGGTCGCGGAGAAGTCGTTGCTGTCCGGATCGGTGACGTAAACATTCCACCCGGCCGTATCCATGACGAACTTCGCAGGAGCATTGAGCTTGACGGCCTCGCCTTGCGCCGTGCGCAATCCCATGAGGATGTTTTCGGTGGCGTTGCGAACTTCGGAGTTGGCCAGCATTTCGCCGTACATCGGCACGGCGAGCATCGTCAGCAGCGCGAGGATCGCCAACGCGATCATCAACTCGATCAGCGTGAACCCGCGATGCAGGCCGGTTTTCACGGCGAGCGGGGCAATCAGGCGCACGTCCCATCCTTGCGCGTCACCCAGCAGGTGGTGCTCGACGACCAGCCCGACGGCACTCCCGTTGTAGCCTTGACATCCTTTTCGGTGACCGTGTAGACGAACGACGTCATGCCGTTAGCCGCGTTGCCGGTGGCAGTGAGCGTATAGGTCGTCGCCGACAGGTTGCCGCATGTCAGCGTGAACGACTGGACCTGCGCTTGAATGGCGTCGTGGTATTGCGCGCAGCCGTCGGCCGGAGCGTTGTACGCACGGTTGTCCAGAAAGTACTGCTCCATCCGCGTGCGCCAGTTGGACAGCCCGGTCGTCGCCTCGATGATCTTCGAGCGCTGGATGTACTGGAAGTAGCTGGGCAGCGCGATCGACGCCAGGATGCCGGCGATGACGACCACGATCATCATTTCGATCAGCGTAAACCCGCGTGCTTGGCGAGGGCGATTGGACATGGATACTCCCGTGAGGACGCGTGCATCCTATTGAATCCCTGCGCCAGCGGGGGGGCGTGCTGACCAGTGGCAGGCGCCGGGGAATGGACGGTGAAACACTGTTGCAATCCTGACACACCCATACAATCAGGAAGTTACGTGATATTCAGGGGCAGGGATCGGATGAATTTTCGATCCGGATGCGCCCGCTGTTGGCCAGCACGACGTTGACCGCATTGAAGCCATGCCGGCACAGCGTGAACGTCCCCATTTGCAGTGCGCCGTTGAGCATTCGCGGGTGGCCGTAGGGTGTGTAGGAGACCAGGTTGGCGACCGGCTTGTTGCCGCGGATGGTGATGCCGTCGGGCGCGTGGGGTTCGATGCGAATGGGCGGGTCGTCATCGTCGGGCTGGCCGGTGCGGCCGGGATCGGGATGAATGATCCAGCCGGTTTCGAAGCCGGCGCCCGTAGTGGCGCAATGAACACGATCGGCGGACTTACACACATTTACGCGAACATTGCGTTTTATGGCCTCCGATCGCGCCATCTGCATCGCCCACGCGAGCAGTTGCGCCTCACTGTGTAGCCGATAAAAGCCCAGGAAAGCGCCGTAGGCCGGGACAGCCAGGCCGGTCAACAAGGCGAGAATCGCCAGCGCGACGAGCATTTCGCCAAGCGTAAAGCCCCGTACTTCTCGACGTTGATTGATTTCGTGCGCCATCGAGGCAGGCTACAAACTGCCGAAATTCGGCGCCTTCGGTCAAACGGATTAAGGCGAAGGTTCTATTGGTGCGGCAGGCATTCGCCAGCCTCAAGTCCGGTGCGGATTGCGGCTGGTCCAATCGGCCACGGTTCGCTTCCCCGGCGGCCCAGATCGTTCTAGCGCTTGACATCAGTTAATTCATAGTTAATATATTGACATTGTAAATAAATCAATGAAGGCGCTCGTGCGCGTCCTTTGCATCGGCGGCGGTCCCGCCGGGCTCTACACCGCATTGCTGCTGAAGCGCGCCGATCCGCGGCATGTGGTTCGTGTGGTCGAGCGCAACCGCGCCTATGACACCTTCGGCTGGGGCGTTGTGTTTTCCGACGCCACGCTGGGCAACTTGGCGGCAGCCGACGACGAAAGTGCGCGCGAAATCGTCGGTGCCTTCAATCACTGGGACGACATCGACGTCCATTTCAAGGGGCGGACGATCACTTCGGGCGGCCACGGCTTCTGCGGCATCGGCCGCAAGCGGCTGCTGAACATCCTGCAGCACCGCGCCGAGGCGCTGGGCGTCGAGCTGGTGTTCGACGCCAACGTCGACGACGAAGTGCCGCTCGCCGCCGACTTCGAAGCGGACCTGATCGTGGCCGCCGACGGCGCCAACAGCCGCATCCGCACCCGGTACGAGACCGCTTTCGCGCCCGACATCGACACGCGCCAATGCCGGTTCGTCTGGCTCGGCACGCGCAAGCTTTTCAAGGCGTTCACGTTCGCATTCGAGCAGACTGAGTTCGGCTGGTTCCAGGCGCACGCGTACCAATACGACGGCGACACGTCGACGTTCATCGTCGAAACGCCCGACGACGTCTGGCAGCGCGCGGGGCTCGACCGGATGTCGCAGCAGGAGAGCATCGCGTTTTGCGAGCGCCTGTTCGCGCGCTACCTCGATGGCGAAAAGCTGCTCGGCAACGCCGCGCATCTGCGCGGGTCGGCGATGTGGATTCGTTTTCCGCGCGTGATCTGCAAGCACTGGACGCATGCGATCGACGCAGGCGGGCGCGAGGTGCCGGTGGTGCTGATCGGCGACGCCGCGCACACCGCGCACTTCTCGGTGGGGTCGGGGACCAAGCTCGCGCTCGAGGATGCAATCGTGCTTGCTCGCAGTCTCGACAGCCTGCCGCTTGCCGACGCGCTCGCCGGCTACGAAGCCGAGCGCAGCGTCGAAGTGCTGAAGATCCAGAATGCCGCACGCAACTCGACCGAATGGTTCGAGAACGTCGAGCGCTATACGGCGTTCGAGGCGGAACAGTTCGCGTACAGCCTGCTGACGCGCAGCCAGCGCATTTCGCACGAGAACCTGCGCGTGCGCGACGCGGGCTTTGTCGCGCAGCTCGAGTCGTGGTTCGCCGACGGCGCGAATCCGGTCCCGCCGATGTTTACCCCGTTTACGTTGCGCGAGGTGACGCTGCCCAATCGCGTGGTGGTGTCGCCGATGGCGCAGTATTCCTGCATCGATGGGACGCCCGACGACTACTACCTGGTCCACCTGGGCAGCCGCGCGCACGGCGGGGCGGGATTGGTGTTCACCGAAATGGTCTGCGTATCCGCGCAAGGGCGCATCAGCCCCGGTTGCGCAGGCCTGTATCGCGACGTGCATCGCGACGCGTGGAAGCGCATCGTCGACTATGTGCACGCGCGCACGCCAGCGAAGATCGCGCTGCAACTGGGGCATTCGGGTTCCAAAGGCTCGACGCAGGTCGGCTGGGAAGAGGCCGACGAGCCGTTGTCGGAATCTGCGCGCGATCACGCGAGTTCCACGCCCGATCATGCGAGTTCCACGCCCGATCATGCGAATCCCACGCACGACCACGCGAATTGCGCGCGCGAATCGACGACGGGTGCTGACGCAGTCACGGGCAACTGGCCGTTGATTGCGCCGTCGGCGGTGAGGTACGGACCGCGCAACCAGTTGCCGCGCGCGATGACGCGCGACGACATGTACGCGGTCGTTGCCGACTTCGTTCGCGCGACGCGTTGGGGTGCGACGTGCGGATTCGACTGGCTGGAGCTGCATTGCGCGCACGGCTACCTGCTGTCGGCCTTTCTGTCGCCGCTGACCAATCGCCGTGACGATGAATACGGCGGCGACGTGGTCGCGCGCTGCCGCTTTCCGCTCGAAGTCTTCCGCGCCATGCGCGCCGTGTGGCCGGCCCCGCGCCCGATGTCGGTGCGCCTGTCCGCGCACGACTGGGCGCCGGGCGGCAACACTCCCGATGATGCGGTGGCGATCGCGCAGCTGTTCAAGGCCGCGGGAGCGGACCTGATCGACGTGTCGTCTGGACAGACCACGCGCGACGCTCGCCCGGTATACGGACGCATGTACCAGACGCCGTTCGCCGACCGCATCCGCAACGAAGTGGACATCGCGACGATGGCGGTGGGCGCGATCTTCGAGCCCGATCACGTGAACAGCATCATCATGGCAGGGCGCGCCGACCTGTGCGCGATCGGCCGCCCGCATCTGGCGGACCCATACTGGACGCTTCACGCAGCGGCGGCGCTGGGCTACCGCGACATGCCGTGGCCGCCGCAATACCTGCCGGGCAAGGCGCAGCTCGAGCGCAACCTGGCGCGCGCCGCCGAGGTCGCGAATCCATGAGCGTCACGCGGGACACAACGCCGCCAGTGCGCCGCCCGCGCGCCGGTGCGACGCGAGGCAATGCATGAGCGTCACGATGCGCGTCGGCGCGAAACGAGGCAATCCATGAGCGTCACAATGCGCGTCGGCGCGAAACGAGGCAATCCATGAGCGTCACGATGCGCGTCGGCGCGAAACGAGGCAATCCATGAGCGTCACAA
>JBEPUI010000033.1:0-34373 GCA_041691615.1 Pseudomonadota bacterium
GACGACGCGTCAGCGCTTGCTGTCGTCGTCGGGCGGATTCTGCGTGCCCGCCGCGAAATTGGGGAACGGGAACGTCGAGAACATGCCGCGCGTCTGGTCCTGCATCCGCTGCTGCATGTCCATGAACAGCTTGGCACTGTGCTCCAGGTAGTTGCCGAGCATGCCCTGCATCGCGGGCGCCTGCATCTGCATGAACTGCTTCCAAAGCTCGGGCGTCAGCATCAACTTGTCGCCGTAGACTTGTCGTCCCTGATCCTGCAGCTTCTTCTGGATCGCGACGAACGCCTTGACGTTCTGCTCCATGTACTGGCCCATGATCGTCTGCTGCGCTGTGCCGTAGAAGCGGATCATCTGCGACAGCATTTCCGAGCTGAACATCGGCAGGCCGCCCGACTCCTCGTCGAGGATGATCTGCAGCAGGATGCTGCGCGTCAGGTCGTCCCCCGACTTGGCGTCGATCACCTGGAATTCGATGTTCTCGAGGACCATCTGCTTGACGTCGGCCAGCGTGATGTAGCCGCTGTTGGCGGTGTCGTAGAGACGGCGGTTCGGGTACTTCTTGATCGTGCGAATGGTCGTGCTCATGGCAGGGTCTTCTGGCGTTGCCGCATCGGCGAGGGGCGATTATAAACCACTGATTTATCGATTCTTTGGCCCCCCGTCCTGGGTCCGGGACCGTGGTCTGCTGCAATGCACAAAAAAACCCTTGACTTGAGAGTTTGGCGTCCCTATACTGGAATTGTGCGGTGCAGCAAAAGCGGCAGCGCAAGAGGCCAGGGCCGATTCCCGGCGGCCTCGCGGGCCCAATGAATTCGAGCGGAACGGTGCAGGTTTGAGTGCGTCGTCCCCAAGCGGTTCCAGAGGGTTTGACCAACGCATCATCAATGTGGAGCAATCGCCATGTACAACGCAACCGAACAATTCGCCGAACTGAACAAGGCCAACGTCGCCAGCGCCACGCGCCTGGCCGCGCTTTCGATCGAAAACACCGAAAAGCTGTTCAAGCTCAACCTGACGGCCGCCAAGACCGTGTTCGCCAACGGCGTGCAAGGTGCGCAAGCGGTTGCCGGCGTCAAGGACGTGCAGGAACTCGTCGCGCTGCGCGCGAAGGTTACCGAAGCCAACGTGCAAGCCGCGGTCGGCTACGGACGTACGCTGTACGCGCTGGCCTCCGAAGCGCAAGGCAACTACACGGCGTTCGCCGAAGAAGCCTGGAACGTGTATTCGAAGAACGTCGCCGCGATCGTCGACAAGGCGAGCAAGTCAGCACCGGCCGGCTCGGACGCCGCCATCAACGCGTTCAAGTCGACGTTTGCCGCGTCCACCGCTGCGTTCGACCAGTTCCAGCGCGCCACGAAGCAAGTCGCCAACCTGGCCGATGCCAGCGTTCGCGCCGCTGCCGCGTCGACCACCAAGTCGACCAAGGGCCGCAAGTAACAGCCGCAAGTTACAGCAACAGGACGCGTGCGGCCGGCGACGGCCGCGCGTGATGCAGGAAAAAAAGCCCCGCTTCGCGACGAAGCGGGGCTTTTTGTTGCCTTGCGTCAGGACATGTGCTGTCCGCCGTTGATGGCGATATTCGCGCCGGTGACGAACGCAGCCTCGTCGCTGGTCAGATAGGCGACCAGGCCCGCCACCTCTTCCGGCTTGCCGAGGCGCCCCATCGGGATCTGCGGGATGATCTTGGTGTCGAGCACGTCCTTGGGGATCGCCATCACCATTTTCGTGCCGATGTAGCCCGGCGAGATCGTGTTGACGGTCACGCCCTTGCGCGCGATCTCGAGCGCCAGCGCCTTCGAGAAGCCGTGCATCCCCGCCTTCGCCGCCGCGTAGTTGGTCTGCCCGAACGCGCCTTTCTGGCCGTTGACCGACGAGATGTTGACGATCCGTCCCCATCCCCGGTCCACCATGCCGTCGCACACCTGCTTGGTCATGTTGAAGCACGAGTCGAGGTTGGTCTTCATCACCGCGTCCCAGTTCGACTTGTCCATCTTGCGAAATGTCATGTCGCGGGTGATGCCGGCATTGTTGACCAGGATGTCGATCGGACCGATCTCATCGGTGATCGTGGCCACGCAGCTCGCCGCCGATTCGAAGTCGGCGACGTCGCAGGGATACGCGCGAAACGCGAAGCCCGCGGTTTTCATCGTGGCGAGCCAGTCATTCGCCTTGGAGTTCCCGGGCGAATACGTCGTGATCACGTCATCGCCGAGCGCGGCGAGCTTGATGCAGATCGCCTCGCCCAGTCCGCCCATGCCGCCGGTGACCAGCGCCACACGCCGTTGTGTAGACATGCGTTCCTCCTCGTTTCGAGTGTCGTTATGGGTGATCACCGCGCCGGCCGGCCGCGCACAACCGCGCGAACGCACGATGCGATGTCCCGCAAGAGTATCAGCTTGGCTCCCTGACGTACCGCCCCGGCGCGGGCTCGAGCGGCGGCAATGCATCGTTGCCCGTGTGTACCGGCGCGCGGCGCGAACCGCCGGCGTGCGCGCCGAGCCACGCAGACCAATGCGGCCACCAGCTGCCATCTACGCGCTCGGCGCGCGCGAGCCAGTCGTCGGCGTCGTCAGTGACGAGATCGTTGCGCCAATAATTGCGGCGCGGCGGCTCGGGTGGATTCACCACGCCGGCGATGTGTCCCGAGGACCCCAGCACGAACACCGGGTCGCCGCCCAGCAGCGCGGTGCTGCGAAACGCGCTCGTCCACGGCACGATGTGATCGTCGCGCGTGGCGAGAATGTACGCCGGACAACGGATGCGCGACAGGTCGACCGCCTCGCCGAGCATCGTCAGCGCGCCGGCCTCGCGCAGCCGGTTCCCGAGGTACATCTCGCGCAGGTAATAGGCGTACATCGGTCCGGGCAGGTTGGTCGAATCGCCGTTCCAGTAAAGCAGGTCGAAGGCCGGCGGCGTGCGCCCGATGAGGTAATTGTTGACCACGTAGTTCCAGACGAGGTCGTTGGCGCGCAGGCTCGAGAACGCGCCGGCGAGCTCGCTGCCGGGCATCCGCTTGCCGTCCTGCAGCGCCTGTTCGTTCATCGCCAGGAATTGCGGCGTCACGTAGACGCCGATCTCTCCGGGTTCGGCGAAGTCGAGCATCGTGGCGAGCAGCGTCAGGCTGGCGACGCGGTGATCGTTGCGGGCGGCGAGCACGGCGAGCGCCGAGGCCAGCAGCGTGCCGCCGACGCAGAAGCCCAGCGCGTTGACGGTCTTGCTCCGCGAGATCCGCTGCGCCACGTCGATCGCCTGCAGGACGCCTTGCTGCAGGTAGTCGTCCCAGGTGACACGCCCGAGTTCCGACGGGATGTTGCGCCACGACACGATGAACGTGGTATGTCCCTGCGCCACCGCATGGCGGACCAACGAATTGCGCGCGGTGAGATCGAGGATGTAGTACTTGTTGATGCAGGGCGGGATCACCACCAGCGGCCGCTTGTGCACGCTGGGCGTCGCGGCGTCGTACTGCAGCACCTCGATCAGGTCGTTGCGGTAGACGACGCTGCCCGGCGTGGTCGCGACGTTGCGGCCGACCTCGAACGCGTCGGTGTCGGTCATCGAAATCCGCCCGCGCGCCAGGTCCGACGCGAAGTTGACGGCGCCGTGCGCAAGGCTCGCGCCGCCGGTGTCGATCGCGCGCTTCTGCACGACGGGATTGGTCGCGGCGAAGTTCGACGGCGCGATCGCGTCCAGGTATTGCTGCGCGAAAAACACCGCGCGGCGCGCCTCCTGCGCAGGCAGCGGCAAGCAGCGCACGGCGCCGCGAAGATAGTCGGCGTAGATCAGGTACGCCTGGCGCAGCCACGAGAAATAGGCGATCGAGCGCCAGGCCTCGGCATCGAAGCGCTTGTCACTGCCGTTGTCCGGCGCGATTTCGGGAATGCGTCCGCCGGCGTTCGCAAGGGTTGCCTGCCACAGCGCGGCGAGGCGATCGCGCAGCTGCGAGTCCAGCGCGGCCATGCGCGTCAAAGGGGACGCGAGGACATCCGCCGAGGGACCGGCGGTGGTGTCAGCGGGGGTCGCTGCGGTGATTGGCGGATGGGCGACGTTCGGCACGGACTTGCTGCGAGGCTTGGCGGGGCGTTGACCGATGGTATCGTGCGGGCACCGCGCAATTCAATCGCTTTCGGTGCACATCGTCATCGCCTGCTGGATCTACGTCATCGCGATGGTCGCGCTGGCGATGCGTAGCCCGCTGGCTGGTGTCGCGACGTTCCTGCTGGTCGGGTGCGCCCCGGTGCTGCTTTATGCGCTGCTGGCGCTCAATCGTCTTCGCAGTCGTCGCAGTACCGCCAATTCCAGCTCCAGTCCCGGTTCCAGTTTCACTCCCAGTTCCGCCTCCGATCCCGTACCCGGCGCGAACGCGCGTGCGCCGGTGGACGCGGCGCGATCAGGGCTCGAGCACGAAGTGCACGACGGCGATGACCGCGATGCCTGACAGGATGAACAGCATCTGCTTCAGCGTCTCGATCGGCTCGGGCCGGCGGTGCAGGCTCGGGATCAGGTCGGCGACGGCGACATAGAGCAAACTCGCCGACGCGATCGCCAGCACCGTGGACAGCATGCCGGTGAGCGTGGCCAGCGCGAAATAGCCGGCAGTCGCGCCGGCCAGCGTGGCGAGGCCGGTCGCGACGTTGACGGCGAAGGCGCGCTTCTTCGTATAGCCCGAGTGCAGCAGCACGGCGAAGTCGCCCACCTGCTGCGGCACCGCGTGCGCGACGATCGCGAGCGTGGTGACGAGCCCGAGGCGGGTCTCGGCGACGAACGCGGCGGCGATGACAATCCCGTCGCAGAAGTTGTGCACGCTGTTGCCGATCAGGATCATCAATCCGGAGCGGCCGTGGTCATGGCCATGATCATGAACTTGGTGCATCGCGTGCGCATGCTCGGTCTCGTCGGCCGCGTCGTCGTGCGCCTCGTGCCCGTGGCTATGCCGCCACAGCACGAGCTTTTCCAGCAGGAAGAACGCCAGCAGCCCGGCAAGCACGGTCACCATCACCGATTCGGTGCGGCCGGTTTCCAGCGCATGCGGCAACAGTTCGATGAACACTGCGCCCAAAAGGGCACCCACGGCGAAGGAGACGAGCCGCGGAATCCACGCGGACGACAGCGCAAGCGCCGAGCCGGCGGCGACGGTGGCGAGCACGCCCGCGGCGAGCGCGGCGATGAAGACATGCAGGAACATGGGCGGCCGATCTTACCGCAGCGCCGTTCGCGCCGCGCGATGCGTGCCTTGCCCGCCGCAAGCAGGATGCCCGGCGCGCTGCGGCGTCATCCGCGCGACTGCCAGATCAACGCCGCCATGCGCCCGGTTCCGCCGTCGCGGCGGAACGAAAAGAAGCGCGCCGCATCGTCGTGCGTGCAGGCGTCGCACGCGGTGACGTCGGCCACGCCGGCGCGCTCAAGACGCTGGCGCGCCAGCGCATGCAGGTCGGCCTGCCACTTGCCGTTCGCGCCGCCGCTGAAATGGATGCGAGCGCGCTCGTCGACGGCGCAGAATGCGGCGAGCACGTCGGCGCCGACTTCGAAGGCCCGCGCTCCTATCGCCGGACCGAGCCAGGCGACGATCGACGCCGGCGGCACGTTCATCGTCGCGAGCGTGGCTTCCAGCACGCCGGATGCGAGGCCGCGCCATCCGGCATGCGCGGCGGCGACCACCGGCGCGTCGCGCGCCGCGAACAGCACCGGCACGCAGTCGGCCGCACGCACGGCGAGCACGACGTCATGATCGCGCGTGACCATCGCGTCCGCGCGCGCAGGGGCGGCACGCATCGCGGCGACGTTGCCGTCGTCGACCTGCACCACGTCGCGGCCGTGCACTTGCGTTAGCCAGACCGGTGCTGAAGGCAGGAACGCAGCGACGCGCGCGCGGTTCTCGGCGACCGCGACCGCGACCGTGGCCGCGTCGCTGTCGCCATGCTGCACGGACGCGCTGCCCAGGTCGAGGCTCGCATGCACGCCGGTGGCGACGCTGCCGTTGCGCGTCGTGCAGAACGCGTGCACGCGCGACGGCGCCTGCCACTGCGGAACGATCCAGTCGAGGCCGCCGGCGGCGAACGCGTCGGCCAGCGCGCGATCAGCCATCGCGCGATTGGCCATCACGCGATTGGCCATCACGCTCGCGCAATGCGTCACGCAGCGCGACGAAGTCGGCCGGCGGCTCGGCGCGCCAGCGCATCGGCTTGCCGGTGGCCGGATGCGTGAGCGCGAGCCGCCACGCATGCAGCGCCTGCCGGTGCATCGGCGGCAGGCCGGGAATCTGGCGCTTGGGACCGTAGTCGGGATCGCCGATCAACGGATGCTTGACGGCGGCAAGGTGCACGCGGATCTGGTGCGTGCGCCCGGTGTCGAGCGTGCATTGCAGCAGCGTGGCGATTGCGTAGTGCTCGAGCGGCGTGACATGCGTGCGCGCGACGCGGCCGCCGTGCACCACCGCCATCGTCGTGCGCGCCGACGGATGGCGGCCGATCGGCGCGTCGATCGTGATCGCGCGCTCGACCTCGCCATAGGCGATCGCCAGGTACTCGCGCTTGATCGTGCGTTGCGCTAGCTCGCGCACCAGCGCGGTCTGCGCGGCCAGCGTCTTGGCGACCACCAGCAGGCCGCTCGTCTCCTTGTCGAGGCGGTGCACGATACCGGCGCGCGGTACCTGCGCCAGCGCTGGCGCGTGGTGCAGCAGCGCGTTCAGCATCGTGCCGTCGCGGTTGCCGGCGCCGGGGTGGACGACCAGTCCCGGCGGCTTGTCCACCACCAGCAGCGTCGAGTCCTCGAACACCACGCCAAGGCCGATCGCCTGTGGCGCGTGCACGACGTCGGCGACCACGTCCGGCACGTCGATCGCCAGCGTCTCGCCGCCGGCGAGGCGGTGGCGCGGCACGCGCACTTCGCCGTCGACGCGAACGTTGCCGCCGTCGATCCAGGACTTGAGGCGGCTGCGCGAGTGCTCGGGCAGGAGCCGCGCGAGCGCCTGGTCGAGGCGCAGGCCACGGCAGTCGGCAGGCACCGCCAGCACGCGCGCGGCGCCCTCGTCGTCCGCAGGGGGGAGGGTATAATTCAGCGTTCCCACGACGCCCGATCGATGTCGATGACGTTCGCCGCAAATTCGCTGTTCGCAAGCCGCATGCGCGTCGCCGTGTTGCTGGTTTTGTGCATGTTCATGGCAACGGCTTGCAGTTGGCTGCCCGAAGTGGGCAAGGACGAGACGGTGGGATGGTCGGCCGAGCGCCTGTACAAGGAAGGGCACGAGTCGATGAGCGACGGAAATTATACCCGCGCAGCGAAGCTCTTCGAATCGCTGGAGGGCCGGTTCCCGTACGGGCGCTTCGCGCAGCAGGCGATCATCGAGGGCGCGTACTCGAGCTACCGGATGGGCGAAACCGCCGCCGCGGTGGCGGCGTGCGACCGTTTCATCCGCACCTATCCGAACCATCCCAACGTCGACTACGCGCTCTATCTCAAGGGCCTGGTGTATTTCCGCGAGGACCAGGGGATCATGGGCTACGTCTACGAGCTCGACCTCGCCGAACGCGATCCCAAGGCGATGCGCGATTCCTTCGCCGCATTCAAGGAGCTGGTCGCGCGATTTCCGGAGAGCAAATACGCGGTGGACGGCCAGGACCGGCTGAAGTACCTGGCCAACGCGATGGCGATGCACGAGGTCCACGTCGCGCGCTACTACTACAACCGCGGCGCGTATGTCGCCGCCGCCGACCGTGCGCAGGGATCGCTGCTGACCTACCCGCGGCAACCGGCCAACGAGGACGCGCTGGAGATCCTGGTCAGGTCGTACGACAAGCTCGGGCTCCCCGACTTGCGCGACGACAGCCGTCGCGTGCTGGAGAAAACCTATCCCGCCAGCAAATACCTGGCCCCCCCGCCGCCCAAGCCGTGGTGGAAGCTCTGGTAGGACGGATAGGCGGCACGCCGCTCAAGTCGATCGCGCCGCTGCACGAGCCGGGATTGCGCGCGGCCGCGCGAGTGTCTCACTCCTTCGCCGCGAAAAACGCCTCGACATCCGCCTGCTCACGGGTGCGCCGCATCGGCGGCAGGCTGCGCCACAGGATCTTGCCGTAGGGCTTGTCGACCAGGCGCGGGTCGCCGATCATCAGCACGCCGCGATCGGTCTCGGTGCGGATCAACCGGCCGGCACCCTGCTTCAAGCTGATCGCCGCCTGCGGCAACTGCCAATCGCGAAACGCGTTGCCTCCATCGGCCTCGAGCTTGCGCAAGCGTGCTGCCAGCAACGGATCGTCGGGCGGCGCGAAAGGCAGCTTGTCGATGACCACCACCGACAATGCGTCGCCGGCCACGTCGACACCTTCCCAAAAGCTCGCCGAACCGAGCAGCACCGCGTTGCCCAGGCGCCGGAAACGCTCGAGCAGCTCGGTCTTCGAGCCTTCGCCCTGCACCAGGATCGGGTAGTCGAGGTTCTCGCGCGCGAACGCGGCGACGAGGCGCTCCCTGGCGCGGGCGAGCGCGCGCAGCGTCGTGAACAGCATGAACGCGCGTCCTCCGCTCGCGCGGATCACCGGCAGCGCAGCGTCGACGACGGCATCGGTGTGCTCGGGAACGTTCGGCTGCGGCAGGTTGCGCGGCAGGTACAGCAGCGCCTGCGTCGCGTAGTCGAACGGGCTTTCCCAGCAGCCGGTGACGGCGTCGCTCAATCCGAGTGTTGCGGTATAGAGGTCGAAATCGCCGGCGACCGCGAGTGTCGCCGACGTGAAGATCCACGCGCGCCCGGACGTGTCGACCTGGCGGCGGAAAATCCGCGCCACCGACAGCGGCGAGGCGTGCAGCTGGAAGCCATACGGCGACACGTCGACCCAGCGGATCCACCCTCCACCACCGTCGTCGTCGTTGCCGGCAGGCGCGTCGCTGCGCCAGCGCGCAAGTTGCTGCGCGAGCGCGTCGGCGCGCCCGGCCAGCGTGGTCAGGTCTTCGCTGCGTTCGGCGACGTGCGACAAGCCGCTTGCCGCGCGGTCGAGCGCCGCGGCGAGCTGGTCGAGCGCGTCTCGCAGGTCGGCGCGCGCGAGCGCCGCCTCGCGCGGCAGCTTGCCCGGCGTCTCGCCCAACGCAAGCCGCAATCTTTTCACCGCCGGTTGCAGGTCGGCCGCCGCATCAGGCAGGTCGGGCATGTCGCGCGCCGCGCCGCGCGCGGCGACTTCGGCGTCGCGTGCGAGGTCGGCGAGCTGTCCCGACCCCGTCTGCTCGCCGAAGAACAGCGTGGCCGTGTCGGGCAGCTGGTGCGCTTCGTCGAGGATCACCGTGTTGCATGCCGGCAGCAACTCCGACAGGCCTTCGTCGCGCAACATGATGTCGGCGAAGAACAGGTGATGGTTGACGACGACGACGTCCGCGTCGAGCGCGTCCTTGCGCGCCTTCATCACGAAGCACTCGCGGAAGAACGTGCAGTTCGAGCCGAGGCAGTTTTCGCGCGTGGAAGTGACGAGCGGCCAGATCGATGCGTTTTCCGGCACGTCGGCGAGCTGCCCGCGGTCGCCGCGCTCGGACGCCTGCGCGAACTTGACGATGCGTGTCAGGTGCCGCGCGTCGTCGCGCGACGGCAGGCGGCCTTCGCGCGACGTCTTCTCGAGATGGTGCAGGCACACGTAGTTGGCGCGGCCCTTGAGCAGCGAGATCGTCACGGGCACCTTGAGCGCGTCGCGGATCAGCGGCAGGTCGCGCTCGAACAGCTGGTCCTGCAGGGTCTTGGTGCCGGTGGAAATAATCACCTTGCCGCCGGAAAGCAGCGCCGGAACCAGATAGGCGAACGTCTTGCCGGTGCCGGTGCCCGCTTCGGCGACCAGCTGACCCGAGTCGCGAATCGTCTGCGCGACCGCCTCTGCCATCGCCTGCTGGCCGGCGCGCGGGCGAAAACCGGGCATCGCCTGCGCAAGCAGACCAGAGTCGGCGAATACCGCCCGCAGTTCACGCACTTCCGCGGTCACCATCGGGGTTTCGGCTTCGCGCTCGTCCGCCGTCCGCAGCGGCACTTCGGCTTCGCGCCTGCTTGCGTTGTCGCCGGGCTGGCCGGCGTCGCGGATGCCGTGCGTGGTCAGTGCTTCGCCTTCGCGGCGGGCTTGGCGGCGACGCTCGCCGGTTTTTTCTCGGGCTTGATGTGCGCGAGCTCGATCGCCGTCTGCACCTTGACGATGCCATCCGCAAACGACTCGTAGGGGCGCATCGTGCGCGCCTTGTACGCGTCGTCGCTTTCGCCGGGCTTCCATGCGAGCTCGGACAGCGATTTAAGCCACATCTCGTTCAGTGACCGCAGGCCGTCCACCGCTTTCGCCATGCCGGTGGCCGACTTGAGCGCCTCCTGGTAGGGGCGCGTCATGTTGAGCTTCTGCTTAACCACGCAGGATTCGCTCTTCGCGCCATTGGTGCCCTCGGCCAGGTGCTCGTAGCCGAACTCGAGAATCTCGATGCTCTTGACGTGCTTGCACATCGTATACAGGTGCCCAATGGCGTCGAAATAGCAGTCGAGCGCCGGCTTGTCATCCGAATTGGGGCACACGTAGTTGTATTGCGGGCCCGGGTTGCCGCCGATGGTGACCGCGGCGAGCGGCATGGCGAGCAGGACTGCGACGATGCAGGTGACGACGCGAGGGGCGAAGCGAAGGGCGATGCGAGGCACGGTTCGATTCCGCTGGAAGGATGGCGAATCCTACCCGTGCCGGCGCGGATTGCTCAAGTTGGACCGATGGACGAGCGGCCCGCGGCCGCTCCGGTTCGCGATTCGCTGGTTGCCGGTGGTCGCGATTGCGCAATCGGGCTCGCGACGGCGGTCGCGGTCGATGCGATCAGATCGTGACGCCGCCGGAGACCTCGATCACCGCGCCGTTGATATAGGAGGCTTCGTCGGAGGCGAGCCAGGCATAGGTGTTGGCGATCTCCTCGGGCCGGCCGAGGCGCCCCATCGGCACCTTGTCTTCCATCATCCTGACGATCTTCTCCGGCATCGAGGCGAGGATCGGGGTTTCGATGAACCCGGGGCAGATCGCGTTGGAGCGGATGCCCTTGCTGCCGAGCTCGCGCGCCCAGGTCTTCATCATGCCGATCACGGCGAACTTGGTCGCCGCGTAGTTGGTCTGCCCGAAGTTGCCATGCAGGCCCACGATCGACGACGCGTTGAGGATGCAGCCGGAGTTCTGCGCCAGCATGATGTCGACCACGGCGCGGGTGCAGTTGTAGACGCCCTTCAGGTTGACGTCGATCACGCGGTCGAACTGCTCGTCGGTCATTTTCTGCAGGCGCGCGTCCTGCACGATGCCGGCATTGTTGACGAGCGTGTCGATGCGGCCCCACGCGGCCATCACGCCCTCGACCATGCGCGCGATGCTCGCCTTGTCGGTGACGTCGACCTCGAAGGCCAGCGCTTCGCCGCCGGCGGCACGCACTGCCGCGACGGTGTCCTCGACGGTCGCCATATTGATGTCGCAGACGGCGACCCGGGCGCCTTCGTGCGCGAACTTGAGCGCCGTGGCGCGGCCGATGCCCTGACCGCCGCCGGTGATGATCGAAACCTTGTGCTGCAAGCGCATGATGCTCGAGCTCCCTCAACCGTCAACCACCTCGACGTGCCAGGAACCCGGCGCAAGGTCGGCCAAACCTGTCCACTTTAGCCGCTAATATTGCGTTGCACAAGGCTGGTTATGACGATAGCGCCTTCACGTCGCATGGTTTGTTGTATTTAAAAAACATCTAATAAACATACAGTTAATCCGACTAGCGAGCACGATCCGGAAACCAGCCAGGCAAGCCGCGGCGTTAGCCATGCTGCGGTTGCGTATGCCTCGGCCCGCTGCGCATCCTTGCGTGGCTGAGCATCCCGGTACCCGACGGTTCAGCTATCCGGCGGCTGCGCATCCCCGGGCGGCTGCCAATGCTCGACGACGAGTTGAAGCGATTCCAGTCCCTGGTAGCGGTTGACGTCGGGACGGTATGCGGCGTGGATGCGCGCGGGCAGCGCATCGGCACATCCGAACAGGATGGCGTCGAACGTCTCGCCGTGTCGCTCGAGCCGCAACCGCAGGTGCGCCCCGCCCACGACGCGCTGCTCGACCACGACGAACTCGCCGTCGAATCGCGGTGCGGCGAAACCCTGTCCCCAGATGCCGGTGTCGATTTCCTGGGCGAGTACCAGCGACAGCTCGCCCGCCGCGAGCTCGCCGTCGGTTTCGAGCCGGCGGGCGAACAGCGCCGGGTCGAGCATCTCGCGTGCGATTGCCTCGAATCCGGCGGCGAAGCGCTCGAAGTGGCGGGCGTGGATTGTCACGCCCGCGGCCATCGCGTGCCCGCCGAAGCGTTGCAACAGGTCGGGCTCGCGCTTGGCCAGGGCGTCGAGCGCGTCGCGCAAGTGGAAGCCCGCGATCGAGCGCCCCGAGCCCTTGAGCTCGCCGTCGCCGCCGGGCGCAAACACGATTGCGGGCCGATTGAGCCGGTCCTTGAGGCGCGAGGCGACGATGCCCACGACGCCCTGGTGCCATTGCGGATCGGCGAGGCAGATCGAATGGGCGCCGGCAAGCGTCGCTGCATCGAGCGCATCGATCACCGCCATCGCCTCGTCGCGCATCGCCGCCTCGATGCCGCGTCGCTCGGCGTTGAGCGTGTCCAGGCGCGCGGCGAGCGCGCGCGCCTCGCCGGGGTCGTCGCTGACGAGGCAGCGAATGCCGATGCTCATGTCGTCAAGACGTCCGGCCGCGTTGATTCGCGGCCCCGCGACAAAGCCCAGGTCGAACGCGGTGGCACGCTCGGTCGAACGGTTGGCCAACGCGAACAGCGCGGCGATGCCGGGTTGCGCGAGCCCTTTGCGGATGCGCCGCAATCCTTGCGCGACCAGCGCGCGGTTGACGCGGTCGAGCACGACCACGTCGGCGATCGTGCCCAGCGCCACGAGATCGAGCAGCGACGCGAGGTTGGGCAACGCGGCGGCCCGCGCCGGAAACCGCGCGCGCAGCAGCGCGCGGGTGGCGAGCAGCACGTAGAACATCACACCCACGCCCGCGAGGTTGCGCGATGGAAACGTGCAGCCCGCCTGGTTGGGATTGACGATGATCGCGGGCGAAGGCAACTGCGCGCCCGGCAGGTGATGATCGGTGATCAGCACGTCGATTCCGCGGCGCGCGGCGGCGGCCACGCCTTCCACGCTCGCGATGCCGTTGTCGACGGTGACGATCAGCGCCGGATCGCGCGCCGCCGCCAGCTCGACGATCTCCGGGGTCAACCCATAGCCATACTCGAAGCGGTTGGGCACGACAAAATCGACCCGCGCGCCCATCGCGCGCAGGCCGCGCACGCCGACGGCGCAGGCGGTGGCGCCATCGGCGTCGTAGTCGGCGACGATCACGATGCGCTCGGCGTTGATGATCGCGCCGGCGAGGCGCTGCGCGGCGACATCGGCGTTGGTCAGTTGCGAAGGATGCGGCAGTGCGTCGAAGCTCGTGTCGAGATCGTCGGGCGAAGAGATGCCGCGCGCAGCGTACACGCGTGCGAGCACCGGCGAAACGCCGGCGTCGGCGAGCGCGAGGGCATGCGCGCCTGCGGGCCGGCGGGCAATGCGCACGTCGCTATTGTGCGCAGTGGCAGCCGGCGGCTTCGGCGACTGCGGATTCGCACGATTCGGATTCGCGCGATGCGGTTTCGCGGCGTGCGCGTTCAAGGCGTCACGCCGAACCGCGGCGCGCGCAAGCGCGCGCGAACACGCGCAGCCCACGCCGGCGCCGGCGCCGTCCATCGATACGCGCCGTCGCCGTCGGCGATCAACGTGACATGCGACAGATCGCCGCGCGCGAGCGCATCGGCCGCCGGCGTAAGCCAGGCGGCGTCCCAGCGTTCGAAATCATCGGCCCCTTGCAACGCCGGCAACGCAACCAGTGCGCACGCGCGATCGCGCATACCGGCATTGACATCCGGCCCGCGCGTACGCGCATCGGAACGGGCCGTGCGCACGTCGGAGTGGGCCGCGCGCACAAGCGCACCGAACCCGGCATCGGGCGCGTGCATCGCGCCGCCGGTGACGAAGGCGGCGCCGCGCGCCAGGTCGCCGTCTTCGCCCGGTGCGGCGAACGCATCGATGCATACGGGCGCGGCGGACGTGGCGGACGTGGCGGACGTGGCGGACGTGGCGGACGTGGCGGACGTGGCGGACGCGGCGCACGCGGCGCACGCGGCGGGGTCGGCGGGGTCGGCGGACGACACGGCGGCGTCGGCGTTCCCCCACAGCCAGAGTCCGTTGAACGCCGCCTGTCCCGCACGCTCGCGTGCCTCGTTCTCGGCGGCGGCGAACAGCATCATCTGGATCTCGTTGCCGTAGCGTTCGAACCGCCTCGCGTCGTGGCCCTGCGGGCGATGCGCATATAACGATCCGCCGACGGCCAAGTCCGTGGGCACGAGGCGCAGTAGCGGCGCGTGCTGCAGGTGCAGCAGCCACCGTTCGGCGCGCGCGGCGATGAACGTCATCGCATCGGCGGCAAAATGGGCGTTGAGCGCGTCGACGACGCGCGCGACGAAGTCCCGCGCGCCGGGTTCGTCGAGCCCCGCCACGCGCCCGGCGATGACGACGTCGTCGCGGCCCGCGACCAGCGTGATCGGATCGGCGACCAGCCAATGTCCGTCGCCGGGATCGAATGTGTCGCGCGCCTGACCGATGCTCCCGCATGCGATCAACGTGGCGACCGACGTGCCTGCCAGGGGAAGTGCCGCCAGCGTGGCCTGGTCGCGGCCGAACGCAACCGGCGCGCGCGTCGCCCACGCGGACAGGCGGGCGAGGGCCTTCGACGAATTCAGGACGGGGGCTCGAAGCGCCAGCAGTTGCGGCGCCACCACGACGAGTTCCATGTCGATCGCGTTTCCACGACCGCATGGCGTGCGCCGCGGCGATTTCGCGCGAGGCGGCATGCGATCCCGGACGAGTCTAGCATGCGATAATCGCGCGCTTCGCCGCTCGATTCGAGAACGCGCAATTCGATTGCGCCCGCCGACCATGCCCACCCCGTTGTCGTCCATGCTGCATTCGCCCAAGGCGGCACCCCGGCGATGACGCCCTACGAGCTGGCGGTCGGCCTGCGCTACACGCGCACGCGCAAGGGCGCGAGCCGCAACACGTTCATCTCGTTCATTGCGCTGACGTCGATGGCCGGCATCGCGCTGGGGGTGGCGGCGCTGATCGTCGTGCTGTCGGTGATGAACGGCTTCCAGGACGAGTTGCGCAACCGCATCCTGTCGGTTGCGTCGCACGTCGAGATCCGCGGCATTCCCGACCTCAAGCAATGGCAGGGCGTCGCGAAGGTGGCGCGCGAGGACAAGCGCGTGATCGCCGCCGCACCGTACATTTCCGGCCAGGCAATGCTGACGGCGGGGGATGTCAACCGCGGCGTGCTGATCCGTGGCGTCGACCCTGCGCTCGAGGGGAGTGTGGCCGATATCGGCACGCACATGAAGCGCGGCCGCCTCGAGGACTTGCGCCCCGGCGAGTTCGGCATCGTGCTGGGTTCGGAAGTCGCGCATGCGCTGGGCGCGGGCGTCGGTGATTCCGTGGTCGCGATCACCCCGCAAGGCACGGTGACGCCCGCCGGCACGCTGCCGCGCGTCAAGTCGTTCAAGGTCGTCGGGATCTTCGAGATCGGCATGTTCGAGTTCGACAACGGGCTCGCATTCATCGACCTCGCCGACGCGCAGAAGCTCTACCGCGTCGACGGCGTGTCCGGCGTGCGGCTGAAGCTCACCGACATGTTCGACGCGCCGCAAGTCGCGCGCGACCTGTTGCGCACGCTGCCCGTGGACGCCGAAGTCCGCGACTGGACGATGTCGCATGCCAATTTCTTCCGCGCGGTGCAAATGGAAAAGCGCGTGATGTTCATCATCCTGACGCTGATCGTCGCAGTCGCCGCGTTCAACATCGTGTCGGCGCAGATCATGCTGGTCACCGACAAGCAGGCCGACATCGCGATCCTGCGCACGCTGGGCGCCACGCCGGCG
This sequence comes from Pseudomonadota bacterium, assembly GCA_041691615.1. Taxonomy (GTDB): domain Bacteria; phylum Pseudomonadota; class Gammaproteobacteria; order Burkholderiales; family Casimicrobiaceae; genus VBCG01. The sequence goes on from JBEPUI010000033.1 coordinate 15,979, forward strand.
TCGATCATGACGATCTTCATCATCCAGGGCGCGCTGATCGGCTTCATCGGCACGCTGATCGGCGTTGTCGGCGGCATCCTGCTGGCGCTCAATATCGGCACCGTGGTGCCGGCGATCGAGCACCTGTTCGGCATCACGTTCCTCGACAAATCGGTCTACTACATCAGCGAGCTGCCGTCGCAGCTGCAGCGCGGCGACGTGGTCACTATCGCGGCGATCGCGCTGGTGCTGGCGCTGGTCGCCACGCTCTACCCGAGCTTCAAGGCGGCGCGCGTCAATCCCGCCGAAGCGTTGCGCTATGAATGACGCCGTGTTCGACGCGTCGCGAGCGACCCTTGCGAATGCGACGGCGACGCCGGTGATCGCCTGCACCGGACTCACCAAGACGTACACCAGCGGGCCGCAGGACGTCGACGTGCTGGCCGGCGTCGATCTTGCCGTGGCGCGCGGCGAGCGCGTCGCCATCGTCGGCGCATCGGGGTCGGGCAAGAGCACGCTGTTGCACCTGCTGGGCGGCCTCGACGCGCCCACCGCCGGCGACGTGCGCGTCGACGGCGAGCCTTTCGCCACGCTGTCTGAAGCGGCGCGCGGTCGTGTGCGCAACCGCGCATTGGGGTTCATCTACCAGTTCCACCATTTGCTGCCGGAATTCTCCGCGGTCGAGAACGTCGCGATGCCGCTCTACATCCGCCGCGAACCGGTCGCGCGGTCGCTCGCGCAGGCCGCGCAGCTGCTGACGCGCGTCGGACTCGGCCACCGGCTGAAGCACCGGCCCGGCGAACTGTCAGGCGGCGAGCGCCAGCGGGTGGCGCTGGCGCGCGCGCTGGTGACGGGACCGCGCTGCGTGCTCGCCGACGAGCCGACCGGCAACCTCGACCGGCGCACGGCCGGTGGCGTGTTCGACCTGATGATCGAGCTGAACGCGGCGATCGGCACCAGCCTCGTGATCGTCACGCACGACCCGGAGCTCGCCGCGCGCGCCGGGCGCACGCTGCAGCTGATCGACGGGAAGCTGCGAGCGAGCTGACCTTCGCCGTCAGTATTCGACCGGCACCGGGTCGAGCGAGCGCCATAAATACCACGTCGCCACGCTGCGCCAGGGCGCCCAACGCGCGCCGAAATCGCGCATCGCCGCCATCGTCATGCGCTCGCCCTTGTTGTAGTGCAGCGCCATCGCGTTCTGCAGGCCGATGTCGGCCACCGGCAGCACGTCGGCGCGCAGTTCGTGGAACATCAGGAACATCTCGGCCGTCCAGCGGCCGATGCCCTTGACGTCGACCAGCGCCTCGATCAGCGCTTCGTCCGGGAGATCACCCCATGTGTGCGGCTCGAGGCGGCCGCTGACGAAATGCCGGGCCAGGTCGCGCACGTAGTCGGCCTTGCGCTCGGAGAACCCGCAGCGGCGCATCGTCGAAACCCGCATGCGCGCCACGCGCGCCGGATCGAGCCGCACCGCCAGCGCCTCGGGCGACCGCGTGCCTTCCGCTGCACGCGCAAAACGGTCCCATACCGCCTGCGCGGCCTTGACCGAGATCTGCTGGCCGACGATCGAGCGCGCGAGCGTGGTGAACGGATCGCCACGGCGGGTGAGGTGGATGCCGGGGAAGGCGGCGATCAGCTTGCGCAGCACCCGGTCGCGGCGCGCGAGCTCACGAATCGCGTCGTCCCAGAAATGCGGCTTGGTCATGCCGCGGCGCGGGCGGTTCCGGCAGACGCGCGCGCAAGCGCCCGCCGCCGCCACACGCGCACCGTCTTGTAGCGCCAGGCGACGCGCACGGCGACAAAACCGCAAAGCCCGAGCATCGCTGCGAGCAACGGCAGGCCGAGGGCAAGCGAAGGCCCGAGCGAGACGGCCCAATGCAGGAACGAAGCGGCGCCATCGAGATCGAAGCCCATGCCGGGTGGCAAGCGCATCGGCGCATGTTGCGTGGATGGGAGCGCCCACTGGCCGATCTGGTAGGCCACAACATATAGTGGGCCGATGGTGAACGGGTTGGTGTAGAACGTCGTTAGCACGGCGAGCGGAAAGTTGGCGCGAAACGCGAGGCAGCCGGCCGCCGAGCCGAGCGCCTGCAGCGGACCGGGTATCAATCCGCAGACCAGGCCGATCGCGACCGCGCGCGCGGCGGAGCGGCGATTCATGTGCCAGAGGTCGGGATCGGCAAGCGAGGGCAGGTGCTTTCGCACCCACGCATTGCCGGTGATGCGTGCGGTCGCCGGCGCGAAACGCGCGCTGATACGCTTGAAAAAAAGGCGCGACATGTGGGGCTTGTGGAAATGGTACTATGCGCCGCTTTTTATTTTTAGGACAGTGATGCCAGGTCGGTTCGCCCCGCTGAAACGGGGATTGGTCGCGGTGTTCGCGCTTTGCATCGCAAACGCCGCCGCCGGCGCCGATCCCGCCAAAGTCCTGCGCATCGCGTTTCCCACCGGCGAGACCGGCTTCGATCCGGCGCGGGTGTCGGATCTCTACTCCAACGAGGTCAACGAGGGGATTTTCGATCGCCTGCTGACCTATGACTATCTCGCGCGCCCGGCGAAGCTCGTGCCGATGGCGGCGGAAGCGATGCCGGAGGTCTCCGACGCCGGACGCACCTACACGTTCCACATCAGGAAGGGCATCTACTTCGCCGACGACCCGGCATTCAAGGGCAAGCGCCGCGAGCTCGTCGCGCAGGACTACGTCTACTCGTTCGAGCGTTTCGTCGATCCGAAGCTGCGCTCGCCGTGGGGGTACATGTTCGAAGGCCGCATCGAGGGACTCGATGCGATCGCTGAAGCCGCGAAGCGCACCGGCAAGTTCGACTACGACGCACCGGTGTCGGGCCTGCAGGCGCTGGACCGGTTTACGCTGCGCGTGCGCCTCGCCAAGCCCGACTACCTGTTCCTCTACACGGCGGCACACGTGCCGATGGGCGCCGTCGCGCGCGAAGTGATCGAGATGTACGCCGCCGACACGATGGCGCATCCGGTCGGCACCGGCCCGTACATCCTCAAGGAATGGCGGCGCGGCGCGCGGATGGTGCTGGAGGCCAATCCGGACTACCGCGGGTTCACGTGGGACTTCAAGGCTTCCGAGCCCGGTTGGGACGACCAGCTCGTGAAGGACATGCAGGGCAAGAAGATGCCGCAGGTCGGCCGCGTCGAGATCACCGTGATCGACGAGGCGCAGTCGAGCTGGCTGTCGTTCCAGCAGAAACAGCTCGACACGCTGAACGTGCCCGGCGCGTTCATCTACGAAGCGCTGACCCCCGACAACAAGCTGCAGCCGTCGCTCGCCAAGGAAGGCATCACGCTCTACCGCACCAACGATCCCGACATCACCTACACGACGTTCAATTTCCACGACCCGATCGTCGGCGGCTACACGCCGGACAAGATCGCGTTGCGCCGCGCGATCATCATGGGCTATCGCAACGACGAGGAACTGCGCATCGTTCGGAAGAGCCAGATGTCGGCGGTGGAAATGCCGATCCCGCCCGGCATCGTCGGCTATGACCCCAACTACGTCGGCGTCGACCACTACGACCCGGTTACCGCGAACAAGCTGCTCGATCATTTCGGCTACAAGCGCGGCACCGACGGATTTCGCACGCTGCCCGACGGCTCGCCACTGGTGCTCAAGTACGCGACCGGCTCGTCGGCAGTCGAGCGCGAGTTCAGCGAGCTGTGGAAGAAGTCGATGGACGACATGGGCCTGCACATCGAGTTCATCATCAGCAAGTTCGCCGACCACCTGAAGGCGGCGAAGGCCTGTCACCTGATGATGTGGGGCGCCGCGTGGATCGCCGACTATCCCGACGGCGAGGACTTCATGCAACTGCTCTACGGCCCCAACACCGGCCAGAGCAACAACGGCTGCTACGAGTCGAAGGCGTTCGATGCGCTGTACGTCGCGTCGTCGAAGCTGCCGCTCGACTCGGTCGACCGGATGAAGCTGTTCATCGACATGGCGCGGCAGATGCAGGTGGACGGCGCGTGGCAGGTGAGCGGCTCGCGGTTGCGCAACCAGCTGATCCGCCCATGGGTCAAGGGCTACAAGAAGCATCCCATCCTGCAAGCCGAGTGGATGTACATCGACCTCGAGCCGCATTCGTAGCAGCCGATGAATCGTTCCACGCCGAGGATTGGCTGGCTGCGCGCCGTGTGCGCCGCAACCGTCGCCTGCGTTGCGGCGAGCGCGTTCGCGGCGGCCGACATGCACAAGGTGGTGCGCGACGTGTTTCCCGCCGCCGAGAGCGGATTCGACCCGGCGTTCGCGCATGACCTGTATTCGGGCGAGCTCGAGCAGGCGATCTTCGAGACGCTCTACACCTACGACTACCTCGCGCGACCATCGAAAGTGGTTCCGCTCACCGCGGAGGACATGCCGGTCATCACCGACGACGGCAAGACCTATACGATCAGGCTGAAGAAGGGCATTTACTTCACGCCCGATCCGGCGTTCAAGGGCAAGCCCCGCGAACTGACCGTCGACGACTACATCTACGAATTGAAGCGCCTCGCCGATCCGAAGATCAAGTCGGCGTGGACGTTCCTCGTCGAAGGCAAGATCGTCGGGCTGGACGAGCTCGCCGCGGCGGCGAAGAAATCCGGCAAGTTCGATTACGACACGCCGATTCCAGGTCTCGAGGCCGTCGACCGCTACACGCTGCGCATCCGTCTCAAGCAGACGGACTACAACCTGCCCTATGTGCTGGCGCACGAGCCGACGTCGGCGGTCGCGCGCGAAATCGTCGCGACGTATGGCGAATCCGACGGCCACATCATGTCGAATCCCGTCGGCACCGGCCCTTACAAGCTGGTCGAGTGGATCCGCAGTTCCAAGATCGTGCTCGAGGCGAACCCGGACTACCGCGGGTTCACATGGAATTTCACGTCCGACAATTCCGAAGACCAGAAGCTCATCCGCGACATGAAGGGCAAGCAGATGCCCATCATCGGCCGCGTCGAAGTGAGCATCATGGAGGAGGACCAGTCGCGGCTGCTGGCGTTCCAGAACGGCGAGCTCGACATCATGAACCTCGAAGGGCCGCTCGCACCCAACGTGATGGACGGCGACAAGCTGCGGCCCGACTACGTGGCCAAAGGCATCCAGCTGTCGCGGATCGTCGATCCGGAGATCAGCTACACGTACTGGAACATGGAGGATCCGGTCTGGGGCGGTTTTTCACTGCCCAAGATCGCGCTGCGCCGCGCCGTGGCGATGAGCTACGACGCCGCCGACGACGTCAAGGTGATCCGCAATGGCCAGGCGGTGGAGGCGACCTATCCCATTCCGCCCGGCGTGGTCGGCCACGACCCCAATTGGAAGCCGCTCAACGCATACGATCCGAAGACCGCCAATGCGCTGCTCGACTGGTTCGGCTACAAGAAGGGCGCGGACGGCTGGCGGACGCTGCCCGACGGCAAGCCGCTGGCGATGATACTTTCGTCGCGTCCCGACACGCTCGGGCGCCAGCAGGACGAATTGTGGAAGAAGTCGCTGGATGCGATCGGCATCCGCATCGACGTGCACAAGGACAAGTTCCCCGAGCAGTTGAAGGCGGAAAAGGCCTGCAAGCTGCAAAGCCGCGTGGCCGCCTGGATCGCCGACTATCCGGATGGCGACAATTTCATGCAGCTGATGTACGGCCCCAACACCGGCCAGAGCAACAACGGCTGTGCGCGCATCCCCGAATATGACAAGCTGTACGAGCAATCGGTGAAAATGCCGCCCGGGCCCGCGCGCGACCAGCTCTACCGCGACATGACGCGGATCACCGAGGTCTACGCGACGTGGCGGCTGATGATCAGCCGCTACCGCAACCAACTGGTGCAGCCGCGGGTGCTGGGGTACAAGAAGCACCCGATCCTGCACTCGCAGTGGCAGTATCTGGACATAAAGGACTGACCGGAGGAGAAACGGAAGAACAACGCGGAACGCGGGGCCCGGCAACGGCCGCGCCGCCGATCCGCGCGCGCATCCCGCGCACATTCCCGCATCGGCCGCACAACGGCCGATGCGGGAAGCGCGCGGGACGCCTTTGCAACCGCACGCGTCAGTCGCACGACGCGCTTCTATCGAGGTGACGACGATGACTGCCTACATCGTTCGACGTTTGTGGCAGATGATCCCGACATTGCTCGGCGTGATCCTGCTGGTGTTCTTCCTGTTCAACTGGGTGGGCGGCGATCCCGCCTACGTGCTGGCAGGCAAGATCAGCAACCAGGAGCAGATCGACAACATCCGCCGCCAGCTGGGCGTCGACCAGCCGTACTACGTGCAGCTCGGCATCTTCATCAAGCAGGTGGTGACCGGCGATTTCGGCGCGTCGTGGAGCACCAACGAATCGATCTCGCACATCCTCGCCACGCGCCTCGGGCCGTCGCTTACCGTCACCGTGCCGCTGCTGATCCTCGACACGCTGATCGCCATCGGCCTGGCACTCGCCGTCGCCTACGTGCGCGGCTCGCTGACCGACCGCATGGTGATGATCGTCTGCACCGTCGGCCTGTCGGTGTCGATATTGGTCTACATCATCGTGTTCCAGTATGTGTTCGCCTACAAGCTCGGGTGGTTTCCGGTGCAGGGATGGGGCAACGGGTTCTGGGAAAACCTGATCCGCTACTCGTCGCTGCCGATCCTGATCGGGCTCGCAGTCAGCATCGCGCCGGACCTTCGCCTGTTCCGCACGTTCTTCCTCGACGAAATCAACCAGGACTACGTGCGCACGGCGCGCGCCAAGGGTGTGGGCGAAAACCGCATCATGTGGGTGCACGTGCTGCGCAATGCGTCGATTCCCATCATCACCAACGTGATGTCGCAGTTGCCCGGATTGCTCGTCGGCGTGTTCCTGATCGAGCGTTTCTTCTCGATCCCGGGCATCGGCCGCGAAGTGATCCTGGCCGTCGAGCGCTCCGACTTCCCGGTGATCAAGGCAATCACGATCTACGTGGCGGTGGCGACGATGGTGTTCAACCTGCTCGCCGACCTGATGTACAAGGCCGTCGATCCGCGCGTCCAACTGAAATAGCGGGAGACGACGATGGCAACCAACATGGCAACGCTTGGCGCACCGCCGGCACCGCGCGAAATCCCGCACACCGTTTCACCGAGCCTGTGGATCCTCGCGTGGCGACGCTTGCGCCAGGACCGGGTGGCGATGATCTCGATGGCAATCGTCGGCGCCTTCCTGGTGCTGATCCTGCTGTCGGCAACGGGACTCATCGCCGCCGACTGGTCGCGCGAGGTCGGGGTCAACTACGCGCCGCCGACGTTCATGGGACCCGACGCGAGCAGCGAAGCCGCGCCCGCGCAGGCGGCGAAGGCGGCGGCGGGCGAGACGCTCGCAAGCACCTATCACTCGACGATCGTCGATCCGCTCGCCGACGTGCTCGCGCAGATCCGCGGTGAGGGAAAGCCGAAGGCGCCGGCCGCCGGCGCCGACGCGGGCGCCGGGTCTGGCGACGCGTCGGTCGACCCGCTGGCCGACGTGATGGCGGACATCCGCGCCGGCAAGGGCGTGACCGCGCCGGTCGCCGAGACCCGCGCGGCCACGCTGCCGTTCGGCGGCGACAAATGGGGCCGCGACGTGCTGAAGAAAGTGATCAAGGGATCGGAAACGTCGATCGCAGTGGGCATCGCGTCTGCGATCCTCGCCACGTTTCTCGGCACGGTATTCGGCGCGGTCGCCGGCTACTACGGAAGGTGGGTCGACGACTTCTTCAACTGGTTCTACAGCGTGTTCAGCTCGATTCCCTACCTGCTGCTTATCCTCGCAGTGGCGGCGGTGTTGAAGCAGAAGGGGCTGATGACGATCATCCTGATCCTCGGGCTCACCGGATGGTCGGGAGTGTTCCGGCTGATCCGCGGCGAGTACCTGAAGCACAAAGCGCGCGAATACGTGCAGGCGGCCGATGCGATCGGCGCGAGCAACATGCGGCGGATTTTCGTGCACATCTTTCCGAACGTGTCGCACGTGGTGCTGGTGCAACTGTCGATCCTCGCGGTCGCGTTCATCAAGTCCGAGGTGATCCTGTCGTTCCTGGGATTCGGCGTGCCGGTCGACGTCGTGTCCTGGGGGTCGATGCTCAACGAGGCGCAGAACGAGCTGATCCTCGGCAAATGGTGGCAGCTGGTCGCCGCGACGATCGCAATGGCGACGCTCGTCACCGCATTCAGCCTGTTCACCGACGCGCTGCGCGATGCGCTCGATCCGAAACTCAAGGGAATGGCGGGACACTGACATGGCAATCGCCGAAACCACCGACGCGCTCGTCAGCGTGCGCGACCTGCGCATCCATTTCCGCCTCGACAAGACGTCGACGTTCGAGGCGGTCAAGGGCATTTCGTTCGATGTTCCGCACAACAGCACCGTCGCGCTGGTTGGCGAATCGGGATCCGGCAAGAGCGTCACGTCGCTCGCGATTCTCGGCCTGTTGCCGCCGGAGAATTCGATCGTCGACCCGAAGAGCCGCATCCTCTACGGCGGCAAGAACCTGGTGGGCATGTCGAAGCGCGCGCTGCAGAAACTGCGTGGCGCCGACATCTCGATGATCTTCCAGGAGCCGATGACCTCGCTCAACCCGGTATTCACCTGCGGCTACCAGCTCGAGGAAGTGCTGAAGCTGCACGTGGGGTTGTCGGGAGCGAAGGCACGCAAGCGTGCGCTGGCGCTGCTCGACGAGGTCGGGATTGCCGACGCCCAGCACAAGATCGACGCGTATCCGTCGCAGATGTCCGGCGGCCAGCAGCAGCGCGTGATGATCGCGATGGCGATCGCGTGCGAGCCGAAGCTGCTGATCGCCGACGAGCCGACCACGGCGCTCGACGTCACGATACAGAAGCAGATCCTCGACCTGATCGCGGGCCTGCAGAAGCGCCGCCAGATGTCGGTGCTGTTCATCACCCACGATCTCGCGGTGGTGGGTGAAATCGCCGACCAGGTGGTGGTGATGCGCCACGGCGAGATCCGCGAGCAGGGCCCGGCGAAGGCGGTGTTCGAGCATCCGCAGGACACCTATACCAAGGCGCTGCTGCAATGCCGTCCGCAGCTCGCGCACCGGCCGCGGCGGCTGCCGGTCATCGACGATTTCATCAGCGGGCGCGGGCCGCAGCACATCGAGGAGCGCGCGCGCGGCGTCGTGCCGGGCGATTCGACGATCCTCGAGGTGAACAACCTCGGCAAGAGCTTCTATTCGCGCGAAGGCATCTTCGGCCAGCGCGAGTTCAAGGCCGTCAAGAACGTTTCGTTCAAGCTTCCCCGTGGCAAGACGCTGGGCCTCGTCGGCGAATCGGGATCGGGCAAGACCACCGTCGGCCTGACGCTCATGCGGCTGCACGAAGCGACCACCGGCGAGGCGCTTTTCGATGGCAAGGACATCCTGTCGATGAGTGCCAAGGAGTTCATGCCCTACAAGCGGCGCATCCAGATCATCTTCCAGAATCCGTATGCGTCGCTCAACCCGCGCTTCACCGTCGGGCAGATCCTCACCGAGCCGCTGACGATCCACAAGATCGGCGCGACGCCGCAGGCGCGCGCCGACCACGTGTTCGAGTTGCTCGATCGCGTGGGCCTGCCCGAGGTTTCGTTCTTCAAGTACCCCCACGAGTTCTCCGGCGGCCAGCGCCAGCGCATCGCCATCGCGCGCTGCCTGACGCTGAAGCCCGATATCCTGATCTGCGACGAGTCGGTATCGGCGCTCGACGTCTCCGTGCAGGCGCAGGTGCTCAACCTGCTGCAGGACCTGCAGGATGAGTTCGGCCTGTCGTACATCTTCATCTCGCACGACCTCGCCGTCGTCAAGTACATTTCCGACGTGGTGATGGTGATGAGCGAAGGCGAAGTCGTCGAAGTGCAGAACAGCGACGACCTCTACCGGCATCCGCGCGAGGCCTACACGCAGCGTCTGCTGGCGGCGATTCCCAAGGGCTGGCACGTCGACGCGGCGGTTGCGGGAGCGTAGGCGGGGTCGCTTGCCGCGACCTCGCGGGGCCATGTGTCGCTGCGAACATGCGGCGTCAAGCGCTGTCGCGCGCGACCATCTCGAAGCCGGTGTCGACGATCGGATCCTTGATCGCGCGCCCGGCGAGGCGATCGCAGATCATTTCTCCGGCGCGCTGGCCGATCGCATAGCGCCGCACGCGCAGCGTGGTCAGCGACGGCACCACCTGGGCGGCGATCGGAATGTCGTCGAAGCCCGCGATCGCGATCTCCTCCGGCACCGCCACCCCGCGGCGCTGGCATTCGTAGAGAGCGCCCACGCCGATCGCATCCGCCGAGCAGAAAACAGCGCGCAATTTGCGCTTGCGCCCGAGCAGCGTGGCCATCGCGCGCGCGCCGGCGTCGATGTCGAGCGACGTCTCGACGCAAAGCGCCGGGTCGACGCGTTGTCGTGCCGCGGCGAGCGCGAGCTCGTAGCCGTGGCGGCGATCGCGCGCGCGATCGTTGTCCTGCGGATAGGCGCCGATGTAGCCGATCGGCGCGTAGCCGGCCTTGACGAGGTAGCGCGTCACGCTGCGCGCGGCGTCGACGTTCGAATAGCCGACCATCATGTCGATCGGGCGGTCGGCCAGGTTTCCGCCTTCGACCACCGGGATCGCGGCGCGCTGCAGCATGCGCACCGTCTCCGCGGTGTGGACCGCGCCCGTCAGGTAGATGCCGTCGATGCGCCGCGACAGGAATGCGCGAACGAGCGTTTCCTCCTCGGCCGCGGAAAAGCCGCTAGCACCGAGCAGCAGGTGGTATCCGGACGGTACCAGCGCGTCGGTCAGCCCCTGCATGATTTCGGCGATCAGCGAGTTGGTGAGCACGGGAATCACCGCGGCGATCAGCCCGGAGCGATTCGACGCGAGCCCCCGCGCGATCAGGTTGGGCGTGTATCCCGTTTCGTCCAGCACCCGTTGCACGCGCGCTAGCGTGGCCGCTGCGACCTTGTGCGGTTCGCGCAACGCCCGAACCACTGTCATCGCCGACACCCCGGCAGCGCTGGCGACATCCGACAGGCGGGCGCGACCCATGCGCGCGTCCGCATCGGCGCGGGCTGGCTTGGCGCGGCGGTTGCGTGGCGTTGACGATGTCACTGCATTGGCGCGGGCATTTGACAGCGGCAAAATGAAAGCGCTAACATGTTGGCGCTAACATAACACGAAAATCGCACCTGACGGATACATGGCGGACAGCACGCAACACCAAGAAATCCGCGTTTGACGGATGCATGACGAGCGGCACACAACACCAAAATCCGCGCCTGGCGGATGCGCGGCGGGACTGGAGGAGCGGTTGGCAATCGAGGCAGCGGGCACGTTCGCGGGCTATCGTCGTGGCGACGGGCGCCATGGCATCCGCAATCACGTGCTGGTGCTGGGGCTAAACGGCCTGGTCGGCCGCGCGGCCGCGCGCGTCGCGGCGAGTGTCGCCGGCTGCGTGCTGTTCGCATCGCCCTATGGCCGCGGGCAATACGGTGCCGACCGGCGTGCGCACGATGCGCAGATGATCGGCCTCGCGGCCAACCCCAATGTCGCGGCGACGCTGCTGATCGGCGCCGACCGGCGCTCGACCGATGCGCTGGCGAGCGCGATCGCGATCGCTGCAGCGGGCAAGCCGGTGGCAACGCTCGCGCTCGACGACGTGCAGGAAGACGCGCTCGAATTGTCGGCGCGGGGCGTGCGCATCGCCGCGCAACTGGTGCTCGAGGCATCGCGCCAGCGCCGCGAACCGGCGCCGGTGTCCGCGTTGTTCGTTGCCGTCGAGTGCGGGCATTCCGACGCGACATCGGGCGTGGTCGCCAATCCGCTCGCCGGGCGCGTCGTCGATCGGCTCGTCGACGCCGGCGGCACTGCGGTGTTCGGCGAAACCATCGAGTGGCTAGGCGCCGAGCATCTGCTCGCGCGGCGTGCGGCCAACGCGTCGGTCGGCGAAGCGATCGTTGCCGCGGTGAGTCGCCGCGAGTCGCAGATGGCTGCGACCGGCGTCGATCTGACGGGCGAGAATCCGGGCGCCGAGAACATCCGCGGCGGCTTGAGCTCGATCGAGGAAAAATCGCTCGGCGCGATCGCCAAGGGCGGCTCGCGGACGATCGCGGGCTTGCTGTCGCTGGCGCAGGCACCCACCGCGCGCGGCCTGTATGTCATGGATGCGCCGGGATTCTCGCCGGAGTCGATGACCGGCTTCGCCGCAGCGGGCGCGACGGCGATGCTGTTCACCACCGGCGCCGGCAACAGCTACTGCAGCGCGGTCGCGCCGACGATCAAGATCAGCGGGCGTCCCGGCACCGCCGCCGGGCTTCCGGCGCAGATCGACTTCGACGCGAGCCCGGTGTTCGCCGGCCGCGAGGATCTCGACGCCGCAGCCGATCGCCTGTTTGCGCTGCTGCTCGACGTATGCTCGGGCACCCGCACGTGGGGTGAGATCACCGGCGAAGGCGCCGAGTCGATCGTGCGTGTCGGTGAATCGCTGTGATCGCCAACGCGACAGGCGGCAGGCGTACGGCGTTCTACTATGTCCGCACGATGGCAGTGTTCATCGCATTCTGGGCGCTGGTCGCGTGGTGGACGGAAAATCCGATCCTGCTGCCGTCGCCGTGGTCGGTGATCGACGCGGCGGTCGGCCTCGCGCGCGAGCTCGAGCTGTTCGAGCATGCGGGCATCAGCCTCGGGCGGATGGTGGTGAGCATCGGCATCGCGTCGGCGCTTGCCATTCCGTTGGGGCTCGCGATGGGACTCAACCGCCGCTTCGAGCGATTCGTCGATCCGACCGTCGAAGTGCTGCGGCCGATCTCGGGCATCGCGTGGATTCCGCTGGCGCTGTTCATTTTCGGCATCGGCAATGCGCTGCCGGTGTTCATCATGACCTACGCCGCGTTCTTCCCGATCCTTCTCGGCACGGTCGGCGGCGTGCGCGCCGTCGACCACCGTCTGATCGACGCCGCGCGCACGATGGGCGTGCCCCGGCGGACGATCGTCACGCGCGTGGTGATCCCGGCGGCGCTGCCGAGCCTGCTGGTTGCGCTGCGCCTCGGCGTCGCGCTGTCGTGGACGGCGGTGGTCGCCGCCGAGCTGATCGGCGCACCCAGCGGCTTGGGCTACGCGGTCGAGTGGTATCGCGAACTGCTGATGACGCCCCAAGTGATGTCATTCATCGCGATGATCGGCGTGATCGGCTACGTGTGCGATGCGGGCGTGCGATGGCTGAACCGCGCATTCGCGCCGTGGGCCCGCGACGCATGACGACGCGCGCCAACGCATGGGAACGCTACGGACTCGGGCTGGTGCTGCCGGCACTGCTGCTCGCGACATGGCAGCTGCTCGGCAACGCGTCGCAGAATCCGCGGATGCCGGTGCCGAGCCGCATCGTGACCGCGGCGATCACGCTGGTCGCTTCGGGCGACCTGCCGCTTGCGTTGCTGCAAAGCCTGATCCGCGTGTTCGGCGGATTTATGGTCGCCGCGCTGATCGCGATTCCGCTGGGCCTCGCGATGGGACATCTGCGTGCGGTCGAGCGCAATGTCGATCCGCTGGTGGAGACTTTCCGGCCGATCGCGGCGATCGCGATTCTTCCGCTGGCGATCCTGTGGCTCGGCACCGGCACGTCCGCGGCGGTGATGATCGTCGCGTACGCTGCGTTCTTCCCGATGGTCATCAACACCGTGGCTGGTGCAAAGAACGTCAACCCCACGTTGCTGCGGGCGGCGTCGACGATGGGACTGACGCGTTTCACGACGGTGCGCACCGTCGTCGTGCCCGCAGCGCTGCCGTCGATCGGCGTCGGCCTGCGCATCGCGCTCGGCGTGGGCTGGACTGCGATCGTTGCCGCCGAGCTCGCGGTGGGCGCCAAGGCGGGCGGCGGCGGCTCGGGCGGCATCGGCCAGATGATGTTCGTGTTCTACGCGTACAGCATCGAATTGAACCGCATCATCGTCTGCATGATCGCCGTCGGGCTGGTGGCGCTGGTGCTCGACCGCCTCTTGCGCGCGGGAATGCGCGCGATGATGCCGTGGGCACGCACATGATCGGCGCCAGCAAGCTGCGCCTCGCCGGCGTCACCAAGCGCTTCGTTGGCACCGGCGCAACCGACACCGTCGCGGTCTCGGACCTGACGCTCGATGTTCGCCAGGGCGAGTTCATGGTCATCGTCGGCCCGTCGGGATGCGGCAAGACCACGGTGCTGAACCTCCTTGCCGGCCTCGACTCGCCGACCAGCGGAACCGTCGCGATCGACGACCGGACGATCACCGGACCGGGGCCCGACCGCGGCGTGATGTTCCAGGACTACGCGCTCTTCCCGTGGCAGGACGTCTGGGGCAACGTCGAATTCGGATTGCGCTACGGACCGGCGGGCGCTGGTCTCGACGCGAAGGCGCGCGAGGAGCGCGTGCGACGCACGATCGACCTGGTCGGTCTCGCCGGTGCCGAGAAGAAGTACCCGAACCAGCTCTCCGGCGGGATGCGCCAGCGCGTCGCGCTCGCGCGGCTGATGGCCAACGAGCCGGATGTGCTGCTGATGGACGAGCCACTCGCGGCGCTCGATGCGCAGACGCGCATCATCCTGCAGGACGAGCTGCTGCGGATCTGGGGGCAGGACCGTCCCGCATCCGGGCGGCGCACCGTGGTGTTCATCACGCACGCGATCGACGAGGCGGTGTTCCTGGCCGACCGTGTCGCGGTGATGACGACGCACCCCGGTCGCCTCAAGGCATTGATCGATGTGCCGCTGCCGCGCCCGCGCGGCGACGCGACACGCGCACTTCCCGAGTTCCAGGCGCTCACGCAGCACATCTGGAGCCTCATCCGTGACGAGGCGTATCGCGCCACCGTCACCTGAATCGCCGCAACCACCAGGAGGCAACCATGCATGATGACCACGCAGCAAGCGGCCCCACGCGCCGCCGTTTCATCGCAGCCACCGGCGCCGCATCGCTGGCACTCGCCGTGCCGTCGATCGTGCGCGCGCAAGGGCACAAGAAGATGACGATTTCCGTGGGCCGCCAGCCGTGGGCAGCGGGCAACTCGCCGGTGACGGCGTACATGATGACCAACAAGACATTCGAGCGCCTCGCCGCCGACGCGGGTTACGACCTCACCGTCGACTATCGCGACTATCCGTCGGCGGCGCCGATGGTCGAGGCGTTCGTCTCGGGCAATCTCAACTTCGGCATGTGGGGCAACACGCCGATCGTGCGCCTGATCGCGCAGCACCAGCCGATCCAGCTGCTCACCGTCGGCGAAGGCCACTTCCGCTTCGTGCTCGCGACGCGCAAGGATTCGCCGATCCGCAACATCGCTGACCTGAAAGGCAAGACCGTCGGCGCGCTGCTCGGCGGCGACCCGTACAACGTGCTTTCGCAGATGCTGCGCTTCGAGCTCGGCAATCCCGACCCTAAGGCATTCGGCATCACCGTCGTCAACACGCCGACGCAGGCGCAGGCGGCGACGATTCCCACCGGCATGGACGCGGCAGTGGTCATCCATCCGGCGTTTCTCAAGGCGCAGAAGGAGCTCGGAATCGTTGGCATCATGAATTCGTTCGGTTACACCGAAGGCCACTATAAGGGCCCGGCCGGCGAAGGCGCAGGTCACCTTCTGCCCAATGTCAGGAAGTCGCCTTTCTTTCCCGACGGTTACTACCTGCACCGCTCGTTCTGGATCGGCAGCGCGAAGATCATCCAGAGCGATCCTGCTCTCGTTACCGCATTCGTGCAGGCGCAGCAGGAGGCGGTCGCAGTGCTGTCGAAGATGGACGCCGGCAAGGTTTCGCAGCTCGCCGTCAAGTACTGGGAGCTGCCGCCCGAGCTTGGCGCCAAGGTCGTCGAGGACGACGTGCTGTTCAAGCGCGGTTGGTGCTGGCCCACGGAAGGCGATGCCGCGGCGTTGCTCGAGACGTCGAAATCGATGGTCGACGGCAAGCTGATCACCAAGCCGCTGACATGGGGCGAGGTGAAGGGCGCATTCGCCACCGCCGCGGCCCCGGTCAAGGCCGCCTATGACAAGACCGGCGCCAAGCCCGATCTCGCCGCATTCTCGGCGAAGAACACCGCCGACCTGCGCGGCATGCCGATCTGGATGATGGATCGCTGGGCCGACCGCAGCTGACCCCCTTCAATGCAACAACGAGAGACAACATGATCGTCGGATTCATAGGACTGGGCACGATGGGCGCGCCGATGGCGCGCAATATCCTTGGCAACGGGCACCGGCTGATCGTGTCCGATCTCGCGGCGGCGTCGGTGGCGGCGCTGGTGGCCGCCGGCGCGACCGCCGCGACGACGCCGCGCGAAGTGGCGGCGGGCAGCGACATCGTGATCACGATGCTGCCGGACGCCCCCGATGTCGAGCGCGTGGCGCTGGGGCCCGATGGCGTCGTCGAGGGAATTCGTCCGGGCACCATCTACATCGACATGAGTACGATCGACCCGGCGACGACGCGCAAAGTCGGCGCCGCGATCGCCGCGAAGGGGGCGGCGATGATCGACAGCCCGGTCGGCAAGACCGCGGATGCGGCGGTGGCCGGCACGCTGACGCTGATGGTCGGCGGCGACGCCGCCGTGGTCGCACGCTGCCGGCCGGTGCTCGATTGCATGGGCACGGATTTCTTCCATTGCGGCGCGCTCGGCGCCGGGCAGACGATGAAGCTGATCAACAACCTGCTCGCCACCGCCGTGTCCGAGGCGTCGATCGAGGCGCTGGTGACCGGCACCAAGTCGGGCCTTGGCCTCGACACGATGATGAGCGTGCTCAAGACGACGATGGCCTGGAACAATGCGTTGGCGATCGCGCTGCCGAAGCGCCCGCTGGCGGGTGACTTCGATCCGGGCTTCATGCTGAAGCTCGCGCACAAGGATTGCAGGCTCGCATTGCAGATGGTCGAAAGCCTGGGCGTCACGGCGCCCGTCGGGCGTGCAGCGTTCGCGAGCCTCGAGGAAGGGCTGGCCCACGGCCTGCAGGATCACGACGTCGGTGCATTGCTGAAGTTGCGCGAGGAGGCGGCCGGCGTGCAAGTGCGGCTCGCGGTGTGACGGAGGCGCGGGTGTCCGATCAAGGCAAGCCGGTGGCGGATTCGGTCGCGCGCGACGCCGATCGGGGATTCGACGCGCTGGTGCTGCAGCCCGCGGACGATGTCGCCGTCGCGCTGCGCGACCTTGCCGTCGGCGAAACGGTGGTGGTGCGCCGCGACGGCAAGCTGGAGCGCGCCACGTTGCGCGAAGCAATCGCGCTGGGTCACAAGTTCGCGCTGCACGCGCTTGCCGCGGGTGCCGTCGTTCGCAAGTACGGCGAGCGCATCGGCACGGCGTCGGCGAACATCGCGCCGGGCATGCACGTGCATGTGCACAACCTCGTCAGCGCGCGCGCGCGCCGCGCGCCATGAGCTTCGATCCAGCGGCAACGCGCGTACTGGGCGGGCGCAACGTCGCGGTTGCGCAGCTGGGCTTCGGTACCGCGCCGTTCGGAAGCATGGCGCCGCAGGACACCGATGCCACGGTGGCGCAGGCATTCGGCCGCGCCACCGCCACGGGGCTGCGCTATTTCGATACCGCGCCGTTCTACGGGCTCGGGCTCGCCGAACATCGCCTCGGCGCGTGCCTGCGCGGCGTCGATCGACGCTCGGTCGTGGTGTCGACCAAGATCGGGCGCCTGATGAAACCGCGCGGCGGCGGCGCGGTCGCAGGACCGAGTGCCGGCGAGTCTGCGTTCGAGGTCGGGTTCGACTACAGTTACGACGGCACGCTGCGCTCGCTGCAGCACAGCCTGCAGCGCCTGGGCAGCAACGCCATCGACGTCGTGCTGATCCACGACGTCAACCGGCGATGGCAGGGCGACCTGGTCGACCAGCGCTATCGCGAGGCGATGGAAGGCGCGCACCGCGCGCTGGTCGAATTGCGCGCCGCCGGGGCGATCAAGGCGTTCGGCGTCGGCGTCAACGACTGGTCGATCCTGCAGCGCTTTGCCGCCGACGGCGACTTCGACTGCTTCATGCTGGCGGGACGCTATACGCTGCTCGACCACAGCGCGCTCGCCACGTTCATGCCCGATTGCCAGCGTCGCGGCATTTCGGTGTTGATGGCCGCGCCGTTCAATTCGGGCATCCTCGCGACCGGCGCCACGCCGGACGCGACGTTCTTCTACGCGCCCGCCGAGGCCGAGATCCGCGCGCGGACGCAACGCATCGAAGCCGTCTGCGCGCGCCATGGTGTCGCGCTGGCGGCGGCGGCGCTGCAGTTTGCGCTCGCGCATCCCGCTATCGCGAGCGTGGTCACCGGCATGCGCAGCGCAGAGGAAGTCGATGCCAACGTCGCGCATTGCCGCGCGGCGATTCCAGGCGCGTTCTGGGAAGAGCTGAAGCACGAGCGGCTGATCGACGCCGCGGCGCCGGTCGCGCCGCCGGCTCCACCGCGAGTCACACCACCGGCTCCGCCGC
>JBEPUI010000034.1:0-34239 GCA_041691615.1 Pseudomonadota bacterium
GTCCGTCAAAGTACGTGCAGTATCCTGCATAAGCACAAGAATCGCAAGGCTTTTCCGACCGCTGGCGATGCCTGTTCCGCGGTAAACGTCAAAGATCGAGATCTCGCCGACGAACGGTGCCTTGGCGCTTGCCGCGGCCGCAAGCACCGCCTGTGCGCTAACCGTTTCGTCGACCACAACTGCGAGATCGCGCCGCACGACCGGGGTCTTCGGCACGACCACCAAGTGCGCGAGCGTGCCGCCTTGCAGCGCCGCCGCGTCGACGTCGAAAACCACGGGCGGCGACGGTAACTCGAAGTGGCGAACCAGGCGCGGGTGCAATTCGCCGATAAATCCTGCTGTCACGCCGTCGATCACCACGCTCGCCGAGCGTCCGGGATGCAGTGCCGAATGAGCGGCGGCGGGCGTCTCGAGGCGGGCGTCTCCGACCAGCGCCGCCAGGTCGGCCTTGACGTCGTAGAAGTCGACCGGCCGGCTGCGCGTACCCCATTGCTCGGGCACCACCGTCCCAAGGGCCGCGCCGCCGATCCGCAACGGTTGCAGGAAACCGGCGCCATCCTGCCCGTGCGCGAACACCCGGCCGTGTTCGAACAGCCGCGCGCGACGTATCCCTTGCGCGACATTGGCGGCCAGTACCCCCAGCAGGCCCGGCAGCATCGTACTGCGCATCACGCCAAGGTGGCTGGCGATCGGGTTTTGCACGACCACCGGTGACGCGGCGGGATCGATCGCGCGTTCTGACTCGGCGCTGACGAAGCTGAACGTGACGACTTCCTGCCAGCCGCGCGCGCACAGGCGCGACTTGACGTCGCCGACGCTTCGCGGACCTTCGGGATCGGCCAGTATCTGCTGCGAATGATGGCCGATGACCGCGGGAATGGCGTCGTAGCCGTGGATGCGCGCGATTTCCTCGACCAGGTCCTCCTCGATCGCGAGGTCGAAGCGAAACGACGGCGGCGTGACGATGAAGTCATCGCCGCGCCGTTCGAACGACAGCCCGAGCCGCGCAAAGATCCGGGCGATGGCGGCGGCATCGATGGCGATTCCCAGCAGCTTCTCCACGCGCGCGGTACGCAGCAGCACGGGCGTTCGCACGGGTAGCGCCGCCTTGGCATCGGACATCGGCCCCGCGCGCCCGCCGCAGATGTCGACGATGAGCTGCGTCGCGCGCTCGACCGCGCGCGGGCCGAGCGCAAAGTCGACGCCGCGCTCGAAGCGGAAGCCGGCATCGCTCGCGAAGCCCAGCGCGCGCATGCGACCCTGGATCGTGGCGGGATTCCAGAACGCACCTTCGAGCAACACGTCGGTCGTGTCGACACCGATGCCCGAATGCTCGCCACCCATGATGCCGGCGAGACCCAGCGGTTTTCCCGCATCGCATACCAGCAGCAAGTCCGGGCTCAGCTTCAGCACGTCGCCGTTGAGCAGCGTCAGCTGTTCGCCCTGGCGCGCGAAACGCACGACGATGTCGCCCGCGAGTTGGCGGCGGTCGTAGGCGTGCAGAGGCTGGCCGAGCTCGAGCATCACGTAGTTGGTGACGTCGACGATCGCCGATATCGGGCGAAGGCCGCTGCGCTCGATGCGCTCGCGCATCCAGCGCGGCGTCGGCGCATTGGCGTTCACGCCCTCGATCACGCGCGATGCGAAGCGCGGGCAGGCCGCGGGGTCGTCGATCGTCACGCGCTGCGTGGCGGCGGATTCGACGCGGGCGTTGGTCCAGCTCGGTTCGACGAGCGGCGCGCCGGTGATGGCGGCGACGTCGCGCGCGATGCCCAATAGCGAAAGGCAGTCGGCGCGATTGGGCGTGACCTTGAGTGTCAGCAGCGAGTCGTCGAGGTCGAGCGCTTCGCGCAGCGGCGTTCCGGGTGCGAACTGCGACGGCAGCTCGAGAAGGCCCGACGCGTCATCCGCAAGGCCAAGCTCGCGCGCCGAGCACAGCATGCCCTGCGACTCGACGCCGCGCATGCTCGCACGGCGGATGGCGAGCCCGCCCGGCAACGTGGCGCCCTCGCGCGCGCACGCGACCCGCATGCCCGCGACGGCGTTGGGCGCGCCGCAAACGATCTGCAGCCGCTCGCCGTTGCCGGTATCGACGTCGCACACGCGCAGCCGGTCGGCATCCGGATGCGCGCGGATCGAATCGATGCGCGCGACCACGACATTGGCGAACGGCGGCGCAACGGGCTCGACGTTTTCGACCTCGAGTCCGGCCATCGTCATCGCGTCGGCGAGCGCAGCGGTTGCGATCGGCGGATTGCACAACGTGCGCAGCCAGTGCTCGGAGAATTTCATTCGGCGCGCTAGTGGCGAAACTGCGCCAGGAAGCGCAGGTCGTTCTCGTAGAAGATCCGCAAGTCGTCGATGCCGTAGCGCAGCATCGCCAGCCGGTCGGGGCCCATGCCGAACGCGAAGCCCTGCCACTGCTCGGGATCGATGCCAACCGCGCGCAGCACGTTGGGATGCACCTGTCCCGACCCGCCGATCTCGAGCCATCCGTCGCCGAAGTTCATGTCGATTTCCGCTGACGGCTCGGTGAACGGAAAGAACGACGGCCGGAAGCGGATCTTCAGGTCGCTGCGTTCGAAGAATTGGCGCAGGAATTCGC
Source organism: Pseudomonadota bacterium (assembly GCA_041691615.1). GTDB lineage: Bacteria > Pseudomonadota > Gammaproteobacteria > Burkholderiales > Casimicrobiaceae > VBCG01. Next base: position 2,606 of record JBEPUI010000034.1, read on the forward strand.
TGATCACGCCCTTCAAGTCGGCGAAGGTCACGTCGCGGTCGATCCACAGCCCTTCGACCTGGTGGAACATCGGCGAATGCGTCGCGTCGCTGTCGACGCGGAATACGCGGCCGGGCGCGATGATCTTGATCGGCGGCGGATGCGCTTCCATGTAGCGCACCTGAACCGGCGAAGTGTGCGTGCGCAGCAGCGCACCGCCATCGACGTAGAACGTGTCGTGCATCGAGCGCGCCGGATGGTTTTCCGGCGTGTTGAGCGCGGTGAAGTTGTGGAAATCGTCCTCGATCTCGGGGCCGTCGGCGACGATGAATCCCATCGAGTGGAACAGCGTGGCGACGCGCTCGAGCGTGCGCGTCAGCGGGTGCTTGCCGCCGGTGTCGATGCCGCGTCCTGGCAGCGTGACGTCGAGCGCGTCGGCTTCGAGCGCATGCGCGAGCTTCGCGTCGTCGAGGGCCTGGCGGCGTGCGGCGAGGGCGGCTTCGAGCGCGTCCTTGGCGGCGTTGATGGCCGCGCCTTCAGTGCGTCGCGCGTCGGCAGCCAGCGATCCCAGCGACTTCAGCCGCGCGCTGATGACGCCGGACTTGCCGAGGTAGCGCGCCTTGGCGTTCTCGAGTGACGCCGCGTCGGCGGCGGTGGCGAACTCGCGGCGCGCTTCGTCGACGATTTGCTGCAACGCATCCATCCGGGGCGGGTCGGCTGCCAATCGTGGGGACAATGAAAAATCGAGCGTGAACAATGCGGGAGGGAAACCCCGCGTGCCGTGCCTCGGGTAAAAAAAAAGGGAGGCGGTCCTGCGCCTCCCTTCCCTGTGATCGCCGGGTCAGGCCAACGAGGCTTTGGCCTGCTCCGCGATCTTGCTGAACGCAGCCTTGTCGTGCACGGCGAGATCGGCGAGGACCTTGCGGTCGATGTCGATCGACGCCTTCACCAACCCGGCGATGAATACGCTGTAGGTCATGCCGAGCTCGCGCACGGCCGCGTTGATGCGCGCGATCCACAGCGCGCGAAACTCGCGTTTCTTGGTCCGGCGGTCGCGATACTGGTACTGGCCGGCCTTCATCACCGCTTCCTTGGCGATGCGGTAGACGTTGTTGCGCCGGCCGCGGTAACCCTTCGCCTGGTCGATGACTTTCTTGTGCCGCGCGCGCGCGGTCACGCCACGTTTGACTCTTGGCATCTCGTGGCTCCTTACATGTAGGGCAGCATCGCGCGCACCGAATCCATGTTCGTGCTGTGCACGCCGACGGAACCGCGCAATTGACGCTTGCTCTTGGTGGATTTCTTGGTGAGGATGTGGCGCTTGAAAGCCTGGCCGCGTTTGACGCTGCCGCTCCCGCGCACACGCAGGCGCTTCTTCGCGCCCGACTTGGTCTTCATCTTCGGCATGATCGCCGTTCCTTTTATTTGCTGCCCACAGCGGTGCTCTCACTGGGAGAGGCTTTGGTACCGGCCTCGGGCTTGGTAGTGGGATGCTTTGCCACGACTGCTACTTTCTTCGGAGCCAGCAGCATCACCATTTGCCGGCCCTCGAGTTTCGGGAACTGCTCGACTTGCGAATACGGCTCCAAGTCGCCCTTGATCCGTTCCAGCAGGCGAATCCCGAATTCTTGGTGCGCCATTTCACGGCCGCGGAAGCGCAGCGTGACCTTCGCCTTGTCGCCTTCATTGAGGAACTGGATCAGGTTCCGCAACTTGATTTTGTAGTCGCCGTCGTCGGTTCCGGGACGGAACTTGACTTCCTTGACCTTGATCTGCTTCAGCTTGAGCTTGGCTTCGTGCTGGCGCTTCGACTCGCGGTACTTGAACTTGCCGAAATCCATGATCCGGCAGACCGGCGGCTCTGCAAGCGGCGCGATTTCGACCAGGTCGATCTCGGCAGCTTCGGCCTTGGCCAGCGCGTCGACCAGCGACACGATCCCAAGCTGTTCTCCGTCTATGCCAACCAGACGAATTTCGGGCGCAGTAATTTCCCGGTTGATCCGCTGCGGTTTTTCGAGTGCTATGTGCTTGACTCCATCAATGTGCAAAACGGCCGCGCTGCCGCGTTCGCCGACGCCAGGGCTGCGTCAGCGACGCGCGGCAATGTCCTCGCGGAAGCGCGAAATCAGGACCGGGAGCGACATCGCGCCCAGGTCTTCGCCGCCACGGGTGCGCACGGCCACCGTCTGCGCCTCCATTTCCTTGTCCCCGACGATCAGCTGGTAGGGCAATTTTTGGAGGCTATGTTCCCGAATTTTATAGGTTATTTTCTCATTACGCAAATCAGCGGAGACGCGGAATCCGGCCGCATCGAGCGCCGCTTGAAGCTCGCGGGCGTAGGGCGCCGCCCGGTCGGTGATCGAGAGCACCACGGCCTGGAAGGGCGCGAGCCATAGCGGCATCGCGCCGGCGTGATTTTCCACCAGGATCCCGACAAACCGTTCCAGCGAGCCGACGATGGCCCGGTGCAGCATCACTGGCGTCTTGCGGGTGTTGTCCTCGTCGACGAATTCGGCACCGAGGCGCCCGGGCATCTGGAAGTCGACCTGCATCGTGCCGCACTGCCAGGACCTGCCCAGCGAATCTTTGAGGTGATATTCGATCTTCGGCCCGTAAAAAGCGCCTTCACCCGGTAACTCCGTCCATTCCGCACCGCCGGATCGCAACCCATCGCGCAAGGCATCCTCGGCGCGATCCCACTGCTCATCAGTGCCGAGGCGCGGTTGCGGCCGCAATGCGATCTTGATCGCCACATCGTCAAAGCCGAAGTCTCGGTAGACCTTCAGCGTCAACGTGTTGAACGCCACGACTTCGGCACGGATCTGCTCGGCCTTGCAGAAAATGTGCCCGTCGTCCTGGGTGAATGCCCGCACTCGCATCAGGCCATGCAGGGCGCCAGAAGGCTCGTTGCGATGGCAGGCGCCGAACTCCCCGTAGCGCAGCGGCAGGTCGCGGTAGCTCCGCAGGTCCGAGTTGAACAGCAGGATGTGACCCGGACAGTTCATCGGCTTGATCGCGAAATCGCGCTTTTCCGAATGCGTGATGAACATGTTGTCCTGGTAGTTCTCCCAATGGCCGGATTTCTCCCACAACGAGCGATCGAGAATCTGCGGACAGCGCACTTCCTGGTAGCCGTTGTCGCGATAGACCTGGCGCATGTACTGCTCGACGGCCTGCCAGATCGTCCAGCCCTTGGGATGCCAGAACACCATGCCCGGCGAGTCGTCCTGCAGGTGGAACAGATCGAGCGCGCGCCCCAGCTTGCGGTGGTCGCGTTTCTCGGCTTCCTCGATCCGGTGCAGGTAGGCTTCCAGGTCCTCCTTTTTCGCCCACGCGGTGCCGTAGATCCGCTGCAGCATCTCGTTCTTCGAGTCGCCGCGCCAATAGGCCCCGGCGAGCTTCAGCAGCTTGAACACCTTGAGCCTGCCGGTCGACGGCACGTGCGGGCCACGGCACAGGTCGGTGAACTTGCCTTCGGCGTACAGCGAGATCGGCTCGTTGGACGGGATCGACGCGATGATCTCGGCCTTGTAGTGCTCGCCCTGGCCCTCGAAATACCGGACAGCGTCGTCGCGCGGCATCAGCCGGCGCGTAACCGGCTCGTCGAGCTTGGCCAGGTCGCGCATCTTCGCCTCGATCGCCGCGATGTCGTCGGGCGTGAACGGCCGCTTGTAGCTGAAGTCGTAGTAGAAGCCATCCTCGATCACCGGGCCGATCGTCACCTGCGCGTCGGGGAACAGATCCTTGACCGCGTAGGCGAGCAGGTGCGCGGTCGAGTGGCGGATCACCTCGAGTCCGGCAGCGTCCTTGTCGGTGACGATGGCAAGGCGCGCGTCGTGATCGATCAGGTAGGAGGTGTCGACGACCTTGCCGTCGACGTTTCCGGCGAGCGCCGCCTTGGCAAGTCCCGGCCCGATCGACGCGGCGACGTCGGCGACGGTGACCGGCTGGGCGAACGGCCGGACGGATCCGTCGGGCAGGGTGATATTGGGCATGATCGATTCCTGTGGGCGAAAAAAATGCGGCCTGGCCGCACTTTCTCGTCGCTTGCTTTCGTACCTTGGTGCATACGACTGGACGTGGCGAACCCGACCTCGTGGCTATCCGGGGGAAAAACGCGTTCGCGGTGTCATAACCCGACCCTTTCTGCTACGAGGCCCACGGCCTGATGTTTCAAATGCGGTCAATGGTAGGCGCGATTGGACTCGAACCAACGACCCCCACCATGTCAAGGTGGTGCTCTAACCAGCTGAGCTACGCGCCTGTAAAGCCAACCCGTGATTCTATCCGATCCGCGCGGTGCCGACAACACGCACGCGCCTCGCGCTTCGGCAACCCGCGCGCGCCTCGCGCGTCGGCGCGCGTGGGTTGCGCAACTCGGCGCAACCCGGCGCAATTCAATCAATGCAGCCATCCGCCAAGCCAGAGCACCGCGGCCAGCGCGCCGATCAGCACCGGCTGGTGAATCATGTAGACCGCCAGGCTGTGACGCCCGAGGAACCCCAGCCAACGCGGCGGCGGCGCCCGCGAGGACACGGGGCGAGACGCGTCCGCGCGGCGATTCGCACGAGCCAAAAAGTGGCCCGCGGTGATGCCCAGCAGGACCACGCCCGACCATGGAAACAGCGGCACGTAATCCTCGGTCGCAGGCTTGTGGGTCATGAACCCGATCCATGACAGCGCACGCGAATCGAACAATGCGTCGTTGATCGTCAGTCCTGCGGCGACGATCGCCACGCCGGCCACCGCCGCGATGGCAGGTTGGTTGCGCAGCGGCCACGCCGCGAGCGACGCCACGGCGATGCAATGCAGCACGCCGAAATAGATGAAGGTATTGGGAAAGATCGCGTAGCTTGCGATCGTCACCAGTAACGCACAGGCGGCGATCCGCGCCAGCCGTTGCAGGTGGCGCGCGAGCGGCACCTGCGCGTCGCCGGCAAGCGCGAGCGAGATGCCGACGAGCGTCACGAACGACGTGACGATCGTCGCTCGTGCAGCCAGCCAGAACGTGGCGTGCTCGAAATCCGTATGCGTGACCCCCAGCATCCGCAGGTCGAACGCGAAGTGGTACGCGACCATCGCCACGATCGCCAGACCGCGCAGCGCGTCGATGGACGGCAGGCGCTGGCGCTGTACGGCATGCGTGTCGGAATGCGTCCCGGTGACATCGGGCGCGATCCGGGCGCGCGCGGCCGATTGCGAGGCCTGAGCCGCGGTCGCGCGCGTCACGGTCTTGCGCCGCGCCATGTGCCCTGGTAGTGGAATTGCACGCCGCCATCGGGCTGCGCGGTTCCGAACAAGGCGATGAAGGCCAGCAACGGCGCCGCCGGCGCCGTACGCGGCGAGACCGACAGATCGGCGCCGATCGTCGCGCCGCGGACCGTCACCGTGCCTGCGAGCGCGGTGTCGCCACCTTGGCTATCGAGCGTGGTGACGACCTGCGCATCCTGCGCCGCGATCGTGGCCGTCACGGCGCCGAAGTCGAGCGCACGGCCTTGCCCGTCGGCAACGCGCGCCCGCAACCAGCGGACGACCGCATTGCCTTGCGGCACGTCGGCAAAGCGAAACGACGGGCTGGCGAGCGTCACCTCGCCGCCCAGCGACAGCGGCACGTACGCGGGGAGCAACAGCGAAGCCATCGCCGCAGGCACTGTCGCCGACGCTTGCGTGAGTTCGGCCTTGGCGCCGGTGATGCGTAGCGTGCCACGAATCGCATCCGTCACCGCATTGCCGAACTGCAGCGCCAGCACGCCATGCAACAGTGACGCGCGATCGACGGTCCACGCCAGCGGGACCGACATCCTGCCATTGGTATCGGTGACGCGCGCGCGGCCCGACCACAGCGACCCTTGCGCGTCCGCGAGCGTGATCATGCCGCCGCTCTGGCGCTTGACCCACCAGGCGGCGATGCCGGCGGGCGCCATGGCCACCGCTGCGACCACTACGGTTGCCGCGACCAGCAGTACGGCCGCCGCACGGGTGGATGCGCGCATCGCCATCCGGGTCAGCGCGCGAACGTGATTTCGGCGCGCAGCGCGGGCGAGTCGGCGCGCGCGGCGAAGTTGATGCCGGTGGCGCGCAATCCCTCGCGCGCGAGCGCGCCGACGACGGCGGCCGCATCGGCGAGGCTTACTGCGGGCAGCGTCAGCGCGATGCGTTCGTTGGCAAGGTCGACGGTGGCGTCGCGCCGTGCGATCGCTCTTGCGTCGAGCGCACGCTCGATCGCAGCGCGCGCGTCGACGGCAGGAGGGCTCGCCCTGGCCACCGCGTTGATCGCCGCCACGCGATCGCGCGCCTGCGCGAGCAGTGCCTTGCGCTCGGCGCGCTGCAGCGGCGCACCTGCCAGCGTGTCGCGCATCGGCGCCACCACCAGCGTGCCGATGACTGCGGCGATCACCACGGCTGCACCGGCCACCAGCATCACGCGCTCGCGCGCCGTCGCGCGTTGCCACCAGCCGAATTGTGCGAGCGCGTCCACGATCGTCATGGCTGCAGGCGCACGCGCACGCCGCCCGCGCCTTCGGCGACCAGCGCTGTCAATCCGGCGTCGCCAAGCCGGCGCACGAGGGTCTCGCGCGACGCGACGTCCAACGCGGAAAATTCGAGCGTCCACGCACCACCCGAATAGATCGCACGCTTCCATCGCCCTGTGGGCAGCGCCGCAAGGGCGGGTGCCGCACGCGCCAGCATCGGCAGCGCATCGCCGGGCGCCATCGCGCCCCTCGCGTGCTGCGCGTCCGCGTAGCGGCGCGTGATCGCCGCGATCGCGTCGTCGAAACCGACCGCGGTGACCGACGCCTCGGCGGCGAGTGCAATCGCCACGCGCTGATCGCGCCACGCGTCGATACGATAGTAGATCCACGTCGCGACGCTCGCCACGGCGAACACGGCGCAGGCGCGGACTGCCATCGAAATTGCAGGCCGCCATGCCTTTCGTCCCGCATCGCGGCTCCGCGCCACCACGCCGTCGGCGAATTCGCCTTGGCGCAGGTCGGTCGCGCGGTTCGCATCAGCGGCGATCGCGCCGCTGCCGTCCCAGCACCAGGTCGCGCCCGGCACGATGGCCACGCCGTCGATCGACGCCGTCGCGGCCTGCGCCGATGCGTCGGCGGCGGCGTCCTCGCGGTCGGCGTGCGCGACGATGCGCGCGGGCACACTGCCCGCACGAGCGGCGTGCCGGATCGCCAGCGCGATTTCCGGGGGAATTCCCGCCGATGCATGCACGGCGACGGCGCTGCCGTCGGGACGCAGCAGGAAGCCCCGTCCCGTTTGGTCGCGCGCCCAATGCCAGTCGCCGTCGACGGGCAGCAACGCCGGTTCGGCGACGATGCGCGAAACCTTTGGGACGTGCGCGACGATCCCCTTCATCAGCTCGCGTGACAGCGCGACCGCCAGGATGCGCCCGTCGGCGGCTTGCACACCGGTTGCGACATGCATCGAATCGGCGGCGGCGGCGAGCTGGTCGTCCAGTGCGAAACGCGCCGAGTCGTTGATGCGCGCGGCGCTGATCGGCGGCAGGCGAAGTGTTGCGACGCGCAGCAACGCAGCGGCGATCACGACTTCGGTGCGGCCGGTGGCGGGCCACTGCGAGGGCGTGCCCTTGCCGCGACGCACGCGCCGATGCGCGGCGCCCGCCGCGGCGTCGTCGACGACCGCGTAGTCGAACGCGCGGTCGGAGGCCGGCAGGTCATCGATCAGTACGCGCAGCGTGGTCATCGCGAGCGATTCGAGCGTGGATCGTGCGGGATCGGCAGGGCGCGGCCAGTACGATCACCGCATCGCCCGCCGGCAAGCGGCTTTCGACCACCGACGCCGACCGACGTGCCCAAGCGCGAGTGTAGTCCTGCGTTCACCAGCGCGGTCTTTCGATCACGTGCCCCAGAAGTCCAGCGCTCACCGACGGGGTCTTTCGATTACCTGCCCCAGGCGTCCACCGCTCGCCGGCGGGGTCACTCGATCACCTGCCAGACGATGCCGGTCGGCGTCGCCAGGTCGCGATGCAGCAGCGCGCGCGCATGCACGAGCGTTTCGCCCTGGCGCGCATCGACGGTGACCAGGAAGTAGCTGCTGGATACGCCGAGCGTGCGCTCGTCGATCATCGACACTGATTGCGGCAGGCGCGCGCGAAACTCGGCGACGGTCGTGAACGGCTTGCGTGCGCGTCCGGCGATCAGCGCGGTCGCCGCGTCACCGTCGAGCCCCGGCAACGCCGCCATCAGCACTTCGGAGGGTGCGGTGTTGACGTTGAGCGTCGTCGGCGGCGGCAGGGCGGTCACGAACGGCGTGATCGCCGCGAGCGATCGCGCCGTCATGCCGCGCACCGTGGCGAATTCCGCAACCCGCAATGCCGGCGCATCCGGCGTCAGCATCGGCGGCGTCGCGTGCGCGTAGAACGCGTCCTCGGCGCCCGCGTCGCGTGCCACGTCATCGGCGTCGACGGCATCGGCGATCGCATCGAGCAACGATGTCGGCACGCCTGCCGCGGTGAACAGCGCGGTCAATCTCGCGCGCTCGACCGCCGCGACGCTCGCGCCGGCGGCGAGATTGTCGAGATTGAGAAATCCCTGCGCATCGGCGATGCGGCCTTCGATGGTGCCGTTGCCGACGGGCGTGGGCGGCAGCGGCAGTGCCCAGGGCTCGCCGAGGTGGTCGTACGGCGTACCCTTGCCGTCGTCGTCGAGGACGGTCCGCGCCCATTGCACGCCGGCCTGAGCCAGCGCTTCTGCCTGCACCTGGTCGCGGCGGTGCTCGACGGTCGCGCGCCAGCGTTCCTGGCCGGTGGCAAGCGCGACGGTCACCGCCGCGACCAGTGCCGCCAGCAGCATCGCGATCACCAATGCCGCGCCGCGCGCGTGCGTGCGTGGCGTCACAACGCGATCGCGCATCGTCACTGCAACGCGATCCAGCGTTCCACGCGCGTGCCGTCGGTGAGCAGCAGCTCGACGCGCAGCGCCGCCGGAACGTCGGCGTCGCCCAGCGCGGGCCATTGCCCGATCCAGCGCCCATCGCGCGTGTAGCAGCCGACGCGAAACTGCGCGACGCCGGCGAGCAGCGGGTAGACGGCGGGCGCCGCCGATGCGACGTTGTCGAGCGCCGGCCAGTACGCGATCTCGACCACGCCGCTCGTCATCCTGTAGCCGATCCGCTGCCCGGCGGCGCCCGGCTCGCCGTCGAACTCACTGCCGGCCCTCGTCATCGTGAACATGCCGTTGCCGGCCGCGTCGACATCGGCGACGAATGCCGGCTCGCGGCCCGATCCATGACGCACGGCGCGCGGCACCGCCGAGCGCAGGTCGGACTCTACGCGTGCGAAAAAGGCGTCGAGCGTGGTCCATCGCGATGTCTCGACGGCAAGGCGCGCTTCGCCGTCGGCCAGCGCCGCCATGCCGCGCCACGCGAGCACGGCGATCAGGGCGAGGATCAACAGCGCGATCAGCACCTCCACGAGCGTGAATCCGCGGATCTTCATCGCGCGCTGCGATTGCCGAGGAAGCCGCTCAGCTGCGCGAGTGCGTAGTCAGGTGCGCCGGGAGCCGAAACCATGACGTCGATGCGCCGGAACGCGGGATTGGGCGTCGGCGTGATCGTCGCGCGCCACTCGAACGTCGCGGCCGCCTGCACTTCCTCGCCGCTGGTGCTGCCAGGCGAGGGACTGGGCGTCTCCAGCTGCGCCCGCGCGAGGACGTTCTGCGCGACCCATAACGCAAGCGTGCGCGCCTTGAGCGCCGTGGCGCCGTCGGCGGCCTGCGTGAGCGCGCGCATTCCCGCCGCCAGCGCCACCGCGACGATCGCCAGCGCCACCAGTATTTCGATCAGCGTGAATCCGCGAGACTTCACGGCACGCGCACGATGGCGACGCGATTGAGAGGATCGGCGGCGACGCTGAACTGCTGCTGCGCGTCGCCGATGACGAAACCGAAAGGCTGGTTGCGGCCCGACGCATGCAACGGAATCACCTTGCCCGGATCCACCGGCTGTCCGGCATATTGCGACGCGCGTATCGTCAACGGCGGCGGCAGGATGCGCGCAGCGAGGACATCGTCGTCGACGATCGCGGTCCACTGCGCGGCATCGGCGCGGCGCAGGAATCGCCACGCATGTCCATCGACCGCCACCGCCAGCGTTTCACGCCGCCATTGCGCGCGCGACGCCGCGTATTCGAGCGCGCCGGCGAAGCGCTGCGCTTCGCGTTGCGCATCGGCACGCGGATCGCCGCGCCAGGCGAGCAGCACCGCGCTCGACGCAATCGCGATGATCGTCACCGCCACCAGCACTTCGACAAGCGTGAAACCGCGCCGGTGGCGCGGCCCGGATGCTAGAGATCCCACGAGCCGATGTCGGCATCGACGCCGCTGCCGCCCGGCTGGTGATCGGCGCCGAGGCTGAAGACGTCGATCTCGCCCTTCAACCCGGGACTGAGATATTGGTAGGGCGCGCCCCATGGATCCCTGGGCAGCTTTTCCAGGTAACCGCCGGGTTTCCAGTTGGGCGGCACCGGCGGCGCGTCGGGCTTGGCGACCAGCGCCGGCAAGCCCTGCTCGACGGTCGGATAACGCTGGTTGTCGAGGCGGTAGAGCTTGAGCGCGGCCACGATGGTCGCGATATCCGCCTTCGCCGCCACCGCGCGGGCTTCGTCGGGACGCTCGAGCACGCGCGGCACGACGAGCGCCGCAAGCACGCCGAGGATGACGATCACCACCATGATCTCGATAAGCGTGAACCCGCGCGCCCGCGCCTGATCCCGCGAACGATGCCACGGGGCGAGAGTCCAGCGATTGGCAACGAGGTATCGCAAGGTGTTCGGCATGCGCCGATTATAATCGGCGCTCTGCCATGCGACGATCCTCGACCTTTCGCCTGCTCGTAGCACTTGTCGTCGTGGTCGCCGCCGCCGCTGCCGCCGCCGGATGGGGCTGGCGCGAGCTCGCGCGGCCGCTGCCGCTGCCGGCTTCGCCGTACGATTTCGATGTGCGCGCCGGCGCGTCGCTGTCGATGGTCGCGCGCCAGCTCGCCGCTGCCGGCGTGTTGCCGGCCCCGGCGTGGCTGACGGTCTATGCGCGGCTGCTGGGCCAGGACCGCGCGATCAAGGCGGGCAGCTATGAGGTCGAAACCGGCATCACGTTGCGCGGGCTGCTTGCCAAGCTGACGCAGGGCGACGTCACGCAATCGTCGATCACGTTCGTCGAAGGTGCCACGTTCGCGCAGATGAAGGACGCGCTGCGGGAGAATCCCGGCATCACCAAGACGCTGCTCGACCTGCCCGATGCCGAGCTGCTGTCGCGGCTCGGAGTTCCCGGCGAGCACACCGAAGGACTGTTCTTTCCCGACACGTATTTTTTCGCGAACCATGCCGCCGACGCCGTGCTGCTGAAGCGCGCGTGGCGGATGCTCGACGCGAAGCTTCGCGCCGGCTGGGAGGCGCGCGCAGCCGACTTGCCGCTCGCTACACCCTACGACGCACTGATTCTCGCGTCGATAGTCGAAAAGGAGACCGGGCGCGGCGCCGACCGGCCGCTGATCGCCTCAGTGTTCGTCAACCGGCTGCGCATCGGCATGCCGTTGCAGACCGACCCGACGGTGATCTACGGCCTGGGCGAGACGTTCGACGGCAACCTGCGCAAGCGCGACCTCGCCGCCGACACGCCATACAACACGTATACGCGAAGCGGCCTGCCGCCGACGCCGATCGCATCGGTTTCGCAGGCGTCGCTCGACGCGGTGCTGCATCCGCCGGTGACCCGTTACCTGTATTTCGTGTCGCGCGGGGACGGCACATCGGCATTTTCGGCGACGCTCAACGAGCACAACCAGGCCGTGGCAAGATACCAGCGCGGCGCACGCTAGCCGCACAAGGGCGGGAATACCGATGGCCGCACGCGGACGCTTGATCACGCTCGAAGGCATCGACGGTGCCGGCAAGAGCACGCACGTCGACTTCATCGCGGCGCGGATTCGCGAGCGCGGCCATACCGTGGTGGCGACGCGCGAACCGGGTGGCACGCCGCTCGGCGAGCGCCTTCGCGACATGCTGCTGCACATGCCGATGAGCCACGACAGCGAGGCGCTGCTGATGTTCGCGGCGCGGCGCGAGCACGTCGGCGCCGTGATCCGGCCGGCGCTCGTGCGCGGCGACTGGGTGCTGTGCGACCGCTTCACCGACGCCACGTTCGCCTATCAGGGTGGTGGTCACGGCGTCGACATGGCCCGCATCGCGGCGCTGGCGCAATGGATCCACGCCGATTGCGAGCCCGACCTGACGATCCTGTTCGACGTGCCCACTATCGTGTCACGCGAGCGCTTGCAGCGCACGGCGGCGCAAGGCCGCGAGCTGGACAAGTTCGAGCGCGAGCAGGGCGATTTCATGGCACGGGTGCGCGACGTCTATCTGGCACGCGCACAGGCCGAGCCCGCGCGCATTCGCATCATCGACTCGTCCCAGCCGCTCGATGCGGTGCGCGTGCAGCTGCGCGAAATCATCGACAACCTGTGAGCGGCGAAGACCTCGATGCGCGGGAAGACGGCGCGGTCGCGACGCGCACGCCGGCGGAAGTGCTGCCGTGGACGCGGCCGCTGCTGCAGGCGCTGTTCGGGTCGCGCGCCAGCTGGCCGCACGCGATGCTGTTCACCGGTGCGGCCGGCATCGGCAAGCGCAGCGTCGCGATGCATGTCGCACAGGCGTTGCTGTGCGAGTCGCCGCGCGCGGACGGCTTCGCGTGCGGACAGTGCGACGGTTGCCGGTATTTCGCCGCCGGCCAGCATCCGGACCTGCGCGTCGTCGAGCCGTGGAAATTGGACGACGACGGCGAGATCAAGCGGCTCGATCACATTCCGGTCGACAAGGTGCGCGAGCTGCGCGACTTGGCCGGCCTGACCAGCCACCGCGGCGGCAACAAGGTCGCGCTGATCGCGCCGGCCGAGATGATGAACGCATCCGCGGCCAACGCGTTGCTGAAGCTGCTCGAGGAGCCGCCGTCGGGAATGTTCCTGCTGCTGGTGGCCCATCAGCCCGACCGGCTGCAGGCCACGATCGTCAGCCGTTGCCGGCGTGTTCCGGTGCCGATGCCGCCTCGAGACGCGGCGATCGCGTGGCTGGGGGCGCAACGGGTCGATGCGCCCGAACGGGTGCTCGCGCAGGCGGGCGGCGCGCCCATCGCGGCGCTCGGCCTTGCCGATCCCGATGCCCAGGCAGAGCGCGCGACGTGGCTCACCGCGCTGGCGGAGCCCCGGACGCTGTCGCCGACCACGCTTTCGGCGCGCGTCGACACGGCGGCAAAGGATCTGCGCAAGGATCGCCTGGCCGACGTCATCGACTGGCTGATCGCGTGGTCCACCGACCTTGCACGGGTTGCGGCGGGCGAAAGGCCGAGGGCCAACGCCGATTTCGCGGCGGCGCTGGCGGCGTTGGCGCCGCGAGTGGCCCGGATTTCGCTTTCCCGCTATCATCGGCTGCTGCTTCTCCAGCGCGCGCGCATCACGCATCCGTTGACGCCGCGCCTCACGATTGAGGCTTTGTTGATCGATTACCGGGCATTGTTCGACCATGGCAGATAAGAACGCAGCGGGTCCCGCCGTCGCGCGCCCCGGCGTGCTGTCGCTCAACATCCGCGAAAAGGCGGCACTCTTTGCCGCCTACATGCCATTCCTCAAGGGCGGCGGGATCTTCATCCCGACGTCGAGAACCTACACCCTTGGCGAGGAAGTGTTCATGCTGCTGTCGCTGATGGACGACCCGAACCGCATCGCCGTGCAGGGCAAGGTGGTGTGGGTGACGCCCGAAGGCGTGCAGGGCAATCGCACGCAGGGCATCGGCGTGCAGTTCACGCTCGACGACACCGGCGCGTCGGCGCGGGCGACGATCGAGCGGATCCTCGGCGAAACGCTGGCGTCGTCGCGGACCACGCACACGATGTAGGGTCGCGGCATGCCCGGGCCGCACGATGCGCGCGAGCATTCCGCGCAGGATGTGCCCGGCGCCGTTGCGGCATTCGCGATGTTCGTCGATTCCCATTGCCATCTCGATTTCGTCGATTTCGCCGACGAGGTCCCCCGCGTGCTGGCGTCGATGCGCGACGCGCAGGTGACGCACGCGTTGTGCATATCCGTCGACCTGCCGGATTTTCCGCGCGTGCACGCGCTCGCCTTGCAGCATGCGAACCTGTACGCGTCGGCCGGCACGCATCCCGATTACCCGGACACCGAGGAGCCCACCGTCGAGCGCTTGTGCGCACTTGCGGCCCTGCCCAAGGTCGTGGCGATCGGCGAAACCGGCCTCGACTACTTCCGCCAGCAAGGTGACCTCGAATGGCAGCGCGCGCGGTTTCGCACGCATATCCGCGCGGCGCGCGCGGCGGGCAAGCCGCTGGTCATCCATACCCGCGCCGCGGCCGACGACACGTTGCGCATCATGCGCGAGGAGCACGCGGACGAGGCAGGCGGCGTCATGCACTGCTTCACCGAGACGCTGGCGGTGGCGCGCGGCGCGCTCGACCTGGGCTTCCACATCTCGTTTTCCGGAATCGTCACGTTCAAGAATGCCGTCGAGCTGAAGGAGGTCGCCCGCGCGGTGCCGCTCGCGCGGATGCTGATCGAAACCGACAGCCCCTATCTGGCGCCGGTGCCGTTTCGCGGCAAGCGCAACGAGCCGGCGTACGTCGCGCATGTCGCGGCCGAAGTCGCGCGCCTGCGCGACATCCCGGTCGCCGAGGTCGCCGCCGCCACATCGGCGAATTTTTTCAACCTGTTCAAGATCGATTCCCATGTTCATTAGATGGAAGCGGCGCCGCCGCATGCTGATGGCGATGATCGCGCTGTGCGCGCTTGCACCGATGGCGGGCGCGGCCCTGCTCGACGATTTCCTGGCCGCCGTGGCCAACGACCGTGCCGACGAGGTGCGCGCGATGCTCGCGCGCGGCGTCGATGCCGATAGCGTCGACGCCAATGGCGATCCGGCGCTGGCGATTGCCGCGCGCGGGGGCAACCTCGCGACCACGCGCGCGCTGCTGGCGGCCAAGGCGACGGCCGACAAGCGCACGCGGTTCGGCGACACGCCGCTGATGCTCGCGGCACTTGGCGGCCACCTCGATGTCGCGCGTGCGCTGCGGGCGGCCGGTGCCAACGTCAATCCGGCCGGATGGACGCCGCTTGCGTACGCCGCCACCGGCGGGCACGACGAAGTGGTGCGCTGGCTGCTGACGCAAGGGGCGGCGATCGACGCGCGCTCGCAAAACGGCACGACCGCGCTGATGATGGCCGCGCGCGAAGGGCGCTACGACACCGCGCTGCTGCTGGTCGAGCGCGGCGCGAACGTCAGTATCCGCAACGAGAACAACATGTCGGCGATGGACTTTGCGCAACGCGGCAACGACACCCGACTTGTCGAGCGCCTGAAGGCGGCCGGCGCACGCTGAAGGCGGCACGCCGTCGCAGCCCGACGGGCTGCCGCGCACGCCGCCCCACGTCGCCGTTCCTGCGGCGGCGCCATTCGCGCCGGCACGCGGGCGTGCGCCATTCCCGGGCGTCTGGGTGGCGCCTTTCTAGTTCGGCGGCTCGGTGCCCGTCGGCAGGTCGTGACCGCTCAACACGCGATCGAGACCGCGCGGCCGCTCGGGTTCGAGCGGCGCCTCGCGGCCTTCGGCGGCCTGCGGCTGGTCGACGCCGATCGCCGAATCGTCGGCGTCCTCGCCGAGAAAGCCGCCACTCTGGTGCGCCCACAGCCGCGCGTACAGGCCATTTTGCGCGAGCAGGCTGCGGTGGTCGCCCTGTTCGACGACGCGCCCGCGATCGAGCACGATCAGGCGGTCCATGGCGGCGATCGTCGACAGCCGGTGTGCGATCGCCACGACGGTCTTTCCCTGCATCAGTCGGTAGAGGCTTTGCTGGATCGCGGCTTCGACTTCCGAGTCGAGCGCGCTGGTCGCCTCGTCGAGCAGCAGGATCGGCGCGTCCTTCAGCATCACTCGCGCGATCGCCACCCGCTGGCGCTGGCCGCCGGACAGCTTGACGCCGCGCTCGCCGACATGCGCGTCGAACGCCTTGCGGCCCTTCGGGTCGGATAGCGTGGCGATGAATTCGTCGGCTTCCGCGCGCTGCGCGGCCGCGATCATGTCCGCATCGGTGGCGTCCGGACGGCCGTAGATGATGTTCTCGCGCACCGAGCGGTGCAGCAGCGACGTGTCCTGCGTCACCATGCCGATCTGCGCGCGCAGCGAATCCTGCGTCGCGTGCGCGATGTCCTGGCCATCGATCAGGATGCGGCCGCGCTCGACGTCGTAGAAGCGCAGCAGCAGGTTGACGATCGTCGACTTGCCGGCGCCCGAGCGGCCGACCAGGCCGATCTTCTCGCCGGCGCGAATGTGGAGGGACAGGCCGTCGATCACCGGCTGGGTGCCGCCATAGGCGAAGGTCACATCGTCGAAGCGGACGTCGCCGCGCGTGACGACCAGCGGGCGTGCATCGACGGCGTCGACCACCGCATGCGAGCGCGCGATCGTGTTGATGCCGTCCTGCACCGTGCCGATATGCTCGAACAGCGCGGCCATTTCCCACATCACCCAGTGCGAGATGCCGTTCAGGCGCAGCGCCATCGCGGTGGACGCGGCGACCGCGCCGATGCCGGCGCTGCCGATCGTCCACAGCCACAGCGTTGCACCGGCGGTGGCGGCGATCAGCGCCATGCTCAGCGTGTGGTTGACGATCTCGAAGCCGGTCACCAGCCGCATCTGCGTGTGCACGGTGGCGAGGAACTCCTGCATCGCCGAGCGCGCGAAGAACGCTTCGCGCTTGGCGTGCGAGAACAGCTTGACCGTGGCGATGTTGGTGTAGGCATCGGTGATGCGGCCGGTCATCATCGAGCGCGCATCCGCCTGGTCCTTGGCCACGCGCCCGAGGCGCGGAACAAAATAGCTCAGTGCGCCGACATACAGCACCACCCAGGCCAGGAACGGGATCAGCAGTCGCGCGTCGAAGCTGCCGAGCACCGCGAGCATCGTCGCGAAATAGATGACCACGAACACCAGCAGTTCGGCGACGATCAGCCAGGTGTCGCGCACCGCCAGCGCCGTCTGCATCACCTTGGTGGCGATCCGCCCGGCGAACTCGTCCTGGTAGAAACCCATGCTCTGGCTGAGCATCAGTCGATGGAAGTTCCAGCGCAGCAACATCGGGAAGTTGCCGAACAGCGTCTGCTGCTTGACCATTGATTGCAGCGCGATCACGCCCACGCTTGCCGCCAGCACGAACGCCAGCAGCGTGAGGCGCGGCCCCTCCTGCGCCCACAACCGCGCGGGCTCGACCTTGCCCAGCCAGTCGACGATGGTGCCCATCATGCTGAAAAGCAGTGCTTCGAACGCGCCGATCGCCGCAGTCAGCAGCGTGGTCGCGAGCAGGTACTTGCGCAGCCCCTGCGAGCACCACCACAGGAACGGGAAAAAACCACGCGGCGCCGCCTGCGGTGCCGCATCGGGATAGGGGTCGACCAGTCGTTCGAAAAAGCCAAGCACGCGGGATCTCCGTCGTTTCGTCGGGCGGCGCGGTGGCTAGCGCGGATGGGTGTTCCGCGCGCCGCGGCGCGCGCGCCGTCTTTGCGATTCACTGCGCGGCCGCCAAACGTCGCGCCCGCGCGGTCGTCGAGCGTATCGCGAATCGGCGGTCGGCGAGGATGCCGCGTGACCGGTAACGGCCGGCTGCGACCGATGGCGGCGCTTGGCGACGAGGCACGCTGGGTGGTAATGGTTCGGTGCACCGCACGCCAACCGCCGCCTTGGTTGTTGTCAGCTGATGCGTCGGCTATTGCACCGGCCATTGAACCGCTATGGCGCGGGTTATGGCACCCGCCATTGCACCGGCCATTGCGCCGGCTATTGCGTCAGTTCGACGCGGGTCAGCGCCATCCCAAGCGCATTGGCCGAGGCGGCGTCGACGCGATCCGCGCTGCCGGTAGCGCTGGCCGACGAGACGGCCGGCCCGGGCAAGGCACCAATCAGCCGGCGCGCGCCG
The DNA here is from genome assembly GCA_041691615.1 of Pseudomonadota bacterium. GTDB lineage: Bacteria > Pseudomonadota > Gammaproteobacteria > Burkholderiales > Casimicrobiaceae > VBCG01. The sequence goes on from JBEPUI010000034.1 coordinate 20,579, forward strand.
TTGAAGCGCGTGCGCCAATACGCGTCGGCCATCGAGGCGATGCGCACTTCGCCGCCCTGCGACGGCGCATGCACGAAGCGGTCGTCGCCCAGGTAGATGCCGACGTGCGAATTGATGAAATGCCGGGTGTTGAAAAACACGAGGTCGCCGGGGACGAGGTCGATGCGCGCGACGTTCAGGCCCGTCTTGCCCAATGCCGCGGACGTGCGCGGCAGCGCGATGCCGGTGGTCTGCGAAAAGACGTAGCGAACCAGGCCGCTGCAATCCACGCCATGTTGTGGCGAATCGCCGCCGAAACGATAGTCGACGCCGATCAGCGACAGCGCGAAGATCGCGACGTCCTGCGCCTTTTGCAGCAAGGCAGGCGTGGGTGCGGGCGCTGCCACCGCTGCGCCGCGCAGGGCGGCCGGCTTGCTCGCCGTCGTAGCCGTATGTGCGGCCAAGGCCGGCGACGCGATGCAGAGCGCTAGCAGCGCGCCGGCCGCGGCCGCACGCGGGAATGTTCGCCAATTCATCCCGTATTGTCGCCGATTGCCGAACAAGATCAAGGCTTTGGCTTTTCGGACACGGATTTGGCGGGCCGCGGTGTTGCATTTGCACGCGCGCGGCGGGCGGTCTTGGCGTCCACCTGAAGCGGGCGAGTGATCTCGATGCGGTCGCCGTCGGCGAGCAGCGTTGCCGCATCGGCCGCCTGGCCGAAAATCGCGAAGCGCAGGCTCGCGGCCGGCCAGTCGACCCGCGCGAGGATGCCGGTGCGGTCAATCGCATCGGAGACGGTGGCGCCATCGTCGACCTGGACGTCGATCAGCCACTCGACGCCGGGCGCCACCCACGCGACGCTCACCGAGAGCGACACGCCGGCCTCTTGCGGTGGTCGTTCGCGCTGCCCCGGCGGCGCTCGTGCCGGGGGTCGCCGGCGGCAGCAGCGCTCATGCGGTGCCGTACACCGTCTGCGCGCGCTTGACGAACGCATCGATGAACGTGTGCGCGATGTGGTCGAACACCGGCCCGATGATGCCATCGAGCACCGGTGTTGCGAATTGCCAGGCGAGGTTGAGCTCGACCTTGGCGGCGTCGTCGGCGAGCGCGCGAAAATGCCATTCGCCGTGCAGCCTGCGAAACGGCCCGTCCTTCAGCGTGATCACGATCGAATCCGGCGGATGCTGCGCGTTGTCGGTGGTGAAATGCGCGCGCACGCCGTGGTAGTCGATGTCGATTCGCGCGGTCATGCAGGCGTCGTCCCGCGCCAGCACCTGGGTACCCGCGCACCAAGGCAGGAACAGCGGATAGTCGCCGACGGCCGCAACCAGCGCGAACATCTTCGCCGCGCTCCACGGCACCAGCACCGAGCGCGTCACGCGATGCATCGCACGGAGGGAGTTGTTAGAATCGGCGCCATCATGAGCATTGTCGAGAATCGCAAGGCATTCCACGACTATTTTATCGAGGAACGCTTCGAGGCAGGGCTGGCGCTCGAAGGGTGGGAAGTCAAGTCCATCCGCGCCGGGCGGGCGCAGCTGAAGGAAGCGTACGTCGTGGTCAAGAACGGCGAGCTGCTGCTGATCGGCGCGCACATCTCGCCATTGTCCACCGCGTCGACGCACGTGCACGCCGATCCGACGCGCACGCGCAAGCTGCTGATGCACCGCGAAGAGATCAACCGGCTGATCGGCAAGGTGGAGCGCGCAGGTTACACGCTGACCCCCGTCAACCTGCACTTCAAGGAGGGGCGCATCAAGCTGGAGATCGGCCTCGCCAAGGGCAAGAAGCAGCACGACAAGCGCGCGACCCTGCGCGAGCGCGAGCTCGACCGCGAGCAGCAGCGCGCGATGCGCAACCGCACCGGATGACAGCAGCGCTGCAATTGCGCGCGGCGGACCCTGGCGACGCCGCGGCGATCGCGGCGATCTACGCGCCGCATGTTCTGCATGGCACCGCGACGTTCGAGCTCTCGCCGCCCGACGCCATCGAGATCGCGGGGCGAATGCGCGCGATCACCGACGCAGGACGGCCGTGGATAGTCGCGGTTCGCGATGCGCAGATCGTCGGCTACGCCTATGCGGGGCCGTATCGCCCACGGCCCGCCTACCGCTTTACCAGCGAGGATTCGATCTACCTTGCCGCCGGCGAGATCGGGCAGGGCACCGGCCGGCGGCTGCTCGACGCGCTGATCGATGCCTGCACCCGGCGCGGCGACCGGCAGATGATCGCCGTCATCGGCGATGCGGACAATGCGGCGTCGGTCGGCGTGCACGCCGCCGCGGGATTTCGTCATGCCGGCACGCTCGCGCAGGTCGGCCGCAAGTTCGGCCGCTGGGTCGACGTGGTGCTGATGCAGCGCGCGCTCGGGACAGGTGCCGCCACGCCGGTCGATGACGAGCAATGATCGCTCCGATGTGCGCATGAACAACTTGCCGCCGGACCATCCGTTCGCGCGCGGTCTCGCGCCCAACGCCGCCAATCACGTGCCGCTGTCGCCGCTGTCGTTCCTGTCGCGCAGCGCGCTGACCTGGCCCGACCGGGTTGCGGTTCGCCACGGCCGCCTCGCATTCACATGGCGCGAGTTCGATGCGCGCTGCCGGCGGTTTGCCTCGGCGCTGGCGCGGCGCGGCATCGGCCGCGGCGACACCGTCGCGGTGATGGCGCCCAACGTACCCGCGCTGCTGGAGGCCCACTACGCAGTTCCCGCGCTCGGCGCGGTGCTCAATGCGCTCAATTACCGCCTCGACGCGCGCGGTATCGCGTTCTGCCTGGCGCATGGCGAAGCGCGCGTAGTCCTGGTCGATGCCGAATACGCGACCGTGATGAAAGGCGCGCTGGCCGCGCTCGGCAGCACGATCCTGGTCATCGACATCGCCGACAGCGAGGGTCCGCAAGGCGAGCGCCTTGGCGCTTTGACATACGACGACCTGCTTGGCGAGGGCGACCCGGCGTTCGCGTGGCCCGGTCCGCTCGACGAATGGGACTCGCTGGCATTGTTGTACACGTCGGGCACCACCGGTGACCCGAAGGGTGTCGTCTATCACCATCGCGGCGCGTACCTCAACGCGCTCGGCAACGCGCTGGCGTTCAAGCTCACGCAGGACAGCGTTTACCTGTGGACGCTGCCCATGTTCCACTGCAATGGCTGGACGTTCACCTGGGCGGTGACGGCCGCGGGCGCCACCCACGTCTGCCTGCGCAAGCTCGATCCCGCGGCGGTGTTCGCGACGATCCGCGACCTGGGCATCACGCACCTGTGCGGCGCGCCGATCGTGCTGAACATGCTAGTGCACGCACCCGATGCGGCGAAATGCGCGTTCGGCCACGTTGTCGAAGTCGCCACCGGAGGTGCCGCGCCACCGTCGCCCGTGATCGTCGCGATGGAGCGCATGGGCTTTCGCGTCACGCACCTGTACGGCCTCACCGAGTCGTACGGACCGGCGACGATCTGCGCATGGCAGGACGACTGGGAACAAGCGGACACAGCCCAGCGCGCGCTGGCGATCGCGCGCCAGGGCGTGCCGATGCCCACGCTCGAGGCCGTGCAGGTCGGCGATCCGGTGACCGCCATGCCGGTGCCGCGCGACGGCGTCACGATGGGCGAAGTGATGCTGCGCGGCAACACCATCATGAAAGGCTATCTGAAGAACGAGCGCGCGAGCGCCGCCGCGTTCGCGCAGGGCTGGTATCACACCGGCGACCTTGGCGTCTGGCACGCCGACAACTACATCGAAATCAAGGACCGCGCCAAGGACATCATCGTCACCGGCGGCGAAAACGTAAGCTCGCTGGAAGTCGAGGAATGCCTCTACGGCCACCCGCAGGTGGTCGAAGCGGCGGTCGTGGCGCGGCCCGACACAAAGTGGGGCGAGACACCCTGCGCGTTCGTCACGCTCAAGCCGGGCTCGCAGCACGTGGACGCCGCCGCGATCATCGCGTGGTGCCGCGAGCATCTGGCGCACTTCAAGGCGCCCAGGACGGTCGTGTTCGGCGCGTTGCCGAAGACCTCGACGGGCAAGATCCAGAAATTCCTGTTGCGCGAACGTGCTCGCGCATTGCCCGACGCATGAGGCTGCAGGGCGGCGATGGCGCAGTGCGCTGGGGCAGCGAGGAATGCGCGTCGCTGCTCGCCGCGCTGACCGGCCAGAAGCGCCTGGCGATCACGCATTGCGAACGTCTGTCGGGCGGCGCGATCCAGCAGAATTTCGTGCTGGACGTGGCGCCCGAAGGCGTCGGCGCAGGCGCAGGCGTCGGCGCAGGTGTCGGCGCGCGCGAGCGATGGGTGCTGCGCACCGCCTCGGCGTCCCGGATCGCCGCGAGCCGCGCGCCCGCACAGGAATACGCCGTGCTGCGCGCAGCCCACGATGCCGGCGTCGCCACGCCGCGGCCGGTGGCTTTCCGTGCGGGCGACGCACAATGGCCGGCGTTCATCGTGATGGCCTTCGTCGACGGCGATGCATCGGGTCACCGGTTGACACGCGACGCGCGCATCGTCGATGGCGCGGCGCTGGTCGCGGCGATCGGCGCCAATCTCGCCCGCGTGCACGCGATCGCGCCGCCGCAATCCCGACTTGAATGCCTCGGCGCCGTGCCGGCGAATCCCACGCGCGATGCGCTCGATGGCTACCGCAAGTCCATCGACCACTGGCGTGCGATCACCGGCGACGCGCGGCCCGTGCTCGCGTGGACGCTGCGATGGCTCGAGGCGCGAATTGCGCGGCAAGAGGCTTCCGTGCTGGTGCACCGCGACTATCGGGTAGGCAACCTGCTGGTCGATGGCCAGCGGCTAGCCGCCACGCTTGATTGGGAGTTTGCCGGCTGGGGCAACCCGCTGGAAGACCTCGGCTGGTTCTGCGCGCCGTGCTGGCGCTTTGCGCGTCCGGATCGCGGTGCGGGCGGGCTTGCAGCGATCGACGATTTCCTGCGTGGCTACAACGCCGCGGCCGACACGCGGCATGCGGCGGAGGATTTGGTGACGTGGCAGGTGCTCGCGCAATTGCGCTGGGCAGTAATCGCCTTGCAGCAGACGCTGCGCTTTCTCGAATCCGGGGAACGCTCGCTCGAGCTCGCGCTGACGGGACGCCTGCTGCCCGAGCTCGAATGGCAGATGCTCGAATTGACGGGAGATCGCCTTGCCTGACCGGCCCGATGCACGCGAGCTGCTCGAAGTCGCGCACGCGACGGCGGTGGACCTGGCGGCGAATACGGCGACGCAGGATCGCCATGCGCTGAGAATGATCGCGCACGCGATGGCGATCGCGCTGCGTGAAATGGCCGCCACGGCGGCGCATGACGACACGGGCGACATGTGGCGGCAAGTGGAGGAATGCGACCTGCGCGACATCGCCTCGCAACGCCGGTTGCACGGCGAGCTGTCGGCCTTGACGCGTGCGCGGCTCGCGATCAGCGATCCCAGGCGATTGCCGCGCGATCCGCCGAGCCGGTAGACTCGCGCGATGTTCACGCCCGATCTCCTGCAGGGCCGCGTGGCGCTGGTCACCGGCGCGTCGCGGGGCCTCGGGCGGCATTTCGCGCAAGTGTTGTCCGCGCATGGCGCGCACGTGGTGGCGCTCGCGCGTGACGTCGCATCGCTTTCGGCGCTGTCGGACACGCTGCGGGCGCAACGGCGCCCGTTCCTCGCGCTCGCCGGCGACGTTCGCGACGCGGCGAGCGTCGACGCGGCGGTCGAGCAGGCGTTATTGCACGGCAAGCGGCTGGATATCCTCGTCAACAACGCCGGCGTCGCATTGACGCGGCCGGCGGCGTTGACGTCGGACGCGCAATGGAACGATGTCGTCGACACCAACCTGACCGGCGCATTTCGCGTCGCGCGCGCGACAGCCGCAGCGATGGAGCGCGCAGGTAACGGCGGCTCAATCGTCAACATCGCGTCGGTGCTCGCGCTGCGCGTGGCCAAGCAGTTGCCCGCGTACATCGCGGCCAAGGCGGGACTGCTGAAGCTGACCGAGGCGCTCGCGCTGGAATGGGCGCCGCAGCGCATTCGCGTCAATGCGCTGGCGCCCGGCTACGTCGAGACCGACCTCAACCGCGAGTTCCTGCGCTCGCCGGCGGGCGAGGCGATCGCCAGGCGCGTGCCCGCGCGCCGTTTCGGCGAAGCGTCCGACTTGGACGGCGCGCTGCTGCTGCTCGCCAGCGACGCCGGCCGCTACATCACCGGTGCCACGCTGTCCGTCGATGGCGGACACGCGCTGGCATGGCTTTGAGCGCGCAAACGCCAACCGCGACCGCGGACGGGCCGACCGCGACCGCGGAAGTGGCATCGTTGCGAGCGCGCATCGAGGCCTTCGTGACCAAGCGCATCGTGCCGCTCGAGGCCGACCGCGGCAACTACGACGATCACGACAACCTGCGGCTCGACGTGCTCGAAGCGTTGCGCGGCGAGGTCAAGGCCGCGGGACTCTGGGCGCCCCAGGTGCCGCGCGCCGACGGCGGGCTTGGCCTGTCGATGCAGGCGCTGGTGCCGTGCTACGAAGCGATGAACGGATCCATTTTCGGCCCGGCCGCGTTCAACTGCGCGGCACCCGACGACGGCAACATGCGGGTGCTGGCCGCGGTCGGCACGGCCGCGCAAAAGGCGCGCTGGCTCGCACCGATCGTCGATGGCCGCGTGCGCTCGGCATTCGCGATGACCGAGCCGCCGCCGGGCGGCGGGTCGGACCCGACGATGACCCGCACGCGCGCGGTGCGAAGCGGTGACCGCTGGGTGCTCCACGGCCGCAAGTGGTTCATCACGGGTGCGGGCATTGCGCAACACTTCATCGTGATCGCGCGCACGTCGGACAATCCGCGCAGGGGACTGACGGCTTTCCTGTTCGATCGCGACACACCGGGTTTCAGCATCGTGCGGCGCATTGGGGTGATGGGGCCCGAAGAGCACGGCGGCCATTGCGAGATCGCGTTCGAGCAGATGACGCTCGGCGACGACGCGCGGCTGATGGGCGTGGGCGAGGGACTCAAGCTCACCCAGATTCGCCTCGGGCCGGCGCGGCTGACGCATTGCATGCGCTGGCTCGGGCTCGCGCGCCGTGCGCTGACGATCGCGATTCCCTACGTCGAGACCCGCGAGAACGGCGGCCGCACGCTCGCCTCGATCGACAGCGTGCAGGCAATGCTCGCCGACGCGGCGATGCAAATCGACATCGGACGGCTGCTGACGCTGCGCGCGGCCAGGGCGCTCGACGAAGGATCGTTCGCGCGGCGCGAGATATCGATGGCCAAGATCGTCGTCGCCGACGCCTTGCACCGCGCAGCGGACACGGCGATCCAGTTGTGCGGCGCACGTGGCTACTCGACCGATACGCCGCTCGAGTGGATCTATCGCTACGCCCGCCAGGCGCGCCTGGTCGACGGCGCGTCGGAAGTGCACAAGGGCGTCATCGCGCGGTCGTTGCTCGACGATCCGAACGATTTCTGGGCGTGGCGCTGAGCTGACCCGCGGCAATCGCGCATGGCGTGGTTTGCCTCAGCGTGCGGGTCTTGCGCCGAACGCCGCCGCTGCGCGGTTACCGCTGCGCACCGCCGCTTCGAGCGTCGCCGGAAATTCGTGGTCGGTGTAGTCCCCGGCCAACGCCAAACCCGCAACGAGCAGTCCGGCCAAAGGCCGCGCGCTCGTCGGCGTGCACGCGTACGTCGCGCGCTTTTCCTCGATGACTTGCGACCAGGCCAGTGCCGGCCAGTCCGCGCGGCGATCGCGCAGCTGCTGGTCAACCGCCGCCGCGAGCGTGTCGTGCGGCAGCGCGTCGTGCGCACCGTGCGCCGACAGCACGACGGCGACGACGAACGCCAGCGACGGCGCATCGCTTCGGGCACTGCGCACGATGTCCGGCCGCGCGAACAGCCACTGGCCGGGCGCGTCGTCGAGGCGGATCATCGCGTCGGGCATTTCGATCGCTTGCCTGTATCCAAGGTACGCGGTGGTGATCGGTTCCCATTCGAGCGCCTCGGCGAGGTCCGCCGCGTCGCGCATCGACTGCTCGCGCGCGACCAGCGCCGGCGACATCGTCCGGGCAAGCTGATGCGGCGCGACGGCGATCACGGCGCCGCGGAACGCATGCTGCGCGTGCTGGGTGTCCAAGCGAATTGCGCCGGAATCGACATCGACGACGGTCGCCGTGCTTTGCAGGTGTACGCGGTGGCCGCGCGATTCGAGCCACGCCTTCGTGGCATCAGGCACCAGCGCGCCGAGGTCGGTATGTGGGGTCAGCAGGTCCGAGCCGTGCGCACCTTCACCGAAGGCAGCGCGCAGGACGTTGGCGAACACCTGTGCCGACGCGCGCGCAGCGGGCGTGTTGAGCGCGGCGAGGCACAGTGGATGCCAAAGGCGCTCGGCCACCGCGGGTGGCAACGACGCGGTGAGCGCCGCGACCGTCTGCGCGCGCGGGCATTGGTAGCGTGCCGCCTTGAGGCGCGCGAACCAGCGCAGCGTGGCTACGCGCTCCGCCAGCGTCAAGCCTCGCGCGCAGAGAACGCCCATCAGCAGGTTGAAGGGCGCAGGAAGCCGCCATGCGGTCATTGCCAGCGCATTCGGTTGGTCGTGCGCGAACGGCGCCATTGCCAGCGGCCGCAGCGCGACCGGCGGCGTGGCATGCAGGCGGTCGAGCAGGGCGCGCGTGGCGCGATAGGCGCCCAGCATCAGGTGCTGGCCGTTGTCGAGCGCGAGTCCATGGCGCTCCACGCGCCGCGCGCGTCCGCCCAGGTGTGCGGCGGCTTCGAACAATTCGACGCGATGGCCCGCATCGGCGAGCGCGACCGCGGCGGCGCAGCCGGCCCAACCGCCGCCGACGACGGCGATCGCGTCGGTTGGCGTGTTCACCGGGTTCGCGTTCAGGTTACGAGTCCCACGCGGCAACCGCGGGCATGACGTGAACCGCCGCTCATCGCGCGCGCCAGGCGATCCACAGCTTACGCAGTGGCGTGAGCCCGATCCGGCGGTCGAGCACGCGGTAGCCGTCGCGGCGGATTTCGTCGAGCAGCGTCCGATAGATCGCCGCCATCGCAAGTCCGGCGCGCTGGCGCTTGCGCTCGCCCGCGGGCAGTTGCGCAAGCGCGCCGTCGTACCAGTCGATGGCTCGCGCCACCTGGAACGCCATCAGCGCGGGAAAGCCGCCGCTGGCGTCGCCGTTGAGGATCTGCGACGGGGAAACGCCGAATCGTTGCAGCTCGTCCTGGGGCAGGTAAATCCTGCCGCGGTGCGCGTCCTCGCCGACGTCGCGCACGATGTTGGTCAGCTGGAACGCGATGCCGAGGTCGTGCGCATAGCCGAGCGTGGCCGGGTCCTCGTAGCCGAAGATCGTCGCCGACAGCGTTCCGACGACGCCGGCGACCTTGTGGCAATACGTCTGCAACTGCGCGAAATCGATGTAGCGCGAATGCTCCAGGTCGACCTGCATGCCATCGATGATTTCCTGCAAGCCGGATTGCGGCAACGCGAAATTCCCGACGGTCTCGGTGAGCGCCAGCGCCACCGGGTGCTGCGCCTTGCCCTCGTAGACGCGCGCGATTTCAAGGCGCCACCAGGCGAGCTTCATGCGCGCCACCGCGGGGTCGCTGACCTCATCGACGATGTCGTCGACTTCGCGGCAGAACGCATAGAGCGCGGTGATCGCGCGCCGACGCGGAGCCGGCAACAGGCGAAAGCTGTAGTAGAACGAGGAGCCGCTCTGCGCCGCTTTCTGCTGGCAATATTGGTCGGGCGTCATGATGCGGGGACCAGCGCGCGTATCCCTACGCGCAGCCAGTCGAGCGCGTTGAGCGTCGGACGCCGGCGGAACACGTCGCCGTCGATCGCGTCGATGCGCGCGAGGATGCGCCGGCCGCCGGCGATCACCGCCGCGAGCTCGAGCGACAGCCGCCAAGGCAGGTCGCGCACCAGCGGCGCGCCGCGTCGGAAGCGCGCGCGCGAGTCGTCGGCGAGGAAGCGCATCAACGCGCGCCAGCGGGCATCGGCGCGCTGTTGCGCGATCGACTGTTCGTCGATGCCGAACCGGTCGAGGCATTCGCGGGGGATGTACACGCGCGATTTCTGCCAGTCGATCGCCACGTCCTGCCAGAAGTTGGTGAGCTGCAACGCCGTGCAGATCGCGTCGCTCGCCGCGACGTTGGCCGGGCTTTCGGCGCGGTAAATGCTCAGCATCAGCCTGCCCACCGGGTTGGCCGAGCGCGCGCAATAGTCGTCGAGCTCGGCCATCGTCGCATAACGCGTCTTGGTGACGTCCTGGCGAAAGGCCGACACCAGGTCGTGCAGCAGGGGTATCGGCAGGCCGTGGCGCGCCACCGCAAGCGCGAGGTCCGCGAAAGGCGGTTCTGCGGGGATGCCGCCGGCGTCGATGTCGGCGAGCCGCTCGTCGAAACGCGTGAGCTGAGCCAGCCGCTCGGCCGTGCTCGCATCGCCTTCGTCGGCGATGTCGTCGGCGGCGCGCGCGAAGCGGTAGACGGCCACCACGGCGCCGCGCAAATGCGCGGGAACCAGCACCGAGGCGACAGGGAAGTTCTCGTAATGACCGACGGACACGTGATTCCGGTTCTTGCCAGCGCGCTGCCGCGAACCCGGTCATTGTCACGTACCCGGCGGCCCGCGCCACGGGCGGGGTTAATCTGGCGGCGCGCCGGGCTTCTCGGCTATAATCGAACGTTCGGCGACGCGCTTTTTTCGCAGCTGATTGCGGGCTACGGCGTGGTGTCGGTCAGGTGCGCGACGGGAAGGATAACTGCGCGCGCGAACGGCACGGAAATTCGCATGGGCAAACGCGAGGCGCTGCGCGACCTTTCGCAGCCCGCGCGACGCGAAAGTGGCGGAACGGCAGACGCACCGGCCTTAGGAGCCGGCGGGGCAACCCATGGGGGTTCGAGTCCCCCCTTTCGCACCAGATGCGTCGAGCCGGAAATCACGAGGTCCAGCCGCTTTCGGACCTGCGAACCAAATAAGGGAACAAGGCAAGCACCGTCATGCAAAATCCAGTGGAGTCGACCGGTCAGCTCGAGCGTCGCGTCGATGTCGCCGTGCCGATCAAGGAAATCGAGGGCGAGGTCGAGAAGCGCCTGTCGCGGCTTGCCAAGACCGTCAAGCTGCCGGGCTTTCGGCCGGGCAAGGTCCCGATCAAGATGGTTGCGCAACAATACGGGCCGCAATTGCGTTCGGAGGTGATCTCCGACCGCGTCCAGGCAAGCTTCGACGAGGCGGTGCGCAGCCTTGAGCTCAAGGTGGCCGGCTATCCGCGCATCGAGCCCAAGCCTCGCGATGATGGCGCTGCCAATGCCGACGCGCTGGAATTCCGCGCCACGTTCGAGATCTACCCCGAGATCAAGCTGGGCGACATCGCGGACGTAACCATCGAGCGGCCGGAAGTCGAGCTCACGCCCGCCGATATCGAGGCCACGCTGCACAAGCTGCGGGTGCAGCGCGGCACGTGGGAAACGGTGGCGCGGCCGGCGCAGGTCGGCGATCGCGTGAACGTCGATTTCACCGGAACGATGGAGGGCGTGGAATTCGCCGGCGGTCAGGCGAAGGATTTCTCGATCATGCTGGGCGAGGGCCGCATGCTGCCCGAATTCGAGGCGGCGCTGCCGGGCATGTCGGCGGGCGAGCGCAAAACGTTCGGCCTCGAGTTTCCCGCGGACTATCACGGCAAGGACGTAGCCGGCCGCAAGGCCGAATTCGCGCTGACGGTCAATTCGGTGGCCGAGCTCAACCTGCCGGTGCTCGACGACGCATTTGCCAAGGAATTCGGCATCGCCACCGGCAAGGTCGCCGACCTCACTGCCGAAGTCGAGCAGAACCTGAAGCTCGAGATGAATCGGCGGGTCGAGACGGTCATCAAGGAGCAGGTGCTGCGCGGCTTGCGCGAAAAGGCGCAGTTCGCCGTTCCGGGCTCGCTGGTCGACATGGAAGCGATGAACATGCTGCAGCGCACGGCGCAGAACCTGCAGCAGCAGGGCGTGAAACGCGAGGACATCCGTCTAACCGCGGACGTCTTTCGCCCGCAGGCGAGCGACCGCGTGACGCTGGGACTGCTGATGGCCGACCTGGTGCGAAACCACGACCTCGGCGCCAAGCCGCAACAGGTGCGCGCCCGCGTCAACGATGCGGCGCAGACTTACGAGCAGCCCGATGCGGTCGTACGTTGGCATTATGAAAAGCCGGAGCGGCTCGCCGATTACGAGTCGCAGGCGGCCGAACAGAACGTCGTCGACTGGGCATTGACTCGCATGAAGGTGGTCGCCAAGCCGATTTCCTTTGACACCTTGATGAATCCGGAAAAAACCGCCCCGAGCTGATTCGCGTCGCGACCCACATCACCGCCCGAAGCCAAGACCGCGACCCGATCCTTTGCAATCCCGGCGCCAGCAACGCCGACCAGCCAGCGGGCAGGCCAGGCGCGACACTTGACGGAGGGGACTTGACGCGCAGCCTTTCGCGTCCCATCTTGATGGCATCGCGTCCACGCGCATCAACTGTATTGAACAACAACCCATGATCGAACAGACACAAGCCTTGGGACTCGTCCCGATGGTGATCGAGCAAAGCGGACGCGGCGAGCGCGCGTACGACATCTATTCGCGCCTACTCAAGGAGCGCGTGGTGTTCCTGGTAGGTCCGGTGACCGACTCCACCGCCAACGTGATCGTCGCGCAGATGCTTTTCCTGGAATCCGAAAACCCTGACAAGGACATCCAGTTCTATATCAATTCGCCGGGCGGGTCGGTGTCGGCGGGCATGGCCATCTACGACACGATGCAGTTCATCAAGCCGGACGTTTCGACGCTGTGCGTGGGCCTCGCGGCCAGCATGGGCGCGTTCCTGCTCGCGGCCGGCGCCAAGGGCAAGCGCTTTGCGCTGGCCAATTCGACGGTGATGATCCACCAGCCGTCCGGCGGTTTCCAGGGCCAGGTGTCCGACATCGAGCGCCACGCCCAGTACGTGATCGAGCTCAAGAAGCGCTTCATCACCATGATGGCGCAGTTCACCGGGCGATCGGCCGAGCAGGTCGAGCGCGACCACGACCGCGACAACTTCCTTTGGGCGGAAGCCGCCAAGGACTACGGGATCGTCGACCAGGTCTTGCAGAAGCGCCAGTGACGCGAGTAAAGTGAAGTAAGGTGAACCATCACGAAACACGCCAAGGTTGTTGAATGGCCGATAAATCCTCCGGCGACAAGCTGTTGTATTGCTCGTTCTGCGGCAAGAGCCAGCACGAGGTCCGCAAGCTGATCGCGGGCCCGTCGGTATTCATCTGCGACGAATGCATCGAGCTTTGCAACGACATCATTCGCGAAGAGGGCACCGGCACCGAGGCTGCGCGCAAGGATGGCAACAAGCTGCCGACGCCGCACGAGATCCGCCAGATCCTCGACCAGTACGTGATCGGCCAGGAGCCGGCGAAGAAGATCCTGTCGGTCGCCGTCTACAACCACTACAAGCGCCTCGAGGCGGGCGGCAAGGACGACGAGGTCGAGCTCACCAAGTCGAACATCCTGCTGATCGGGCCCACGGGCTCCGGCAAGACGCTGCTCGCGCAGACGCTCGCGCGCCTGCTCGACGTGCCGTTCGTGATCGCCGACGCGACCACGCTCACCGAGGCCGGCTACGTCGGCGAGGACGTCGAGAACATCATCCAGAAGCTGCTGCAGAAATGCGACTACGACATCGAGAAGGCGCAGCG
>JBEPUI010000035.1:0-32721 GCA_041691615.1 Pseudomonadota bacterium
TGAGGCGTCCCGAGCGCGTGCAACCGGGCCAGGTCGCCGCGCGCGACCGTCCGGCTGCGCCGCGAGCCACCGGCCCCGGCCATCCCAGGGGCGCCGAGCGCAGCCTTCTCGATGCCCGGACCGTCCGGCGCCTCGAGGCGAAGCAGCGCTTCCAAAATCCCCTTGCCCGCCTATAATGGCTGCGCTCCCTGCCGTGTGACGCATCGAAGCGCGAGTCGGGCAACACCTGGAAGGACGACTCGCGCGCGATGCCTTCGCGCGCGCCCGCCCGCCGCACTGCCTTGATCCCGAACGACTTCATCCAGACCCTTCTTGGACGCGTCGACATCGTCGACGTGATCGACAAGTACGTCCCGTTGAAGAAAGCCGGCGCCAACTACGCGGCCTGCTGCCCGTTCCACAGCGAGAAATCCCCGTCGTTCACCGTCAGTCCCACCAAGCAGTTCTATCACTGCTTCGGCTGCGGTGCGCACGGCACGGCGATCGGCTTCCTGATGGAATACGGCGCCAGGTCGTTTCCCGATGCGGTCGAGGAGCTGGCGCGCGACGCGGGATTGGACGTGCCGCGCGAGGAGCGTCCCGGCGAGCGCGAGCGGCGCGCCGAAGTCGCCGATCTCACCGATCACCTGCTCGACGCGGCGCGCTACTATCGCGCCGCGCTGAAAGACAGTCCGCGCGCGATCGACTACCTGAAGCGCCGCGGACTGACCGGCGAAATCGCCGCGCGCTTCGGCCTGGGCTACGCGCCCGATGCATGGCAATCGCTGCTGCGCGTGTTCGCCAACTACGAGGATCCGATGCTCGAGTCAGCGGGGCTCGTGATCCAGGGTGACGGCGACAAGCGCTACGACCGCTTTCGCGACCGCATCATGTTTCCGATCCACGATCATCGCGGCCACGTGATCGGCTTCGGCGGGCGGGTTCTCGACAGCGGTGAGCCCAAATACCTGAATTCGCCGGAGACGCCCGTGTTCTCCAAGGGCCGCGAGCTGTATGGGCTCTACCATGCGCGCAACGCGATTCGCGACGCCGGCAAGGTCGTCGTCGTCGAAGGCTACATGGACGTGGTCGCGCTGGCGCAGCACGGCGTCGAGTATGCGGTGGCGACACTCGGCACCGCCACGACGCCGATTCACGTGCAAAAGCTGTTTCGCCAGACCGATACCGTCGTCTATTGCTTCGACGGCGACGCCGCCGGACGGCGCGCCGCGTGGCGCGCTCTGGAAAACACGCTGGCGATGCTCACCGACGGCAAGAACGCGAGGTTCCTGTTCCTGCCCGACGGCGAGGACCCGGACGACTTCGTGCGCAAGCGCGGCCGCGCGGCGTTCGAAGCGGCGCTCGCGGCGGCGACACCGCTGTCCGAGTTCCTGCTCGACGAATTGTGCGCGCGGCACCCGCCGGCAACCGCCGAGGGCCAGGCGGCGCTCGCCAATGACGCGAGGTCCTATCTCGCGCAAATCCGCGCGCCGATCCTGCACGCGGTGTTGCGCCGGCGGCTGGCCGAACTGGCGGGCTTGCCCGAATCCGAATTGCGCACGCTGCTCGGCGCCGCCGGCGATCCGAACGCCACGCCCGCACCGGTCGCCGACGCGCCCGCGCCGCCGCCACCGTCACGCCGCGCAAGACCCGGCAATACAAGATCGCGCCGCCCGCCTTCGCTGGCGCGGGGCTTGCTGCAGGCCTTGCTGTTGCAACCCGGCCTGGTGGCGAGCGTTGACATCCCGCAACCCGACGACGGCACGCCCGAAGGCGCAGCGCTGGCGGCAGTGATCGACTGCTGTGCGCGCACGCCGCTGAACACGCCGGCGCTGATCCAGCATTTCATCGGCAGCGTGCACGAATCGGTCATCGTCGCGGCGCTCACGACCACCGAAGAGCAGGAAATCACGCCGGAACAGGCCGAATCGGTGCTGCGTGACGGGGTGGCCAAGTGGATTGCCCGCAACGAGGCCCGCGAGACCGACCGCCTGCTGGCCACGCCGCTCGAGCAAATGAGCCCCGAACAACGCGAGGCGATGCGGCAACGCCTGGCCGCGTTGAAGGTCCAACCTCGATGAAGCCGCGAAAGCGTCCGAAATGCCCCTGTACGGCGTCGGGAAGCGTCTGTTTGTGCTACACTTTAAAGCTTTTCCGCGCGTCCCCACATGAAGGGGGAACCCGCGACGCCTCTGCCTTTCGCGGCACGACGATTTTCCAGGATCCCCGATGACCATGGCCAAGAAGCCCGCCCGCAAGTCCGCCGCCAAGTCGCGCGCCCGTACCGCACCGAAGTCCGCGTCCAGGAAGCCGGCCAAGCCTGCTTCGCGCAAGACCGCGAAGACCAAGCCCGCCGCCAAGCGCACCGCCCGCCCCGCTGCCAAGGCGAAGAAGCCCGCCGCCAAGCGGCCGGCTGCCAAGCCGAAGAAGCTCGTCAAGGCCAAGACGGCGGCAGCCCGCAAACCGGCGCCGAAGGCCGCCGCGGCCAGGACGCCCGTGGTCAAGCTTGTTGCCAAATCGGCCGTGCATGCGCCAAAAGCCGCTGCCGGAAAGACACCGATTGCCGCAAAGGCACCGGTTGCCGCCAAGACGCCGCTGAAGGTCGTTCCCGTCGCCGCCAAGACGCCGCTGAAGGCCGTTCCCGCCGCCGGCAAGACGCCGCTGAAGGCCGTTCCCGCCGCCGGCAAGGCGACCGCGGTCAAGCCCGTCGTCCCCAAGGATGCCGCCGGCAAGCCGCTGAAGGGCGCCGCGCTCAAGGCCGAGCTCGCGCAACAGGCGCAGTCGAAGACCCCGCCGATCGTCAAGAGCGCCGGTGAAATCGCCGCGCGCATCGCCGGCAAGCGCGCCGAAGACGCCGCCAGCAAGAAGAACGGCAAAGGCAAGCACGAAGCGCCGCGCGAATTGACGCCCGCCGACATCGAGGCTCGCAAGCGCCGGCTGAAGACGCTGATCGTGCTCGGCAAGGAGCGCGGATTCCTGACGTACGCCGAAATCAACGATCACCTGCCCGACGACCTGGTCGATGCCGACCAGATCGAAGGCGTGATCTCGATGATCGGCGACATGGGCATCCAGGTGTACGACGAAGCGCCGGACGCCGACACGCTGCTGATGGCGGATACGACGCCCATCGCCCCGACCGAGGACGTCGAGGAAGAAGCCGAAGCCGCCGCGTCGACGCTCGACAGCGAATTCGGTCGTACCACCGACCCGGTGCGCATGTACATGCGCGAAATGGGCTCGGTCGAGCTCCTGACGCGCGAAGGCGAGATCGAGATCGCCAAGCGCATCGAGGAGGGCCTGAAGCACATGATCATGGCGATCTCGGCGTGCCCGATGACGGTCGGCGAGATCCTCAACCTGGCCGACAAGATTGCCAAGGACGAGCTCAAGATCGACGACCTGGTCGACGGGCTGATGGACTTCGACGAGGACATCTCGCAGATCCAGGCTGCCGAAGCCAACGACGACAGCGAGACCGAGGAAGAAGACGAGGAAGACGCCGGCGCGATCGCTGCGGAAAACCTGGAACGCCTGCGCGTCGCCTCGCTGGAACGCTTCGCGACGATGCGCAAGCACTACGGGCGCATGCTCGTCGTGCTGCAGAAGGAAGGCCACAAGGCGCCCAAGTACCTCGAGCTGCAGAAGAAGATTTCCGGCGAGCTGATGCAGATCCGCTTTTCCGCGCGCCAGGTCGAGAAGCTGTGCGACTCGGTGCGCACCGAAGTCGACAACATCCGCCAGCACGAGCGCAAGATCCAGGACCTGGTGGTGAACAAGGGCGGCATGCCGCGCCCCGAATTCATCAAGAAGTTCCCCGAGCTGGAAGTCAGCCTGCGCTGGATCGACCGCGAAGTCTCGGCCGGGCATTCGTACAGCGAGCAACTGGCCAAATACCGGCAGGCCATCGTCGAGCAACAGCAAAAGCTGCTCGACTTGCAGTCGCGCGTGATGATTCCCTTGAAGGACCTGAAGGAAATCAACAAGCAGATGTCGACCGGCGAAGCGCGCGCTCGCAAAGCCAAGCGCGAGATGACCGAGGCCAACCTGCGCCTCGTGATCTCGATCGCCAAGAAATACACCAACCGCGGCCTGCAGTTCCTCGACCTGATCCAGGAAGGCAACATCGGCCTGATGAAGGCGGTCGACAAGTTCGAATACCGGCGCGGCTACAAGTTCTCGACGTACGCGACGTGGTGGATCCGCCAGGCGATCACGCGCTCGATCGCCGACCAGGCGCGCACGATCCGCATCCCGGTGCACATGATCGAGACGATCAACAAGATGAACCGCATCTCGCGGCAGATCCTGCAGGAGACCGGCCAGGAGCCCGATCCGGCGACCCTTGCGGTCAAGATGGAGATGCCCGAAGAGAAGATCCGCAAGATCCTCAAGATCAGCAAGGAGCCGATCTCGATGGAAACGCCGATCGGCGACGACGACGATTCGCACCTCGGCGACTTCATCGAAGACCAGTCGACGGTGGCGCCGTCCGACGCCGCGGTCAATGCGTCGTTGCGCGACGTCTGCAAGGACATCCTCGACACGCTGACGCCGCGCGAAGCGAAAGTGCTGCGCATGCGCTTCGGCATCGAGATGAACACCGACCATACGCTCGAAGAAGTCGGCAAGCAGTTCGACGTCACGCGCGAGCGCATTCGCCAGATCGAAGCCAAGGCGCTGCGCAAGCTGCGCCATCCGTCGCGCTCGGAAAAACTGCGCAGCTTCCTCGAAGGCGAAGGCTGACCGGCGCTGTTGAAGCCGACCGCGTGCAGCGGCTTGCGGCGCGGTTTTCGATGGCCGGCAAGCGCGCGCTCGTCACCGGCGGCAGCGTCAGCATCGGCCGCTCGATCGCCCTCGCGTTCGCCGATGCCGGCGCCGCAGTCGCCATCCATCATGCGAATGCCGCCGATGCGGCGTTCGGCAAGCCGGGCGCCGCCGAAGAAACTGCCGGGATCATTCGTGCTCGCGGCTGCAAGGCCGCGCTCATCGACGCCGATTTCGCCGTGGCCGGCGAGGCCCGCCGCACGGTCGAGGCCGCGTCCGACGCGCTCGGCGGTGTCGACGTGCTGGTCGTGTGCGCGTCGATCCAGTATCGCGTGCCGTTCGACGACGTGACCGCCGAGCAGATCGAGCGTCAGGTGCAGATCAATTTCAAGGCGTCGATCGAGTTGCTGCAGGCGGCATTGCCGCCGATGAAGGCGCGCGGCTGGGGGCGCGTGCTGACGATCGGCAGCGTCAACCAGACGACCCCCGAGCCCGTGCTGTCGATCTACGCGGCATTGAAGAGCGCGCAGCACAACCTGTCGATCAACCTCGCTCGCGAGTACGCGTCGTTCGGCGTCACCGTCAACAACCTGTCGCCGGGCCTGATCGCCACCGAACGCAACCGGTGGCGCCGCGACGACGCAGAAGCGTGGGCCGACATCGAAAAGGGCTCGAGCCCGATGCACCGCGCGGGAACGCCGGACGAAATGGCGGGCGCCGCGCTGCTGCTGTGCTCCGACGCGGGCAGCTTCATCACCGGCGCCGACCTGCAGGCGACCGGCGGCCGCCACCTGTAGACACGGGCGCCACCTCGCATTGCCCGCAGCGACGCCGGTTACTCAGGCGCCGAACCGCGGCTCCGGCAATCCGCACACGTCGAGCCTGACGGCGAACAGCGATCCCGCGAGCGGCTGGGCAATCAACTCCTCGCGTGTCAGTTTTTGCCGCGCCGTGGTGACGAACAGCGTGCGCAGATCGGCACCGCCGAACGCACAGGACGTCACGCGGCTGGCGGGGATTTCGATGATCCCGTCGACCCGTCCCTGCGGCGTGATCCGCGCGACGCAGCTTCCGTCGTAGCGCGCATTCCACACGCAACCATCGGCGTCGACGGTCGCGCCGTCCGGCCTGCCGGGCAGCACGCCGCGCTCGACCAGCACGCGCATCGCGCCGACGCGTCCCTCGCCGGCATCGAACGCATAGGCGCGCAGGCGCCCGTCGGGCGTGTCGGCGAAATAGAGCGTCGCGTCGTCGGGACTCCACGACAACGCATTGGGCACCGTGATGTCGGTCAGCATGCGCTCGCATGCGAGATCGGGCGTGACGCGGTAGACCGCGCCCGTGGTGGCGGCGCCATAGTCGCGCATGCTGCCGGTCCAGAGCCTTCCGCGCCGGTCGCACTTGCTGTCGTTGAGGCGATTGCCCAGCGATTCGGGCTCGGGCGCCACCAGAGGCTCGAGCGCCTCTGTGTCGGGATCGAACCGGAACACCCCGGTGCGCATCGCCAGCAGCAGCCGCTTGTCCTGCGACAGCATCACTGCGCCGCAGAGGTCCGGCAGCGGCCAGTGCGACGTTTCACCGGTCGCCGGATCGAACCGGCGCAGCGCAGGCGCGCGAATGTCGACCCAATACAGCACCGCGTCGCGCGCGCACCAGATGGGGGACTCGCCCAGCGTGTCGAACGTGTCGGTGACACGCTCCACCCGGGTCGCGTTGCGAAAAGCAGTGCTCATCGTGTCAGCTCGTCTGCCGCATGACCACTTCGAAACCGAGGTCGACGACAGCGGCATCCACCTTTTCGCCGGCGAGGCGCCGGCAGAGCATCGCCGCCGCGCGGCGCCCCATCTCGTAGCGCGGCATGCGCACGGTGGTCAGCGCGGGCACGCACTGGGACGCGATCTCCTGGTCGTCCATGCCGGTGATCGCGAGTCGCGCGGGCACTGCGAGCCCGCGCCGCTGGCATTCGAACAACACGCCGATCGCGATGATGTCGCTGGTGCAGAACACCGCATCGAGCGCAGGCTCGCGCGCGAGCAGTTGCGCGAGGCCCGCCGCACCGCCGCGGTAACTCAGGTCGACTTCGACCTGCAGCCGCTCGTCGGCGCCCATGCGCGCGCCCCTAAGCGCCGCGCAGTGTCCGGCGTGGCGGTCACGCACGCGATCGATGACGTCACGACCGGACTGGCCGACGTAACCGATGTTGCGCCGCCCGCTCGCGATCAGCGCCTCGGTCATCGCGCGCGCCGCCGCGAAGTTCGAGTAGCCGACGACCATGTCGATCGGCGTATCGGTCAGCGTGCCGGCCTCGACGACCGGAATGCGTGCAGCGTCGAGCATCTTGCGGGTGCCCGGCGTGTGCGTCGTGCCGGTCAGGTAGATCGCATCCGGCCGGCGCGCCAGGAATGCGGCGACCAGCGCTTCCTCCTCCTGCGGCGAAAAGCCGCTGTCCGCCAGCAGCAGGTGCAGCCCCGCCTCGTTGAGCACTTCGGTCATGCCGCGCAAGACTTCGGCGACGATCGAATGGGTGACGCTCGGAATCACCGCCGCGATGATTCCCGATCGGCGCGACTTGAGACTTCGCGCAATCAGGTTCGGCACATAGCCGATTGCCTCGATCGCGGACAGCACGCGCGCCCGCGTCACGTCCGCCACTTTTTCCGGCTCGCGCAGCACCCGCGACACCGTGATCACGGACACGCCCGCGCAACGCGCGACATCTTCCATCCGCGAAGGCGATCGCTGCTCGTCCGAAGGCTGTTCCTGCGTTGCCGGCATGGCGTTCCTGATTGACACTGTCCGCATGGTAACGTTAGCATCGCGTCGTGGCAAACTGTGGGCGCGCGAGCCGAGTCCGGTCGACCCCGCGTCCGCCAAGGAGAACGACGATGAGGAAACTGACGCTACAACTCGCAGCTTTCGTGCTTGGGGCCACGCTCGCAATCGGACATGCGATCGCGCAGCCGACAGTGAACCTCGCCTTTCGCTTCAACGACACCGAAGAGAAGGAGATGCGCGCCGCCCTTGATCGGTTCGAGAAGGAGAATCCCGGCATCAAGGTCGAATTGCAGCGCATCGGCTGGCGCGACGCGCGCGACCAGTTCCTGCGCGAAGCGGCGGTCGGACAGGGTCCCGACGTCGTGCACATGGCCCAGGTGTGGGTCAAGGAAATGGGACAGGCGGGCGCACTGCTGCCGTTGAACGACCTGATGAAGAAGACACCGCTGCCCAACGGCTTCGACGACTTCGTCGCGCGCGAACTCGCGCAGGACAAGAAAGGCGTGATCTTCGGCCTGCCCTGGACCACCGACACGTGGGCAATGGTCTACCGGACCGATGTGCTGAAGGAAGCCGGTATCACCAAGCTGCCGGACACGTGGACCGAGCTGCACGACGCCAGCGCGCAGATCACCAAGCGCACCGGCAAGGCGGGCTTCGGATTTCCGGCCGGCGGATCGGCGTCGGGCGCGATCTGGTTCCTCGCCAACTACTATTGGTGGTCGAACGGCAAGTCGATGGTCGTGCAAAAGCCCGACGGCACGTACGGCATGGACCTCACCGCCGCGGACATCGCGGAGTCGATGCGGTATTTCAAGTCGTACATCACCGAGGGACACAACCCGAAATCGAACCTGAGCGCCAGCGATGCGCACGATCCGGCGATCCTGCAGGCACTGGTCTCGGGCAATCAGGGCATCGGCACGATGCCGCCGAACACCTACAAGCAGGTGCTCGAAACGTACGCGGCGGCCAACCCCGGCAAGCCGCTGCCGTTCCTGTCGGGCCCGTTTCCGAAAGGCAGCGTGACGCGCACTTCCAACATCGGCGGACGCATGCTCGGCATCAATACCAATTCCAGGCATCCGGCCGAAGCGTGGAAGCTGATCCAGTACCTCGCGACGGAACCGATTTTCACCAAGTACTACACGACACAGTTTCCGGCGCAGCGATCGCTGCTGAAGAAGGTCGATTTCGGTGTCGAGCTGAAGGGCTTCGCCGAGCAGCTCGGCTATGCACGCACCTGGGGCCCCTATTCCGACGGGCCCGCGCCGATCGGTGCGATGTGGAACGCGACCGATCGTGCGTTCAGCGCGGCGCTCTCGGGCCAGCGCAGCGACAAGGACGCCGCCGACGATCTGATGCAAGCGGTGACCAAGCTGATGCAGAACCGCGGACAATAGGCGCTGCGACAGCGGCGGCCGCCGGCAGCCGCGACACTTGAGTAAAACGACCGGACATGCGAGGAGGACGCTCTTTCATCGCGCTGATGCTGGCGCCGGCATTCCTGATCCTCGCGCTGTTCTATGTTTATCCAACCTTCCAGAACCTCGCGATCAGCCTGACCGACCTGTCGCTGCTGCGTCTCAAGACCGGCGGCAACTGGATCGGGTTCGGCAACTATCGCGAGTTCCTGGGAAGCGCGGAATTTCCGCACATCCTGTTCAACACGGTCGTCTGGCTCACAGCGCTGTCGGTTGTCCTTCGGTTGCTGATCGGACTCGGCATGGCGGTGCTGCTGGATTCACCCGTGCTGAAACGATTGCGCCTCACCACGATCGCCAAGCTCGCGATCCTCGTGCCGTGGGCGACGCCGCCGATCGTCGCCGTCGTCATCTGGCGCTGGATGCTGGACGGACAGAACGGCATCGTCAACGCGGTGTTGCGCGACCTGCACATCGTCGACCAGCCGGTCGCATTCTTCGCCGACCTGCGCACTGTGTGGCCGTCAGTGGTCACGATCATCGTCTGGAACACGGTGCCGCTCGTGACCGTGTCGCTGCTGGCCAGCCTGCAATCGGTTCCGGATGAACTGAACGAGGCTGCGGCGCTCGACGGCGCCACGCGCTGGCAGCAGTTCAGGCACATCACGCTGCCGTTCCTGATGCCGACGATCACCGTGCTGACGCTGATGTCGGTGTTCTGGACGTTCAACAATTTCGTCTACGTCTGGCTCGCCACCGGCGCCGGGCCCGGGACCTACACCAACGTGCTCGCCACCGAGATCTACATCAAGGCCTTCGTCGACTTCCGGCTGGGCTACAGCTCCGCGGTCGGGATGGTGATGGCGCTGGTGATGGCCGCGTTCGGCGTCGTCTACTACCGCTTCCTGGCGCCGTCCGAACTGAAGGACAGCCTGTGAGCGCGCTCGCGATCGACCTGGGCGCGAACAGGCCGCCGCCGCAACGCGGCGCCTGGCCGCGACCGACGCCGCTCGCGACGGTCGCGGTGCTCGTCCTCACCGTCGTCGTGCTGTTGTTCATGGTCTATCCGGCGATCTATGTCTTCTACGGCTCGTTCAAGGCGGGAGGCGGGATATTGGGAGAGACCGGCGGCTTCACGCTCGCCAACTACCGGCGCATTTTCGCGTCGGGCTTCGTCGCGTTCACGCTCAACAGCGTGATGATCTGCACGGCCGCCACCGCGATCTCGACGTTCGTCTCGGTATGCGCCGCGTATGTGTTCTCGCGGTTCAAGTTCAAGGGCCGCGGCGTGCTGTTCGGCGCCGTGCTGCTCGGCCAGATGTTCCCGTGGATCATGCTGGTGAATCCGCTGTTCGTCGCCTACGCGAAGTGGGGCCTGATCAACAGCTATGCCGGCATGATCTTCTGCTATACCGCGTTCACGATTCCGTTCTCGGTGTACATGCTGACCGGCTATCTCGCGACCGTTCCGCGCAGCCTCGACGAGGCCGCGACGATCGACGGCGCGACGCAGTTCCAGATCATCTGGCGGATCGTGTTCCCGATCATGCTGCCGGGCATCGTCGCCACCGCCACGTACGCGTTCCTGCTGTGCTGGACCGAGTACCTGTTCGCGCTCGCCTTCCTCACGCAGACGCAGATGAAGACGCTGCCGCTCGGGCTGTACCAGTTCTTCGGCGACGACCGCGTCGACTGGGGCGCGGTGATGGCGGCTTCGGCGATCGCCACGTTGCCGACGCTGCTGCTGTTCCTGCCGCTGCAATCGCGGCTGACCGCGGGCCTCACCGCCGGCGCGGTGAAGTGACCGCGGCCGGCGCCGCTTTAGTTCACCGCGAAGCAGTAGAGGTGTCCGGCCCCGCCGGTCGACACGAGGCCCGGATCGCTGCAGCCCTTGGTCGGATGCGACGAGTTCCACGACAGCGCGGGCGGCGTGGTGTCCAGCCCGGTGCGATCGGCGTGGCCGACGATCGCCGAGCCGTCGTTGCCGCCCTTGGTCCAGTTGCCGCAGGTCTTGTCGTCGGCGCCCGCAAACGCAGTGCCGTCCGGCTGCGAGCCCGTCAGGATGTCGTGCTGGTTGGGCGTATCGCCCGCGCCGTTGATAACCGTGGCTTTTTCGGTGAGCGCCGTTTGCTTGGTCAGGTTGTTGGTGCCGTGCAGCTCGGCGACGCTGCTGGCGATCACCACGCCCTTCGCGTTTTTCCAAGGTCCCTTGCCGATGCGATCGCGGGCATTGACTGCCGTGGCGCCTGCCTGCGCGCTCGTGCTCAGGTAGGCGTGCCAGGTCCTGGAACCCGCGCCGGCCGCGGCGGCCAGCGCCTGGCAATGCTTGTCGGCGCCGGCCAGGCCGCCAAAGTCGGCGCCCTTGCCCGAACCGGCGCTGGTGACGAAAAACGACATGTCGGCCTGCGCGGCGGCGCCCGCGGCGGCGGTCAGCGACAACATGGCGGCGGCAATCAGTGCTGCGGAACGAACGGGCATGCTGGTTTCCCTTGGGTGATGGTCCGCGCACCGTGTGCGGATCGCAAAAAGTTACAACAGCGGCTTGCCAAGTTTTATTCCGGGCCGGACCGCCTCGTCAACTGAGTGGCAGCGAAACGATCACCTGCTCGGCATCCGCCGGGTCATCGGACATGGTGAAGCCCAGCGCGGCACTGAAGCGCAACATCGTGGGGTTGCCGCGCAGCACGGTGCCCTCGAAGCGGGCCACGCCGTTGTTGCGTGCGGCATCCATCAGCCGCTGCATCAGCGCGTAGCCGACGCCGCGGCGCTGCCAAGCATCGGCGACCACGACCGCGAACTCCGCGGCGCTGCGGTCGGCATTGAGGACATAGCGCGCGATGGCAACGAATTCGCCGCCGGCACGGCCGCGACCGTCGCGGGCACAGCCGCGAGCGTCGCCGACAAACGCCACCAGTGCCAGCTCACGGTCGTAGTCGACCTGCGTGAATCGCGCGAGCATCTGCGGCGTCAGCTCGTGCAGCTGGTAGAAGAACCGGAAATAGCGCGTCTGGTCCGACAGCCCGGCGACGAATCGCCGTTCGAGATCGGCGTCTTCGGGGCGAATCGGCCGCACGAACAGCCGCTGTCCATCGCGCAGCCGCACGTCGCCTTCGAGCTCCACCGGATACGGGTGGATGGCCATGTGCGCGTAGTGCGGCAGCAGCGCCCGCGTGGTGTCGACGTCGATGCGCGCGTCGACGACCATCGCCTCGCCGCCGCCGACCATCACCGGCTCCAGCACCATCGCCTGCAACGACGGCAGCGCGCACGCCAGCGCCGAGACCTGCAGCAGCAAGCGCGCGAGCGCTTCGCGCGATGGGTCCGCGAGCCCGGCGGTCGCTTCACCGCAACCGGCAACAAGGTCGAGCGCAAGCCGCCGGTTGAGCGGCGGCAGCATCGTCGCACTGGCGCCGCGGGTGAAATAGGACGCTGCGCCCAGCGTGATCACCGGACCGAAGGTCGCGTCGACATGCACGCCGACGGCGAACACGCGAGCACCGTCGATGCGCGGGGTCGCCACCACGCGCAGCGGTTCGCCATCGACCGACAGCTGCGCAAAGCTCTGCTCGAGCGCGCGCGTGTTCGCGGCCAGCGTGCGCCGTGGATCGTCGCCGTCGCGCACCAGCAGCACCGGATAGCGCAAACGCCGCGCGGCCGCGCGTGCATCCGCCGCGCTCGCCGCCGGCGAAGCATCGACGTGTGCGATGCGAAATGCGTCGAGCAGCGCGACCGTGTCTGCCGGCGCGAGGCGCGCCGGTCCCGCAGTGCGTTGCCGGGACAGCAACCCGCCGGCAGCGCCCAGGTCCGGCGTGTCGCCGTCGGTCATCGACGACGGCGCCTCCAGCAGCCACTGCTGGTTGCGCCGATACGCCGCGAGAAACGCGAAGCCTTCGACGGCATTCTCCGGCGTGTAGAAATTGGCGACGCCGCCGGCCTCGAGCGCCGCGTGCGCGGCGTTGCGATCCACCGCGCCAAGCCACGCCGCCAGCACCGGCTTGCCGGACGCCTGCGCCACCTGCGCGGCCGCGCGCGCCATGTCCTGCGGCGAGTCGATCGGTCGCGGCACGTACAATGCGACGACCGCATCGACGTTGTCGTCGGCGAGCGTGGCCGCAAGCGTGGCAGCGTAATCCGCAGCCGTTGCGTAGCCACGCACGTCGACCGGATTGCTGCGTGCGCTCTCGCCGGGCAGCAGCGTGTCGAGGCGCTCGCGCGTCGCCTTCGAAAGCGCGGCCAGCGGCATCCCCAGGTCGAACGCGCGATCGGCGGCGAGCAGCGCTGCGCCCCGGCCGTTGGCGACGATCGCCAGCCGGTCGCCACGGGGAATGCGCGCCATCGCCAGCGCGCGTGCCGCGGCGAAAAGCTGCGTGTACGTCTGCACGCGCAACGTGCCCGCGCGATGCAACGCCACGTCGAACACCTCGTCGGGGGTGGGCGCGCCTTCGTCGCCACGAATTTCCAGCGAGCGGCCCGCCTTGAGCACCACCACCGGCTTGACGCGCGCCGCGGCGCGCAGCGCCGACATGAAGCGGCGCGCGTCGGCAATCGCCTCGACATACATCAGGATGCCGTCGGTCGCGGTGTCGGTCAGCAATGCATCGAGCAGCTCGCCGACATCGACGTCGCCATCTTCGTTCAGCGAGATCACGCTTGAAAACCCGATGCCCATCGGTGCTGCGAAGTCGAGCATCGCCGTGCATACCGCGCCCGATTGCGAGACCAATGCCAGGCGGCCCTTGCCGGCGGCGACATCCGAAAACGTCGCGTTGAGGCCGATGTCCGTGCGAATCACGCCGAACGCGCCGGGACCGACCAGGCGAATGCGCAGCGACTTCGCGTGCGCGACAACGCTGTCGGCCCATTCGCGCGCTTGCTGCGGATCGCCGCCCGGCGCCGCAGTGATCACCACCGCCGCCTTGGCACCCGCCGCGGCCGCATCGTCGAGGACTGCGCGCACGCTTGCTGCCGGCGTCGCGATCACCGCCAGGTCGACGGGCTCGCCGATGCGGGCGATCGTCGCAAACGACCGGGCGCCGAAAATGCGCCGGTGGTTGGGATTGACCGCGTGCAACGCGCCGGTGAATCCGCCCGCACGAATGTTCTCGAAAACGACGCGTCCGATCGCGCCGGGACGCTCGGACGCGCCGACCAGCGCGACCGAGGCCGGGGCGAGCAATGCACGCAGCGAGTGTTGCATGGCGGTCGGCAAGTCCCGTGTCCTCGGTCCCTTGAGCGCCATCGCCACGACGGCGCTCCGTTATAATCGCCACACGCCGCGGGCAGGCTGGCCGCGACCGTCATTGCGCACGAGACTCGCCGTGCCGCGTCAGCAACGTTAGGCCGGGCCCGTAGCTCAGTTGGTCAGAGCAGACGACTCATAATCGTTTGGTCGCTGGTTCGAGCCCAGCCGGGCCCACCCCGAGCGCCAGTCCCTCGCCGCAACAGCCAATTGTTTCAGGATGTTGCAGGTGCACATCAAGCACATAAAAACCTCTTAAACTCAAGCGCTTTACGTACAGGCCCCCCGATTTGCGGGGAATCAACTTGGGTCTCCGCGGTCCCAGCACGATGCCCGCATCCCGCCGCACTTACATCACCCTCGCCGCCGCCGTCCTGATCGCAGGCGCATCCGCGATCGCGTTCCACTATGCGCCCGACTCGCGTTCCGCTGTGCCGAAGCAAAATCCTGGCGTTCCGGTCACCGTGGCGTCCGTGGTCGCCAAAAGCGTGCCGGTGCGCCTTTACGCCATCGGCAACGTCGAACCGTTCACCACGGTCGCGATCAAGGCGCGCGTCGATGGGCAGATCGACGCGGTCAAGTTCGCCGAAGGCGATGAAGTCAAAAAAGGCCAGGTGCTGTTCGACATCGACCGGCGTCCGTTCGAGGCACAGCTGCAGCAGGCACAGGCCAACATGCTGCGCGACCAGGCGCTGCTCGACCACGCGCGCGAGCAGGAAAAGCGCTACAAGGACCTGCTCGATCGCAAGTTCATTTCCGCCGACGCCTACGGGCAGGTCAAGACCAACGTCGACACCGCGTCGGCAACTTTGCACGCCGATGCGGCGGCGATGCAAAGCGTCAAGCTGCAGCTCGACTACTGCACGATCGTCTCGCCGCTGACGGGCTACGCCGGCAAGATCATGATCCAGCAAGGCAACCTGGTGAAGGCCAACGACACGGTCTCGCTGGTCGTGATCAACCAGGTGCGGCCGATCTACGTGTCGTTCTCGGTGCCGGAGCAAAACCTCGGCGACGTGCGCCACTACCAGCAGGACGGCGAATTGCGGGTCACTGCCGCGCTCAACAACGCCGGCACGGCGCCGGTCCCCGGCAAGCTCTCGTTCATCGACAACAGCACGGACATCAGCACCGGCACGATCAAGCTTAAGGCCCAGTTCGACAACGCCGACAAGGTGCTTTGGCCCGGACAGTTCGTCAACGTCGTGCTGACGCTCACCCAGCAGGCCGGCGCGGTGGTCACGCCGTCGGCGTCGATCCAGAACGGGCCTAACGGCCAATATGTGTTCCTCGTCGGTCCCGACCAGACGGTGAAGCTGCGCGACGTCAAGGTCGCGCGCGCCGAAGGCAACGACACGGTGATCGCGTCGGGACTGGCCCCAGGCGACAAGGTCGTCACCGTCGGGCAGTTGCGGTTGGCGCCCGGTGTCAAGGTCGCCGCCGAAGCGGCGCCGGCGGCCGGTGCCAGCGCCGCCTCCGATGCCCACCGCGCGACCGACGCGGCGTCGCCTTCCGACGCAATCGTCATCGATCCAAACGTGCCCGCCAGCGCGAAGCTGGCCGCCGACGCCAAGGTGGACACCGGCGCCAGGATGGCGGCCGGCGCCAAGGCGACGGGCCGGTGACATTGCGCAGCGGGCGCGCGCTCCAACGCACCCGCCAATTCACGC
This sequence comes from Pseudomonadota bacterium, assembly GCA_041691615.1. GTDB lineage: Bacteria > Pseudomonadota > Gammaproteobacteria > Burkholderiales > Casimicrobiaceae > VBCG01. The sequence continues at coordinate 15,855 of JBEPUI010000035.1, forward strand.
ACGCTGACGCATCGTCGACGCGAAAGACCGCGAAATGAACATCGCCGCCCTGTTCGTCCGTCGCCCGGTGATGACGGCGCTGGTGATGCTGGGCATCCTGATCTTCGGCATCAGCGCGTACCGGTTGTTGCCGGTCAATGCGCTGCCGAACGTCGACTTCCCGACGATCCAGGTCTCGGCGCAACTGCCGGGCGCGAGCCCCGACACGATGGCCTCCGCCGTGGCGACGCCGCTCGAAAAGCAGTTTTCGACGATCTCCGGCATCGACTCGATGACGTCGCAGTCGACGTCGGGCAGCACGGCGATCACGATCCAGTTCGCGCTCGACCGCAATATCGACGCCGCCGCGCAGGACGTTCAGTCGGCGATCGCCGCGGCGGCGCGCCAGCTGCCGTCGTCGATGCCCACGCCACCGACGCAGCGCAAGGTCAATCCGGCGGAGTCGTCGATCATGCTGCTGGCGTTGACGTCGCAAACGCAGCCGCTGGCGACCGTCGACGACTACGCGGAGAACAACCTCGCGCAGCGCATCTCCACCGTCAGCGGCGTCGCGCAGGTGCAGGTGTACGGCTCGCAGAAATATGCGGTACGCATCCAGCTCGACCCCAACGCAATGGCCACGCGCGGCATCGCGATCCGGGACGTCGAGCAGGCGATCGGCAACGCCAACGTCAACCTGCCCACCGGCACGCTCTATGGCGCCGAGCGTGCGACGTCGGTGATGGCCACCGGCCAGCTCGACGACGCCAAGGCGTACGCGCCGATGATCGTCGCGTATCGCAACGGCGCGCCGGTGCGACTCGACCAGATAGGACACGTGTTCGACAGCGTGCAGAACAACAAGGTCGCCGCATGGTTCAACGGCGAGCGCGGCGTGGTGCTCGCGGTCAGCCGCCAGCCCGGCACCAACACCATCGAGGTGGTCAACGCGATTCGCAAGATCTTCCCGTCGTTCCAGGCGCAGCTGCCGCCGTCGGTCAAGCTGTCGATCCTCTATGACCGCTCGACGTCGATCCGCGAATCGGTGCGCGACGTGCAGTTCACGCTGCTGCTGGCGCTCGGGCTGGTGATCGGCGTGATCTTCGTGTTCCTGCGCAGCGTCACCGCGACGATCATCCCGGCGATCGCGCTGCCGATGTCGATCATCGGCACGTTCTCGCTGATGTACCTGTTCGACTACAGCCTCGACAATCTTTCGCTGATGGCGCTGACGCTGTGCGTCGGCTTCGTCGTCGACGACGCGATCGTCGTGCTCGAGAACATCACGCGGCACATGGAAATGGGCAAAGGCAGGATGCAGGCTACGCTCGACGGCACCAAGGAGATAGGCTTCACGATCCTTTCGATGACGCTGTCGCTGGTCGCGGTGTTCATTCCCGTGCTGTTCATGGGCGGCATCCTCGGCCGCCTGCTGCACGAGTTCGCCGTCACGATCATCGTCGCCGTGCTGCTGTCGGGCTTCGTATCGCTGACGCTTACGCCGCTGCTGTGCAGCCGCATGCTGAGGGCCGAGGACAAGGAAAAGCACGGCAGGATCTACATGGCCAACGAGCGCGCGTTCCAGGCGGTGCTCGATGGATACCGCGACAGCCTGCAATGGGTGCTGCGGCACCGCCGCCTGACGATGGCGGCGTTCGCCGCCATTTTCGTCGGCACCGGTTTCCTGTTCTCGTGGATGCCCAAGGGTTTTTTGCCGAGCGACGACGTCGGCCAGCTGTTCGTGATCACCGAGGCCGCGCAGGACATCTCGTTCGACGCGATGTCGAACCTGCAGCAGCAGGTCGCGGCGATCATCCAGCAGAACCCCAATGTCGACAACGTGATGTCGTTCGCCGGCGCCGGCGGCCCGAGCTCGTCGCTCAACCAGGGCCGGCTGTTCGTCACGCTCAAGGATCGCAACCGGCGGCCGAACGCCGATGCCATCGTGCAGCAGCTGCGGCCGGCACTCGCCCACATTCCGGGCATCGCCGCGTACGTGCAGAACGTGCCGACGATCCGCATCGGCGGCCGCTTGAGCAAGAGCGAATACCAGTACACGCTGCAGGCGACCGACACCGCCGAGCTCTATCACTGGGCGCCGCTGCTGCAGGCCAAGCTGCAGACGCTGCAGGGGATCGCCAACGTGACCAGCGACCTGCAGATCACGCAGCCGCAGGTCACCGTCCAGATCGACCGCAACAAGGCGGCCGCACTCGGCGTATCAGCGCAGGAGATCGAGAACACACTGTACGACGCGTACGGCGCGCGCCAGGTGTCGACGATCTTCGCGCCGACCGACCAGTATTGGGTGGTGATGGAGCTGGAGCCGCGCTACCAGGCCGACCCGCGCGCCCTGTCGCTGCTGTTCGTGCGCTCGACCGGCGGCGCGCTGGTGCCGCTCAACGTCGTCGCCCGGCTGTCGTCGACCGTGGGTCCGCTGGCGATCAACCACCAGGACCAGTTGCCCGCGGTCACGATCTCGTTCGACCTGAAGCCCGGCGTCGCGCTGTCGCAGGCGATCGAGGAAATCCAGTCCGCCACCCGCGACATGCGGCTGCCGGGGACGGTGATCGGCACGTTCCAGGGCACCGCACAGGCCTTCCAGTCGTCGCTGCGCGGCATGGGCGTGCTGCTGGTGCTGGCGATCTTCATCATCTACCTGGTGCTGGGCATCCTCTACGAGAGCTTCATCCATCCGGTGACGATCCTGTCGGGCCTGCCCACCGCTGGTTTCGGTGCGCTGATCACGTTGATCGTGTTCGGCAGCGACCTCAACATGTATGCGTTCGTCGGCATCATCATGCTGATCGGCATCGTCAAGAAGAACGCGATCCTGATGATCGATTTCGCGATCGAGGCGCAGCGCGCAGGCCGGCCCGCCGAGGAGGCGATCTTCTACGCATGCATGACGCGGTTCCGGCCGATCATGATGACGACGATGGCCGCGCTGATGGGCAGCCTGCCGATCGCGCTCGCGCTCGGCGCCGGCGGCGAGTCGCGGCGCCCGCTGGGCCTCGCCGTCGTCGGCGGACTGATCGTGTCGCAGGTGTTGACGCTGTACATCACGCCGGTCGTCTACATCTACTTCGAGCAGTTTCAGCAATGGCTGTCGCACCGGCGCGCGCACGCGCCCACGCGATCCGATCCCGAACCGGCGACCGCCAGCGCCGACTGAACTCGCGCGGGACGTCCGCGGCCCTGTAGCCTCCTCGCTTCGGCGCGCCGCAATGCCGCATCGCGTAGTGGATGCGTCACCCGCGCTCGCCCAAGGTGTGGCCAAGACTTCGAGTTCGCGGCGATCGTCGTCGACGCAGGCAGGCAGGTCTAACACTTGCCGCGGCGGAGCCGGCCTCGGCCAGCCTGGCCCGCCAAGCCCGCCGGGCCCGTGCCATTGTTGCGCCCACGCACGTCCGGAAGGTGGCACGATGATTGCGAATATCTCCTTCCGATGACGCCATCCGTCCTTTTCTTGCTGGGAATGCACGCTGGCGGCACTTCTGCCGTGGCTACGTCACTCGCGCAGGCTGGTGCCTCGCTGGGCGTGGCCGCGACGCCGACCGTCGACGAGGACGCCGGCGCGACCGCTTGCGCGCGGCTGACGATGCTGTCGGACGAGGCGATGCGGCGCATGGGCATCGCATGGGATTCGCCCGTGGCGCTGCCCGACCGCTGGGAACGCGGCGACGCGCTCAAGGCACTCACGCGGCTCGCGATCGAGGCGGTCGCGCAGGAATATCCGGCGGGAAAGGCGGCCGTCGTCGCCGAACCGCGGATGTGCCGGCTGCTGCCGTTCTGGCGCGAGGCGTTCGAAAGCAACGGCTTCTCGGTATCGGCGGCGATCGCGCTGCGGAGGCCCTACGAAGTCGCCAATGCGCTGGCCAAGCGCGCGCAGTTCGCGCCGGAAAAATCGCTTGCGCTGTGGCACCACCACCTGGTCGAGGGCGAGCGTGGCTCGCGCGGTTTGCGCCGCGCGGTGTTCACGCTCGATCAATGGCAAGCCGATCCCGCGGCAACGCTTGCACGCATTGCCGCCGACGCCAACTACCCGCTCGCGGCATCGGCCGAAGCGCAGGAAGCCGCGCGCGCTATCATGCAACGGCGCAAGACGGCCAACGGCGACGACCGCGCACGCGGCAACCTGCAGTCCGGGCTCGATACCGTCCTTGAAGCCGGCTTTGCCAGGCTCGCGAAGCTCGGGCCGGGAGTCGATCCGCGGCGCGATGTCGAGGCGCTCGCCACGTCGGCGCGGCCCGCGCTGACGGCGGCGATTGCGCCGTGGATCGCCGCCGAGCTCGACGCCGCACGCGACGCGTCGGTGCGCCTTGCCACCGAGCTGACAGCGGCGCAGCAAATGCTGGAAGCCGCGGCCGCCGAAGTCACCGCGCTGCGCGAGCGATCGTCGCCCGACGCCACGCTGCTCGCCGCACAGCTCGACGCGTTGCGCGAGGACCGCATGCGCGAACGCTCGATGCTGATCGACGAGCTCACCAAGACCCGCGGCGAGATCGTGCGCCTGACGACCGTCGTCGCTGAAGCGCCGCGCGCCACCGAGACGATGCGCACCGAGCTCGCGCAGGCGCACCGCGACCTCTACGACGAGCGCGCGACGATCACCCGTCTCACCGAGGAGGTCGAGAAGAGCCGCCGCGAAGCCGACGGCAATGCGCAGCGCTTCCTGTCCGCGCACCACCACCTGGAAACGCTGGCCAACGAGCTCGCGCAGACGCGCGAAGCGGCGCAATCGCACGAGCGCGACTACGTGATGATCGCCGACGAGATCGACGCGTGGCGCGTGCAGTTCTCGGACATGCAATCGGAGCGCGACAAGCTGCTCACCGAGCGCGACCATGCGATGCGCCAGCTGACGCGCCTGACGGCGGAGCTCGAAGCCGCGCGCCACGAGCGCGACGCTGCGACCGCCGAGCGCGAGCATCTCAGCCAGGCAATGCACCAGTCCGGCCAGGCACTCAACACGCTGCGCGAGGAACTGCCGCGGCGGGCGGCGGCCGAGGCATCGCTGACACGCGAGCGCGACGGTCTCGTCACATCGCTGCGCGCGGCGCAGGAAAAGATCACCGCACTCGAGTCGCTGGTCGGCGAGCGCTCCGCCTACATCGGCGAGCTCGTGCAGCGGCACAACTCGCTGGCCGCGCGTCTCAACGACCTCGACAAGCGCGCGCTCGTGCGCGCCGCCACCTGGCTCGGCGGCCAGTCGAAGCCACGCCAGTAAAGCGCTCTTGCTCGTGAACGACGCGACGCGGGATTACGCGGCGGCCAGGTCGAACAAGCTGTTGGCCACGAGGTCGACCGCGGTCTCGCCGCGCTGGTTACGCAATTCCCAGCGCCAGCGCACGATGCCGAGGTCGGCGCGGCTTTGCGAGCGCCGCGCATCCTGCACGGTGATCGTCAACGTCAACGCATCGCCCGCGCGCACCGGCGCCAGCCACTTGACGTAATCGAGTCCGGGCGAGCCGAACGACTCGGAATCGGCCAGCACGTTGTCAACCGCGAGCTTCATCACCATCGCGCAGGTCTGCCAGCCGCTGGCGATCAGGCCGCCCCAGCGGCTGCCTGCCGCGCGTTCGGGATCGGTGTGGAACCACTGCGGATCCCATTCGCGCGCGAACGCGATCATTTGCGGCTCGGTCAGGCTGACGGGACCCAGCACGATGATGCGCCCCGGCGTGAGCTCGGCGAATCTCATCGTCCTTCAATAGGTCTCGAAGTGCAGCCGGCCCTCGGCCTTGAGCACGCGCCACCGCGCTTCCCAATCGTCGCCGTTGGCCTGTGCCGCGTCGGCGAGCGCTTCGATGACACCGGCTTCCATTGCACGCAAGCCGCAGACGTAGATGTGCGTATGCGCATCGGCGACGAGCCGCGCCAGGCCGGACATGCGTTCGCGCATCCGGTCCTGCACGTAGTGCCTGGCTTCGCCCGGCATTCGCGAGAACGCCAGATTGATGTCGATGAACGCTCGCGGCAGGCTGGTAAGCGGGCCGAAGTACGGCAACTCCCCCTGGCTGCGCGCACCAAAGAACAACGTCAGCGAGCCGCCGCCCTGCCCGTTGGCGAGCCTGCGCCTGCGCTCGGTCATCGCACGCATCGGCGCGCTGCCGGTGCCGGTGCAGATCATCACCAGGTGCGCCGCCGGATCGTCGGGCATCAGGAACGAATTGCCGAACGGGCCGATCACCTGCACGGCATCGCCCTTGGCGAGGTCGCACAGGTAGTTCGAGCAGGCGCCGCGCACCGCGTGGCCGTCGTGGTCGGCGGTGACGCGCTTCACCGTCAGCGACAGGTTGTTGTAGCCCGGCCGCTCGCCGTCGCGCGGGCTGGCCACCGAATACTGCCGCGCGAAATGCGGGCGGCCTTCGCGATCCAACCCGGGCGGGACGATGCCGATCGACTGGCCCTCGAGCACCGGAAAAGGCACGGCGCCAAAATCGATGACGATGTGACGTGTGTCGCTGTCGGCGCAATCGTCGGTGACGCGAAAGTTGCCGGCGACGATCGCCGTCGCCGGCGCGCGCATCGAAAACAGGTTGACCTGCGGGTGCGCGGCGCTGGCCGGCGGGATCACCGCACCGGACGCGCCTGGGATGGCGAGCGGATCGGCGAGCGGGCCCCCGCGAGGAGCGGCCGCCGCCATGCCCGCCGGCGTCGCCGCATCTGCGCAAGACGCAGCATCGTTGCCGGCCGCTACGTTGCCGGCCGCCACGTGTCTGGCCAACATCGCCGCGCGCATCAACGCATCGTCCTCCACCGGCAGCATGTCCCACGTCAGCTGGGCAACAACAGCATGCGGATCGTCGCGGCGCACGACTCTCCAGTTGTCGATCGCGCCAGTCGGGCACGGTCCGATGCACGCGAGGCAGGCGTTGCATTTCGCGGCATCGACGACGTAGTTGCGCGAATCGTGCGTGATCGCATCGACCGGGCAGGTCTCTTCACAGGTGTTGCAGCGGATGCAGATCTCCGGATCGATCAGGTGCTGCTTCAGCACGTCGACGAGCGCGGCCGTGTTCATCGATCGCGATTCATCCGAAGCGCACGTACTCGAACGCGAGCGGTTGCTTGTTGACGCCGATCGGCGGTGGCGCGATCCAGCCGGCGAACTTGCCCGGCTCGACGACGCGGCCCATCAGCGACGCCACGAACGCGCGGTCTTCGGCCGAAGGCAGCCACCCAGCCACGCTCGCCTGCCATTGCGCCTCGCTGACGACCTGTCCGTCGGGGCTCACGCGAACGCCCGCGAGCGAGCCGATCCGGCGGTTGAACGCCTTGTGCGGCACGACGAGCCGCTGTGCGATGCCGTTTTTGTCGAGCACCTTGTTCCAGCGACCGATACCGGCCACCGAGTCGCGGATGAAATCGTCGCGCAGCACTTCGTTCAGCGCATTGAGCATCGGCGCCTGCCGCTCGACGAGCGCGCCCCCGGCAATGTCGATGATCGCGTAGGTCGCGCCCTCGAGCCGGTGGTCGTCGTTGCGCTTGCCTTCGTCGAAGCGCCCTTTGAGTCCGGCGCTGTAGAAGGTCGCGGCGTTCGACGACTGGTCGGCGCCGAACAGGTCGATGGTCACGCTGTAGTGAAAATTGAGGTAGCGCTGCAGCGTCGGCAGGTCGATCGCGCCGGCGGCGCGCACCGCCTTCGGATCCTCGGTCGAAAGCGCGCGCATCACCTCGGCGGTGCGCTGCAGCGTGCGCGCCACGCCCGATTCGCCGACGAACATGTGATGCGCCTCCTCGGTCAGCATGAACCGCGTCGTGCGTGCCAGCGGATCGAATGCCGACTCGGCGAGCGCGCACAGCTGGAACTTGCCGTCGCGGTCGGTGAAGTAGGTGAACATGAAGAACGCGAGCCAGTCGGGCGTGCGCTCGTTGAACGCGCCGAGGATGCGCGGGTTGTCGGTGTCGCCCGAGCGGCGCTGCAGCAGCGCCGCCGCTTCCTCGCGGCCGTCGCGGCCGAAATGCCGATGCAGCAGGTAGACCATCGCCCACAGGTGGCGACCTTCCTCGACGTTCACCTGGAACAGGTTGCGCAGGTCGTACAGCGACGGGCACGTAAGGCCGAGATGCCGCTGCTGCTCAATCGACGCCGGCTCGGTGTCACCCTGCGTGACGATGATCCGCCGCAGGTTGGCGCGATGCTCGCCGGGCACTTCCTGCCACGCCGGCTCGCCGATGTGCTCGCCGAAATGCACGGTGCGGGCTTCGTCGCGCGGCGCGAGGAAGATGCCCCAGCGGTAATCGGGCATCTTCACGTAGTCGAAGTTGGCCCAGCCCGACGGCTCCACGCTCACCGCGGTGCGCAGGTAGACGTCGAGTGCCTGCGATCCCTCCGGTCCCATTTCCTTCCACCACGACAGGAAGTCGGGCTGCCATTGCTCGAGTGCCCGCTGCAGCGCCTTGTCGCTTGCGAGGTTGACGTTGTTGGGAATGCGCTCGGCGTAGTCGATCGTGGTCATCGGAAATTCCTTGGTCGCCGCGGCGTTGGCCGCTAGACGCGGTTCCAGTCGAATTGCGGCTTGGCGCCTTTGCCGTAGACCTTGAGCGCGCCGTGGTCGCCGACGGCATTCGGCCGGTTGAAGATCCAGTTCTGCCAGGCGGTCAGGCGGCCGAAGATGCGCGACTCCATCGTCTCGGCGCCGCCGAAGCGAAGGTTCGCCTCGAGGCCGGTCAGCGCATCGGGCGACAAGCTCGCGCGCTGTTCGAGCGCGATGCGGATCTCGTCGTCCCAGTCCAGCTCGTCGGGGGTCGCCGTCACTAGGCCCAGCGCATCGGCCTCTGCGGCACGCAACACGTGTCCGATGGCGGCATGCGCGGCGCCGATCGCGTCGCGGTCGCCGTGAAAGCGCGCATCGATGCGCGCGCGGCCGTGCACCATCGGATACGCGCCGAAGTTCTGCGGCGACAGCGCAATGGCCGGCGCCTGCGCGTGCGCCGGATCATCAGGTCGCGCAAGCATGTAGATGCGGTCGGCGGCCAGCGCCGCCTCGAGCAGCGTGCCCGCGAAGCACGACCCCGGCTCGACCAGCGCGAACAGCGTGCGCGACGTGACGTCGAGCCTTGCCAGCGTGCGTCGCAGCTTGCCGGTGGTCTCGCGCACGAAGCCGTCGCCCGCGAATCGCGCGAGCGTCGCGTCGACCGCGAGCATCGCGTCGATGTCGCCGCTGCTGCGCAACACCCAAGTGCCGATGTCCGGCTCGTTGCTGCGCATCGACAGGATCGCGTCATCGAGCTCGCGCGCGAACGCAAGCGGCCACCATGTCGCACCCGCCGCCACGATCGCCGGCAGATCGCTCCCGGTGCCTGGCGGCGGCCCGCGCAGCGTGAACGTGGCCACTCGCCGCGCGCGCTCGATGGCGACGTCGACGTACTGATAGCGATACCCGTGCGCGTCCGCTTCGCGCGCCAGCGGGGTCAGCGCGATGCTGGCCGCGCCGGCGGGGCGATCGCTCGACGTCGCCAGTGCCTGCGCGCGCTGCACCAGCACGTCGCGAAACTGCCCGGGCCGGGCGATCTCGTCGACCAGCTTCCAGTCTTTCGCGCGCTGGCCGCGCACGCCTTCGGCAGTGGTGCAGAACAGGTCAGCGAGATCGTGGCGGACGCGGCGCTTGTCGGTGACGCGTGTCAGGCCGCCGGTGCCGGGCAGCACGCCGAGCAACGGCACTTCGGGCAACGACACGGCCGACGAACGATCGTCGACCAGCAGGATGTCGTCGCATGCGAGTGCGAGCTCGTAGCCGCCGCCCGCGCAGGCGCCATTGACCGCCGCGATCGACTTCAGGCCCGAATGCCGGCTTGCATCCTCGATGCCGTTGCGCGTTTCGTTGGTGAACTTGCAGAAATTCACTTTCCACGCGTGCGACGACAAGCCCAGCATGAAGATGTTCGCGCCCGAGCAGAACACGCGGTCGCGCGCGCTGGTCAGCACGATGACCTTCGCCTGCGGAGTTTCGAAACGGATGCGATCGAGCGCGTCGGCGAGCTCGATGTCGACGCCCAGGTCGTAGGAATTGAGCTTGAGCGCATAGCCGGGGCGGATACCGCCGTCTTCGGCGACATCGAGGCTCAACGTCGCGACAGGTCCGTCGACCGCGAGCTTCCAGTGCCGGTAGCGTGACGGGTCGGTGCGGAAATCGACGGCTTCGGTCATGGCGTTGAATGCAATTTACTTCATATGTCAAACAATTAATGCACGATAATGCATCTAGGCGGCCCCGTCAATCAGCGCGCGCAGCGCATCGAATGCCTGCGCCAACGACAGCCCGCGCGTATCGAGGCGCAGATCTGCCTTGGCGTAGAACGCCGCGCGACCGTCGAGAATCCGCTTCAGGTCGTGCATGGCCTCGCGGTTGCCCGCCATCGGCCGCAGGTCACCCTGGGCAACCACCCGCTGCATGTGCTCGTCCGCCGACGCCTGTACCCAGACTGTGTTGCAGTGCGCGAGCAGCAGGTTGAACGTCGCCGGCTCGGCCACGATGCCCCCGGGCGTGGCGATCACCGCGTCGCTGTCCGCGGCCAGCACGGATTCGAGCGCGCGCCGCTCGTAGCGCCGGTACGCCGCCTGGCCGTAGAGCGCGTGAATCTCGTCGGCCCGGCAGCCCGCCACGCGCTCGACGTCGCGCGAAAGCTCGACGAACGCGATGCCCAGCGCCTCTGCCAGCATCGCGCCCAGCGTCGATTTGCCCGCGCCGCGCAGACCGATCAGCGCGATGCGGCGCCGTGCCGCCGGCCGGTCGGCTTCGCCGAACAGGCTGAGCAGCGCATGACGCGCCGCCTGCAACTGATCGTCGGAGCGCCGGTTGAGCAGGTCGTCGATCAGCAGGCGCTCCGGCGAATCGTGCTGGGCGTCGCCGACCACGTCGGCCAGCGGGCAATCGAGCGCAGCCGCCAACTGGCACAGCACCAGGATCGACGCGTTGCCTTGCCCCGATTCGAGGTTGGCCAGATGGCGCTCGGATACGTTTGCACTGGCGGCCAATGCCTTGCGAGTCAATCCGCGCCTCGCACGCAGCGTGCGTAAGCGCTCACCTAGGTCGCGCAGGAACGGATCGCGCGCAGCGCTTGGCACCCCGTCTGGAGCCGCGCCCGACGCCGCGCCTTGGACAGAGGCGATCATGCGAGAGGCGGCAAGACGGGTCGGAAGAGGCATGACATGCATTATAGTGCTTGACAGTGCCGTGATCCACGCCTTATTTTTCGACTCCTTCGCACGCACGCCCCCCGCAGGCCACGAAAGCACTCACGCCGGTGACTCCCGCCCTGCCTCCCCCGCCCGCCCGGTTCAATTTCGCCGCGCATGTCCTGGCGCGCGCGGCGGCGCAGCCGGACCACATCGCGTACATCGACGAATCGGGCACGCTGACCTACGGCGAGCTCGCGCTGCGTGTGCGCCGATTCGCGGCCGCGCTCATCGGGCTCGGCCTGCGGCCCGAGGAGCGCGTGCTGCTGCTCGCCCATGACGGCCTGCAGTGGCCGGTGGCGTTTCTCGGCGCGTTGTATGCCGGCGTGGTGCCGGTGGCCGTCAACACGATGCTGACCAGCGACGACTACGCCTACATGCTCGCGCACTCGCGGGTCCGCGCCGCGATCGTCTCCCCGGCGCTGCTCGCCACACTCGAGGCTGCGATGGCGCACGCGGCGCATGGCGTCGAGAACGTCATCGTCTGTGCCGCCACGGGCGAAGCGGATCCCGCGTCGCGCCACCGCGATTTCGAGACGCTGCTGCGCGGCGCAGCGCCGCAACCGGCGCCCTTCGACAGCGCCGGCGACGACATCGGCTTCTGGCTCTACTCGTCGGGCTCGACAGGGCGGCCCAAGGGCACCGTGCATACGCACGCCAACCTCTACTGGACCCACGTCACCTACGCGCAGGACGTGCTGGGGCTGACGCCGGACGACACGGTTTTTTCCGCCGCCAAGCTCTACTTTGCGTATGGGCTCGGCAACGCACTGACGTTTCCGTTATGCGCTGGGGCGAGTGTGGTGCTGATGGCCGAGCGGCCAACACCGGCCGCTGTCTGGAAGCGCATCACCACGCACAAGCCGACGATGTTCTTCGGCGTGCCAACGCTCTATGCGGCGATGCTTGCCGATGCCCACAAGCCGGCCCGGCGCGAGGTGGCGATGCGCCTGTGCGTGTCGGCCGGCGAAGCGCTGCCGAAGGACATCGGCGAGCGTTTCACCGCGCACTACGGCAGCGAGATCCTCGACGGCATCGGATCGACGGAAATGCTGCACATCTTCATCTCCAATCGCGCGGGCGCGGTGCGCTATGGCAGCACCGGAACACCGGTCGCAGGCTACGACATCGAGCTGCGCGGCGATGCGGGAGCACCCGTCGCCGACGGCGAGATCGGCGATCTCTACGTGCGCGGCCAGAGCGCGGCGTTGTGCTATTGGGCCGACCGCGAGCGCTCGCGCACGACGTTCGAAGGCGCCTGGACCCGGAGCGGCGACAAGTACCTGGGCCACGCCGACGGCTTCTACACGTACGCGGGCCGCGCCGACGACATGCTCAAGGTCAGCGGCCAGTACGTATCGCCGTTCGAAGTCGAGGCCGCGCTGATGGCGCATCCGTCGGTGCTCGAAGCGGCGGTGATCGGCACGCCGGACGCCGACGGGCTGACACGCGCCAAGGCGTATGTCGTCGCGCGCGCCGGCATCGTCGCCGACGACGCGCTGGCCGACGAACTGAAGGCGTTCGTCAAGGATCGGCTGGCGCCGTTCAAGTATCCCCGGTTGATCGAATTCATCGCCGAATTGCCGAAGACCGCGACCGGCAAGATCCAGCGGTTCCGCCTGCGCGAGCGCACATCGAAACCCGCGTGATGGCGTCGCGCGCAGCGCACGCCGCGGACGCCGCCGACGCTGCCCATCCCGGCCCCCAGTTCGTGGACATTCCGGGCGCCGGCCGCCCGGTCACGATCGAATACGCGTGGGTCGCACCCGAGCGCCGCGACGCGCCGCTCGCGGTGTTCCTGCACGAAGGTCTGGGATCGCTGTCGATGTGGCGCGACTGGCCGCAGGCGGTGTGCGACGCAGCCGGAATGCGCGGCCTTGTCTATTCGCGTGAAGGCTACGGCCGTTCGACGCCGCGTCCGCATTCGCAGACCTGGGCGCCGTCGTTCATGCACGACCAGGCGCAAGCCGCGCTGCCCGCATTGCTTGCGGCGCTGGCCGTCGACGCCGCGAGCGACCCGGCATGGCTCGTCGGCCACAGCGACGGCGGCTCGATCGCGCTGATCCACGCGGCGATGTTCCCCGGCAACGTCGCGGGTGTGGTGGCGATCGCGCCGCACATCCGCGTCGAGGACGTGTCAATCGAAAGCATCGAGCGTGCGCGCGACGCCTTTCGCGACACCGACCTCCAGCAGCGTCTCGCGCGTCACCACGACGATCCGGTATCGGCGTTCGGCGGGTGGTGCGGCGCATGGCTCGACCCGGAGTTTCGCCGATGGTCGATCGAGGATATGCTTCGCGCCATACGTTGCCCGTTGCTGGCGGTGCAAGGAGACCGCGACGAGTACGGCACGTTGGCGCAGATCGACGGCATCGCCGAACGCGTGCCGGGTGCCGTGCGCCACGTGATGACCGGCTGCGGGCACTCGCCGCATCGCGACGCGCCAGGCTTGCTGACAACGGCGATTGCGCAATTCGTCAGGCAACATCCCAAACGACAACCAGGAGGAGCATCACCATGAAATTCATCCCGCAGACCGGCGCGCGCGCGCTGGCCGCCGTCGTGCTCGGCGCGTTCGCGCTGGCCGCGCACGCGCAGGACAAGATCAAAGTCGGCTTCATGCTGCCTTACACCGGCACGTACGCCGCGCTGGGCAACGCGATCGAGAACGGCTTCAAGCTCTACGTCAACCAGCAGGGCGGCAAGCTGGGCGGGCGCGACATCGAATACTTCAAGGTCGACGACGAGTCGGAGCCGTCGAAGGCGGTCGACAACATCAACAAGCTGATCAAGCGCGACAACGTCGATGTCGTCGTCGGCACCGTGCACTCGGGCGTCGTGATGGCGATGGCCAAGGTCGCCAAGGACACCAACACGCTGCTGGTGATCCCGAACGCGGGCGCGCGCGCGGTGACCGGGCCGATGTGCGCACCCAACATCTTCCGCGCGTCGTTTTCCAACTGGCAGCCGGGCTACGCGATGGGCAAGGTCGCCGGCGACAAGGGCGCGAAGAAAGTCGTCACGATCACGTGGAAATACGCGGCCGGCGACGAATCGGTGCAGGGCTTCAAGGACGGCATCGCCGCATCGGGCGGCCAGGTCGTCAAGGAATTGACGCTGCCGTTCCCGAACGTCGAGTTCCAGGCGCTGCTGACCGAAATCGCGTCCGCCAAGCCCGACGCCGTGTACGCATTCTTCGCGGGCGGCGGGGCGGTCAAGTTCGTCAAGGACTACGCAGCGGCCGGATTGTCGAAGTCCATTCCGCTCTACGGCCCCGGCTTTCTCACCGACGGCACGCTCGAGGCGCAAGGCGAAGCGGCGCAAGGCATTCTGACGACGCTGCACTACGCCGACGGCCTCAACACGCCGCGCGATAACGCGTTTCGCGCGGCGTACACCGCGGCTTACAAGAGCCCACCCGACGTCTATGCGGTGCAGGGCTACGATTCGGCGCAGCTGCTGGCCGCCGGGCTCAACGCCGTGAAGGGCGACATGAAGCAGCGCGACGCGATGGAGGCGGCGATGGGCAAGGCGCAGATCGACAGCCCGCGCGGCATGTTCACGCTGTCCCGCTCGCACGAGCCGGTGCAGGACATCTACCTGCGGCGCGTCGACGGCCTGAAGAACCAGTACGTGAGCGTGGCGGTCAAGGCGCTCGCCGACCCGTCGCCCGGCTGCACGATGTAGCATCCATCGCACGACAGGGCCGGCCGCGCGGCAATCATCACGCCGCCCTGCCGGCCTTTTTTGCAATCGCGCGGCGGCGATATGCCGATGCGCGCCGGTAGCGTTACCACACGATTCATACGATCCGCGCCGCATGGACCTCGCGACTTTCCTGGTGCAGTGCCTCAATGCCGTCCAGTACGGCTTGCTGCTGTTCCTGGTAGCCAGCGGGCTGACGCTGATCTTCGGCATCATGGGCGTGATCAATCTCGCGCACGGTAGCTTTTACATGATCGGCGCGTACATGGCCTATGCGCTGGCGCCGTGGGTGTCGCTGCACCTCGCCGGCGGATTCGTCACCACGCTCGCGATCGGCCTCGTGCTGTCGGTGCTGCTCGGCTACCTGCTCGAATGGCTGTTCGTCAGCTACCTGTACCGTCGCGAGCACCTGCAGCAGGTGCTGATGACCTACGGGCTGATTCTGGTGTTCGAGGAAATGCGCAGCATCCTGGCCGGCGACGACGTGCACGGCGTGGCCACACCCGCCTGGCTGTCGGCCAACGTGCCGCTCGGCGATTTGATGACCTATCCGGTCTACCGCCTGTTCATGTCCGGTGTGTGCCTCGCCGTGGCGGCCGGCCTCTGGTACGCATTGACACGCACGCGGCTCGGCATGGCGATTCGCGCAGGCTCGTCGAACCGCGAGATGATTCAATCGCTGGGCGTCGACATCCGCATGCTCTATCGCATCGTGTTCGCCGCCGGCGTGGCGCTCGCCGCGTTTGCCGGCATGATCGCGGCACCGGTGTCGTCGGTGTATCCGGGCATGGGCAACCAGGTTCTGATCATCTGCTTCGTCGTCGTGGTGATCGGCGGCATCGGGTCGGTGCGCGGCGCGTTGTTCGCGGCACTGCTGGTCGGCGTCGTCGACACGTTCGGCAAGGTGCTGTTTCCGCAGGCTTCGGGCGTGATGGTCTACGTGCTGATGGCGGCGATCCTGTTGTGGCGGCCCGAAGGGCTGTTTCGGCGCGTGTGATGGCGGACGCGCTCAACCGCGTGGGCCCGCTGGTCGTCGCAGTCGTCGTGTGCGCGCTTTTTCCGCTGCTCGCCGGCAAGTTCGCCGTCGATCTCGCGACCACGATCATGATCTACGCGATCTTCGCGCTGTCGCTCGAATTGCTGGCGGGACAAACGGGCATGGTGTCGTTCGGCCATGCGGCGTTCCTCGGTATCGGTGCCTACGCGACCGTGCTGCTCTCGCCGAAGGCGGGCTCCGCCGCGCTGGTGTGGCTGCTGCCGGCCGTCGTGCTCGTCACTGCGCTGTGCGCCGTGGCGATCGGCGCGTTGTCGCTGCGCACGCGCGGCGTCTACTTCATCATGGTGACGCTCGCCTTCTCGCAGATGGCGTACTACGTCTTCCACGACACCGCGATGGGCGGCGGCAGCGATGGCGTCTACCTGTCGATGAAGCCGTCGCTTCCGTTCGGCGCCGACGCGCGCGATGCACGCACGTTCTATTACCTGACATTCATGTTGCTGGGCGCGACGTTCGGGTTGCTGGGCATGGTCAAGCGCTCGCGCTTCGGCCACGCGCTGGCCGGCATCCGCGTCAACGAATTGCGAATGCGCGCGGCCGGTTTCTCCACCTATGCGTACAAGCTTGCCGCGTTCGTCATCGGCGCCGCGCTGGCGGGCGTCGCGGGCCTGCTGTGGGCGGCCAAGGACGGCTTTGTCAGTCCGGAAATCCTGTCATGGCACCAATCCGGCACCGTGCTGCTGATGCTGATCCTCGGCGGCCTGGGTAGCCTGCGCGGCGCGATGCTGGGCGCACTGGCGTTCGTGGCGATGAAGGAGATCTTCCAGTCCGATGCGCTGTTCGGCGCTTTCGCCAAGCATTGGCAACTGTCGATGGGGCTCGCGATCATCGTGCTGGTGGCGACGATGCCGCACGGACTGATGGGCATCGCCGGGCAGGTGCGGCGCTGGCGCGAAGGACAGGGATGAGCGCGCCTGCGAGTGACGCCTTCGCTGGCGCGC
>JBEPUI010000036.1:0-32035 GCA_041691615.1 Pseudomonadota bacterium
TTACCCACGGCCTTGCGGATGCTTGGCTTGAACCAAAAACAAGGCCGTGGAATTACCCACGGCCTTGCGGATGCTTGGCTTGAACCAAAAACAAGGCCGTGGAATTACCCACGGCCTTGTAGTTTCGGCGGGTCGGACAGGAGGTCGGCCCACCGGGTTCAGCGACACAAAGCTGAATTTCGTAAGCGTGCGTCCTTGCAGAATTATGCGGCTTTCTTCATGCAGTCGCTCATGAATTTCTTGCGGTCGTCAGCTACCATGCCCTTGGACTGCGTATTGCACATCGACATCTTGCTCTTTTCGGCCTTTTCTTCGCCGGAAAGGCAGGACTTCATGAATGCCTTGCGATCGTCGCCCTTCTTGTCAGTCGCCTTGGCATTGCAATCCGTCATGCGCTGCTGCTGCGGTGTCATCGGCTTGTCGGCGGCAATGGCCGGCGCCGTGCACACGACGGCGAAGGCCGTCACAAGCGCGATCGTCATCCAACGTTTCATGGGAACCCTCCAGAGATTTGCGATGTTTTCGCGAAATGTCCGGGCCGTCCTGCAGCACCACTGTTGGCCCCTCCTTCCCGCTTCGATTCGAGTCTAAGGTATGCGCACAGCGGCGGGCAATCGTTTCCGCGTTGGCGGTGCCGGTGGTGTTGCGCGAGCGCCATCATGCGGCGCAGCATGGGCCGTGGCAAAATGGAGCTTGCCTGGGTGCATAGTCGCTAACCCATTGGTTTTTATGAAAAATGAATTCCGGAGCTCGCCGTGTCCAACCCCATAGTCCCGCCGCAAACCGCGATTCTTACCCCCTCGGCCAAGGCGCCGCGGCGCGTGGACGACACGCGGATCACCGAAATCACCGAGTTGGCGCCCCCGTCGCACTTGTTGCGCGAACTGCCGCTGTCCGAGCGCGCGGCGACCACCACTTACGACGCGCGCCAGGCGATTCATCGCGTCCTGCACGGCGCCGACAATCGCATGCTGGTGATCGTCGGGCCCTGCTCGATCCACGACTACGATTCCGCGATCGATTACGCGACGCGGCTGTCTGCAATACGCCGCGAGCTCGCGCAGGACCTCATCGTGGTGATGCGCGTTTATTTCGAGAAGCCGCGCACAAACGTCGGGTGGAAAGGGCTGATCAACGATCCGCACCTTGACGACAGCTACCGGATCAACGAGGGCCTGCGCCTCGCCCGGCGAATCCTGCTGGAGATCAACGACCTCGAACTGCCGGCGGGAACCGAATACCTCGACATGATCACGCCGCAATACATCGCGGATCTGATCGCGTGGGGCGCGATCGGCGCGCGCACTACCGAAAGCCAGGTGCATCGCGAGCTGGCGTCGGGATTGTCATGCCCCGTGGGATTCAAGAACGGCACCAACGGCGATGTGCAAATTGCGGTCGACGCGATCAAGGCTGCGTCCGCGCCGCATCACTTCCTGTCGGTCACCAAGGGCGGCCACTCGGCGATCGTGCACACCGCGGGAAACGAGGATTGCCACATCATCCTGCGCGGCGGCAAGGAGCCCAATTTCGACAAGGCCAGCGTCGAAGCGACGTGTGCCGAGCTCGGCCGAGCGGGACTCGCCGCGCACGTGATGGTCGATTGTTCGCATGCCAACAGCCGCAAACAGCCGCAACGTCAGGTCGACGTTGCCGCCGATGTCGCGGCGCAAGTGGCCGCCGGCGACGCGCGCATTGTCGGAATGATGCTGGAGAGCCACTTGAACCCGGGCCGCCAGGACCTGGTACCGGGCAAGCCGCTCGCGTACGGCATTTCAATTACCGACGGCTGCATCGGCTGGGACGACACCGTGACGACGCTACAAGGGCTCGCCGCGGCAGTCCGCGCGCGCCGCCTTCGCGGCGAATGAAACGCGGCCAGCGGATGCTCGAGACTGCGGAACAAGGACGTCTTTCCAAGTCGGCATTTGCCCGCGCATTGCCGGGGTTGCGCGAATCGCTGCTGAACGCCCAGTTCGCGCTGGCCGAGAAGTCGCGCGCGTCGCTGCTGGTGCTGTTCGCGGGCATCGAGGGCGGCGGCCGCAGCGAGACCGCCAACACGCTCAACGCATGGATGGACCCGCGGCATATCCGCACGATCGCATTTCCTCGGCCCACCGGCGACGAGCATGCGCATCCGCCGGCGTGGCGGTACTGGCGGGCGCTGCCCGCCCGCGGCACGATCGGCATCTTCACCAATGCCTGGTACAACGACGCATTCCGGTTGCAGGCGCGCGGCCACGCGGCGCGATTTGCGCAGGCACTGGAGAATATCCGCGACCACGAAACGATGCTCGCCTGCGACAACGTGCTGTTGCTGAAGGTCTGGATCCACCTGTCGGAAGCGGCGGCGGAAGAGCGGATCGCGGCGTTGCGCGACCAACGCTGGCGACTCGATCCGCTGGACCGCACGCGAAAGCACATGGCCGCCTACTTCCGCCGGCGCGACGTGTGGGAAGACGTGCTGCGCGCGACATCGTCGGTGGCGGCGCCCTGGTTCGTGGTCGACGGTGCCGATCCGCAGTATCGCGAGCTGACGATCGGCAAGCTGGTGCTCGCCGGGCTCGAGCGCGCCGCGGTGCCGGCGCGCAAGCCCGGCGCGACGCGGCCTGCGCGCACGCCACACCCGCCGAGCGACATCGACGAGGCCACGGGTGCGCTGCGCGCAATCGATCTTTCGCCCGCGCTGTCGGAGGCGCTGTACGACGAAGCGCTGCCGATGTGGCAGCAACGCCTCGCCCGCCACACCCGCCGCAAGCGATTCGGCAAGCGTTCGCTGGTGCTCGCGTTCGAGGGCGCGGATGCCGCCGGCAAGGGTGGCGCCATTCGCCGCGTCACCGGTGCGCTCGACGCGCGCCAATATGTCAACGTGCCCATTGCGGCGCCGGACGACGAAGAGCGCCTGTATCCATGGTTGTGGCGCTTCTGGCGGCATGTTCCGCGAGCGGGCGGCATCACGATTTTCGACCGGACGTGGTACGGCCGCGTGCTGGTCGAGCGCGTCGAAGGCTATTGCAGCGTCGCCGACTGGCAGCGTGCCTACGGCGAGATCAATCACTTCGAGGAGCAACTGCACGACGGCGGCGCGATCGTCTGCAAGTTCTGGTTGCAGGTCAGCAAGGCCGAGCAGCTGCGGCGATTTCGCGCGCGCGAACTCACCCCGTACAAGCATTTCAAGATCACGCCGGACGACTGGCGAAACCGCAAGCGCTGGGACGACTACCAGCAGGCGGTGGGCGAAATGGTCGATCGCACCTCGACCGAACATGCGCCGTGGACGCTGATTGGCGCGGACGACAAGCGGCACGCGCGCGTCGAGGTTCTGCGGACCATCGTCGAACGCCTGGACGGCGCGCTCGCGTGAATCCGGCCGCCATCGCCGGCCCGGATGCCTATCGCGCGCCTGCGTGGTTCAAGGGTGCCCACGCGCAGACGATCGGTGCGTTCCTGCTGCGCCGCCCGCAGGTGGCGCTGCGTCGCGAGCGCGTGGAGATCGGTGACGGCGACTTCTGGCTGTTCGACTGGCTCGACGCGCCCGCCATGCCGGACGCGCCGATGGTCGTGCTGTTCCATGGACTCGAAGGCAGCTCGCATTCGCATTACTCGCGTGCACTGTTCGCCCATCTCGCGGACCTCGGATGGCGCGGCGTGGTTCCGCATTTTCGCGGCTGCGGCGGAGCGCCCAATCGCCTGCCGCGCGCCTATCATTCGGGCGACCATGCCGAGGTCGGCGCCATGCTCGACGCCGTGCGCGCGCGCATCGATCCGGCGACCAAGGTCTATGCAGTCGGGATGTCGCTCGGTGGCAGCGCGCTGCTCAACTGGCTCGGCCGGCAAGGCAACGCCGCCGCCGCGGGTCTCGAGGCGGCGGCAGCGATCTCGACGCCGCTGGACCTGATGGCCTCGGGCACCGCAATCGGGTTAGGGGCGAACCGGATCTACACGTGGCATTTCCTCGCCGACCTGAAGCCCAAGGCGCTCGCCATGGCGCGGCGCTTTCCGGGAATGCTCGACGCGGCACGGATCGCACGCGTTCGTTCGATGTGGGATTTCGACGACGCAGTCACGGCGCCGTTGCACGGATTCGCGGGCACGCGCGATTACTGGACGCGCGGATCGTCGAAGGCGTGGCTCGGTGGCGTCGGCGTGCCTACACTCCTGATCAACGCCACCAACGACCCGTTCATCCCGCGCGCGTCGCTGCCGTCGTCACGCGAGGCCAGCGCATTCGTCACGCTGGAGCAGCCGCGCCACGGCGGTCACGCAGGTTTTGCGAGCGGTCCCTTTCCGGGGCACCATCGCTGGCTGCCCGCGCGCTTGCTATCATTCTTCCGGCGCGGCACCTGACGCGCACAGCATTTTCTCCGCCACCATGCAGCTGCCCGCCGAAATCTTCAAGGCGTACGACATTCGCGGCGTCGTCGACCGCACGCTCACCGCGCCGATCGTCGGCGCGGTCGGGCGCGCATTGGGCACGCTGGCGCAGGAGCATCAGCGTGACACGATCGTCATCGGTCGCGACGGCCGGCTGTCGGGTCCGCCGTTCGCGGCAGCGCTCTCGAACGGCATCCGCAGCACCGGCACCGACGTCGTCGATATCGGCATGGTGACCACGCCGATGACCTATTTCGCTGCGCACCACCTCGACACGCAATGCAGCGCGATGGTCACCGGCAGTCACAATCCGCCCGACTACAACGGCCTCAAGATGGTGATCGGCGGCAGCACACTGTCGGGCGACGACATCCAGGAATTGCGCCGCCGCATCCAATCGGGGCGCCTCGCGAGCGGCGAAGGCCGCTACCGGACCCAGGACGTGGCCGACGCCTACGTCGAGCGCATCGCCGGCGACGTCAAGCTCGCGCGCCCGATGAAAATCGCCATCGACTGCGGCAACGGCGTGGCCGGGGCATTCGCACCGGCGTTGTTCCGACGCATGGGATGCGAGGTCGTCGAATTGTTTTGCGAAGTCGACGGCCATTTTCCCAATCATCATCCCGACCCGTCGCAGCCGAAGAACCTGGTGGATTTGATCGCGCGCCTTGCGCAGGGCGATTGCGAAATAGGCCTCGCCTTCGATGGCGACGGCGACCGCCTGGGCGTGGTGACGCGCGACGGAGCTGTCATCTATCCGGATCGCCAACTGATGCTTTTCGCGGCCGACGTACTGGCGCGAGCGCCGGGCGCCACCATCATCTACGACGTGAAGAGCACCCGCAACCTGAAACCATGGATCGAACGCCATGGCGGCCAGCCGCTGATGTGGAAAACCGGGCATTCGCTGATCAAGGCGAAAATGAGGGAGACCGGCGCGGCACTTGCTGGTGAAATGAGCGGCCACACTTTCTTCGGCGAACGGTGGTATGGCTTCGACGATGGACTTTACGCCGGCGCGCGACTGCTCGAAATCCTGTCGCGACACGCCGATCCGGGCGCGGTGCTCGATCGGCTGCCCGATGCGCTATCCACGCCCGAGCTCAACATCGCGTGCGCCGAAGGCGAGCAGCACCGCCTGGTTGCGCAACTGCAGCGCTCGGCACGCTTCGCCACCGCCAGGGAAATCGTCACGATCGACGGACTGCGCGCCGAATATGCGGACGGTTTCGGGCTGGCGCGCGCCTCCAACACCACGCCGGTGATCGTGCTGCGCTTCGAAGCCGACGACGCCACGGCGCTCGCGCGAATCCAGCGCGAGTTCCGCGAGGTGCTCGCACCAGCGATGCCGGGCGTCGAATTGCCGTTCTGACGCGATGGCCCCGCTCGTCACCTACGAAGACATCGTCGCTGCGCGCGAGCGCATTCGCGGAGCCATCTTCGAGTCGCCGTGCGTGGAATCGATCCCGCTGTCGCAGCTCACCGGCGCGCATGTCTTCTGCAAGCTCGACTACCTGCAACGCACGGGCAGTTTCAAGGAACGTGGCGCGCGCAATGCGTTGCTGAAGCTGGATGCGGCCAGTGCGCGACGCGGCGTGATCGCCGCGTCCGCGGGCAACCACGCGCAGGGCATCGCCTATCACGCCAGCCTGCTGAACATTCCGGTGACCGTGGTGATGCCGCAATTCGCGGCACTGGTCAAGGTGACCAACTGCCGCACGCTCGGCGCGACCGTCGTGCTGCATGGCAACGACCTGTCCGAGTCGCGCGTCAAGGCCGAGGAGATCGCGCGCGAGCGAGGCCTCACGTTCATTCATCCGTTCGACAATGCCGACGTGATCGCCGGGCAAGGCACGATGGCGCTGGAGATCCTGGAGCAGACGCCGTCGGTCGAGGCGGTTGTCGTGCCGGTCGGCGGCGGTGGCCTGCTGTCGGGGATCGGCACGGTGATGAGGCGCCGCAAGCCCGGCGTCACGATCGTCGGCGTCGAGCCCGAGCACGCGGCATGCCTGACGGCAGGACTCGCGCACGGCTCTCCGGTGAGCGTGACGCTGTCGTCGACGCTCGCCGACGGCCTCGCCGTGCCGACGATCGGCACGTTGCCGTTCGCGATGCTGCAAGACGTCGTGGACACCGTGGTGACCGTCAGCGAGGCCAATATCGCGCTCGCGATCCTGCGACTGATCGAGCTCGAGAAGAGTGTCGTCGAAGGCGCCGGTGCGGCACCGCTCGCGGCGTTCCTGGCGGGCAAGCTCGATTCGCTGAAGGGCAAGGACGTGGTGCTGGCATTGTGCGGCGGCAACATCGACCTGTCGATCCTCGATCGCGTGATCGAGACCGGCTTGGTCGCCGACGGCCGGCGGTGGCGCTTCTCGGTGTCGATCAGCGACCGGCCCGGCGGACTCGCGCGGCTGTGCGAGGTGATCGCGTCCACCGGCGCATCGGTCCAGGAGATCGTCCATGATCGTGCATTTGCCGGGCCGGACCTGTCGGCTGTGCACGTGGTGTGCGTGGTCGAGACCACCGGGCGCGCGCATATCGACAAGCTGGGAGCGGCGCTCGCCGCCGCCGACATTCGCGTTGTGGGCTAGCTGCCGCGAGCTTACGCGCGCACGTATTGCGCTTCGCTGAACATCGACGACACGACGACCTTGCGGATTGCGTGATCGTCGGCGACGTCGTACAAGATCGGCGCGATCAATTCCTCGAACAAGCCGCGCAAGCTGCGGGCGCCGGTCTTGTACTCGATCGCGAGCTCGGCGATCTGTTCGAACACGCGGGCTCCAACTTCCAGCTCGGTGCCCTCGCCCTTGAAGATGTCGCGAAACTGCGGGTAGATCGCATTGCGCGGCTCGGTCATGATGCGCACCAGCATCGCACGCGACAGCGCATCGAAGCGCGCGATGATCGGCAGCCGTCCGGTGAATTCGGGAATCAGCCCGTAGGTGAACAGGTCGGTCGGTTTCACCCGGCTGTTGAGCTGGTCGAGGATCTTGCGGTTGTCGCCGGTCGACGTGGCGATGAACCCGTAACCGTGCGTCTGCGACTTGATGATCTCTTCGAGGCCCACGAACGCCCCGCCGCAGATGAACAGGATATCCGTGGTGTCGAGATACTGGCCGCCGCCGATCTTCACCTCGGCGCCTTCCATGATCTTCAGCAGCGCATGCTGCACGCTCTCACCCGAGGTCCCGCTGTCGCGTGAATTGCGGGCCTTGAGCTTGTCGATCTCGTCGATGAACACGATACCGCGGCGCGCCAGGTCGGTGTCGCCTTGCGCGCGCTCGACGAGGCGCGTCAGAACCGCCTCGATCTCCTCGTTGGCAAAACGCGTCTGCGCGAGCGCCGTGGCCTCGGCCGTGACGAACGGCACGCCGAGGATTCGTGCCAGTGTCTCGCACATCAAAGTCTTGCCGGTGCCCGACGGCCCGATCATCAGCACGTTGCTCTTGGCCACCGCGACGTCGGCGTCGCGCGCGCGCGCGATCTTGCGAAAATGCGCGTAGACCGCGACCGCGACGATCTTCTTGGCGTCGTCCTGGCCGATCACGTACTGGTCGAGCTCGCGCACGATCGCGCTGGGTGTCATCGTCGGCTGGAGCATCGGTGGTCGCCTGGTTCGCCGTTCATCGAGATGCGAACGGGTCTCGCGGATCATACTGCGCTGTGCGGCCCGCGCGCATGCGAATCAGGAACGCCAATGCGGGGGCCCGTCAATAGCGGATATGCAGCCACCGGTAAACGAGGCCCAGCAGCCAGGCCGGCCCGATCAGCAGGAACTTGACGTCGTCGAAAAACGACGGCTTCCTGCCTTCGACCTTGTGGCCGACGAACTGGCCGATCCACGCGACGACGAATACGACCGCCGCGGCGATCGCCACGTTCACCGACAGGTGCGCGAGCGGCGCGAGCGCCAGCGCGACGACGCCCAGCATCCCCAGCGCGAGCGGCAACGAATGGTAGGCGTAGAACGCCAGCGCCAGCGCGCACAGCAGCAACGCCGCGTAGGGCGACAGCCACCATGCGAACGCGATCACGCTCCAAGTGATCGCGGGAACACAGATCCAATGCAATGCCTTGTTGACCCGGCTTTGATGGGACTCGCCGTAACGGGCAAACCATTGGTCGATCGTCGGCATTCGCGTCAGGATTCGCTCATCGGGGCATTGCCACTATAATCCGAAGTTGACCTGCGCCGAGGGGCAGAATCGCGCTTTTTTCCGCATGCCCGTGCAGCAACGGCATTCGCATCCCGAGTATTCGTCGATCTCACCTGGAGACTCCCAATGAAACTCCTGCATTGTTTCGGCCGCGTCATGATCGCCGCCACGTTCGCGGCCGCCGCTGCCCCAGGCATCGCTGCCGACCAATTCATCAACGTGCTGACGGGTGGAACCAGCGGTGTCTACTATCCGCTCGGCGTCGCGCTGGCCAACGTGATCGGCAAGGCGGTGCCCGGCGTCAAGACTTCGGTGCAGGCGACCAAGGCGTCGGTCGAAAATCTCAACCTGCTGCAGGCCGGGCGCGGCGAGGTCGCGTTCACGCTGGGCGACTCGTTGTCGGATGCCTGGCAGGGTCACGAGGAAGCCGGGTTCAAGACGCCGCTCAAGAAACTGCGCGGTATCGCCGCGATCTATCCCAACTACATCCAGATCGTCGCCAGCAAGGAGTCCGGTATCCGGACACTGGCCGACCTCAAGGGCAGGCGCGTATCGGTGGGTGCGCCAAAGTCGGGGACGGAACTCAATGCACGCGTGATCTTCAAGGCCGCCGGCCTGGACTACAAGGACTTCTCCAAGGTCGAATACCTGCCGTTCGGCGAGTCGGTAGAGCTGATGAAGAACCGCCAGCTCGATGTCACGCTGCAATCCGCGGGTCTCGGCGTGTCGGCGTTGCGCGACCTGGCAGTGTCACTGCCAATCGTCGTCGTGCAGATTCCCGCCGATGTGATCAAGAAGACAGGCGATCCCGCGTATCTGCCGGCGGTGATACCGGCGCACACGTATGAAGGCCAGAACGAAGACGTGCCTTCCGCGGCGGTGCAGAATTTCTTGGTCACGCACGAAGGCGTGAGCACCGAGGTCGTCTACCAGATGACCAAGGCGCTGTGGAGCAACCTCGACCAGCTGGTCGCGGCGCACTCGGCCGCCAAGGCGATCACGTTGAAGAGCGCGCTTGCGGGTATGCCGATACCGCTGCATCCGGGCGCGGAAAAGTACTACAAGGAAGTGGGAATCACGAAGTGATGTCGCCCGACGCGACGTGACGCGATGAGCGCTCCTGCCGACAACGTGGCGACTGCACCCGTTGTCGACGAAGGCAAGTTCGAGGAAGGCGGCGTCCAGCGAACGCTGTCGGGATCGGCGGCCAGGATCGTCGCGGCCATTGCGCTGGCTTTCTCGACCTACCAGCTCGTCATCGCGGGATTTGCGCCCCTGTCGAGCCTGCCGACCCGCTCGCTGCACGTCGGCTTCCTGCTTGCACTGTCGTTCACCATTCGCACCGCCGGAAAGCGGTCGGTCACCACTCGCGTTCCTTGGTACGACTGGATGCTTGCCGGGCTGGGGTTCGCGATCTCAACCTACCACCTCGTGTTCGAGGCCGACCTCATCCAGCGCTCGGGCGACCCGAGCACGCTCGATCTCGCCGTCGGGGTGATTTTCATCGTTCTCGTTTTCGAAGCCGCACGCCGCGTGATGGGATTGGCGTTGCCGACGATCTGCGGCATCTTTCTAGCCTATGGACTGTTCGGGCAATACCTTCCTTCCGCGATCGCGCATCGTGGCTACGGCTTCGACCAGATCGTCAACCAGTTATTCCTGGGAACCGAGGGCCTGTTCGGGATTCCCACGCTGGTGTCGGCAACCTACATTTTCCTGTTCATCCTGTTCGGCAGCTTTCTCGAGCACGCCGGGATGATTCGCCTGTTCAACGACATCGCGCTCGGTTTCGTCGGCCGTTCGCGTGGAGGTCCTGCGAAAGTCGCGGTGATCTCGTCGGGGATGATGGGAACGATCTCGGGTTCCGGCATTGCCAACGTCCTGACCGTCGGCCAGTTCACGATTCCGCTGATGAAGCGCTTCGGGTACTCGTCGATTTTCGCAGGCGCGGTCGAGGCCACCTCCAGCATGGGCGGACAGATCATGCCGCCCGTGATGGGCGCCGTCGCGTTCATCATGGCCGAGACGCTCAACGTTCCCTACATCGCCATCGTCAGGGCCGCGGTCATTCCCGCCGTCCTCTACTACGCCACTGCATTCTGGATGGTCCACCTCGAGGCAGGCCGCGCAGGCCTGATGGGACTGCCACCCGACCAGGTACCCGATCCTTGGCAGGCGCTGCGCAGGAAATGGTTTCTGCTGCTGCCATTGGCCGTACTGGTGTTCATGCTCTTCGACGGCTTCACTCCGATGTTTTCCGGGATCATCGGCCTGGCGCTCACCGCCATGCTGATCCTCGGCGTGGGGATCGCCGCCGGATTTCGCGGCATCGCATTCCGCATAATTTTCTGGGTCGTCCTCGGCCTCACCGTCGCCGCGTTCTTCAAGTTCGGCGTGTGGCCGCTGATTGTCGCCATCGGCATGTTGATCGCGATCAATTTCGTCATCAAGGGCGGCGGCGCCACGCTCGCGCTGATGCGCAACAGCCTGATAGCCGGTGCGCGCCAGGCGGTGACCGTCGGCGTCGCCTGCGCAATCGTCGGCGTGATCATTGGCGTGCTGACGCTAACGGGTGCCGCGTCCAATTTCGCCGAATTCGTGCTGCAGGTTGGCGAGAAAAGCCTGTTCCTGTCGCTGATGCTGACGATGGTCGTATGCCTGATCCTCGGCATGGGTATCCCGACGATACCCAACTACATCATCACCAGCGCGATCGCTGCACCCGCGCTGCTGAAGCTCGGGGTGCCGTTGATCGTATCGCACATGTTCGTTTTCTACTTCGGCATCATGGCCGACCTGACGCCGCCGGTGGCGCTCGCAGCGTTCGCCGCCGCGTCGATCGCCAAGGCTTCGCCGATGCGCATCGGCTGGAAGGCGACGCACATCGCCATTGCGGGGTTTGTCATCCCTTACATGGCCGTCTACGATCCCGCGCTGATGCTGCAGACGGACGCAAGCGGGCATTTGTCGGTTGTCGGGGTGCTCTACGTCGTGTTCAAGGCGGTCGTGGCGATCGGCCTGTGGGGGGCGGCCTCCATCGGTTACCTGCGCGCTAAGATCGGCTGGCCGGAGCGGATTTTCGCGTTTGCCGCAGCGTCGTTCCTGGTTGCTGCGGCACCATGGACCGACCAGGTCGGATTCGTGATGTCGGCGTTATTCGTCGCGTGGCATTTGCTGCGCACGCGGCGCGTGCCGGCATCGGCGGCCGTCTAGATTTCCGTTGCAACTCGCCTGCCTCGTGGTTGCCGGCGTGGTGCGCGCCACATTGCCTTCGCCTCAATTTTCGCTCGAGTGGACGCATTCGATCGAGCACACGCGCTGGGAAGAACACTATCGGGTTGCCGACGATCGGATCGCAGTGACGAGCGCTCGGATCGAGGGCATGGGCGCAGGCATGGACCCCGGTCCCAATGCGCGGTTCGACGGCAGCGGCTGGTCGTGGACGCCGACGATCGCGCCATTGCCGGAATTCGCGTTGACGCTGTCCCCGTACACCGACGACTATCGGCTGTGCGCTGGCGGACGCTGCCAGTCGCTCTACGGGTGGACGGGCGTGACGCCGGGCACGATCGCCGTGGTCGTCGTGCGGCCGTGCGAAACGCCGAAGTAGCTCCTAGCCGGCCGGCAACGCAATACGCGACCGCTCGATGCTGGACAGTCGCAGCGGCCACGCGCCATCGCGCCGATCGAGGAAGAAATTGCGCAGCGTGCGCGTGATCGTGCGGAACGCGAGCTGTTCCCAGGGGATCTCATCCTCGGCGAAAAGTTTGACCTCGAGGCTTTCGGTGCCGGGTCCGAACTCGATGTCGAGCAATCGCGAGCGGAACATCACGAACACCTGGCTCACGTGCACGATGCTGATCATCACATAGAGATTCTGCAACTCGACGCGCGCGTCGGCCTCCTCCAGCGTCTCGCGCATCGCGCCGGTTTCCAGAGTCTCGTGATTTTCGAGGAACCCGGCGGGAAGCGTCCACAGGCCGTGGCGCGGCTCGATCGCTCGCCGGCACAGCAGCACCTTGTCCTCCCACACCGGCAGGCAGCCGACCACCACCTTCGGATTCTGATAGTGGATCGTCCCGCAGTCCGCGCAAACGTGGCGGGGCAGCGTATCGCCTTGGGGAATCGTGAACTCGAGCCGCGCCGAGCCGCAGTGACTGCAGAACTTCATCGGTCGATCATCAAGGGCTGCGTGCGACGGGGGACGTCTCGGGCGGCTACGCCATCTTCAGGAAATGCTCGCGGTAATACTTGAGCTCGTCGATCGATTCATACACATCCGCGAGCGCCGTGTGCTTGGTGTCCTTGTCGAAGCCGCGCGCGACGTCGGGACGCCAGCGCTTGCACAGTTCCTTGAGCGTCGACACGTCGAGGTTGCGATAGTGGAAATAGTCCTCGAGTGCCGGCATCCAGCGCGCCAGGAACCTGCGGTCCTGGCAAATCGAGTTGCCGCACATCGGCGACACGCGCGGCGGGACATGCTCGCGCAGGAACTCGAGGGCCTTCTCCTCGACCTGCGCCTCGGACAGGATCGATGCCTTGACCTTGTCGATCAGTCCCGACCGGCCATGCGTCCCCTGGTTCCACGAGTCCATCCCCGCCAGCGTTTCGTCGGCCTGGTGCACGACCCACACCGGCGCTTCCGCCACCGTGGCGAGCGTCACGTCGGTGATCACAAGCGCGACTTCGATGATGCGGTCCCCATCCGGCTTGAGGCCCGTCATTTCGAGGTCGATCCAGATGAGGCGTGCGGCGTCCTGGGGCATGGGGTAAGCGTAGAATCGGGATCTGTATTTTCGCACAGGAAAACCGCTCCACGATGACTGCCGGGCTGTTTAGCGCACTGTTTGCCGCGGCGCTTGCGACGATGATCGGCGTGCAAAGCTGGCTGGGATCGCGCCAGGTCGCCAGCGTGCAGCGCCATCGCGACCGCGTTCCCGACGCGTTTGCTTCGCACATACCGCTGGCCGCGCACCAGAAGGCGGCCGACTACACAGTGGCGCGGCAACGCTTCGCGCGTGTCGACCGCGCCCTCGACGCCGTGGTCACGCTGGCGCTGACATTGGGTGGTGGCATCGCGTGGGTGGCGGCGTTTACCTCGGACATGGCGTCGCCGTGGAACGACGTCGCGCTGACTGCCGCGGTCGCCGCCGTCGGCGGTATGGTGTCGCTGCCGGTGTCGTGGTGGCGAACGTTCGTGCTGGAAGCGCGTTTCGGATTCAATCGCACGACGCTCAAGGTCTGGCTCGCGGACATCGCCAAGGGACTGTTGGTCGCCGCAGTCTTAGGCCTGCCGCTGATCCTCGCCGTGCTGTGGCTGATCGCGCACGGGGGCGCGTGGTGGTGGCTCTGGGTGTGGGCGGTGTGGATCGGCTTCCAGGTGCTGATGCTGGTGCTCTACCCCACAGTGATCGCGCCGCTCTTCAACAAGTTCTCGCCACTGCCCGCCGGCGACGCGCGCGCGCGCATAGAGGCGCTGCTTGCGCGTTGCGGTTTCGCGGCGCGAGGGTTGTTCGTGATGGACGGCTCGAAGCGTTCATCGCATGGCAATGCCTACTTCGTCGGCTTCGGCCGCGCGCGGCGCATCGTATTCTTCGACACGCTGTTGAAAACCCTTGCGCCGGCGGAAGTGGAGTCGGTGCTGGCGCACGAGCTCGGTCACTATGCGAAAAAGCACATCGTAAAGACGCTCGCCTGGTCGGCACTGGCTTCGCTGGTGATGCTCGCGCTGCTCGCGTGGCTGGCGCAGCAACCGTGGTTCTATGCGGGACTTGGCGTGCGCGATCCGGCGGCGATGGCGCGGCCGGGCGTGATGCTCAACCTGTTCTTCGTCGCACTGCCGCCGTTCACGTTCCTGCTGTCGCCGCTGATGGCCATCTACTCGCGCCGCCACGAGTTCGAGGCCGACGAGTTCGCCGCCCAAAATGCGTCCGCCGGCGCGCTGACGAGCGCGCTGGTGAAGATGTACGAAGACAACGCGTCGACGTTGACGCCCGATCCATTGCACTCGGCGTTCTACGATTCGCATCCGCCCGCAGCCATACGCGTGGGCCGTCTCGCTGCGCTCGCCGGCCAACCCGTGGTGACCGCATGAACACGACTCACGATGAGCTGCAGCACGAACACTGCAGGCCCGACGTGAAGGCACTGCCGGCGACGGCGATCGTCGACATGCTGCGGGCCATGCCCGACTGGGTCCGCAACGGCGACGCCATTGCCCGCCGCTTCAAGTTCACCGATTTCCACCAGACAATGGCGTTCGTCAATGCGGTGGCCGCCATCGCCCATCGCGAGGACCACCATCCGGACCTGCAGGTCGGCTACGACCATTGCGGCGTCGCGTGGTCGACCCACAGCGCCGGCGGCCTCACGCGCAACGACTTCATCTGTGCCGCCCGGGTGGACGTGCTGGCCGGCCATTGAGTGCAGGCACGCAAGGCCTGGTGATCGCGGCGCACCGGCGGCATTTCCGCGTTCACCTCGACGACGGCTTCGACATCGACTGCCAGCAGAAGGGGCGCAGCCAGCAGATCGCCTGCGGCGATCGCGTCCGGGTGTCGATGGTCGCCGACGGCGGCGTCATCGACGCGGTGCTGCCCCGCACCACGCTTTTCCAGCGCTCGGATGCGTGGCGCGACAAGACCATCGCCGCCAACGTCACGCAGGTGGTGGGCGTGGTCGCGCCCGACATCGCCGTCGACGAATACCTGCTCAACCGCTGGGTGGTCGCCGCCGAGGTGCAGGACTGCCGCTTCGTGCTGGTGGCGAACAAATCCGACCTGCCGTCGTTTGCGGCGCTGCGCACGCGTCTCAACTTCTACGAATCGCTGGGCTATCCGGTTGTTGAACTCGCGGCCACGCGGTCGGTCGATACGCTGGCCGCGCATCTAGCGGCCCAACACAGCGTGCTGATCGGGCAATCCGGCATGGGCAAGTCGACCATCGTCAATGCGCTGGTGCCCGATGCGGCGGCGCGTGTCGGCGACGTGTCGGCGGCGTTGTCGTCCGGCAAGCACACGACGACCTCGTCCACGCTTTACCGGCTGCCGCAACTCGACGACGGGTGGATCGTCGACTCACCCGGCGTCAAGGCCTTCGGCATCGCGCAGGCCGGTGCCGATGCACTCGCGCGCGCTTTCGTCGAATTGCGGCCCGCGCTGGGCCATTGCCGGTTTCGCGATTGCCGCCACCGCCAGGAACCCGGCTGTGCCGTGCAAGCGGCCGCCGACGAGGGCAAGATCACGCCGCAGCGCCTGTCGCTCTATCACCTGCTGGTCGACGAATCGCGCGACGCTGGCGGGTGACGCCGGGGCGCGGGCGCCGGGATCCCGAAGGTCGAACGCGCGGGACGTCGCATACGGGACCACGCGCTCGCGGGCAATCGTCACGGCGCGACGTATGCCAGCGTGAGCAACAAGATCAACAGCAACCACAGCACCAGTGTTCGCCAGACGAGGCCGACCCCCGACGGCAGCACGTCGGGCTCGACGTTGTCACCCATGCCGACCTCGGGACGATACTCGCGCTCGCCAGCCACCGTGGCCAACGGGCCGCCCAGTCGCACGCCCAACGCGCCCCCTCCGCTGGCGAGAAGAATGCCGATCGGCACGCCGCCGTCCTCCTGGGCCCAAAGGTGTGCCTGCATGCGCCAGCAGGCAACGGCGTCCTCGAAATCGCCGACTACGGCGAACGACAGCGCGGTCAATCGCACGGGGATCCAGTCGAGCCACGCGAGCAGCGTGCGCGCCGGCGCCCCGAACACCGCGCGCTCACGCCCGATGGGTGTGGTGTCGTCGCCCTTGGCGGCGCCTTTCCACTCCTCGGCAAGCAGCGCCGCGGCGCGATAGAGCACCGCTCCAGCGGGCCCCGGCAGGATCGTGAACCAAAACAAAACCGCGAACACCTGCCGGTACGCGTCGATCAATCCACGCTCGATCGCCAGGCGCGCGATTTCCTCCGATGACAACTCGGCCGTGACGCCGCCTCGCCAGGCGGCCAGCGTGCGGCGTGCGGCGGCGAGCTCGCCTGCCTGCAACGCGGCGATGATCGCCGACACGGCGTGGCTGAAACGCCGGAACCCCATCAGCAGGTAGAGTACGACGATATTCCACACCAGGCCCAGCAACGGGTGGATCGCCGCGAGCGCGACATGCACGAGCGCCACCAGCGCGACCGGCGGAGCCAGCGCCAGCAGTGTGGCGATCGCGCCCTGCCGGCGGGTGCCGCCGTTCATCGAATGCTCGAGCTGCCTCGCAAAGCGCA
The DNA here is from genome assembly GCA_041691615.1 of Pseudomonadota bacterium. Classification (GTDB taxonomy): domain Bacteria; phylum Pseudomonadota; class Gammaproteobacteria; order Burkholderiales; family Casimicrobiaceae; genus VBCG01. The sequence goes on from JBEPUI010000036.1 coordinate 16,797, forward strand.
CGAACAGCCGCTCGAGTCCCGCACGCCACTGGAATGCGCGCCATTGCTCGAGCGCCAGCGCGACGACGATCGCGACGAAGTTCATGCGATCAGGTCTTGAGTTCGGCGCGGTCGCGGTACTGCTCGAGCGCCTCGGGATTGGCGAGCGCCTCGCGGTTGCGCACTTCGCGGCCATGCACGATGTTGCGCACGGCGAGCTCGACGATCTTGTTGCTCTTGGTGCGCGGGATGTCCGTGACCTGGACGACCTTCGCCGGCATGTGTCGTGGCGTGGTGTTGACGCGGATATGGTTGCGGATTTTCTCGGTCAGCACGGGATCCAGCATCAGCCCGTCGCGCAGCTTGACGAACAGCACCACGCGAACGTCGCCGACATCGCCCGGCGGCCAATCCTGGCCGATGACGAGACTCTCGACGACTTCGTCCAGCTGCTCGACCTGGCGGTAGATTTCCGCCGTGCCGATGCGAACGCCGCCCGGATTGAGCGTCGCATCGGAGCGGCCGTAGATGATCACGCCGCCGCTGGCTGTGATCTCCAGGAAATCACCGTGGCACCAGACGCCCGGATAACGCTCGAAGTAAGTGGCGTGGTAGCGCGAGCCGTCGTCGTCGTTCCAGAATCCCAGCGGCATCGACGGGAACGGCTTGGTGCAGACCAGTTCGCCGCGAACGCCCGTGCCCGGCGCCACCGGCCGGCCTTCCTCGTCGAAAACGTCGACCGCCATTGCGAGGCCGCGCGACTGGATCTCGCCTCGACGCACGGGCAACGTGGGTGCGCCCAGCGCGAAGCACGACACGATGTCGGTGCCACCGGAAATCGACGATAGGCACACGTCCTCCTTGATGCATTGGTAGACGTAGTCGAAACTTTCAGGCGCGAGCGGGCTGCCGGTGGAGTAGATCGTGCGCAGCGCGGGCAGCGCAAAGTCCTTGCGCGGCACCTGCGCGATCTTCTTCAGCGCATCGATGTACTTGGCCGAGGTGCCGAAATGCGTGAAGCGCTCGGCTTCGGCGAACTCCCACAGGATCCGGCCGCGTTGCACGAATGGCGAGCCGTCGTAGAGCATCAGCGCGGCGCCGGCGGCGAGCCCGGACACCAGCCAGTTCCACATCATCCAGCCGCAGGTGGTGAAATAGAACAGGCGATCGCCCGGCTTCAAGTCGCCGTGCAGCAGATGTTCCTTGAGGTGCTGCAGCAGCGTGCCGCCCGCGCCGTGCACGATGCATTTGGGCACGCCCGTGGTCCCCGACGAATACAGGATGTAGAGCGGCGCATTGAACGGCATCGGCACGTAGTCGATCGGCGCCGGAACATATGGCGCGACGTATTCGTCCCAGGTGACGGCATTGCGAACAGTCTCGAGGCCCTCGGTGACGCCGAGATAGCGCACCACCACGACCTTTTCGACGCTCGGCAGCCGTCCGACGATGTCGCGCAGCTTGTCGACGATGTTGATCGGCTTGCCGTTGTACCAATAGCCGTCGACGACCACCAGCACGCGCGGCGCGATCTGGCCGAAGCGATCGATCACGCCCTGCACGCCGAAATCGGGCGAGCACGATGACCACACGGCGCCGCGTGCGACGACCGCCAGCATCGCGATGATCGTCTCTGGCATGTTGGGAAGATAGGCGGCGACCCGATCCCCGGCGACGATGCCTTCAGCCGCCAGCGCCTGCGCGAAACGCGACACCGACGCCGTCAGTTCGGCATGCGACATGCGCCGCTCGACCTTGTCCTCGCCGCGGAATACCAGCGCGTCGCCCGCGTCGCCCCCCGGCTTGCGCTGCAGCAGGTTTTGCGCGAAGTTGAGCTTCGCATCATCGAAAAACCGGGCGCCGGGCATCTTGCCGGCGTCGGCGATGACGCGGGTCGGCGCGGTCGACGCGATCACGCCGCCGAAGGTCCAGAGCCCCCGCCAGAACGACTCGATGTCGTCGACCGACCATTGCCACAAGGCCACGAAGTCGGCCAGATCTCGGCCCGCGACGCGCGACTGCGCCGTTGCGAAATGGGTGACATTGGCGCTGGCGATTCGCTCTGCCGACGGTGTCCAAAGTGGCGTATTTGGCATTGGAAGCTCCGGCCTCAGGCGCCGGCCCTGGCGGGCAACAGTGCGCGAACCATCCCCGGCAGCGGCGTCGGGCGACCGTTGGCGAGTTCGATCCAGACGATCCTGGCCGCACCATCGGCCGCCTTGCGCCCGTCGCGATGGATTTCGTAGAATCTGCCGATGCTGGTGCGGCCCGGGTTGTCAAGCGACACTGTCACCTGCACATCACCGGGGTAGACGAGCGGCTCGATGAACGTGCAGCTGGCGTTGACGATCACCGGCCCCGTGTCACCGGCATAGCCGTGTCCGTCGGCAAGCGCGTACAGCCACTCGATACGTGCCTGCTCCATATAGCGGAAGTGCTGCGTGTTGTTGACGTGGCCGAGCGCATCCATGTCGCCCCACCGGATGGGCTGGACGCTGCGATGAACCTCGACATGGGCGGTTGACATGACGGCGGAAGGTGGCGTGCCTGGAAAAGAATAAAATTGTAACGTGGCGGGCGCCTGCTCGCCTCGGCACGTGGTTCCTTGGAGGAAATCGCGGATGACGCGGGAATCGATGGAGTACGACGTCGTGATCGTCGGTGCCGGACCGGCCGGCCTCGCCGCGGCCATCCGTATCAAGCAACTGGCGGCGGCCGCGAAGCGCGAAGTCTCCGTGTGCGTGCTGGAAAAAGGCTCGGCGGTCGGCGCTCATATCCTGTCCGGCGCGGTGATCGACCCGATCGCGCTCGACGAGCTGTTGCCCGATTGGCGCGAGCGCGACGCGCCGATCGATACGCCGGTGAACGACGACCGCTTCATGATCCTGTCGGCGAGCCGCGCGTGGCGGATTCCGTCGCTGCTGATGCCGCCATTGATGAGCAACCACGGCAACTATATCGTTAGCCTCGACAACGTGTGCCGCTGGCTGGGCGAAGTCGCCGAGGGACTCGGCGTGGAGATCTATCCCGGATTTGCCGCGGCCGAGTTGCTGTACACGGACAGCGGCGCGGTCCGCGGCGTGGGCACCGGGGACATGGGCGTGGCACGCGACGGCAGCCATCGCGCCGACTTCGAGCCCGGAATGGAGCTGCACGCGAAGTACACGCTGTTCGCCGAAGGTTGTCGCGGGTCGCTGTCGCAGGAACTGATGGCGCATTTCGACCTGCGCCGCGACATCGGGCCACAGAAATACGGCATCGGATTGAAGGAACTCTGGCAGGTCGATCCCGCCCGTCATCGCAAGGGTCTCGTCGTCCATACCCAGGGCTGGCCGCTCGATGTGCATACTGGGGGCGGCTCGTTCATCTATCACTTCGGCGACAACCTGGTCGCGGTCGGCTTCGTCGTGCACCTCGACTACGCCAATCCCCACTTGTCGCCCTATGACGAATTCCAGCGCTTCAAGACTCACCCGTCGATCCGCGAGACGTTTGCCGGCGGCAAGCGCGTAGGTTACGGTGCGCGTGCAATCAACGAAGGCGGCTTGCAATCGGTGCCCGCCCTCGCGTTTCCCGGCGGCGCGCTGATCGGCTGCGCCGCGGGATTCGTCAACCTGCCGCGGATCAAGGGCTCGCACAATGCGATGAAGACCGGCATGCTGGCCGCCGAAAGCGTCGTCGATGCACTGGCTGCCGGTCGTGCGCACGACACGGTCGCAGACTATGCGCAGCGCTTCCGGCAGTCGTGGGTCCACTGGGACTTGCACAAGGTCCGCAACGTCAAGCCGGGCATGAAATGGGGATTGTGGGTCGGCACGCTGCACGGCGGCGTGCAGATGTGGCTCAACGATCTCAAGCTGGGCGCGCTGGTGCCGTGGACGCTGAGTCACACGATGCCGGATCACCTGTCGCTTGCGCCCGCCGCGTCGACGCCCGTCATCGACTACCCGAAGTACGACGGCACACTGACGTTCGACAAGCTGTCGTCGGTGTTCCTGTCGAACACCAACCATGCCGAAGACCAGCCTTCGCACCTCCAATTGCGCGATCCGGCGATTCCAGTCGAGGTCAACCTCGCGATCTACGACGGACCCGAGCAGCGCTACTGCCCCGCCGGCGTTTACGAATTCGTCGACGCGCCCGGACCTGCCGGCAAGCGGCTGCAGATCAATGCTCAGAATTGCGTGCACTGCAAGACCTGCGATATCAAGGATCCGCGCCAGAACATTCATTGGGTGGCACCTGAGGGCGGCGGCGGCCCGAACTACGTCGACATGTAGGGCCCCTCGCCCCTCGTCCATGCGGACGACGATGCGGCGGGGCAGCGACACGCATGAGTTTTCCACCGAAAAGGCAACGATGACTGTCACCGCCACGCGTCGCACCATTCCCGCACTTCGCACGATGGCGGAGGCGCACGAAAAGATCGCCATGCTCACGTGCTACGACGCGAGCTTCGCGGCACTTGAGGAGCGCGCGGGCGTGGACGTCATGCTCGTCGGCGATTCGCTGGGGATGGTGATCGAAGGCTATGCGTCGACCGTGCCCGTGGCGCTTGCCGACATGCTTTATCACACCCGCGCTGTCGCCAGGGCGGCGAAGAATGCATTGGTCGTTGCCGACATGCCATTCGGCAGCTACCAGCAGGGTCCGCAGCAGGCCTACGGCGGCGCCGCTCAGCTGATGGCCGCCGGGGCGCACATGGTCAAGGTCGAGGGCGGCGCGTGGCTGGCGCCGACCGTCGAATTCCTGGTGGCGCGCGGCATATCGGTCTGCGGACACCTCGGACTGCTGCCGCAATCGGTGCATGCCGTGGGCGGCTACAAGGTGCAGGGCAAGACCGAAGCGTCCGCGCAGAAGCTGCGCAGTGACGCCAAGGCGCTCGCCGATGCGGGCCTCGACATGCTGGTGCTGGAAATGGTGCCGGCCGCCGTCGCGGCAGCCGTGACGGCGGACATTGCGCCACCCACCATCGGCATCGGCGCAGGTCCGGGCTGTGCCGGACAGGTGCTGGTGCTGTACGACATGCTGGGCATATATCCCGGCAAGATGCCTCGGTTCGTGCGCAATTTCATGGCGGCAGGTTCGACGATCGAGGACGCGGTGGCGGCCTACGTGCGCGCGGTCAAGGACGGCAGCTTCCCCGCGCCCGAGCACGGCTACTGACGCCTTGGAGATTGTCTCCACCACCGCCGCGCTGCGCGCGCGCCTCGCGCGTGCCGCGCGCGTCGCGCTGGTTCCGACGATGGGTAACCTGCACGTGGGACATCTCGAATTGACGCGATTGGCGCGCGATCACGCCGACACTGTCGTCGCGAGTATTTTTGTCAATCGCCTGCAATTCGCGCCACATGAGGACTTCGAGCGATATCCGCGCACCTTCGACGCCGATTGCGCAGCGTTAACCGGCGAAGGTGTGGACGTGCTGTTCGCGCCGCTCGAATCGGAAATGTATCCGGAGCCGCAGCGCTATCGCGTCGAGCCGCCACCGCTGGGGCTGGAACTGGAAGGCGCGTTTCGCCCGGGGTTCTTCCAGGGCGTGTGCACGGTCGTGCTGAAACTCTTCAACCTGGTGCAGCCGGACGTCGCCGTATTCGGCGAAAAGGACCGGCAGCAGCTTACCCTGCTGCGCGGCATGGTACGCCAGTTCAACCTGCCGATCGCGATCATCGCCGCGCCGACGGCGCGCACGCACGATGGTCTCGCGCTGTCCTCACGCAACGGTTACCTGACGGTGCAGCAACGCGAGGAAGCCCCGGCGCTGGCGCGCGCGCTGCGCGAGGCGGCGGCGTCGCTCGCGGCCGGTGAGCGTGACTACGCGCTCGTGGAGGCGCGGGCGACAGCCGCGCTTGTGCCGCGTGGATGGAAGGTCGACTACGTCTGCGTGCGCAACCTGGACGACTTGACGGCGCCGCACGCATCCCCCGCCGATGCCCCCCAGAGGCTGGTGGTGCTGGGCGCGGCAACACTGGGTTCGACGCGGCTGATCGACAACGTGGCGGTCGGCTAGTGCAGGTGCGGCGCAGCTAGCGCGCCCACAACCACGCGGCGCCGCGCACCCCGCTCGAATCACCATGCCGGTTGCGCAACAGGCGCGCGTCGACGCGATCGGAGAAAACCCAGTCCTTCCAATGGCGTGGTACGTCGTCGTACAGCACGTCGACGTTCGACATGCCGCCGCCCAGCACGATCACATCAGGGTCGACGATATTGACGACGTGCGCCAGTGCGCGCGCCAGGCGCTCGGTGTATCGGGCCAGCGTGGCGGCGCATCGGACGTCGCCGCGCGCCGCGCCGGCGACGATCTGCGGTGCGTCCATCGCCCGGTCCGGCGCATGGTCGCGTTCGATTCCAGGGCCGGAAAGGAACGTTTCGATGCAGCCCGAGTGACCGCAAAAACAGGCAGGCCCCGGACGTTCGTCGTCACGTGGCCACGGCAGCGGGTTGTGGCCCCATTCGCCGGCAATGCCGTTGACGCCGTCCAGCAGGTGGCCATTCACGACGATGCCACCGCCAACGCCGGTACCGAGGATCACGCCGAACACGACATCGGCGCCGGTACCTGCACCATCCGCGGCTTCGGACAGCGCGAAGCAATTCGCGTCGTTGGTCAGGCGAACGGGGCGTTGGAGGCGCACCGACAGGTCGTCGGCGATCGGCTGCCCGTTGAGGCAGACCGAATTGGATCCGCGCAAAAGGCCCGTCGCGCGCGACCGCGAACCCGGCGTGCCAATGCCGACCAACGCCGAACGTGGCGAAAGGCCAAGGGCGACCTCCGCCGAATCGACCAGCGCGCCGACCGCCTCGACGATGGCGCCGTAGTCCTCGTGCGGCGTCGGCACGCGCCGGCGCAGCAGTTCGACACCCGCAGCATCCAACGCGATGATCTCGATCTTGGTGCCGCCAAGATCGACGCCGAAGCGAATCCGGTTCACGAAGCCACGTTCAAGTTGACGTCCAATCGGGGCTGCCCGATTATTGCAGTTCGAGACCGCGGCAGCCCGCACGCGCGTCCTAGGAGGAATGCATGACCCTGAAAATGCTCGTCGCCGGTGCAGCGCTGGCCGGATTCGCCGCGATTGCATCCGCGCAAAACACTCTCAACGTACTGTGCCCGGTGCAAGCGGAGTGGTGCACGGCGGCGGCGACCGAGTTCGAAAAGGATACCGGCATCAAGGTCGGGATGATACTGAAGGGCTCGGGGGAATCGTTCGCACAGATCGCCGCTGAAAAAGCCAATCCCAAGGTCGACCTCTGGTTCGGCGGCACCGGCGACCCGCATCTGCAGGCGGCGGAGCTCGGCCTGACCGACGAATACCGCTCGCCAATGCTTGCCAACTTGCAGCCTTGGGCACAGAAGCAGGCGGAGCAATCGCATTATCGCGCCGTCGGCCTCTACCTTGGCGTGCTGGGACTCGGCTATAACACCGAACTACTTGCAAAGAAGAAGATCGCGGCGCCCGCGTGCTGGAAGGACTTGATCAAGCCGGAGTTCAGGGGCGATATCCAAATGGCCAACCCCAATGCGTCGGGCACCGCATACACCGCCATCGCCACGCTCGTGCAGGTGTTCGGCGAGGATGAGGCGTTCAAGTACCTGCTGGCGCTGCACAAGAACATCAACGAGTATCCGCGACAGGGCGTGGGTCCGATAAAGGCCGCCGCCCGCGGTGAGACGCTTGCCAGCGTGTCCTTCATTCACGACGTGATCACCGAGGCGCAGGCAGGCTTCCCGGTCAAGAGTGTGGCGCCGTGCGAAGGCACGGGCTACGAAATCGGTTCGATGTCGATCGTCAAGGGCGCGCGCAACCTCGCCAACGCCAGGAAATTCTACGACTGGGCGCTCACGCCCAAGGCGCAGGCGCTGGCCGCGCAAGCCAAGCAATTCCAGTTGCCGTCCAACAAGGACACGCCCATCTCCCCGTTGTCGCCGCGTCCTGCGCAGATCAAGCTCATCGACTATGACTTCGCCAAGTTTGGCTCGTCCGAGGAGCGCAAGCGGCTGCTGAGCCGCTGGGACCGCGAAGTCGGTTCGCAAGCGAAATAGCGTGCACCGCGTCCTGCTTCGCATCGTCGGGCTGGCGGCGGCCCTCGCGATGGGTCCGCTCGCCGCGCAGACGACGATCAACCTCTACTGCAGCTCGCCCAACACGGCATGGTGCCAGGGCATGGCGGTGGGCTTTGAAAAAACCGAGGGCGTTCACGTCGCGGTCATCCAGAAGGCGACCGGCGAAATGCTCGCGCAGATCATCGCGGAACGCGCGAATCCGCGCGGCGATGTCTGGTGGGCCGGCCCCGCCGACGCATTCCTGCAGGCGGCCGAACAGGGCTTGCTCGAGGAGTATCGCTCACCCAATGTCGCGCAACTCTACGATTGGGCACAAGGCATCACCGATACTTCGCACAACCGCGTATCGGGCGTCTATGGCGGCATCCTGTCGCTCGGCTACAACACCGAAATCGCCGCGCACAAGAAATATGCCGTGCCCAAATGCTGGAAGGACCTGCTCGATCCCGCGCTCAAGGGGGACGTGATGCTGGGCAATCCATCGGCGTCGGGTACGGCCTACCTGATGCTGTCGACGCTCGTGCAGGTGTTCGGCGAGGACGAGGCATTCCGCTTCATGGCGCAACTGAACCGCAACGTGTCGAGCTACGCCCGCTCCGGCATTGGCCCGATGACCGCCGTCAAGCAAGGCGAGATCTTCGTCGGCAGCTCGGTGCTGCACGGTGTCATCAACGAAATCGTCCGCGGCTATCCGGTGCTGCCGATTCTCCCCTGCGAAGGCGTCGGTTACGAGATCGGTTCGGTGGCGATCATCAAGGGTACACGCAACCTCGACGCGGCCCGGAAATTCGTGGACCGGGCTTTGTCGCCCGAGGGCAATCGCATCGGGCTCACGGTGGGCGAATATGCGATCCCGACCAATCGCTCGGTGCCGCTGCCGCCGCAGGTGCCCAAAATGACCGACATCAAGGTCATCCGCTACGATTTTGCCCGCTACGGGTCGGCCGAGACGCGCACCCGATTGCTCGATCGCTGGGAAAAAGAAGTCAACGCGTTGCCGCGATGAGTGGGTGCGTGATGTACCGGATCGCCACCCGTGGCGACTCGCGATGAACGCCCACCGGCGCGCATTGGCGATCTGGGTGGCAGTCGGTGCCGTCGGCTTCCTGGTCTTGCCGTGGTATGGCCTGCAGGACACTGTGCTGTCGTTCAGCTGGATCCCCCATTGGCGCGACATCGACAACGCGCCGGCGGTGCTGCAAGCCAGCCTCCATTCGCGGCCGTGGCTGTGGCCGCTGGCCGTCATGCTGGTGGCGGCAGCGGCGCTCATCGCGCCCGTGTTCGCGCCGCGCACACGCAGCACGCTGTTGATGGCGATCGGTACCGCGGGCGTTTTGTATGGGCTGGGACAGGGATTCGCAATCGGCGCCACCGGCTGGTCGTTCGACACGCTGGCACAGACATTCGGCCCACTCGCCGGCAAGCAACACGGGATGGGCGCGGGCGCGACGCTGCTGCTCTCTTCGTTTGCCATCATATTCGCCATTGGCATGGCAGAGCGCACCTGGTTCAAGGGCGACGTGTTCATTGCGGGTTGCGTGGTCACCGTGATGGCATCGGTCGCTCTGTTCACGTTCTTTCCGGTGATCCGCATCCTGATATCGGCATTGCAGGACAACGACGGCGTGCTCTCGATCGCAGCATTCCTGCAGCGCTTCACCACCGAGAAAATCTGGGGCCTCGGTTGCGTGGGAGGCAGCGTGCGCTGCGGCGTCGCCTGGAACACGCTGTTCCTTGCGTTTGCATGTGCGTTCGCATGCACGGGCCTGGGATTGGCTTTTGCGCTGATCGTCACGCGCACCGACTACCGGTTCAAAAAGCTGCTGCGATCGCTATCGGTGCTGCCGATCATCACCCCGCCCTTCGTCATCGGCCTGGGACTCATCCTGTTGTTCGGCCGCGCAGGACTGGTCAACCACTTTCTCGAATACGCGTTTGGCATCAACCCCTCGCGCTGGTTCTACGGCATGCAGGGCATATTGGTCGCGCAAGTGTTCGCGTTCACGCCCATTGCCTTCCTGGTCCTGATCGGTGTCGTCGAGGGCGTCTCGCCGGCGATGGAGGAAGCCGCACAGACGCTGCGTGCCAATCGTTGGCGCACGCTGGTCGACGTGTCGCTGCCACTGATGCGTCCAGGCCTTGCCAACGCCTTCCTGATCACGTTCATCGAATCGATCGCCGATTTCGGCAATCCGATCATCCTCGGCGGCAACTTCGGCGTGCTGTCGACCGAAGTGTTCTTTTCCGTGGTCGGCGCGCAGCTCGACCAGGGCCGCGCCGCGACGCTGGGCATCGTGCTGCTGCTGTTCGCATTGGGCGCGTTCCTGGTGCAGCGTGCGATTCTCGGCAGCAAGGTCTATACCGCACTTTCAGGCAAGGGCGATTCCGGGCTCCCGGCGCCGTTGCCCGACGGCGTGCGCAAGCTTTGCTATTCGCTCGCCGCACCGTGGCTGATCCTCACCATCGTCGTCTACTCGATGGCGTTCATCGGCGGGTTCGTCGAAACCTGGGGCCGCGATTACACGCCCACGTTCAAGCACTACATCAAGGCCTTTGGCGTCGAATGGGGCCCGCACGGCATCCTCTGGGTGGGTGCCGCGTGGAATTCATTCTGGACGACGATCAAGCTGTCGGCCATCGCGGCACCGATCACCGCGGCGATGGGCATCGTCGCCGCATGGCTCCTGACACGGCAGCGCTTCGTCGGGCAGTCGATTTTCGAGTTCGGCACGATGCTGTCGTTCGCGATTCCCGGCACGGTGATAGGCGTGTCGTATATTCTCGCGTTCAATGTCCCACCCATCGAAATGACCGGCACGGCACTGATCCTCGTCATCTGCAACGTCTTTCGCAACATGCCGGTGGGCGTGCGCGCCGGCATGGCGGCGATGGCGCAGATCGATCCCAGCCTCGACGAGGCGTCGACAACGCTGGGGGCGCGTGGCGCCACCACGTTGCGCACGATCCTGTTGCCGTTGCTGAAGCCCGCCGTGATCGCGGCGCTGGTCTACAGCTTCGTGCGCGCGATCACAACCGTGTCGGCGGTGATTTTCCTGGTATCGGCCCAATACGAATGGGCGACGACCTACATCATCAACCGCGTCGTCAACGGCGACTACGGCGTCGCGATCGCGTACAGTTCGGTGCTGATCATGCTGATGCTGGTTGTGATATTCCTGATCCAAACACTGGTGGGCCAGCGCAGGATCGGCCGGCGCGCACGCATCGGAGCACCGCGGGCGACAGCCATCGCCCAAATCGGCGGCGCCGCCGCCTGATCAAAAGGCATCCGATGAAGGCCGCTTCGATCGAATTCCGCCGCGTCAGCAAGCGCTACGGCGACGTCGCCGCGGTCAACGACATCTCGTTCACCATCGCGCCATCGACGCTGGTGACGCTGTTGGGTCCGTCCGGCTGCGGCAAGACGACGACGCTGCGGATGATCGCGGGCCTGGAATCGCCAACGTCCGGAACCATCCGGGTCGGCGACATCGACGTCACTTCGCAGCCGGCCTCCGAGCGCGACGTGTCGATGGTGTTCCAGAGTTATGCACTGTTCCCGCACATGAATGTGCTCGAGAATGTACGCTATGGCCTCGTGGTCTCCGGCGTGAAGAAGCCGCGCGCCAACGAGCGTGCTCGCGAAACACTCGAAACCGTCGGCCTCGCCGGTCTCGATACGCGCCTGCCTTCGGAGCTTTCGGGGGGCCAGCAGCAGCGTGTCGCAGTCGCACGCGCGCTGGTACTCGAACCATCGGTCCTGCTGTTCGACGAGCCGCTGTCCAACCTCGATGCACGCCTGCGGCGGCAGATGCGCGAGGAAATCCGTGACCTGCAGCAGCGACTCGGGCTCACCGTGGTGTACGTGACCCACGACCAATCGGAAGCGCTGGCGGTATCCGATCGCATCATCGTGATGAACAAGGCAGTGATCGCCCAGGAAGGCACGCCGCGCGAATTGTACGAAGCGCCGCGCGATCCATTCGTCGCGGGCTTCATGGGCGATGCGAACCGCATTCGCGCCACGCTGTCGCGCCGCGATGCGACGCACGCCGATGTGCGGATCGGCCCGATCAACCTGAACCTGCCGCACCGCGGGATTGCCGACGGCGATGTCGACATCGCGGTGCGTCCTGAATCGATCGTGCTCTCGCGCGGCACTGGCGGCGCGGCCATTCGCGCGACGGTCGGCAAGGCTGCCTACCTTGGCGGATTCATGGAGTACACGTTGGCCACCGAAGTCGGTGACCTGTTCGTGATTACGCATGATGTCGACACACCGTTTACCGTGGGCGAAACAATCGGCGCGGTGCTGGCCGCGCACGGCGCCGTGGTGATTCCCCGCGCCACCTGATCGCAGCGCTTGCATGCGGGTCATTTTCGGGTTGCTGCTCGCCGCGAGCCTCTATGGCGCGTGGAACGCCTGGGATCAGCGCGACTTCAAGGCACCGACGGGTGTCCTCGCGCGCGAGATACCGTTGCAGCGCGAGCTAGAGTCGCCGCGCAGCTTCGAGGCGCGAGGAGTCCGCTTCACGCAGCGCGCTAAATATGACCTGACCGTTCGCCTGCTGCGCAAGGAACGCTACCGGTTCGACGGCGGCGCGTCGATAGCCCCCTACGATCTCGCAGTAGGCTGGGGCCCGATGTCCGACTCCCGCGTGATCGAGGCGCTCGATATTTCGCAGTCGGGCCGATTTTTCTACTGGCGCATGCGCGATTCGGCCACTTTCCGGCTGTCACCGCGCGACCTCGTCGTGAGTGCCGCGCAAATCCACGCCATTCCTGCAGATGCCAAGGTGGAGTCGCAGCTGGCGCGCATGCGCGCGGGACAACTGGCCACGCTGCACGGATTTCTGGTTGATGTGACCGGTGCAAACGGATTCAGGTGGTCGACTTCAATGACCCGCGAAGACACCGGCGACGGCGCCTGCGAACTCATGTGGATCGAATCCATCGAGGCCCCGTGACCGGTGTGACGCAATCAGGGGGGCGTGCACATCGTCGGTCCTTCGACCACCCATCCTTGATCCACCATTTGATTGATGATGGTCGGGCTGATCGTGTACCGGTGATTGGCCACTCCGCCGATGCCGTTGTTGTAGAGCCGAACCACGGTCATGTCGCCGGCCGGACAAATCCCGCCTGGCGCAGGGTCTACACGGAACACGTAACCCTCGAGCGTCCAGATCGGCTCATGCGACAGGATCGCGCATTCGTTCGGATCTACACTGTAGAAGTGTGTATCAGGTCCGATGCCGGGGGTGCCGTAGTAGCGGCACACCGGCTGGCCTTGTCCGCTTGACGCCGCCCAGGCCTTGAACTGCGCGCCCGTGCGCACCCAGCCACGAATTGCAGTGCCGATGTCGAGAATCGCGATCTCGTTGGGATCGGCCGTCATGAAGTAGTGGCCGAGTCCTGCGTTGAAGAACTCGACGACTTCTACCTCGTTGCCCACTGGCGGATAGGGCATGATGTCGGAAATCACGATCCGGTCATCGCCGCCGCCGGCGACATTGGTCATTCGCTGCAGGCGCGCCAGCGAAGACGGGTCGCGGGTGAGCGTGGCGTTCAGGAAGACGACCGTCCACGTGAAGATGTCGTTGGTGCTCGGCACGTCGAAACCGTGCTCGACGCCCTGCAACGATATCAATTCATGGGTGCCGGCCATTCGCTCGAAGCCTTCCTGCGTCGCCGCCAACGGCGCAACGGTGTCGGCGGTTCCGGAGATTCCCAACACGGGAATCGTATTCATGAAGTCGATGCCGCTTTGGTCCCTGCCGAACGCCGGGAAGACAACCTGTCCGAAGTACGGCACATAGGTGGCGATCGATTTGAGTCGGCCATCCGACAACACCTGCTTGGACGACAGCCCGATTGACGTCGTCAATTTCGCACCCGCCTGCAGGATGACGGATTCGCCACCGAGGCTGGCACCGAAGCCGCCGATACGCGTGAAGTCGATATGGCCGCTCCACGTACTGGTCGAAAGCATGTAGTCCAGTGCGTATTTGAGCTCTAGAGGACGCACCGCCTGCATTGCCGTGTAGTCGCTGAAATTGGCGACCGCATGCAATACATCGCTCAGGTCCTCGAGCTTGACGTCAGTCACGCGAGCGTCGGCGTGAAACGGCGCGAAGACGATATAGCCGTTGCTGGCGAGGATTTCCATCGCTCCGATGTATTCCGGATCGAGCGGGCTGCCGCTCAGGCCATGCGAAAACTCGAGCAATGGCCAGCGCGCCGAAGGATCTGCGAATATCGGACCTTCGCTTCCACGCTGCATCGCCGGCACCGAAACACCATTTGGGAGTGCGTAGGCCATGCGACCCGCATCGACCGCCGACGGATAGCAGATGATCAATGCGGCATTGAAAGGCTTTCCCGACAGCTTTCCGTAGAGCTCGCCATCGTCCGGAACCGTGAAGGAAATGACCGGCGTGGCAGGATTGGTCAATAGGTCGGTAACGTAACGCGCGCGACCGTTGTCCGCTGGTATGCCTTCCCAATACTGCTGCGGCGACTCTCCGCCCTGCAACCGCGTGAAGTCCTGCTCGACGCTGGAACAGCCGACGGCAAAGGGGCCCGGCGGCAACGGGGGATAGGTTTCCGCCGCTGCGGGCAACGCGCCTGCCACACCCAGCGTGAGAATCGCAACGATCAGGGAAGTTCTCTTGGGTATGGACATGGCAAGGGTCGCGCGCTCGAATGGATGACGACGCACAGCGTGGCCCCAATGCAACCCGCGCGCCGTCGGCGGCGCGCAGTTTCCGGTGTCAGTGAAGCGCCGACACGATTGCGGCGCGTAATTCAGCCGTTCAACGATTATCGAGAGCGAAAATTCATGCTTCGGCGAGTACGGCGCCACCCCGCGATGTGCTGCAATCAAACGACGATGATGCCGTGCTTGATTGCCAGCGCGACCGCTTCCTGGCGATTGGCGGCGCCCAATTTCGAGCGTATGGAATCGACGTGCATCTGCACGGTGCGCACTGAAATCGACATGCAACTTGCCACATCCTCACTGCCTAACCCGCGCGCAATGAACAACAAGCATTCACGTTCGCGGGGGGAAAGCGGCAGATAGTGCAGCGGCCCCACTTCTTTGTCGACTAGCGACGTCATCAGCAACTCATGAAAATATTGGCCGAACAGCATGATGTCCCCAAGATTTCGGTTGATCTGCTGGAGGCGA
>JBEPUI010000037.1:0-31414 GCA_041691615.1 Pseudomonadota bacterium
GAGGCCGGTGCCGAGGCCGGTGCCGAGGCCGGTGCCGAGGCCGGTGCCGAGGCCGATGACGAGGCCGGTGACGAGGCCGGTGCCGAAGCCGGTGCCGATGCCGGTGCCGAGGCCGATGACGAGGCCGGTGACGAGGCCGGTGACGCGGCAGGCAACGTGGCCGGCGACGCGGCAGGTGACGCGGCAATAGGCCGCGAAGCGCTCATGACCGCCGAACGCTGCGCACCGCGGATGCGGGACGCACCTTGCCGCGCCGCCATTCGCTCGCCATGAATTCGAACGTCTGCACCGCGACGACGTGCGTGCGCTGCCATACCACCCGCTCGCGAAACACCGACAGCATCCAGGTCTGCTGCTCGGACGGTGACGGCCGCGCGAAGCCCGCCGGCGACAGCAGCGCGCCACAGCCGCCGTGCTGCGGGTCGCGCACGGACTCGTATCGGATGAGTCCGACGCCCGCTTCGCGCGCGGTTCTCGCGAGTTGCTGGCAGGCAGCGTAGTCGGACGGGTTCGTCCATGCCGCCGCATCGCGCTCGAATGGGTCCTCGCGCAAGTCGATGCCCGTGGCCGCGATCTTCGCCTTGAACACAGTCTGCGCCTTCTGCGGCATCGCGGAGAGGGCTGGCGAGTCGCGCAGGTGCCGCCACCGCCAGTAGCCCAGTTCCGCGCAGGCGGTGCGCACCGCGTCGGCGCCGTAGAACACCCCGGGATCGGTGTCGCCGCGAAAGCGCGAGCCGCCGCGCGGCGGCGCGTAGCGAAACGGCGTGAACAGCAGGTAGTTGAGGCGCCGCGCGGCGGCGGGAATCGCCGGCTTGCTGTCGTCGAGCAGCCGCTCGAGCACGAGCTGCTCGTCGAGCGAGTCGACCAGCGGCATCGTCGACGCCTCGTGCTGCGCCTCGACCGCGCGCCACAGGTCGGCGCGGACCTTCAGCGCTTCAGACGCGACCGCGCGCGGCGTCCAGGTAGTTGACGACACGGACCAGTCCTTCGACGGAGCCCAGCAATTCGGCGGGTGGCGCGCCGAGCGCGAGATTGGGACTTGCGAGCCAAGCATGCGCGCTGGCTTCGTGGCCCCACAGCGCATCGAGCGAGCGGTAGAAGCGCACGAACAGGCGCGCGAGCTCCCATGCCTTGGCGTGCTCGGGAACGAGGCGATACTTGCCGGCGAACAGGCGCGATGCGGTGGCTTCCGACACGCCCAGAATCGCGGCGACTTCGCGCTGCGGCAGGCCGAGCAGCGTCGCCGCGCGCACCACGGCCTTGGACAGCACCGCCGACTGCTGCGCGGCGGCGGGTGGCAGGCGGCGCGCGTCGCCGGTTGCGGGCTCGATGTTCATCCAGCAAGATTATTGCACAAATATTGCTGCAGAACGGCCGGCGCGCAATGCCCAAGTGCGTGCCGCGACACGTCCGGGCGACCCGGCGGGCGGACTTGGCGCCACCCCCTCTCTCAAAGCACGATCGACACGCGCGGGCTGGCGGTCAGCTCGCGGTAGAGCTCGTCCAGCTGCTTGCGCGACGTGGCGTTGATGGTCGCGGTCAGCGACAGGTAGTTGCCCTCGCGCGACACGCGCATCTCGAGCGTGGCCGCATCGAAGTCCGGCGCGTGGCGCTGCACGATCTCGACGATCGCCTGCGCGAAGTCGTCGGCGTGCCTTCCCATAATCTTGATCGGGAATTGGGTGGGAAACTCCAGCAAGGATTCGGTCAACGGCGGCTCCTGCGGCGAGCGGGACGGTTGCGCATGTGCGGGCGGCTGCCGCACGATGCAAGCGCTCGTGCCCGAATGCGGGCGCGCAGCACCCTCTAGCGGTACATGTAGTCGCGGGTCAGCGGATGCGGCAGGGCGCCACTGGGCAACGGCTTGCCGGCGAGCATTTGCCACAGCGACAGCCAGCCACGGTCGAATGCATGCGCCGAGCCCGCCATGTAGATACGCCACACGCGGTAGCGCTCCTCGCCCACCTCGCGGCGCGCGTCGTCGGCGCGCGATTCCAGGCGCTCGGTCCAGCGCCAGAGCGTCTTCGCGTAATGCTCGCGAAGCGCCTCGGCGTCGACCACTTCCAGTCCCGCCGCGGCCATCGACTCGATCACCGTCGACGCGTGCGTCAGCTGTCCGCCGGGGAACACGTAGTCCTCGACGAATTCGCTGATGCCGCTGCCGAGGCCACCGGCCCCTAGCGCGTTATGCGTGATCCCGTGGTTCAGCACCAGCCCGCCAGGCTTCAGCACCCGGAAGATCTTGCCGAAGTATTGCGGGAAGCGCGCCACGCCGACATGCTCGAACATGCCGACACTGGCGATCTTGTCGTACTGCTGGTCCTCGGGCAGGTCGGCGTAGTCCAGCAGGCGCACGCTGACCCGGTCGCCCAGCTTGCGCGTGGCGATCTCCGCCGTCACGTGGTCGAACTGGCGCTGCGACAGCGTGATGCCCGTCGCTGTCACGCCATAGTGCTCGGCGGCCCAGAACACGAGGCCGCCCCAGCCGCAGCCGATGTCGAGCAGCGTCTGCCCCGGCTGCAGCTGCAGCTTGCGGCAGATGTGGTCGAGCTTCTGCGCCTGCGCGTCGTCGAGCGTGTCGCTGTCGCTGTGGAAATACGCGCAGGAATAGACCATCCGCTCATCGAGCCACAACCGGTAGAACGCGTTGCTGACGTCGTAGTGATGCGCGATATTCGCGCGGTTGGCGCGGCGCTGGTGGCGCCACAACTGCAGCCGCGCGGGCAGCGACAGTCCGCCGTGCGCGATGTTGCCGACCATGCCTTCGGCGAGCGACAGCGCGCGGCGCGCGGTGCCGGTGAAATCGACGTCGTTCTTGACGTAGGCGCGCGCCAGCGCACCCAGCGCGGGGGACGCGAGCGTGCGCAATCCGCGCAGCGTGCGCGCCATGACCTCGACTTCGGGGGAAGGTGACAGCGAGACCCGCCGCCCGTCGGGCAGCACCACCGTGACCGGCAGGTTGCGCCCTCGATAGCGATTGGCAATGATCTTCGGCAGCGTCTCGGCCATGGTATCGAGGCGAAGTTGCGCAATATCAAGATCGCCGCGCCGATGATCGCGCGGCATCGAGCCAACTTTCGCCGACGGTCATTTTAACCGTGAATTCGCCGGTTGGTGAAACGGCGCGTTGCACAACGGGGTACCGTGTAAATTTGACATTCCGCGATTCGCACGTTGTGTGGGCGGCACGAGCTTTGCGCCCTCGCGGCGGGACATGAACCGGGGGCGCGAACCGGGTCCTAAGCCGCGAGCGCGGCCTTCGGCTTGTGCGCCTGGAACACGTCCCACATCCTGCGAAACAGCGGTCCGGGCACGCCGCCGGCGAACGGCTTGCCGTCGATCATCGTGATCGCCAGCACTTCCTTGGTCGATGATGACAGCCACAACTCCTCTGCGGACATCGCCTCGGCCCGGCTCACCGGCCGCACTTCGAGCCGCAATCCCGCGGCGTTGGCGAATTCGAGCGTCGCGTCGCAGGTGATGCCCGGCAGGATCTGGTTGTCCTTTGGCGGCACCACGATCACGCCACCGATCACCGCCAGAACGTTCGACGCCGACGCTTCGGTCAGGTGGCCATCTCGGAACATCACCGTCTCGGCAGCACCGGCGTCGGCGGCGAGCTGGCGCATCAGCACGTTGCCGAGCAGCGACGTGGACTTCAGGTCGCATCGCAGCCAGCGGTTGTCTTCGGCGGTGACCACGGCGACGCCGCGCTCGACCTGCTCGCGCGTCGGCAGCGGCAGCGGGTTGCTCATCATGAACACCGTGGGCGCGACATCCTTCGGGAACGCATGGTCCCGCTTGGCCACGCCGCGCGTCACCTGGAAATAGACCGCCTGGTCGGCGAACGGCTGGCGCTTGACCAGGTCGAGGATCGTGCGCTCCCACTCGCGGTCGGTCATCGGATTGGCGAGGCGGATGCCGTCGAGGCTGCGTTGCAGCCTGGCGAGATGCTGCGCCAGGCGGAACGGTTGGCGCGCGTACACCGGAACCACTTCGTACACGCCGTCGCCGTAGATGAAGCCGCGGTCGAGCACGGACACCTTGGCCTCGTCCTGAGGCACGAAATCCCCGTTGAGATAGACGATCGGCGGCGTGGTCATGGCGGTCCTTCGCGCGTGGCGGTTGCGGTTGCGGTTGCGGTAGCGGTGTTGGTGGCCGTGACGATGACGCCGACGGTGGCGATGTCAGTGGCCGTGGTCACGGCTTGCCGCTGCCGAACCAGAGGCGCAGCGAGTCCCATGCGCGGCCGAACATGCCGCCCGATGCGACGTCGTTCAACGCGATCAACGGAAACTCGCCGACGCTGCGGTCGTCGAGCTTCACTTCGACCGTACCCACGCGCTGGCCGCTCGCGACCGGCGCAACCAGCGGCTCGGTCGCATGCATCGTGAGCTTCAGATCGGCGGCGCGACCCTTGGGCAGCGTCACGTAGCGGTCGGCGACGAATCCCGCGCCGACTTCCTTGGTGGCGCCCTTCCACACGCGCAGCGTCGACACCGCCTTGCCGGCCTGGTAGAGCTGCACGGTGTCGAACGTCTGGAAGCCCCAGTTGAGGAGCTTCTGGCTTTCGCTGGCGCGGCCGGCGTCGGTGGCGGCGCCGAGCAGCACCGACAGCAGCCGCCGCTCGCCGCGTTTCGCCGACGCGATCAGGCACCAGCCCGCCTCGTCGGTATGGCCCGTCTTCAATCCGTCGACGAAAGGGTCGGTCCACAGCAGGCGGTTGCGATTGGGCTGCGTGATGTTGTTGTAGCGGAATTCCTTCTGCGCGAACAACGGGTAGTACTCGGGGAAGTCGCGCACCACGGCCGCCGCGAGCTTGCCCATGTCGTCGGGCGTCGACCAATGCTTCGGGTCGGGCAGCCCATCGGCGTTGGCGAAGCTGGTGTTGACCATGCCGAGGTGCGCCGCCTCCTTGTTCATCGACTCGACGAACGCTTCCTCGGTGCCGGACACGAGCTCGGCGAGCGCGATCGCCGCGTCGTTGCCCGATTGCACGATCATCCCGCGCAGCAGCTCGTCGACGCTGACCGCCTTGCGCGGCTCGATGAACATCCGCGAGCCGGTGGCCTTCCAGGCACGCGTCGACACGTTGACCATCTGCGACGGCGTGATCGTCTTCTTGCGCAGCGCGTCGAACACCAGGTAGGCGGTCATCAGCTTGGTCAGCGATGCGGGATCGCGTCGCTCGTCGGCGGCCTGCGAGGCGAGCGTCTGTCCGCTGGTGACGTCGACCAGCGTGTAGGCGGTCGCGGCGATCGCCGGCGCGGCGACGTCCGCTGCGCGCGCGGGCAAGCAAGCGGCTGATACGACGAGAGTGATGGCCGCGAACGCGGCGAGGAACCGAAAGCGCATGGCGACAACGGTGGACCAAACCGCCGATTATACGGCGATGCTCGCACACCCTTGGCGACAGTGGTGTCGCGGGACGCGTAGCGCAGCGTGGAAACAGCGCGCCGGCGCGGCGCCTGGCCGCGGCCGCTATGCGCGCGTCAGCGCGAAATCGAGTTGCGGCGTTCCGCCGCCGATCGCGTCGGCGAGCGCGCGCCCCGAGCCGCAGGCCATCGTCCAGCCGAGCGTGCCGTGCCCGGTATCGAGCCACAGGTTGCGGTAGCGCGTGGCGCCGATCAGCGGCACGTTCGACGGCGTCGCCGGCCGCAGGCCGGCCCAGAATTTCACGCTCGCAGGGTCTCCCGAATCGGGAAACAGCTCGAAGCTGCGGCGTTTCAGCGCCGCGCAGCGCACGTCGTTGAGCGCCGTCGAGTAGCCGGACAACTCGGCGGTGCCCGCGACGCGAAGCCGGTCGCCGAGGCGCGTGAACACGATCTTCCACGCGAGGTCGGTGAGCGACACCACCGGCGCGCCCTGATGCCCGCCGACGTCGACGGTCATCGAGTAGCCCTTCGCCGGGTAGACGAGGCACGGCACGCCGACCGGCGCGAGCAGGAACGGGCTGTAGCTGCCGAGTGCGACGACGATCGCGTCGGCGCCCAGCACTTCGCTGCGACCGTCTTCGGATACGCGCACGCCCTCGATGCGATCGCCGCGCGCGTCGAGCGCCTCGACCGTCGTCGCATAGCGGAATTTCACGCCGCGCGTGGCGGCGAGCTTCGCCAATTCGACGGTGAACGTGTACGCATCGCCCGATTCGTCGGTGGCCGTGAAGATGCCGCCCGCAAGTTGCCCGCGGGACGCCGCGAGCGCGGGCTCGATCGCCACGCATTCGTCGGGCGTGCGCACGACGCGGTCGCAGCCGAACTCGCGCATCAGCGCCGCGGCGGCGACACCGTGCTCGAACTCTTTCGGATCGGTGTAGAACTGCAGGATGCCGCGCTCGAGATGGTCGTAGGCGATACCGGTCTCGTTGCGCAGTGCCTTCAGGCAGTCGCGCGAGTACAGCGCGAGGTTGAGGCACTGGATCGTGTTGTGCTGCGTGCGCGACGGCAGGCATTCGAGCAGGAACTGCATCCCCCATCGCCACTGTCGCCAGTCGGCGCGCAGCCTGAACAGCAGCGGCGCGTCCTCGCGGCCGAGCCACTTGAGGACCTTGAGCGGCGCCTCGGGATTTGCCCACGGCTCGGCATACGACGCGGAGATCTGCCCGCCGTTGGCGAACGACGTCTCGAGGCCGGCCGACGGCTCGCGGTCGACGACGGTGACCTCATGGCCGTCGGCGGCGAGATACCACGCCGCGGTGACGCCGATGACGCCGCCACCCAGCACGAGCACGCGCATCAGCGCGCCTCGCCGCTGTCCGCCACCGGGATGCAGCTGCAGAATAGATTGCGGTCGCCGTAGACGTTGTCGACGCGCGCGACCGGCGGCCAGTACTTGGCTGACGCATCGCCGCCTGCGGGGTAGCCCGCATCGCGCCGCGAGTAGCGGTGCGGCCACGGCTCCTGCACCAGGTGCGCCGCGGTGTGCGGCGCATGCTTCAGCGCATTGTCGTCGCGGTCGCTCGTGCCCTGCTCGATCGCGCGGATTTCGCCGCGAATGGCGATCATCGCGTCGACGAAACGGTCGAGCTCGTGCAGCGATTCGCTTTCGGTCGGCTCGACCATCAGCGTCCCGGGCACCGGAAAGCTCATCGTGGGCGCATGGAAGCCGTAGTCGATCAGCCGCTTGGCAACGTCCTCGGCCTCGATGCCGGTGGCGAGCTTCAGCGGCCGCAAGTCGAGGATGCATTCGTGCGCGACGAAGCCGCGCGGTCCCGAGTACAGCACCGGATAGTGCGGTGCGAGCCTCCGGGCGACGTAGTTGGCCGCGAGGATCGCGCTTTCGGTCGCCGCCGCCAGCCCTTCGCGCCCCATCATCGTCACGTACATCCACGAGATCGGCAGGATCGACGCACTGCCGTACGGCGCCGCGCTGACCGCGCCGATCGGCTCGGTGCCGCGCAGCACCTTGCGCGATGCGTGCACGACGTCGCGCAGCATCCGATGTCCGGGCAGGAACGGCGCGAGGTGCGCGCGGCAGGCCACCGGACCGACACCCGGCCCGCCGCCGCCGTGCGGAATGCAGAACGTCTTGTGCAAGTTGAGGTGCGACACGTCGGCGCCGAATTCACCGGGCGCGGCGAGACCCACCATCGCATTGAGGTTGGCGCCATCGACGTACACCTGGCCGCCGTGACGATGCACGGTGTCGCAGATCTCGACGATGCCCGACTCGAACACGCCGTGCGTCGACGGATAGGTGACCATGATCGCCGCCAGCTTGTCCGCGTGCGTTTCAGCCTTCGCGCGCAAATCGGCGAGGTCGACATTGCCGTCGCGGTCGCATCCGACGACCACCACGCGCATCCCCGCCATCTGCGCCGACGCCGGATTGGTGCCATGCGCCGACGCCGGTATCAGGCACACGTCGCGATGCGCTTCGCCGCGAGAGCGGTGATACTTCTCGATCATCAGCAAGCCGGCGTACTCGCCTTGCGAACCCGCGTTGGGCTGCAGCGACACCGCGTCGTAGCCGGTGGCCGCGCACAGCATGCGCTCGAGCTCTTCGATCACGTCGCGATACCCGGCTGCCTGGTCCGCCGGCGCGAACGGATGCATCGCGGAAAACGCGGGCCATGTCACCGGGATCATCTCGGCGGTGGCGTTGAGCTTCATCGTGCACGAGCCCAGCGGAATCATCGTGCGATCGAGCGCCAGGTCCTTGTCCGCAAGGCGGCGCAGGTAGCGCAGCATTTCGGTCTCGGTGCGATGCGCCTGGAACACCGGGTGGGTCAGGAAGGGCGTGGTGCGCGCGAGCGCCGCGGGAATCGCCGAAGGTGCTGCATGATCGAGGTGCTCGACGGTGAAGGCAGGGTCGTCGTTGTGGAACACGTACCAGATGCGCGCGACGTCGTCGCGGGTCGTCGTCTCGTCGAGCGAAATGCCGATCGTCGACGCATCGATCGCGCGGAAATTGAAGCCATGCGCGACACCCGACTGCAGGATGCGCGCGGTCGCGCTGCCGGTGCTGATCGTGATCGTGTCGAAGAACGCGGCGGCGGGCACGTCGAACCCGCATTTCTGCAGTCCCGCCTTGAGGATCGCCGTCAGCCGGTGCACGCGGCGCGCGATCGCGGCCAGGCCTTGCGGCCCGTGGTAGACGGCATACATCCCGGCGATCACCGCCAGCAGCACCTGCGCGGTGCAGATGTTCGACGTCGCCTTTTCGCGACGGATGTGCTGCTCGCGCGTTTGCAGCGCGAGCCGGTACGCGTCGTTGCCGTCGGCGTCCACGGTGACGCCGACGAGGCGCCCCGGCATCGAGCGCTTCCAGCTTTCGCGCGTGGCGAGGTACGCGGCGTGCGGGCCGCCGAAGCCCATCGGCACGCCGAATCGCTGCGTCGAGCCGACCACGGCATCAGCGCCCCATTCGCCAGGCGGCGTGAGCAGCGTCAGCGCGAGGATATCGGCGGCGACGATCACCGCGCCGCCTTGCGCATGCACGGCAGCCGTGAGCTCGCGATGGTCGCCGATGGCGCCGTTGGCGCCCGGATATTGCAGCAGCACCGCGAACGCGTTGGAGGCCGGTGCCTTTTCTGCCGCGCCCACCACCACGTCGATTCCCATCGGCGCGGCGCGCGTGCGCAGCACGTCGATCGTCTGTGCGAACACGTCGTCGGCCACGAACAACGTGCGGCTCGGTGACGCAGACATCCGCAGCGCCAGCGCCATGGCTTCGGCGGCGGCCGTCGCCTCGTCCAGCATCGAGGCGTTGGCGATCGCCATGCCGGTCAGGTCGCACACCATCGTCTGGAAATTGACCAGCGCCTCGAGGCGTCCCTGCGAGATTTCCGGCTGGTAGGGCGTGTACGCCGTGTACCACGCCGGGTTTTCCAGCACGTTGCGCAGGATGACGCCCGGTGTATGGGTGCCGTAGTAACCCTGGCCGATCAGCGATTTCAGAACGCGATTGCGCGCCGCCAATGCCGCCAGCTTCATCAGCGCTTCGTCCTCGGACAGCGCGGCGCGCAGCGCGAGCGGCGCGCGGCGGCGAATTGCCTCCGGCACGATCGCATCCATCAGCTCCGCGCGCGACGGCACGCCGAGGGTTGCGAGCATCGCCGCCTGATCGGCCGGCGACGTGCCGATGTGGCGCGCCACGAACGCGTCGTGCGCTTCGAGCCCCGAAAGCGGCTGCGGCTGCGCGCTGTCGGCGGCCGTCGCGGATGCGACCGCGTTGCGCTCGGCGTGGCTGATCGCGGCGCTCATCGTCGGCGGCCTCAGCCGATGACCGACTGGTAGCCCCGCGCATCGAGCAGCGCGTCGACCGCATCGGCTTGCACCGGTTGCAGGCGGAAGAGCCACGCGCCGAAGGCGTCGGCATTGACCTTCTCCGGTGCGCCGGAGACTTCGGCGTTGGCGGCGACCACGGTGCCCGCCACCGGCGAATAGACGTCGCTCGCCGCCTTGACCGATTCGACGACCGCGCAGGCCTCGCCGGCATCGAGCGATCGTCCGACCTTCGGCAATTCGATGAACACCAGGTCGCCCAGCGCGGACTGCGCATGGTCGGTGATACCCACGGTCAGCGTGCCGTCGATTTCCTTGCGAATCCACTCATGGCTGGACGTGTAGCGAAGGTTGGCGGGAATGTTCACGATCGGATCTCCGGATGGCGGTTGGCAATGACGGTTGGAAATGGCGGGTGGCAACGGCGGCATCACACCAGTGCGCGGCCGTTGCGCACGAATGGGGGTTTGACCACGCGAGCGGCGAGGAGCTTGTCGCGCACTTCGACTTCGACGCGATCGCCGACGGCGACACCATGCGGGACGCGCGCCAGCGCGATCGATTTTTGCAGCGTCGGCGAGAACGTGCCGCTGGTGATCTCGCCGTCGCCGGCGGCAGTTTGCACCCGCTGGTGCGCACGCAGCACGCCGCCGCCGTCCTCGAGCAACAGGCCCACCAGCGTCGCGCGCGGCGCATTGGCTGCCAGCGCGGCCTTGCCGACGAAGTCGCGCGGCGACTTCATGTCGACCGTCCACGCGAGTCCTGCTTCGAGCGGCGTGACGTCCTCGCTCATGTCCTGGCCGTAGAGATTCATCCCGGCTTCCAGGCGCAGCGTGTCACGCGCGCCCAGCCCGCAGGGCTTGACGCCGTGGCCGGCGAGCGCACGCCACAGCGCTTCGGCGCGCGTGGCGGGTACCGCGATCTCGAAGCCGTCCTCACCGGTGTAGCCGGTGCGCGCGACGAAGTATTCGACACCATGATCAACGACCGAGGCGGCATTGAACGGCGCGAGTGCGGACGTCGCCGCTTCGCTGCCGGCAATCGCCTGCCACACCCTGGCGCGCGCGTTCGGCCCCTGCACGGCGATCATCGCGAGGTCGGTGCGGGGCGTGAGCGTGAGCGCGGCTTCACGGCGCGTGACTAGCGCATTGAGCCATGCGATGTCCTTGTCGGCGGTACCGGCGTTGACGACCAGCCGGAACAGGTCCTCGCGCAGGAAATAGACGATCAGGTCGTCGAGTACGCGGCCATCTTCGCGCAGCAGGCACGAATAGAGCGCCTTGCCCGGCACCGTGAGCTTGTCGACGTTGTTGGCGAGCGCATAGCGCAGGAATGCGCGCGCGCCGGCGCCCGCGACGTCGACCACGCGCATGTGCGACACGTCGAACATCCCCGCATCGGCCCGCACGGCGTGGTGCTCGTCGATCTGCGAGCCGTAGTTGACCGGCATGTCCCAGCCGCCGAAGTCGACCATTCGCGCACCCGAGCTGCGGTGGACGGCGTTGAGCACGGTGGAATTGGGCACGCGTCTTGTCTCCGGTCGATGGGACGAAAAAGGGCGGCGCAACGATGAAGTCGCATCCGCCCCGTCTGTCCTTTTACCTGAGAGATTTGCGGCCGGCACGCCGATCGGGTGCCGCGCCGCGTGCCCCTTCGGTGGACCGCGGATCTTGCGATCGGCGGCCGCTCTCCAGATTGCGCGTCGTTCGTGCAGTCCTTCTGCCTGAGCGGTTTCGGGATATTGCGCCTTCGGCGACCGCGAAGCTGCGACGCGGCTCTCTCCAGCACGAACGGCGCGAAGCGTACCCCGGCGCCGTGCCCCTGTCAAAGACGGCGCGGGCGCGGCGTCTTGCGTACGATCATTTCTTGAGCGTCAGGATCCAGGTGACCAGCTCCTTGATATCGGCGTCGGGCGTCGACGAATTGGGTGGCATCGGGGCCGGCCCCCAGACGCCGGAGCCGCCTTCCTTCACCTTCTTGCTCAATTTATCCACCGCGGTCTTGTCGCCGGCATACTTGGCGGCCACGTCCTGGTAGGCGGGGCCGAGCAGCTTCTTGTCGATGGCATGACACGACGCGCAGGCATCCTTTTTCATCAGCGCCTGCGCCGATGCGTTGTCGAGCACCGCCGATGCGGGGCCTGCGGCCAGCGCCAGCAGCGAAGCCGATGCGATGGCCAGTGTGATTGCGGGTTTGTTCATCGATGCTCCTGGCGGTCGGGTCCGGGCACAACCGGTCGGTGGGTTGAATGTGTGATCGGATCGCGCGTGAGAAGGGCGCGGGAAACCTGGCGATACGATGGCCAATCGTAGCAAAGCCCGTGGGTCCGGCACGGTGGCGCTGCCTATGCGCGACCGCCGAGCGCCGACTCGAGCTCGGCGAGCGCATCGACGCGCGGCAGGCACGTGAAGTCGCGGCACAGCCATGCGCATGCACCGGTCGTGACACGGCCGCCCTTCGCGAGCACCGCGGGGATATCGTCGCGCCCTGCGATGTCGATGACGAGCGCGCCGCCCGCGATGCGCGCGACCGCGTCGCGCCAGGCGCGCGTCGCCAGCGGGTCGCCGTCGAGCACGACGAGCGGCGCCGGATGGCGCAGCGCCTCGTCGGCGAGCAGCAGCGTGCAGAACGACTCGGGCTCGCCGTTGATCATCCGCGTGAACACCGTGACCGTACGCCGCGCGGCATCGGCATAGCGCGGCTCCGCTGCGATCGCCGCGAACCGGGCCAGCGCGAGCGCTGCGGTGCCGTTGCCCGATGGGGTCGCGTCGTCCGGTCCCGGCTTGTGGCGATGCACCAGCGTCTCGTGATCGTCGCGGGTGAACCAGAAGCCCCCGGCTTCGCGATCCTCGAAGTGATCGAGCAGCGCGTCGGCGATGTCCCGCGCCCACGCGAAGTCGATCGTGCGGAACTCGAGCCGCATGCATTCGATCAGTGCCGCGAGCAGGAACGCATGGTCGTCGAGGTAGGCGTTGAGCGTCGCGGCGCCCCGCTGGCGTGTGGCGAGCAGCCGGCCGTCGCGCCATGCGGTCGCACGCAGCACGTCGAGCGCCTCGAATGCGAGCGCCTGCCATTGCGCGTTGCCGCCGGTGACCCTGGCGGCGCGCGCGAGGGCGCCGATCGCCAGAGCGTTCCACGCCGTGAGGATCTTGTCGTCGAGTGCGGGCCGCACGCGCAGCGACCGCGCGGCGAGCAGCTTGGCCTTGGCGCTTTCCAGCTGCGCGTGCGCCGCGTCCGGGGTGATCTTTAACGCCGCAGCGATGTCGACCAGCGGCTTCATCACGCGCAGGTTCCACGCGCGATGCTCGAAGTTGGGCGCGCGGTCGAAGCCATAGCGCCGCGCCGCGACCGCCCATTCGTCGTCCATCAGCAACGCGCGTGCCTCGGTGGCCGTCCAGACGTAGAACCTGCCCTCCTCGCCTTCGCTGTCGGCATCGACGCTCGCGTGGAAGGCGCCGTCGGGCGCACGCAGCTCGCGCACCAGCCATCGTGCGATGTCTGCGGCGACGCCGAGCGACGCGGGGTCGGAGGTCGCGCTGCCGAACAGCGCGTACACGCCGAGCAGCGACGCGTTGTTGTAAAGCATTTTCTCGAAATGCGGAATCGACCAGTGCGCATCGACGCTGTAACGGCAGAATCCCCCGCCGATCTGGTCGTGGATGCCGCCGTCGGCCATCTTGCCCAATGTGACGCGCAGCACGTTGCGCGCCTCGGCATCGTCGTCGCGCAGCATCCGCTGCAACGCGAACTCGAGTTGCTGCTCGCGCGGGAACTTGGGCGCATGGCCGAATCCGCCGTCGACGGGATCGAAGTTGCGCACCAGCTCCGACCACGCCCGTTGCAGCGCGTCTGCCGGCAGCGTCGCGTCGGTGCCCTGCGGCTCGAGCTTCTGCATCCACTCGTTGAGCCGCACGCTCTGCCCGGCGATCGCCGGCCCTTGCTCGCGAAACGCCTGCGCGACCTTCGGCAGGAGTTCGAGGAATCCTGGCCGGCCATGGGCGGGCTGCTTGGGGAAATAGGTCCCGCAAAAAAACGGCGTGCCATCGGGCGTCAGGAACATCGTCAGCGGCCACCCGCCTCCCTGGCGGGTCAGCAGCGAGTGCGCGCGCTGGTAGATCTGGTCGATGTCGGGGCGCTCCTCGCGGTCGACCTTGATATTGACGAAATTGTCGTTCATCGCGCGCGCGACTTCGGCGTCCTCGAACGACTCGTGCTCCATCACATGGCACCAATGACAGGCCGAATAACCGATCGACAGCAGGATCGGCTTGTTCTCGCGCTTCGCCTGCGCCAGCGCATCGGCGTCCCACGGTTGCCAGTGCACGGGGTTGCGCGCGTGCTGCTGCAGATACGGGCTCTGGGTGGCGGCGAGGCGATTGGTCATGGCGGAAGGGGAAAAGCGCGATGCCGCGACGCGCACCCGCGGCGCACGCACGCGATCACAGCAAGGAGACTACTTGATCTCGTCGAACGCGACGCGCTCGAAGTCGGCGCCGCGCTGCACCAGCCGCGTGAGCTTGAGCTTGCGCTCGGGCCCCGAATCCATCGAGCGCAACAGGCGGCCGGGACTGAACGTGCGCGACGGCACGACCGCGCTGGCCTTTTCCTCGGGAGTTTCGGACAACAGGATCACCGGCATCGGCGGGTCCTCGGAAAAGGCGTGCGACAACGGGCGCACGGCCATCGTCCGCGGATTGCCCTGCCACAGCGCGAGCGACAGCGACAGGTGCTCGTTGGCGCCCAGCGCCACGCGCGTGATATGCCCGAGGCGCGTGCGCTCGCCGTCGTTGACCACCACCAGCGCGTCGAGGAACCAGCGATGCTGCGCGCGCTGCTCGCGCGTCAGCTCCGCGTAGCTCCATTCGTAGCGGCCGCTCCACCGCTCCCAGGGCCAGTTGCGCTGCGCCTCTTCCTTGTTGCGGTCGTAGTCGGTCAGCGCGCCCAGCGTCTGCAGGTGTTGCGTGCCCTGGAACGACAGCCGGCCGAGCGGATCCTGGCGGTCGAACGTGCGGCCGCCGACGCGGAAATACGCGGCATTCACGCCGCCGCCGCACAACTCGAGTCGCGCGGGCGGAAGGTCCTTCTTCGCCGCAGGCACCTGGTACCAGTGCGCATCGAGGTGCGTCAGCAGTGCGACGCATTGCTCGACCGACGTGTCGTGCCCCAGTTGCAGCTCCGCCGGATTGGCGCCGGTGGACAGCCGCTTCAGGCGACCGCGCACGCTCATCGCGAGCTTGCCGGGGTAGCAGTAGCGCAGCGACGGCGCGGGGTGGCTCGGCACACCCGAGAGCAGCGACGCGCCGGTCGCGCTGTCGAGATCCACCACTACCACCGGCCCCTCGGTCTCGCGCTCCTGGTCGTAGGGGAAGACCTTGCGGGCCCATTGCCCGAGCCATCGGTCCGCGAGCTCGATCTGGCGCACCGACATCGAGAACGGATCGGCGAGCGCCAGCAGCAGCGCATGCATGTACATCGAATAGCACGACGTGCCGATCGCGTGCGGGTTGAGATCGTCGGACACGGCGGTGACCGTGCAGTCGAGCATTTCGGCGAGGCGATAGTACGCGTGCAGCTCCTGCCAGAATGACGCCGCCGGGATGCGCCTCGACAGCCCGTGCACAACCACCAGCTGCTTGCCCACGTGCAGGCCGCGCTGCAGGATCTTGGCCTTGACGCCGGCGAGCTCGGGGTCGCCTTCGAGCAGGGGCTTCAGGCACGCCGAGTATTGCTCCCACAGCGCGCTCCACATCGCGACCGCCTCCTCGGCTGCCTCGAGCTCGCGGTCGACGGCCGGCTGCGGCTTGCCGGCATAGCGGCGCGCGAGCTCGGTGTGCAGGTGCATCACCTGTTCGCGCATCAATTCGGCAATGGTCGCGCGCTCGCGCGGCGAGAAGTCCGCGGCGCTGACGGCATTGAGCTGGCCGATCACCTGCTCGAACACCTGTGCGACGTTGAGGAACGGCAACGTCTTCGCCCAGCGCAAAGCGCTTTCGGGATCGCTGAACGCGAGTGCGGGAACGGGCCGGGCAGCGGCCGGCGTGGCGTGGGCGACTGAAGTGTCCATGTTCGTCATCGCGCAACTAAAGCGGGCGGCGTTTACCGGCCGCGGCGCCGCTGTCTGACTGCGGCACTGCCGCCAGCCCCGGTCGGGCCCGGCGCGAGAAATGCCGGGGCGAGCCGGGCACTCGTCGAATTACGCTTATAGCACAAAGTGTTGCATTCGACTTCACCGCGGCGCCACGCGGCGCCGGGCGTCCGACAGGCGAATATTCGACAACCGCCTGTCGAATAATCAATGGGGGCGGATGCGCGAGCGGCGCAGGCTCGGGGGCGTCAATGGCGGCAAATTCGGCACCCGGGAAAACGGACTGCCGGCCAATCCCGCCCGATGGTTACCTCCACCCGCGGCGCACCCGATTCCGGACCGCAAACTTAAAACCGCGCCGCGGGTTCTTTTTGCCTAGACCAGCACGCGCTCGATGCCGCCCTTGTTGACGCGCGCGACGTAATCGCCCATCCAGTTAGCGCCGAGGATGTGGCGCGCCATCTCGACGACGATGTAGTCGGCCTTCGTGCCCGAATCGTCGTCGAAGCGCGACAGCCCCTGCAGGCACGACGGGCATGACGTCAGCACCTTGACCTTGACGTCATCGCCGCCGCCCGCGCCACGCAGCGCCGCCGCGCCCTTGCGCATTTCCTCTTCCTTGCGAAAGCGCACCTGCGTGGAAATATCGGGGCGCGTGACGGCCAGCGTGCCCGACTCGCCGCAGCAACGATCGTTCAACACGACCGGCGCGCCCATCAGCGAGTTGACCACGGCGAGCGGCGCGTAGGTCTTCATCGGCGTGTGGCAGGGATCGTGATACATGTAGCGCACGCCGGTGACGCCGTCGAGCCTGACGTTCTTTTCCATCAGGTACTCGTGGATGTCGAGCAGCCGGCAGCCGGGAAAGATCTTGTCGAACTCGTATTTCGAGAGCTGGTCCATGCACGTGCCGCAGGACACGATCACCGTCTTGATGTCGAGGTAGTTGAGCGTATTGGCGACGCGATGGAACAGCACGCGGTTGGCGGTGGTGATCGCCTGGCCCTTGTCGTGGTTGCCGGCGGCGGTCTGAGGGTAGCCGCAGCACAGGTAGCCGGGCGGCAGCACGGTCTGCGCGCCGACGTGAAGGAGCATCGCCTGGGTCGCGAGGCCCACCTGGGAGAACAGCCGCTCGGAGCCGCAACCGGGAAAATAAAATACCGCGTCCGAGTCCTCGGTGACCCGCGCCGGATCGCGAATGATGGGCACGATCGCGTCGTCCTCGATGTCGAGCAATGCGCGCGACGTGCGCTTGGGCAGCCCGCCGGGCATTGGCTTGTTGATGAAGTGGATCACCTGCGCCTTGAGCGGCGTCTTGCCGACGGTCGCCGGCGGATGCGCCGTCTGCGCGCGCGCAATGCCGGTGCGGCGCGCAATCGCATGCGCGAGCCGCTGCACGCGATAACCGACGTCGATCATCAGCGTCTTCAGCATCTTGACCGTCGCCGGGTCGCTGGCGGTGAGGAACGCCATCGCGAGGCGCGTGCCGATGCTGGGGTGATGCTTGCCCTGCTTGCGCAGCAGGTTGCGCATCGCGATCGACACGTCGCCGAAGTCGATGTCGACCGGGCACGGATTGAGGCACTTGTGGCAGACGGTGCAGTGGTCGGCGACGTCGGCGAACTCGTCGAAGTGCCGGAGGCTCACGCCGCGCCTCGTCTGCTCCTCGTACAGGAACGCCTCGGTCAGCAGCGAGGTCGCGAGGATCTTGTTGCGCGGCGAGTACAGAAGGTTGGCGCGCGGCACGTGCGTCGCGCACACCGGCTTGCACTTGCCGCAGCGCAGGCAATCCTTGATCGAATCGGCGATGCCGCCGATCTCGCTTTGCTCGAGGATCAGGCTCTCGTGGCCGATCAGCGAGAAGCTTGGCGTGTACGCGTTCGACAGGTCCGCCGGCAACGCGCCCTGCCGCAGCAGCTTGCCCTGGTTGAAGCGGCCTTCGGGATCGACGCGGCGCTTGTAGTCGGCGAACGGTGCCAACTCCTCGTCGGTCAGGTACTCGAGCTTGGTGATGCCGATGCCGTGCTCGCCTGAAATCACGCCGTCTAGCGCGCGCGCCAGAGCCATGATCCGCGCCACTGCCGCGTTGGCTTCGCTCAGCATCAGGTAGTCGTCGGAATTGACGGGGATGTTGGTGTGCACGTTGCCGTCGCCGGCGTGCATGTGCAGCGCGACGAAGACGCGGCTGCGCAGCACGCGGGCGTGGACCGCCGCGATCTCGGTCAATACCGGGG
Organism: Pseudomonadota bacterium; assembly: GCA_041691615.1. GTDB lineage: Bacteria > Pseudomonadota > Gammaproteobacteria > Burkholderiales > Casimicrobiaceae > VBCG01. The sequence continues at coordinate 18,045 of JBEPUI010000037.1, forward strand.
CGAAGGCGATGCCCGCGAACAATTCCTCGAGCGGCGCCTTCAGCTCGAGCTTCCACGACACCAGCGTCGAATGGTCCTGCAGCGCCGCGAACGTCTGGTCGAGCCGTTTCAGCAGGTCCGCCCAGCGCGCCGCCACGTGCACGACGAGCGTGCGCGCATCGTCGAGCTTGGCGGCGATCGTCTCGTCGTCCGGTCGCTTTTCGGGATCGGCATCCAGCAGGCGCACGAAGTCGGGCGCGTGAAACAGCGTCGACAAGGCGATCGCGAGCTTCAGCTTGTTGCGAATCGACAGCTCGATGTTGATCCGCTCGATGCCGTCGGTGTAGTCGCCGAGGCGCGCCAGCGGAATGACGACGTCCTCGTTGATCTTGAACGCGTTGGTGTGCTTGGCGATCGCCGCGGTGCGCGCGCGGTCGAGCCAGAATTTCCTGCGCGCATCGGCCGACACGGCGACGAAGCCCTCGGCGCCACGCGCGTTGGCCAGCCGGATCACTTCGGACGCGGCACGCGCGACGCCATCCTCGGACTCGCCGACGATGTCGCCGATCAGCACCATCTTCGGCCGGCCATGGCGCTTGGCCTTGGTCGCGTAGCCCACCGCCTTGACGTAGCGCTCGTCGAGGTGCTCGAGGCCCGCCAGGATCGCGCCGTGCGGATGGGTGTCGAGGTAATTCTTGATCTCGACGATGGCCGGCGTGGAATCGTGCACCTGGCCGAAGAACTCGAGGCACACGGTACGAATCGCCGGCGGCATCCGGTGCAGGATGAAGCGCGCGCTGACGATCACTCCGTCGCAGCCCTCCTTCTGCACGCCGGGCAACCCCGACAGGAACTTGTCGGTGACGTCCTTGCCGAGGCCGATCTTGCGAAACGTCGCACCCGGGATGACGAGCGTCTCGCTGCGGGTCACCGTGCGCCTGTCGGCGCTGCGCCACGTCAATTCGAACGTCGCCTGGTCGGCGTCGTGGATCTTGCCCAGGTTGTGGTCGACGCGCGCGACGTCGAGCCACGTCGCGTCGGGCGTCACCATTCGCCACGACACGAGATTGTCGAGCGCGGTTCCCCACAGCACCGCTTTCTTGCCGCCGGCGTTCATCGCCACGTTGCCGCCGATGCACGACGCGTCGGCCGACGTCGGGTCGACGGCGAACACCAGGCCCTCGCGTTCGGCGGCGTCCATCACGCGTTTGGTGACCACGCCCGCGCCACAGTCGATCGTCGCCACCGGCTGCGCGCATCCCGGCAGCGCGACCCGCTCGATCGCCGACAGGCGCTCGAGTTTTTCGGTGTTGATCACCGCGCAGCGGCCGGTCAGCGGAATCGCGCCGCCGGTGTAGCCGGTGCCGCCGCCGCGCGGAATGATCGTCAGGCCAAGCTCGATGCAACCATCGACAAGACCGCGCACCTCGTCCTCGGTGTCGGGATGCAACACGACGAATGGATACTCGACGCGCCAGTCGGTCGCGTCGGTCACATGCGACACGCGCGCGAGGCCGTCGAACGCGACGTTCTGACGGTGCGTGTGGCGCGCCAGCACGCGCGTCGTTCGCTTGCGCAGTTGCGCGGTATCGACGAACCCGCGCGCGAAGCGCTCCACAGCGCCATGCGCCGCGTCGATCAGTTGCGCGACCTTGGCGTCGCGCTCGACGTCGATGCCTTGCGCGCTGGCCGCCGCTTGCTCCCGGCGCCGGTCGATTTCATGCAGCCGGTGGCGCAGCGCCTCGACCAGCAGCCGCCGGCGGCGCGGATTGTCCAGCAGGTCGTCCTGCAGATAGGGGTTGCGCTCGACGACCCAGATGTCGCCAAGCACTTCGAACAGCATCCGCGCCGAACGGCCGGTGCGGCGCTCGGCGCGCAATTCCTCGAGCAGTCGCCACATGCTCGCGCCCAGCAGGCGGATGACGATTTCGCGATCGGAAAACGACGTGTAGTTGTACGGAATCTCGCGCAGTCGCGGCGCGTCATCGGCGCGCGTTGCGTGTTCGTCGAATAGCGTGTGGTCGATCGCATTCATGATGAAAGTCGATCATACCGCAGTGCAACATCGGACGTTTTCGCCCCGCGGATCCGCAACCGGCATGATGGCGGCGCAGCGCTCAGTCGATGCGCACGAGATATGGCCGCAGCCGCGCGAAATCCGGCTCGAATCCGATGCCGGGCGCGTCGCCGAGCAGGGTCGCGCCGTCGTCGATGCGCAACGGACACACCTCCTCGCGCAAGGGATTGGGGTTGGCATCGACCTCGGCGTAGCTCGCTGCGGTGCCGTACGCCGCGAGCATGTGCAGCGACGCCGCCAGCCCCACGCCGCCGCCCAGCCAATGCGGGCACATCGTCACGCCACGCGACGCCGCACGCGCCGCCACCTGGCGGCAACCGCTGATCCCGCCCCACTTGCCGACATCGGGCTGCACGAATCCCAGCCAGCCGCCGTCGACCGCTTCGTCGAACGCGTGCTGGCCGCGGATGTTCTCGCCCGCAGCCAAGGGCACGGCGCTCGCCGCGGCCAACGCGCGCCACGCATCGGGCGGCTCGTCGGCGTAGAGCGGCTCCTCGATCCACAACGGGCGATAGGGCGCGAGTTCGGCAATGCGCTGCGGCGCGTCGCGCGGATCCCATGCCTGGTTGGCATCGGCCATGATCGTCGCCGCGTCGCCCAGCGCTTCACGCAAGTCGGCAAGATTGCGCCGGTCTCGCGCCGCGTCGAATCCGACCTTCAGCTTGAATGCGCGGAACCCTTGCGCGCGCTTTTGCAACGCGATCTCGACGACGCGGTTGGGACCGAGACCGCTCGCATAGACGTTCACGCGCCCGCTCGCGGCACCGAGGTGCTTCCACAACGGCAGGCCGGCGCGGCGCGCAGCCATGTCCCACATCGCCTGGTCGACGGCGCCGGTGATCTGCGCGAACGGCCCCGGCTCGCCGCATTGGATCGCCATCTGGCGCGTGCGCTGCTCGAGCATGGCGCGCGTCGCATCGGGATCGCACGCGTTCGAACCCTTCAGCACGTGGGCGAAAATGCTGTCGATGAGCCGCCCGCGATGCTCGGCACCGACTTGCGGGAAGTTGCAGAACACCTCGCCCCAGCCGAATGCGCCATCGCTCGCCACGATGCGCAGGAAAACCGCGGGCCGGCTGGACATCGCGCCGAACGCGTTGGCCAACGGCTCCGCGATGGGTGCGCGCAACACCCGGCATTCGACAGCTTCGATCGTCGATTCCATCCTGCCCCGTTGTGGTCCCGATCCGGATTTGTCGGTATTGTAGGGCTCCGTCGAAACGTCCGAGAGAAGCCGATGAGAAGCCTGCGCAGTCTTGGCACCGTGATTGCGGCGCTTGCATTGCTGGCCGCGACGCACGCATTCGCGCAGGCGTATCCCTCGAAGCCGATCCGGCTGGTCGTGCCGTTTCCGCCCGGTGGCGCCGTCGATTTCTACGCTCGTGTCGTGCAGGCGCCGCTTTCCGAAGCGCTGGGCCAGCAGGTGGTGATCGACAATCGTGTCGGCGCGAGCGGCATGATCGGCGCGGACTTCGTCGCCAAGTCGCCGCCCGACGGCTATACGCTGCTGCTCGGCAACATCGCTTCGCTCGCAATCAACGTGGGCCTGTACACCAAGATGGCTTACGACCCCGCGAAGGACCTCACGCCGATCACGCACACCATCGACGTGAACTACGTGCTGGTCGTCCACCCTTCGGTGCCCGTGCACACGGTGGCCGAGCTGATCGCCTACGCCAAGGCGAATCCGGGCAAGCTGAGCTACGGCTCCGCCGGCAGTGGCAGCCTGCCGCACCTGGGCGGCGAGTTGTTCAAGTCGCTGACCGGCACCGACATGATCCACGTGCCCTACAAGGGCGGCGGTCCGATGGTCACCGACCTGCTCGGCGGCACGACGCAACTGGTGATCGCGGATCAGGCGAGCCTGATGCCGTTCGTCACCAGCGGAAAATTGCGCGCGCTGGCGGTCGCAAGTCCTGCGCGCTCGCCGAACTATCCGGACCTGCCGACGATCGCCGAAGCCGGCGTGCCCGGATTCCAGGCAGTGGCGTGGAACGGCCTCGTCGGCCCGGCAGGGCTTCCGCCGGAAATCGTCAAGCGCGTGCACGACGCTTTCGTCGCGACGATGGCACTGCCCGACGTGCGCAAGAAGCTCGTCACCGGCGGACTCGATCCCGTCGGCGATTCGCCCGAGGAGTTCGGGCGCTTCATACGCGCCGAGATCGCGAAATGGTCGAAGATCTCCAAGGACGTCGGCGCCCACGTCGACTGAAGGCGCGCGCGACGACCAGCGCGCAGCGCAAGCCGTGTGCGCACCGCCGATTCGCTCAAGGCAGCGTGTACGCGGTCTTGACCGTCGTGAAGAACTCGGCCGCGTATCGACCCTGCTCGCGCGGGCCGTAGCTCGAGCCCTTGCGGCCGCCGAACGGCACGTGATAGTCGACGCCGGCGGTCGGCAGGTTGACCATGACCATGCCCGCTTCGGCATTGCGCTTGAAGTGACTGGCGCGCTTGAGGCTCGTCGTGCAGATGCCCGACGTCAGTCCGAACGGCGTGTCGTTGGCGATCGCCAGCGCCGCCTCGTAGTCGTCGACCTTGATCACCGCCGCCACCGGCCCGAATATCTCCTCGCGCGCGATGCGCATGCTGTTGGCGGCGTTGGTGAAGAGTGCCGGTGCGAGGTAGAAGCCGGGCGCGTCGCGTGACAGCGCTTCGCCGCCGAATGCCAGCGTCGCGCCTTCGCGCTGGCCGATGTCGATGTAGGCGCGATCCTGGTCGAACTGGCTCTGGTCGACCGCCGGTCCGATGTGCGTGCCAGCCTTGACCGCGTCGCCGACGACCAGCGTTTTCATCCGTTCGATCATCGCCGCGACGAAGCGGTCGTGGATGCCCTGGGTGACGATCAGGCGCGACGACGCGGTGCAGCGCTGGCCGGTGGAGAAATACGCGCCGTTGACCGCGCATTCGACGGCGACGGCGAGATCGGCGTCGTCCAGTACCACCAGTGGATTCTTGCCGCCCATCTCGAGCTGGAATTTCTTCATGCCCGCGACGCAGGCTGCGGCGACCTTCTGCCCGGTCGCCACCGATCCGGTGAACGAGATCGCGTTGATTCCCGGGTCGTGCAGCATCTTTTCGCCGACCACCGATCCACGCCCCATGACGAGGTTGAACACGCCGGCCGGAACGCCGGCGCGAACGATGATCTCGGCGAGCGCATGCGCGGTGCCGGGAACGAGGTCGGCCGGCTTGAACACGACGCAGTTGCCGTAGGCGAGCGCCGGCGCGATCTTCCACGCCGGAATCGCGATCGGAAAATTCCATGGCGTGATGATGCCCACGACGCCCACGGGCTCGCGAGTGATCTCGATGTCGATGTTGGGGCGCACCGACGCGATCTTCTCGCCGGCGAGGCGCAGGCATTCGCCGGCGAAGAAGTGGAAGATCTGCGCCGCGCGCGCGGTCTCGCCGATCCCTTCTGCCAGCGTCTTGCCTTCCTCGCGCGCGAGCAACCGGCCCAGCTCTTCCTTGCGCGCCATGATCTCGTCGCCGGCGCGCTTCAGGATGTCGTGGCGCTCCTGGATCGACGAGCGCGCCCACGCAGGGAAGGCCGTCTTCGCCGCATGGATCGCGCGTTCGACATCGGGCGCTTCGGCGCGCGCGTAGACACCGACCACGTCGTTGGTATTCGACGGGTTGATGTCCTCCGCGCCGTGATCCGACTGGCGCCACTCGCCGGCGATGAAATTGGCTGCTACGGGCATGTTGGTTCCTGCGTTGATTGGGTGATGGCTGGAATCCCCGCGTTCGCGGGGATGACGAATTTCTCGCTGGGATTACGAATTTCTCGCCGGGATCACCGAGTTCAGCGGCCGTTCGCCGCGCGCCATGCGGCGAAATCGCGCGTCGTCTGTTCGTCCGTGGCCGGATAGAGGCCGAGGATCGAGCGTCCCTTCATCACTTCTTCGGTGACGAAGTCCTCGAAGACTGTCATTTCAACCGCTTCGGCCGCGACTTCGTCGGCGAGATGCGCCGGGATGACGACCACGCCTTCGCCATCACCGACGACGACATCGCCCGGGAATACCGGCGCGTCGCCGCAGCCGATCGGCACGTTGATGTCGAGTGCTTGGTGCACCGTGAGATTGGTCGGCGCCGCCGGGCGATGGTGGTACGCCGCAATCGCCAGCCGCGCGATTTCCGGCGAATCGCGAAACCCGCCGTCGGTGACAATGCCCGCGACGCCGCGCTTCATCAGGCGTGTCACCAGGATCGAGCCCGCTGACGCTGCGCGCGCGTCCTTGCGGCTGTCGATGACCAGCACCGCGCCGGGCGGGCACTCTTCCACGGCCCTGCGCTGCGGATGCGCGCGATCGCGAAAGACCGTCAGCGCATTGAGATCCTCCCGCGCCGGTATGTAGCGCAGCGTGAACGCTTCGCCGACCATGTTCGCGCCCGCTGGATTGAGCGGGTGGACGTCCTGGATGAACTGGTTGCGAAAGCCGCGCTTGAACAGCGCGGTGGTGAGCGTTGCGGTGCTGACCGTTTTCAGCTTTTCGCGCGTGCGTTCGTTCAATGCCGGCATCGGTCCGTCCTAGTGGATATCCGGCTCGGCGACCGGCGCGCCATAGTCGGTGCGCAGGAAATCGAAGTCGCAGCCCTCGTCGGCCTGGCCGATGTGGCGCGAGAACATCAAGCCATAACCGCGCTCGTAGCGCGGCGCGGGACGCTGCCACGCCGCCTTGCGGCGCGCGAGCTCGTCGTCCGGGACTTCGAGCGTGATCGACCGGTTGGGCACGTCGACGCTGATGAGGTCGCCGTTTTGCACCAGCGAGAGCGGCCCGCCGATGTACGCCTCGGGCGACACGTGCAGGATGCAGCCGCCATAGCTCGTGCCGCTCATTCGCGCATCGGACAGGCGCAGCATGTCGCGCACGCCGGCCTTCACGAGCTTCTTCGGGATCGGCAGCATCCCCCACTCGGGCATGCCGGGGCCGCCCAGCGGGCCGGCATTGCGCAGCACGAGGATGTGATCGGCGGTGACGTCGAGGTCGTCGCGCTCGACCGCCGCCTTCATCGACGGATAGTCGTCGAACACCAGCGCGGGTCCGGTGTGCTTCAAAAGGCGCGGCTCGCAGGCCGACGGCTTGATCACGCAGCCATTGGGCGCGAGGTTGCCCTTCAGCACCGCCAGCGCGCCTTCGTCGTAGATCGCCCGCTCGAGCGGGCGGATGACGTCGTCGTCGTAGGTCCTGGCATCAGCGATGTTCTCGCCGAGCGTGCGGCCGTTGACGGTCATCGCCGACGCGTCCAGGTGGCGGGTGATGCGATTGAGCATCGCCGGCGTGCCGCCCGCGTAGAAGAAATCCTCCATCAGGTACTTGTCGCCGGACGGGCGGATGTTGGCGATCACCGGCACTTTTCGGCTTGCCTTCTCGAAATCGTCGAGCGTCGCGTTTACGCCCGCGCGGCGCGCGATCGCGATCAGGTGGATGATCGCGTTGGTCGAGCAGCCCATCGCCATCGCCGCGGCGATCGCGTTGTCGACGCTGCGCCGGTCGACGATCCGCTGCGGCGTCAGGTCTTCCCACACCATGTCGACGATGCGCCGCCCCGACTCCGCCATCATCCGGATGTGGTTGGAATCCGCCGCCGGAATCGACGACGCGCCCGGCAGCGTGAAGCCGAGCGCCTCGGCGATCGAGGTCATCGTGCTCGCCGTGCCCATCGTCATGCAGGTGCCGTAGCTCCGCGCGATGCCACCTTCGATGTCCGTCCAGTCCTGCGTGGTGATGTTGCCGGCGCGCCGCTCGTCCCAGTACTTCCAGACGTCGGAGCCCGAGCCCAGTATCTTGCCCTTCCAGTTGCCGCGCAGCATCGGCCCGGCCGGCGTGAAGATCGCCGGCAATCCCGCGCTGATCGCGCCCATGATCAGCGCCGGCGTGGTCTTGTCGCAGCCGCCCATCAGCACGGCGCCGTCGACCGGGTGGCTGCGCAGCAGCTCCTCGGTCTCCATCGCCAGCAGGTTGCGGTAGAGCATCGTCGTCGGCTTGACGAAGACCTCGGACAGCGACATCGCCGGCAATTCGATCGGCAGTCCGCCGGCCTGGTGGATTCCGCGCTTGACGTCGACGACACGCTCCTTGAAATGCGCGTGGCACTGGTTGATGTCGGACCATGTATTGATGATCGCGATGATCGGCCGGTCGGTCCAGTCCTTCGCGTCGTAGCCCATCTGCATCATCCGCGAGCGATGGCCGAACGCGCGCAGGCTGTCCTCGGCGAACCAGCGGGCGCTGCGCAGCTGCGCAGGCGTTTTCTTCCTGTCCATCATCACCCCTGCAGACCCCATCGCCGGACGGTGCGCCGCTCGATGTTGCGAAAAATCAGGTTCTCGACGACGAGACCGATCACGATCACGGTGAGCAATCCCGCAAACACGGCGGGAATATCGAGCATGTTGCGATTCTCGAAAATGAACCAGCCGAGGCCACCCTGTCCCGACGAGACGCCGAACACCAGCTCCGCGGCGATCAGCGTCCGCCACGCGAACGCCCAGCCGACCTTGAGGCCGGTGAGGATCGACGGAAACGCCGCCGGAATCAGGATGCGCACGACATAGGATATTCCCTTGAGTCCGTAGTTGCGGCCGACCATGCGCAACGTCTGCGACACGCCCAGGAAGCCTGCGTGCGTGTTGAGCGCGACCGCCCACATCACCGAGTGGATCAGCACGAACACCAGGCTACCAGTGCCGAGGCCGAACCAGATCAGCGCCAAAGGCAGCAGCGCGATGGCCGGCAGCGGATTGAACATCGCCGTCATCGTTTCGAGAAAATCGGTGCCGATGCGCGTGCCGATCGCGAGAATGGTCAGCGCCGCCGCCAGCGCGATGCCTGCCGAGTAGCCCAGCAGCAGCACCTTGATCGTCGTCCAAGTGCGCGCCGGCAGCGTGCCGTTGCGCACGTGCTCGACGACGGACGCGAAGGCGTCGCTCAATGTCGGGAACAGCAACGCATTGTCGAGATGGCTCGCATACAGCTGCCAGAACACGCCCAGCACGACGATCAGCGCCGCCTTGCGGATGGCCGCGTGATTCCACAGCCGCTCGATCGGAGAAAGCTGGCGCTCGACAGCCGAAGGCGCGGACTGGCTGGCCGCTTCGGCGAGGACGATCTGCGCACCGGTGGTCATGCGTTCACCTCCGCGACGGCATCGACGAACAGCAGGTCGTGGATCTGCCGCTCGAGCTGCGCGGCACTGCCGTCCTCGGCGCTCACCTGTTCGACATTTTTCACTTCGGCCTTGACGCGGCCGGGATGCGGCGACAGCAGCAATATGCGATTGCCGATCTTGATCGCCTCGGCAATCGAGTGCGTGACGAACATCACCGTGAACTTGGTGTCGTCCCATAGTTGCAAGAGCTCGTCCTGCATCCGCCGACGCGTCAGCGCGTCGAGCGCGGCGAACGGCTCGTCCATCAGCAGGATGTCCGGCTGCATCGCCATGCCGCGGGCGATGGCGACGCGCTGCTTCATCCCGCCCGACAGCTCATGCGGAAGCGTGCTCGCGAACTGCGTAAGGCCAACCTTCTCGACGTACGCACGCGCCTGCGCCTCCGCCTGCTTGCGGCCCATCTTGCGCGCGACCATCAGTGGGAACGTCACGTTCTCGAGCACGGTCTTCCACGGCAGCAGCTGGTCGAACTCCTGGAACACCATCATTCGGTCGAAACCCGGCTCGGTGACGGTACGGCCGTTGATCGTGATCCGTCCCTCGCTCGGCATCATGTAGCCGCCGACCGCCTTCAGCAGCGTCGACTTCCCGCAGCCCGACGGGCCCAGCACGACGAAGCGATCCGAGCGGTCGACGTGGAAGCTGACGCGCTCGGTCGCGGTGACGAGTGTGGTCGGCGTCTTGTAACGCAGCGTGACCGAATCGACGTCGAGCAGAAGGGACATTGCGGATGGGGACCGTCGGGTTCGCGCGACGGCGCTCGCCGGCGCGCGAATCGAAGCCGTTCAGTTGCCAGGCAGGTCGCGGGCTATCGGCAGATAGTAATCGGTCCAGGCCTTGGGCATCGTTTTCAGCGTGCCTGTCTTGTACATGTGCGCGGCGAACTTCATGGTGCCCTGCGGCGCCGCGATCCAGTCCATCATTCCCGGCTGCTTCAGCATTTCCATCAACTCATCGGCGCTCATCTTGTCGCCGGTGATCTCGCGGTAGATGTCGACGGCGGCACGCGGATTCTTCTTGATGAAGTCGATCGCGACGAACGTCGCCGCCTTGACCGCCTCGATGACCTTCGGATTCGCATCGGCGAATTTGACGGTGGTGAAGAATTGCGACTGCGTGAGCGGGCCGCCGATGATCTCCGGCGACGTCAGCACGACGTGCGCGCCCTTGATCGTCTTGAGCTCGAGGTACGAATAAGGCGGCGACGAGAAGTGCGTCGTCACTTCGTGCTGCGGATTGGTCAGCGCGACCATCGCGTCCGGATGCCCCAGCTGCACGGTGTTGCCGTCGAGCTTCGTCGTCTGGTCGGGGCCGAATGCCGCTTCGGCGGCCATCTGCAGCAGGATTGCCTGCGTCGACACCTTGATCGTCGGCACGGCGATCTTGTCGGTGGGCTTGAAATCCTTGATCGTCTTGATGTCGGGATTGCGGGTGATCAGTGTCAATGGCAGCGCCGAGTTGGCGATGATGCCCTTGACCTGGCCCTTGGTCCGGTCCCACAGCAGCAGCAGATTGCCGACGCCGGTGTTGACCATGTCGACATTGCCGGCGAGCAACGCGTCGGTTTGCGCGCCGCCGCCGCTGAACACCATCCAGTTGACCTTCAGGTTCCTGATACCCAGCTTGTCCGCTTCGCTTTCGATCAGGTGCTGCTTTTCCATCACGTGCGATGGCAGGTAAAGGATGCCCGGCTGGCGCGTGATCGAGATCTCCGACTTCTGTTGCGCGGTGGCGCAAAGAGGCACGAGGCAGGCGGCCGACAGCACGATGGCCAGCAGACGGCGAACGGGTTGCATGGTTGATTCCTCCGATGGCGACGGTGACTGAACGGCGCTTTCGAGTGCGTGCGGCGCTCTTGACGCGGCAGTAAAGCACTAATATATTAGCGTGTCAACCTATTCCCCGCGTGTCAGATGAGCAGCACCCTTCCCACTCCAGTTGCCCGGACAACGCGCGCGCTTCAGCCGATGCGCCCGCCGCCGCTCGACCGCTCGCGCCAAGCGGCGCCGCAGGTGGTCGAGTACTTGCGCGAGCGGATCATCGCGCTGGAATTCCCGCCGGGGATCGTGCTGTCACGCGGCGAGCTCGCGCTGCAGTTCGGGCTGTCGCAGACGCCGGTGCGCGATGCGCTGATGCGCCTGGAGGAAGAGGGCCTGGTCGACATTTTCGCGCAACACAAGACGGTCGTCAGCCGCGTCGACATCGGCGCCGCGCTGCAGGCGCAGTTCCTGCGCAGCGCGATCGAAATCGAGGTCGCCCGCGCGCTGGCGCAGCCGCGCGACCCGGTGCTCGTCAAGCGGCTGCGGGCGACAATCCTCGCGCAGAAGGCCTCGCTCGCGGCCGGCGACCTCGCCCAGTTCTCCGCCAGCGACATGCTATTCCACCGCCAGATGTATGCGGCGGCCGGCGTGCCCGACCTGTGGGACGTCGTGCGTCGGCACAGCGGACACATCGACCGGTTGCGGCGGATGCACTTGCCGCTGCCCGGCAAGGCGCCCCAGATCCTCAAGGATCATGCGCGCATCGTCGATGGCATTGCGCGCGGCGACGCAACCGCCGCTGAAGCCAGCGTGCGCGCGCACCTGTCCGACACGTTATCGCGCGTCGACCAGATTCGCGTCCGCTATCCGACGTACGTGACCAATTGACGCCGCGCCATCGCCGGTTAGGCGATCGTGGTGGCTTCTTCGGACGGGAATAGCGTCTCCAGCGAGCGCCGGTAGCCGATTGCCTCGGCGACGTGCGCGGCGCCGATCGTCTGCGCATCCGCCAGGTCCGCGATCGTGCGCGCCACGCGCAGCACGCGATGGTAGGCGCGCGCGGACAGCATTCGCCGCGCCAGCGCGCGCATTATCAGCTGTTCGCCGGCGCCGTCGGGTGCGCAGTGGCGCGCGAGCGCGCCAACATCGAGTTGCGCGTTGAGCGTCGACTGCCGCGCGTGCTGGCGCCGGCGTGCGTCGGCGACGCGCGCGCGCACCGAGACGCTGCCGGTTTCCGCCGCCACCGGCGGCGCCCGCAGGCCGAGCTCGCCGGCCTCGACGGCGGGCACGTCGACGGTCATGTCGATGCGGTCGAGCAATGGCCCGGACACGCGTGCGCGATAGCGCGCGACGCGGTCGGGCGTGCAACGGCACGGCACGCATGCGTGCCCCAGCCATCCGCACGGGCAGGGATTCATCGCCGCCAGCAACTGGAAGCGCGCCGGAAAGCTCGCCTGCCGCGCCGCGCGCGACACGTGGATCACACCGGTTTCGAGCGGCTCGCGCAACACCTCGAGCACGTGCCGGTTCCATTCAGGCAGCTCGTCGAGAAACAGCACGCCGCGATGCGCCAGCGATATCTCGCCGGGGCGCGGGTCGCTGCCGCCCCCGACCAGCGCGATGCCGCTGGCGGTGTGATGCGGTGCCCGGTACGGCGGCTCGCGCCAGCGCGCGGCATCGAAGCGGCCGGCGAGCGACAGTACGGCGGCACTTTCGAGCGCTTCGTCGTCGTCGAGCAACGGCAGGATGCCGCGGATGCGCTGCGCGAGCATCGATTTGCCGGACCCCGGCGGACCCGCCATCAATAGCGAGTGGCCGCCCGCCGCGGCGATTTCCAGCGCGCGCTTGGCGTTCGCCTGACCGCGCACGTCGGCGAGGTCGTCGCCGCAAGACGGCCCGTCGGCCGCGCCTGCGCTGGCCGCGCTGGCAACCACGCGCGCCAGTGGCACCCGTCCGGTCAGGTGCGCGCAGACTTCCAGCAGCGTGCGCGCCGCATAGACACGCGCATCTCGCACCAGCGACGCTTCGGCGGCGCTTTCCGCCGGCAACACGAAGGCGCGCGCGTCGCGACGCGCCGACAACACCATGGCGAGCGCCCCTCGCACTGCGCGCAATTCCCCATTGAGCGCGAGCTCCCCGGCGAATTCGTATTCGGCCAGCGATGTCGACGGAATCTGCTGCGTCGCGGCCAGCACGCCCAGCGCGATCGGCAAGTCGAAGCGTCCCGACGATTTGGGCAGGTCGGCGGGCGCGAGGCTGACGGTGACCCGCCGCGCCGGAAATTCGAACTGCGCGTTTTGCAATGCCGCGCGCACGCGGTCTCGCGCCTCGCGGACCTCGGTGTCGGGCAGTCCGACGATGTTGAACGCGGGCAGGCC
>JBEPUI010000038.1:0-30950 GCA_041691615.1 Pseudomonadota bacterium
CGTCCCGCCGACCAATCGTCCCGCGCGCCCAGCTACGCCCGCGTCGCGGTGCCGTGGATGAAATAGCGCGGCGTCTGCGTGAATTCAGCCTTCCAGCCTGCGGTGGCGAGCGCTTCCGCCAGCCGTTGCGGCGTCCAGAAATGCTTGACCACGCGATAGGTCGAGCCATCGTTGAGCTTGCGCGTGACGATGCCCGCGTCCGCCTTGGGCAGCACGTGATCGACCGCGGTGGACGTCGCGTCGTGGGCCGAATCGATCAGGTACACGCTTGCGCCAGGCGCGAGTGCGTGGGCCAGCATGCTCCAGAACGCGTCGAAGCGTTGCATCGGCACGTGCGACAGCCAGAAGCTCATGAACACCAGGTCGTAGCGCCGCGCGGGCTGCCACGCGAAAAGGTCCGCTTCGGCGAACGTCACGTTGGCCGAGCCCTGCACCGCGAGCCGCGCGCGATTGATGGCGATCACTTCGGGGGACGCGTCGATCGCCGTCAGCGCCGGCACTGCGGGAGCAATGCGCCGCGTGAAGAGTCCCGTGCCGCAGGCGAGTTCCAGCGCATCGTCGATACGCGCCGCCGCCAGGAATGCCGCGAGCCGCGCTTCGACTTCGGCGATTTCGGCGAACCATTCGGCGTTGAGCGCCGCACCGCGGTCGTAGCGTCCCTCGCGCAGCCACCAGGCGTCGTATTCGCCGGCGCGGGCGCGATAGTAAGCGACCTGCTCGGCGAGCACCGGGTCGGAAGGTGGGCTGGCTTGTGGCATCGTCGCGGTGCGCGGCGATTCAACTACAATCGCCGCAGCGCGCATTTTAGCGCGCGTTCTTGCCCGGACCAACACCGATGAACCACCGTTCAATTCCTTCACAGCTGTGGTGAAGCCCGACAGCGCACTTGCGCGTCGGCAGCGGGGTGGCGCGGGACGCATGCTGGTCATCGTGCTGGCGGTCGTCTGCGCACTGGCCGCGGCAGAGTTCTACGCGCTCCACGAATTCGGGCACGTTCGTCCGGCTGCAAGGTCCGCGCCGGTTGCCGGCGCGTCGTCTTCCGGCGCCACGCTCCCGGCAGGCATCATCGGATCGGTGGATTCGCCGGTCGCCGAAGCGATTGTCGGCGACCGGTTGCAACTCGCAGGCTGGGCGCTCGCTCCCAATGGCATCCGCGGCGTGGACGTGCGCGTCGACGACAAGTCCTACGCGGCGGCCTATGGTCTCGCGCGCAATGACGTTGCCGCCGTCAAGCCGGACTATCCCGATGCGACGAAGGCGGGATTCAGCTACGACGGCGATTTTTCCACGTTGCCGCTGCAACGCCACGAGGTGAACGTCGTCGCGACCGACGGCGGGGGCCGCACGTCGCTGCTTGCACGAAAGAGCCTCGTCAGCCCGTCGGCGATGACGATGTGGAAAGCCATCGTCGACGCCGATCCGTCATTCGCCGAGCGTCCGTTCTGGTTCCTGATGGCGACCTCCGGCATCGCGCAAGGCGGCGCCACCGGCATCGAAACGCAATATCTGGGACTGACTTCGGCGACCCAGCGCGTCGGTGTGTCGGTGCCCGTGCTCTACATGCGCACCACGCGCGGGAACGCCGGCGACTTCACGTTCGACGCGGATTTCGACCTCACGCGCAAGTGCGGCAACCGTCCTGTCGCCGACGACAACCTGAACGCGATCATCAACTACTCGGTCGCCAGGCATCTTCCCGTCAATTTCATCCTCAACGGCGGCATCTGGGGCGACGCGAGCTGTGAATCGCTGGACTGGGACCTGACCGACCACTTGCAGGTCGACCCGGCCAATTGCCAATGGGACGACCGCAACGTCGTGCTGCCGGACGATTTCAAGAAGGGACTGAACGGCTCCACGGACTCGCCGCTGCTGTCGCGCTCGCTCACCTACAACGTCTACGCCAGATCGGTGCGCGACTACAAGCGCCGCAACCTGCAGGCCGCCGCGCGCATCGTCGCGCAGTTCGCGCGCGCGCATCCCGATCTGTTCGTCGCGATCAATCTCGACGCCGACACGTACATGAATCCGTTCGTGCGCGAGGGTCGCCGCTTCGACTACAACCCGGGCATGCTGCGGCAATTCCGCGAATGGCTGGCCGGTACGGGTCCATACGCGGGGCGCCCCACCGACGGCGCGCCGGACCTTCGCGCGTATCGCCGCAAGCAGCCGCTGACGCTTGCCGACGTCAATCGCCTCGCCGGCAAGCAATGGAAGACCTGGGCCGACGTCGATCCGCCCCGCTACTTCCCCGGCGACGACGGTCAGCGCATCAAGGTAGGGGAGACTCCGTTCTGGCAGGACCCGTGGTACCAGGAGTGGGACGTCTTTCGCAAGCACATCGTGCAATTGCATTACGCCGAGCTTGCGCAATGGGCGCACGACGCCGGCATTCCCGGCGATCGCATCTTCACCGCGCAAGCGTTCACCGCGCAGGATCCCGGCATGCGTCCATTGTCGACGTACGTCACCGGCGAATCGCCGGACTACGACTCGGCCGGCGTGTCGGTCGAAGGCGCGGCGCCGAAAATCGGCCACCTTGGCGCGATCCTGTATGGCCCTTCCGCGGAAAACCGCGTGACGATGGAGACCGACCGCAATCTCTTCGCCACGATCGCGCGCCTCGATCCGCAGTGGGCGGTCGTGGAGTCGAATGCGACCGACCTCAAAAAGGTCAACGTCCTGCCGACTTACGCGCAGTCGTATCACTCTTTTCGCGACCTGTTCAACTATGGCGGACGGCAGATCGCGCTGATGGCGTGGAACGGCTCGAACGGCATCTTCGCCGGTCAGTCCGGGTACGTGACGTATACATCCTGGCGCAATACCGCGGCCGAACAGGCGATGATGGATTTCATGGTCAGTCACGCCGGCGTGCCGCAAGGCTCGTTGCTGTGGACGTTCGGCTCGCCGCGTCACGCCGACGACGACGGCTGGGTCGCAACCCACGGCAGCGTCAGCGCCGTTCGTGGCGGGCTGGTGATGGGCACACCCGGAGATCGGCTGACGTTGCGTTCACCGTCCGACCTCGTGATCCGGCCATCGAGGACTGGGCGGCTCGCGCTGCGGTTCGACGGCGCCGCGACCGTTCATCATGCGGTGGTCTACGCGAAGGCCACCGGCGACGATCGCTGGCGCGTCATCGGACGCACGCGTGGCGCGGAAGTGACCCTGGCGTGGCCGGCCGATTGGCTGCGCGGCGACGTCATCATCGAACAACTGGAATTCGAGCTCGAATTCGCCTCGGGCGCCGACGGTTCGCACCTGACGCGAGTGCTGCTGTATCCCGCCGCGACCAACGCAAGCTGACGCTCGTCGCGCCCGGCATATCGGCTCAATACGTCCCACGCGCCCAATGTTCGACGTCCTCGAGCGCCGCAACCAGGTGCCGATCTGAGCATCGTCGCATGCTAGGCGAGCAACTCGCACTTCGCAGCAGCGCGGTGGCATGGCTGCGCCTGCTCGCCGCCACGGTGGTCGTGCTGTTCCACAGCTTCGCGCTGAACCGACTGTGGGCGCGCGATCCGCTGGGGATGCTGATGCCGGGCACCGACCTCGGGCAGTTCGGCGTGCAGATCTTCTTCTTCCTGAGCGGTTTGCTGGTCGCGCAAAGCTACGCGCGCCACGCGTCGATCGCGAAGTTCGCGCTCGCCCGCGTATTGCGGCTTTATCCTGCGCTGGTCGCCGCGACGTTGTTCACCATCGCGCTCGCTGCGTGGTCGTCGGCGCTGCCGCTCGAAACGTTCCTGCTGCATCACGACACGCTCGTCTACGCGCTGCAACGTGCATCGGGGTTGGTCGCCAACGACGCGCTGCCCGGTGCATTCGCCACCAACCCGCTTCCGCTTGTGAACGGCTCGCTGTGGACGCTGCCCATCGAGATCAAGATGTACATCGGCGTCGCCGGCGCCGGGTTGCTGGGATTGCTGACGCGCAAGTGGCTGCTGGCCGCCGTCGTCGCCGCCTGTGCGGTGCTGATCACGATCTACCCGCAGTCATTTCCGATCACGCCGGATTTTCGCGGCACCCGCCTGATCGTCCTGATGTTCGCGTTGGGCGCGCTCTGCTTCGCGTGGCGCGAGCACATCCCGCTGTCGATCCCTGCGGCCCTGGTCGGCGTTGCGCTGTTGTACGTATTTCCCGCAGCACGCGCACACGTCGTCGTGTATTCGCTGCTGACGTCGTATCTGGTGCTGACGATCGGTTACAACCCCAGGCTGCAGAACGCGCTGCCGCCGCTGGCAACCGACCTGTCGTACGGCATCTACGTCTATTCCTTCCCGGTCCAGCAAACGCTGATCGAGCATTGGGGCGGATCCTTCGCCGGCAATCCGTGGCTGTTGTTTCCGGCGGCGATGTGCATCGTCGCCCCGATCGCCGCGCTGTCGTGGTTCGGGCTGGAAAAGCCGTTCCTGCGATTGAAGATTCGCTGACGCGGCGCGCGGTCGCTTCGGCAAGCGTCGGCGGGCGCGGGTCAGGGCGGCGCAACATCACGCCAGCCGCTGCACCGCGGCGAGCGCCAGTATTGCCGCCGCCCACAGCGCCGCGACGGACACTCGCGTGCGCAGATCGCGCCAGCGCGATGATGCTTCGCGCGAAGGCGAGTGAAACGGCCGCTCGACCAAATAATACGAGAGGGCGCTCACTGCCAGGATCGCGACCACGGCAAGCGCGATGGCCATCGCGGAGGACATCGCAGGATAGCGTGCCTGCAACGCGAAGCGCGTAAGCTCCAGTGTCGGCACGTGCCACAGATAGATGCTGTAGCTGATCGTCCCCAGCCAAACCATGACGCGCGAGGCGAACATGCCGCTGATCGCCGTGGTCTTCGTGCCGCACAAGCCGATCAGCAGCGCCGCCACCGAAAGATCGATCCATGCCGCGCGGATGAACGGCAGCGAGCCGGGCTGCCACCACGCGTCGTCGTGCACGCCGAGTGTCCACGCGCCCGCCGCCAGGCTCAATAGGGCCAACCACGTCACGCGTGCGCGCGACAGCAGGAAGGCGGGGAGGAATGCGGGAAGGAACGCGGGGAGGCCCACCGGGCGGCCCGCCGATCGAACGGCGATCGATGCACCGACCATGCCGGCCACGAACTCATCGATGCGCCACGGCAGCTGCGCGATCTCGGTGCCCGGGCCGTGCCATGCCGAAACCAGCTTCATCGCGGCGGCGAGTGCTGCTGCACCGACCGCCAGCCATCGCGCGCGACCGCGCAGCACCGGCAGGATCAACAGCGGGAAGACCAGGTAGAACTGCCATTCGAACGGCATCGACCAGAACACGCCGTTGATCGTGTCGACGTAGCGCGGCACGATGTTGTGAAACATCGCCAGATGCAACGCGACATCGGCCAATTCCGGAGGCGTTCGATAGATGCCGATCCATGCAAGCGGCAGCAGCACCGACAGGCAGGCGAGATAGGCGGGATAGACGCGCAGGACGCGGCGACGCAGGAAGAGGCCGGCGTCGCGCCAGAACGTGCGCTGCGAAAACGGCGCGTCGCCGCGCCGCTCGTTCAGCACCTGCCAGGTCAGCACGAAACCCGACAGGATGAAAAAGATGTCGACGCCGAGCCAGCCCATCGACACCAGCGCCGCGACATCGACGCCAAGGCCGGGAATGCGCAGCGCCGGATGCCCGGCGTTCAGCCACAGGTGATACGCGACCACCCAACCCGCGGCGAGCGCTCGAACGCCGGTCAGCGCATCGACATGGCTTGCACGATCGAAGGCGGCGGCAATGGCCATGCCGTGCCCGCCGTGCGATCAGCGCTCGTCGCTCTTGTATTCGACATAGGCGCGGTCGCGCGTCTGGCGAATGAACTCCTGGAAGGCTTCCTCGCTCTTGCGCTGCGTGATCGCCTGCCGCGCCTGTGCGCGCTGGCGATCCTTGGTCACGTCCTGCTTGCGCCGCTCGAGCACTTCGATCAGGTGCCAGCCGAACGGCGTGCGAATCGCCTCGGACACGTCGCCAACCTTGAGCTTGTTCATCGCCTGCTCGAAATCGGGCAGCGTGTCACCCGGCGAAAGCCAGCCCAGGTCGCCGCCCTTGGCGCTCGACGCGTCATCCGAATTGACCTTGGCCTGGTCCTCGAACTTGGCGCCGCCGACGATGCGTTCGCGAACTCGATCGATCTTGGCCTTGGCCTCGGCGTCCGACAGGCTTTCGTTGGCGCGCACCAGGATATGCCGCGCGTGCGTCTGGTCGACGACCGTCGGCGCGTTGCGGTTGCGCTGGTCAACCAGCTTGACGATGTGGAACCCCGCCGGGCTGCGCATCACCGGCGACACGTCGCCCTTGTTCATCTTCTGCGCGGCTTCGACGAACACGCTGGGCAGGCGCGCCGCGGTGCGCCAGCCGAGGTTGCCGCCGGTCAGCGCATTGTCGGCATCCGAATAGCTCGCCGCGATCTGGCCGAAATCGGTGCCGCTCCTGATCTGCGCCAGCGCCTCCTCGGCGCGCCGGCGCCGCTGCTCGATCTGCTCGGGTGACGCCTGCTCCGGCACGCGCACCAGCACGTGCAGCAGCAAATATTCGTTCTCGCCGCCGGCCTGCGTGGCCGCGGTCGCGAGGTAGTTGTCGACTTCGGCCTCGGTGACGAATACGTTCTTGTCGACTTCACGCTCGCGCAGGCGCTGCAGCGCGAGCTCGTGCCTGATGTCCTCGCGATACGCGGAATACGACACCTTCTCCTTGTCCAGCGCCTGGCGGAACTGTTCGGGCGTCATCTTGTTTTCCTGCGCGACCCGCAGGATCGTGCGCTCGACGAGCGTGTCGTCGACCTTGATTCCCGACTCCTTGGCGAACTGCATCAGCGCGCGCTCGTTGATCAGCCGCTCGAGCACCTGCTTGTCGAGGACATCCGCGGGCGGAATGGGAATCTTGCCTTCGGTCAGCTGGCGCACCGTCTTGACCCGGCTGTCGGTCACGTCGTATTGCGTGATCGCCTCGTCATTGACCACCGCGACCACGCGATCGAGCAGCACTTCGGGGACGTCGCTGCGCGCCGGCGCGGGTGGCGCGTTCGCGGCGCGAACCGCGGTTGCGGATGTGGGTGCAGGTGCTTGCGCCAGCGCAGGCAGCGCCAGCGCGGCCAGCGCCGCGATCAGCATGGCGGCAACGTGAACGGCAATGGACTTCATCGACAACCTCTCGATCAGGGCTCGCTAGAATTCCGGCATCGGGTCGAACCGCGTATCGCGGTCGATCAGCGACGGATCGTTGGTGCGCAGGTAACCGGGAACACTGCGCCGCAACAGATCCAGCGGACTTGTTCCGATTCGCGCGAGGCCGTTAAGTTCCAGTTGGACGAAAACCGAATTGGTCGTCTGCTGGGTCGTCGTGATCAGCCGGTGGAAGACAACGCGCATGACCCAGCAGTCCTGATTGTACTCGACGCCGGCGATCGCCTCGAGCGTCTTCTTGTCCGGAATCGAGTAGTTCCAGCGCCCAAGCAGCGTCCAGTTGGGCGTCACCGGCCATTCTCCGGACAGGTCGATCTGCTTGATGGTCTGCGGCAGGCCGGTGGTCGGGTCGACCAGCTGCCGCGTATAGCGATAGCCGGCGTTGATCGCGCTGCCGAGCGCGGGCGTGTATCGCACGCCGATGTTGAGTTGCTCGTTCAGCCCCGAGTCGAGGTTCTGCTGCACGAGGCCCTGCAGCGCCCATGCATCGGACAACTTGCCTTCGGCGAGCAGCAGGATGTCCGAGCTCGACCCCGAGCGCGGCTGCTCTCCCAGCGTCACGCGCTGGTCGGCGAAATAGAAGCGCTGGCCGATGGCGACGCGCAGGCGCTCGGCGCCGGTTCGCGGATCGAGCAGTCGCGACGACAGCGCGAGCGTCAGCTGGTTGGCATCGCCGATGCGATCGTTGCCGAGGTAGCGGTTTTCGCTGAACAGCTGCGAGAAATTGAAGTCGTCGATCGCCGTGTCGAACACCGGCAGCGAATTCTGCGAACGGTAGGGTATGTAGACGTAGAACGCGCGCGGCTCGAGGGTGTTGACGAAGTCGTGTCCGAACAGCGTCGTTTCGCGCTCGAACGTGAGCCCGCCGTCCAGGCTGGCGATGGGCACTGTGACCGTCGGATGGGTCTCCGTCGACGCGCCCGGATCGAGGTCGTAGGCGCGCATGTGCACGCTGCCGCGTGCGGTGAAGAACCACGACGAGCCTTCGCGCGACCACGAGGCCTGCGGGTAGAGCACCGCGCGGTCACCTTCCGGCAGCGTGGCGCTGCGAAACTGCGTGTACTCCGCGGCGCCCGACCACTTGAGGCCAAGGTAGTCGGTCTCGGCGTAGTTGACGGTCAGCTGCGGCAGCATGTTGTACGGCGGCGCGATCGGCTGCGTCGGATCCTGCAGCGTCTGGAACGACTGCACATGCACTGTCGCCGACCATGGGCCGAAGCCGGTCGTCAGCGCGGCCTCGCGCGGCAGCGTCGTCTGCGCGGTCACCGCGACGCGATCGGCCAGGTCGGCGAAGTACGTGTCGTCGGAAACCTTGTTGAGATTGAGGAACCCGGACAGCCACGGCGCGAACTGTTCGCTGTGCCGCCATGACAGCGCATAGCGGTTGGAATCCGTCACGCGGTCGTTCGGCAATATTTCCGCGTCGAGCTCGCCGATCATCGGTTGCGGCCCGCCGAACAGGTAGCGCAGCTGGCCGCCGACCTGGATGCCGCGACGCGTCATGATCCGCGGCGTCAGCGTCGCGTCGTAATTGGGCGCGAGGTTGAAGTAGTACGGTGTCGCGAGCTCGAGGCCGCGCGTGCCGGTCGAGCCGGCCGTGGGCGTGAGGAACCCCGACTTGCGGTCGTTGTTCAGCGGAAACTCGAGGTAGGGCGAATAGAAGATCGGCGTCTCGAAAAAGCGCACGGTGGCATCGTGCGCGGTTCCCACGTTGCGCGTGCGATCGAGCGTCATTTCCCGCGTCTGCAGGTACCAGTCGTTGCGCGGGGCGACGCAGGTCGTGTAGCGGCCGTCGGTCACCTCGTAGATATTGGGGCCCTGGAAATCGATGCGCGACGCTTCGCCGCGAGCGCCCGCTTCGCCGATGAAGAAATGCGGCGACAGAAAATAGCCGGTCTCGGTGTCGCGCTTGAACTTGAGCTCGGGTCCGGTCACCCAGTCGCCGTTCTTGCGCAGCGTGACGTCGCCGATCGCATTGATCGTCTGGTCGTCGACGTCGTACATCAGGTGCTCGGCGAGCACCGTCTGCCCGCGTGCGCGCAATTCGACCTTGCCGAACGCATCGACCTGCTTCTGGCCGAGCGTCTCGATCCGGTCCGCGCGCAGGAAGATCGCCCCGTCGTCATTCTTGCTGCCGCCGAATATCGGCACGACCGGCGACGAGGCGCCGGACTGCACGATCGGAGTCTTTGATTGCCCTGGCAACAGGGGAATGGACGGCGCGGACTTGGTCGCGCCGGGCGCCGCGGGCCGCGGAGCCGCCGGCGCGATTTCCGGCGACGTACGCAGGTCCGTTTCAGGCAACGCTTCGCTATCGGCGGCGAACGCGACCGTCGTCGCGCCGGCGAGCGCTGCGCAGACGATGATGCGGCAAATGGGAATGGGCATGCGGGGAAACAACGATGTCGCCTGAAAGTGCGCCCGGTGCTTGCTAAAATGACGCATTCTACCCAACCGCTCCGCCATATTCGCCTGCGATGCCGGCAAAGTGGCCGCATCGGTCAATAACGCCGCCGATCACGATGGCCGATCTCGACGATCGCTCCGCACAATTGCAGGCATTCGCAGCCAGCGCGCTCGGCGGCGGAAATTTCAGTTGCGCGCCGGCATCGGCCGACGCGAGTTTCCGCCGCTACTTCCGCATCGTGCCTGAGACGCCCGCGTTCGGACTGGCGAGCCTGATCGCGATGGACGCCCCGCCGCCGCAGGAGGATTGCCGCCCGTTCATCGAGGTGGCGCGGCTGCTCGCCAGTGCCGGGGTGCACGCACCGCGCGTGCTGGCGAGCGATGTCGAGCGCGGATTCCTGCTGCTGACCGACCTGGGAGACACCACCTACCTGCAAGCCCTTGCCGCTGGAAACACCGACGCGCTCTATCTCGATGCAATCAATGCGCTGGTGCTGTGGCAGAAAAGCTCGAAACCGGGCGTGCTGCCAGATTACGACGAAACGTTGCTGCGACGCGAGCTGATGCTGTTTCCCGACTGGTACGTCGCGCGCCACCTGCAGTGCACACTTTCTGCCGCCGAACGCGCGACGCTCGACGCCGCGTTCGCGCGGATACTCGCGCGCAACCTCGCCGAGCCGCGCGTGTTCGTGCATCGCGACTATCATTCGCGCAACCTGATGGTCGCGTCACCCAATCCCGGCGTGCTGGATTTCCAGGACGCCGTGTTCGGGCCGATCAGCTATGACCTCGCGTCGCTGCTGCGCGACGCGTACGTCGATTGGAACGAGGAGAAGCAGCTCGACTACGCAGTCCGCTACTGGCAGCGCGCGCGCCGCGCGGCGTTGCCGGTGGCCGCCGACTTCGCCCATTTCTGGCGCGACTTCGAATGGATGGGCGTGCAACGCCAGCTCAAGGTGCTGGGCATCTTCGCCCGCCTTTGCCATCGCGACGGCAAGGACGCTTATGTCGCCCACATGCCCCGCGTGCTGAAATACCTGCGCACCGCTTGCGGCCGCTATGACGAGCTCGCGCCGCTCGCGGCACTGCTCGACACGTTGCACGGCGCGCACGCCACCGCTGCAATGACCTCCGGATGATCGGCGCGATGATCCTCGCCGCCGGCCGCGGCGAGCGCATGCGCCCGCTGACCGAGCACACGCCGAAGCCGTTGCTGGCCGCGGGCGGCAAGCCGCTGATCGCGTGGCAGATCGAGGCGCTCGCGCGCGCCGGCATTCGCGACATCGTGATCAACGTGTCGCCGCACGCAGACCAGGTCGTCGCAGCACTTGGTAGCGGCGAGCGCTTCGGCGTGCAGTTGCGGTATTCGCGCGAAGCGGTGCCGCTGGAAACCGCGGGCGGCATCGCCACCGCATTGCCATTGCTGCGCGCCGGCCCCGTGGTGATCGTCAGCGCCGACATCTGGAGCGAATTCGACTTTGCGCGCCTGCTGCCGGTCGCGGCACGCATGGCCGCCGACGCGGCGGCGCCCCGCGCCCACCTGGTGATGGTCGACAATCCGGACTATCACCCACAGGGTGATTTCGTGCTCGACGGCGCGCAGGTTGCGCTCGATGGCGACGCGCGCGTAACCTACGCCAACATAAGCGTCCACGACACCGCGCTGTTTGCCGAACTTCCGCGCGGCGAGCCTCTCAAACTCCTGCCGCTATGGCGCCGCTGGATCGCTCAAGGGCTCGTGTCGGGCGAGTTTTTCGCCGGGCGCTGGGCAAACGTCGGCACGCCCGCCGATCTCGCAGCGCTCGACGCCGAGCTTGCGAGTGCCTCGATGACGGGGAAACCATGACCACGCCCAATCCCAATTCCAATTCCAATTCCAGTCCCGACCCCAAGCTCAATGCGCCGGATGACAATCCGCTGCTGACGTTTCCGGGACTTCCGCGTTTCGACGCGGTGCGCGCCGAGCATGTGGCGCCCGCGATCGATCACCTGCTGCGCGAGGCGCGCGCCGCCGTCGAGCGGATCGCCGGCGATCCGTCGCCGCCCACGTGGGACACGCTCGTCGAGCCGCTCGCGGACGTGCTCGACAGGCTCGATCGCGCGTGGAGCGCAGTCAACCACCTGAACGCCGTGATGAGCACCAAGCCGATGCGCGACGCGTATCACGCCAACCTGCCCGGGATCACCGACTTCTACACCGACCTCGGCCAGGATTCGCGCCTGTACGCGCGCTACATCGCGCTGCGCGAGTCGCGCCAGTGGGCGGCGTTGGACGATGCCGAGAGACGCGTGATCGACAATGAGTTGCGCGATTTCAAGCTGTCGGGCGCCGAGCTGCCCGCCGGCCAGAAGGCGCGCTTCAAGGACGTGCAGGAAGAGCTCGCGCAACTGGCGGCGGATTTCGACGACCATGTGCTCGACGCCACCAATGCCTGGTCGCTGCTGATCGACGACGTCGGCCGGCTGGCGGGCGTGCCCGCCGACGTGATTGCCGAGGCACGCAACGAAGCGCTGGCCGACGGGCACACGGGATACAAGCTCACGCTGCGCATGCCCTGCTACCTGCCGGTGATGCAATATGCCGACGATCGCGACCTGCGCGCGACACTGCATCGCGCGAACGCCACCCGCGCATCCGAGCTTGGCGCCGATCCGCAATGGGACAACACCGCGATCATCGAGCGCACGTTGCAGTTGCGACAGGAGGAAGCGCAGCTTCTCGGCTACGCCAACTTTGCCGAAGTCTCGCTGGTGCCCAAGATGGCAGGGTCGCCATCGGAGGTGATGGCGTTCCTGCGCGATCTCGCCGCGCGTGCGAAGCCATTCGCCGAGCGCGACATCCGCGAGCTCGATGAATTCGCCGCGCAATCGCTCGGCATCGCCAGGCTCGAACCGTGTGACCTCGCGTACGCGTCGGAAAAGCTCAAAACCGCGCGCTATGCGTTTTCCGACCAGGACGTCAAGCAATACTTCCCCGAGCCCAAGGTCGTCGCCGGTCTGTTCCACGTCGTCGAGACGCTCTACGACGTGTCGATCCGCGAAGCGCGGGCGACGGCGTGGCACAAGGACGTGCGCTTCTTCGAGATCCGCGACCGCGCCGATGCGATCGTCGGCCAGTTCTTCATGGACAACTACGCGCGCGCCGACAAGCAGGGCGGCGCATGGATGGACGACCCCATCAACCGCCGCGAGCTCGCCGGCGGCGTGCAGCATCCGATCGCATGGCTCACGTGCAACTTCGCGGCGCCGGTCGACGGCCGGCCCGCGCTGTTCACGCACGACGACGTCACCACGCTATTCCACGAGTTCGGCCATGGCCTCCACCTGCTGCTGACGCGCATCACCACGCCCGGGGTCTCCGGCCTGCAGGGTGTCGAGTGGGACGCCGTCGAGCTGCCGAGCCAGTTCATGGAGAATTTCTGCTGGGAATGGAATGTCGTGCGCGACATGAGCGCGCATGTCGGGACCGGCCAGCCGCTGCCGCGCGCGCTGTTCGACAAGATGGTTGCGGCACGCAACTTCCAGAGCGGCATGGCCACCGTCCGGCAGGTCGAGTTCGGCCTCACCGACATGCTGCTGCACAGCGACTACGACGCTGCCGGTCATCCGCGGTATGCGACGCCTGCCGATGTGGTGCGCACGGTCCGCAGCGAGGTCAACGTCGTGCCAACCGTCGACTACGACCGCCGCCTCGATTCGTTCGGGCACATATTCGCCGGCGGATACGCCGCCGGCTACTACAGCTACAAGTGGGCCGAAGTGCTCTCGGCTGACGCCTACAGCCTGTTCGAGGAAACCGGCGTGCTGTCTCCGGCGACCGGTTCGCGCTTCCGCGACGAGATCCTCGCCCGCGGCGGCAGCCGCGGTGCCCTGGAGTCCTTCGTGGCCTTTCGCGGGCGACCTCCCCAAATCGACGCGCTTCTGCGGCATAATGCCATGACGATGTCATCGTAGCCGGGAGGACCCATGACGGGCGCAACCACCGCCGCAACGTTATTCGCCGCCACCGCCGGACTGCTGTTCTGCGCCGCGGCCGCGGCGCAGGACAAGGAGGTCTATCGCTACGTCGACCCGGACGGCAAGGTCGTCTACACCGACCGCCAGCCGCCTGCCAACGCGAAGAATGCGCAAGCCAAGCGCGTCGGCGGCAACTTCATCGAGACCGACAAGTCGAGCCTTGCGCAGGAGCAGGCCACCGCGCGCTTCCCGGTGACGCTCTACACATTTTCCTGCGGCGACGTGTGCGACAACGCAGCCGGCCTGCTCAATCGCCGGGGCGTGCCGTTCACGACCGTCGACGTGCAGTCGCCCGAGGGCACCAAGAAATTGCAGGCGCTCACCGGCGAACTCAATGCGCCCGTGCTGACCGTCGGCGACACGCTGATCGCCAAGGGCTACAACGAGGCGCGCTGGCAATCGATGCTCGACGAGGCGGGCTACCCGAAGACACCCGCGCGGCGCATCACGCAGCTCGGCCGCGCGCCCGGCGAAGCACCGCCGGTGCCACCCCCTGCCACCGACACGCGCTCGGCACCGGTCGCAGCGCCCGCGGCCGCACCGGCCGGCGGATATCCCAAGTAGCACGATATCCTGGCGCCGTCCGCACGGCGGCCCGCTGGCATCGGCCGCGCCAGGTCCGCTGGCCTGATTTTCATCATCCTGTGGTTCGGGATTGGCGGCATTGCGCACTTCGTCGCGACCGATCTCGAAATGCGCATCGTTCCGCCGTACATTCCATGGCCACGGCTGGTCGTGCTGGGTACCGGCGTGCTCGAACTATTGGGTGCGATTGGTCTCATGTGGCCCCCGGCGCGGCGCTTCGCCGGACTGGGACTGTGCATGCTCACGGTCGCGGTGACACCCGCCAATATCTACATGCTGCAACACGCCGACCAGTTCGCCGTGCCCTATTGGGCATTGGTGCTGCGCCTGCCGTTGCAGGTCGCGCTGTTCGCGCTGATCGCATGGAGTACCGTGCCGACGACAGCCCACCCGATCACGCGTTCGGAACCGTCATGAAACTCGCCACCTGGAACGTCAATTCGATCACCATCCGGCTGCCGCGGCTGCTCGAATGGCTGGCCGCAGCCACGCCCGACGTGGTGTGCCTGCAGGAAACCAAGCTCGAGGATGCGAAGTTCCCGCACGACGCGTTGCGCGACGCCGGCTACGACGCGCATTTCGCGGGGCAGAAGACGTACAACGGCGTGGCGATCGTCGTGCGCCGCGGCCTTGCCGCCATCGACATCGTGCGCGGCATTCCCGGCTACGAGGACACGCAGCAGCGCGTGATCGCGGCGACGGTCGCGGGCATACGGGTCATCTGCGTATACGTGCCCAACGGCCAGTCGGTGGGCTCGGACAAATACGTTTACAAGCTCGGCTGGTATCACGCCGCCGCGCAGTACGTGAAGGCGGCGGTCGCCGGGCATCCGCAGCTCGCGGTGCTGGGTGATTTCAACGTCGCGCCCGAAGACCGCGACGTGCACGACCCTGCGCTGTGGGAGGGACAGGTGCTGGTCTCCGAGCCGGAGCGCGTCGCGTTTCGCGAACTGCTGGCACTGGGCTTGCGCGACAGTTTTCGCCTGTTCGACCAGCCGCCGATGACGTTCAGCTGGTGGGACTACCGGATGCTGGGATTTCCCAAGAACCACGGCCTGCGCATCGACCATATCCTCATGACTCAAGCACTCGCGGCGCGCTGCACGTCGTGCTACGTCGAACGCGCGATGCGCAAGGGCGTGAAGCCCTCCGATCACGCGCCGGTGGTCGCCGAAATCAGCGACTGATCGGGCGCGCGGTGGTCGCCGAAATCAGCGACTGATCAGCCGGCGATGGTCGCCGAGGTCGGCGACGTTTCGCGCAACGCGCGGCGCGCGGGCAGCAGCGTCAGCACCGCGCCCACCGCCGTCGCGACGATCGTCCAGTAGAGGTAACGATAGTCGGGTGCCAGCGCGACGAAAAAATAGGGCAATGTGTAGCAGATCGCCGACACGGCGAGCGCGGCCTCGCACGCCACGTCGCGGCCGCGATTGCGCCATGCGATGAGCGCAACGGCGAAGGCAACGACGAGCCACGCGAGGCCGTTGTAGAGTCCCGCCGCGTTGCTGATTGCAACACCCGCGCCGATCGCGTCGGTGACGACATTCGGTTCAAACACGAAGCCGTGGACATTGGCGATGCTGAACGGCAACCAGAGCAGGCGCGTCGCGTCGGGCACGCCGAATCCGAGCAGGCTCGTGAACGCTCGCCAGCGATGCGCCAGGTAGTGGCCGGGCGACGCGACCACGGCGTGCCGCCACGCCGCCCCGAGCTCGCGCAGCGCACCGCGATCAGTGTCGAGCTGCAGCGCGCTGCGTGGCCCGAAGTACATCAGGTCGACCAGCCGCGAATCGAAGCCCTCGCAGATCGGCAACGCCCGCGGGTCGCGACGCACGAACGCATGCGGTATCGTCGCGTCGCCGCCGGCGCAGCGGATGCCCGCGATGTCGAACGCCTCGAGCATCTGAGTCATGTGCATGCGCCGCGCGTGCAACAGGCGCGTGTCGATGCCCCAGTTCACGACGATGAGCGCCAGGAACACGCCGATGCCGATTCGCAGCACTTTGCGCAGCGATAGCCGCGGGAACACGCAATAGGCCCAATAGACAACGATCGGCCCGGTGGCGGCGGGCGCATTCGCGCGGATGGCCGTCGCGTAGAGAATCGCCGCGAGCGCAACGGTGGCAGCCGGCCCGCGTACCCGCGCGCCGCCCGCGCTCGAGAAATAGAGGGTCGCCGTGGCGAACAGCAGCGACGTCGCCATGCCGACGTCCTTCCAGATTTCACCGGCGATGCCGAGGATCGGCGGAAACAGCCCCGTGAGCAGCAGCACCCAGGCGTGGCGAACGCCGCGCCGTCGCGCGCCTTCCGCAAGCAGCAGCAACGCGCCCCACAGCAGGCCCACGTGCAGCATCAACATGCCCGGCGGTCCGCGCAGGACGCGGTCAAAGCGCGACCACAG
Organism: Pseudomonadota bacterium; assembly: GCA_041691615.1. GTDB lineage: Bacteria > Pseudomonadota > Gammaproteobacteria > Burkholderiales > Casimicrobiaceae > VBCG01. The sequence goes on from JBEPUI010000038.1 coordinate 16,597, forward strand.
CCACGCCATCAGTGGAGGATGATGATCGTTGTAGCTGCCTGCCAGCACCTGCTCGTACTGCGCGATCGAGTCGACGGTGACGAGGCCCGGATAGAACGCCGCGAGCGTGACGGCGAATCCTGCCGCCGCCAGCAGCGCGGGGGCGAATCGCTTCAGCGCTTGTGCAGCTCGGCCTCCATGCCGAGCTCCTGGATCTTGCGCGTGAGCGTGTTGCGTCCCCAGCCCAGCCATTGCGCCGCCTCCATCCGGTGTCCGCTGGTGTGAATCAGCGCGCGGCGGATCAACGCTTTTTCGAACTCCTGCTCCAGGCGATTGCCCGCGCCGCGCTCGCCGCGCGCGAGCGCATCGCGCAATTCGCGATCGAGCGCCGCCTGCCATCCGCCGTCGGAATCGGCCGCAGGCACGATCTCGCGCACTTCGGGCGGCAGGTCGGGCAGCTCGATGCGCTTGCCCGGCGCCATCACCGTGACCCAGTGGCAGATATTCTGCAACTGGCGAACATTGCCGGGAAACGCGAACACCTGCAACGCCTTCAGCGCCGAATCGCCGAGCGTCTTGGCTTCGACGGCGAGCTCCTGCGCGCTGCGCTGCAGGAAGTGCCTCGCCAGCGGCGCGATATCCTCGGCGCGCTCGCGCAGCGGCGGAAGCCGCAGGCGCACGACGTTGAGGCGGTGCATCAGGTCTTCGCGGAACAGGCCGTGGCGCACGCGCTCCTCGAGGTTCTGGTGCGTGGCGGCGATGATGCGCACGCCCGATTTCAACGGGGCGTGGCCACCGACACGGTAGTACTCGCCATCGGCGAGCACGCGCAACAGCCGCACCTGCAGGTCGGGGGGCATGTCGCCGATTTCGTCGAGGAACAGCGTGCCGCCCTCGGCCTGCTCGAAGCGGCCGCGGCGCAACGCCTGCGCACCGGTGAACGCGCCGCGCTCGTGACCGAACAGCTCGGACTCGAGCAGGTCCTTGGGGATCGCCGCGGTGTTGATCGCGACGAACGGACCCGCGGCGCGTGGCGAGTGGCGGTGCAGCGCGCGCGCCACCAGCTCCTTGCCGGTGCCGGATTCGCCGGTGATGAGCACCGTCGCGCTCGATTGCGACAGCCGGCCGATCGCGCGAAACACTTCCTGCATCGCCGGCGCCTGCCCGAGGATCTCGGGTGCGTCCGCGGCCAGCGTGGCACCGGGCAACGGCGCAGGCGTTTCAGCGGCCGCGCGGCGGATCAGTGCCACCGCATCGTCGATGTCGAACGGCTTGGGCAGGTATTCGAATGCACCGCCCTGGAACGACTGCACCGCGCTCTCGAGATCCGAATACGCGGTCATGATGATGACCGGGATGTGCGGGAAGCGCTCCTTGACGCTGTTGAGCAGCACGAGACCCGAATCGCCGGGCATGCGGATGTCCGAAATCAGCACCTGAGGCTGGCTGATGCTGAGCGCCTGCATCACTTCGAACGCCGACGAGAACGTCTTGTACGCGATGCCTTCGCGCGCCAGTGCCTTTTCGAGCACCCAGCGAATCGACCGGTCGTCATCGACGATCCATACGGCGCGCGCCGCCTCGCCGCCGCCTGGCACTTCGGGATGGTCGTACGCAAACATCGTGGTTTCCCCGGTCATGCGTCGGCGGGCGCGCAGGCGATCGGCACGGTGATGGTGAAGCACGTGCGGCCGGGCCCGCTTTCGCATTCGATCGTGCCGCCGTGCTGCGCGACGAACGTCTGCGCGATCGTGAGGCCGAGCCCGCTGCCGCCTTCTCTGCCCGACACCAGCGGAAAGAAGATCCGCTCACGGATGTCGGAAGGCACACCCGGACCGTTGTCCTCGATCCTGATCGCGACCGCCAGCCGGTGGCGCTTCTTGGCGAGCGTCACGTAGCGCGCGATCCGGGTAATGAGCGTGATTCGCGGGCCGCCGGTCGTGCCGTTCAGCGCCTGCGCCGCGTTGCGCACAATGTTGAGCGCCGCCTGCGTCAGCTGTTCGGCATCGGCGTCGAATTCGGGCAGCGAAGTGTCGAAGTCGCAGGTCACGGGGATCGCCGGAAATTCGGCTTGCACGACGCCTTTGACGCGCACCAGCACCTGGTGGACGTTGATGCGCCGGAACTGCGGCAGCCGATGGGGGGTCAGCAGGCGATTGACGAGCGACTGCAGGCGATCCGCCTCGCCGATGATCACCTGCGTGTATTCGGATAACTGCGGGCGGTCGAGCTCATGCTCGAGCAATTGCGCGGCGCCGCGGATGCCCCCGAGCGGATTCTTGATCTCGTGCGCCAGGTTGCGAATCAGTTCGCGGTTGGCCTGCTGCTGCTCGTTCAGCCGCTCCTCGCGCGCGATCTTCAGCTGCTGGTCGATGTGGCGAAGCTCCACCAGCAGCGACGCATCGGCGTGGTCGATCGGCGAGATCGTGCACGTGAGATGCAGCTTGCCCCTGCCAAGTGCGGCGAGCTCGAGCTCCTGCTCGGTGTACGCGGCGCCGGTGTCGCGCGCACGCGCGATGCCCGCTTCGAGCTCGGCGCAATTGCCGAACAGGTCGCGAGTGGTCTGTCCCTGCAACTTGGCACGCGAGACTTCGAAAAGGTTTTCGGCGGCCGGGTTGGCGTAGACGATCGCGCGCTCGTCATCGAGCATCAGCACCGATGTCGACAGCATGTCGAGCCCCGGCCAATTCTCGGCACCGGCGCGCGAGGCCGCGCGCAAGCGAAGCGGCAGGCGAAAGCTCACGGGGCGCACGGCGCGGCGCGGCGCGGTTCAGCGGCCGAGTTCCTTCTTGAGCGCGTCGACGTTGCGCTCGTGCAACTGCACGCCCTGGCGCAGCCGCTCGATGCGTTGCCGGTAGCGCTCGGCATCGGCCTTTTCCTCGGCGAGCGGCGCGGGCGCGCCATTGCCGTATTCGCTGCGCGAGTCGGCGAGCAGCTTCTCCTCGGTGGTGAGCTCGTCGCCCAGAACCTTGCGGCGCATGTCGTCGCGCGCCTTCTGCGTATCGTTGTCGACGCGCGGGAAATTCGCGGGCGACGGCGTGTTGCGCGCCGATCCGGTGGCGGGTTCACTGCGTCCATCCGGGACGTTGAAGAACGCTTCGCCGCCCGACTTGGTCTGGCACTTGAACAGCGAGCTCGAAATCGGCGCGGGCTTGTTGGCGCAGCCCGACTCGCGCGCGCGATCGGCGAGCGTCACCGCGTGCGCGTGCAGCGTCCACGCGGCGGCGACGCAGGCCAGCACGCGTGCGGCACGCGCCGATAGCGATGAGGCGCATTGATTCGACATGGCGGGCCAGTGTAACCGTGCGTCGGCGCGGAAGCAAAAGGGCAGGATCGGTGGTCCACCCCCTCGATTCGACGACAACGCTCACCGGCCGCGCCGCGTTTACAGCGAGTAGTACATCTCGTACTCGACCGGATGGGTCGTCATGCGGAAGCGCGTGACCTCTTCCTCCTTCAGTTCGATATAGGCGTCGAGCATGTCGTCGGTAAACACCCCGCCGCGCGTCAGGAACGCGCGATCCTTGTCCAGGTACTCGAGCGCCTGGTCGAGCGAGCTGCAAACGGTCGGGATCTTCTTGTCCTCCTCGGGCGGCAGGTCGTAGAGGTTCTTGTCGGCAGGATCGCCCGGGTGAATCTTGTTCTGCACGCCGTCGAGGCCCGCCATCAGCATCGCCGCGAATCCGAGGTACGGATTGCACGTCGGGTCGGGGAAGCGCACCTCGATGCGCCGGCCCTTGGGACTCGACACATATGGAATGCGAATCGACGCGGAGCGATTGCGCGCCGAGTACGCGAGCTTGACGGGCGCCTCGAAGCCGGGGACGAGCCGCTTGTACGAATTGGTCCCGGGATTGGTAATGGCGTTGAGCGCACGCGCATGCTTGATGATGCCGCCGATGTAGTACAGCGCGAAGTCGGACAGGCCCGAGTAACCGTCGCCGGAGAACAGGTTCTTGCCGTCCTTCCACACCGATTGGTGCACGTGCATGCCCGAGCCGTTGTCGCCGACGATCGGCTTCGGCATGAAGGTCGCGGTCTTGCCGTAGGCATGCGCGGTGTTGTGCACGACGTACTTGAGTATCTGCAGCCAGTCGGCGCGCTGCACCAGCGGCGCGAACTTGGTACCGATTTCGCACTGGCCGGCGTTGGCGACTTCGTGGTGATGCACTTCGACCTCGACGCCCATCGCCTCCAGGGCGAGGCACATCGCCGAGCGCACATCCTGCAGCGAATCCACCGGCGGCACCGGGAAGTAGCCGCCCTTCACCACCGGGCGGTGTCCCATGTTGCCGCCCTCGAACTTGTCGGCCGACGACCACGCGGCTTCGCTGGAGAACACCTTGCAATAGCTGCCCGACATGTCGACCTTGAACTCGACCGCGTCGAACACGAAGAACTCGGGCTCTGGCCCGAAATATGCGACGTCGCCGAGCCCGGTGGACTTGAGGTAGGCCTCGGCGCGGCGCGCCAGCGAGCGCGGGTCGCGCTCGTAGCCCTTGCCGTCGCTGGGCTCGATCACGTCGCAGGTGATGAGCAGCGTCGTCTCGTCCATGAACGGGTCGAGATTGGCGGTGTTCGGATCGGGCATCAGCAGCATGTCGGACGCCTGGATGCCCTTCCAGCCGGCAATCGAGGAACCGTCGAATGCGTGCCCGTCGGTGAATTTGCCGGCGTCGAAAACCTTCGACGGCACCGAGACGTGGTGCTCCTTGCCGCGCGTGTCGGTAAAGCGGAGGTCGACGAATTTGACGTCTTTTTCCTTGATCAATTTGAGAACGTCGGCACCGGTGGCCATGCGAAAGCTCCTGAGTTTGGCGGGATCGATTTATAGGTTGGAATCACGTCGATTCGGCGGCGGCGCGAAATCATACGTCGCCACGAACTGCGCAATGCAGTTTAGCCAGAACCATGCCATGCGTTGTTCATATCCAAGCCATTGAAAATAAAAGCTTGTTTCGTGTCACTTAAAAACGGGCGCGGGCCGGCGCACCAACTTCGTGCGTACTATCAGGCATTGTGCGCCAACGCGGTGCGATGCTGCAATTTTGTGCGGCGCCTCAATAAACGACGTCGCGAAGCAGGAAGCCAGCGTTGCCTTGTGCGCGCTGACGACACTCGCCGGCCACGCGCCGGCGCGGTGCGCGCGCCACCGTGGCCCGCGATGCTCCGCAAACCCTCAGGGGTAAAACAGATAGAGCCGGTAGCCGGCCTGCGTCGTGGCGCTGGCGTCGATGAAGAGCTTGAGCGCCGCTTCGCCATTGCCCGGCAATCCCGCCTTCACATCGACCGTGCCCGACAGGTACTCGCCGGGCGCAAAGGCGCGGCGCACCACCACCTGGTCCTGCGAATCGGTCAGCGTCAGCTCGAGATACGGATAGGCGAGCGCGTAACCTGCGCGATTGCGCACGGTCGCCGTCAGGATCAGCAGCCCCTTGTGCGCAGGATCGACTTGAAGATCGGATGCGTCGATCGACAGCGCGCCGACGTCGCGCAGCGGGCGCACTTCGCAGCCCAGCGTGCGGCACATGTTCTCGAGCGCCGGACGAGTCATTGGCCAGTGCGCGGCCAGCGCGTCGCGGAAGTGATACAGCAACTGCGATACCAACAACAGCAGCAGCAGCGGCACCGCCGGTGCATAGATCCAGGTGCGCCGCTTGCCGGCTCGCTTCGGCTTGTCCCACGCGAAGCGATGCTCGTAGTCGACGTCGGCGTCGAACTCGTCGTCAGCTTCGGTGCGCGTGCGCGGCGTCGCATGCGCCGGCGACCGGGTCTGCCCATGCATGGGCGACTGCGTCGGCGACTGCGTGGACCCATGCGTGTGCGTCGGCGCGACGCTGGTCGACTCGTCCGGTTCGTCGGACGGAGGGACCTCCGTGGGCACTGGCGTGGAGGGCTGCAGCGAGCGCGAGCTGCGCAGCGTCACCGTCGGCGGTCCCAGCAGCGCCTCGTCGTGGAAATCGTCGGCGGAGCGAACGACCGGCGCCAGCGAAATCAGCTCGGCAACGCCATCGAAGATCGTTTGGCAATGTCCACAGCGGACCATGCCGTCGCGCAGCGCGAGTTGCGCGTCGGTCACCCGAAACACGGTCTTGCACGATGGGCAGCGGGTGTATTTTTCTTCGGTCATCGCAAGGTCTGCGGTGGTGGGTCGAGCGCGCCGTTGCCTTGCCGCGGCGCGTCAGTCATTCGCACGCCGTTGCCCGTGCATCAGCAGCCAGCCATCGACGCCACGCCACGGCGCGAGTGTAAACCAACGCGCGTAGGCCGCCGCCACCGCGTCCTGCTGCTCGGCGAGGATGCCGCACAGCGCGATCCGCCCGCCGTCGGCGACGCGTGCGGCGAGAAGAGGGGCGAGCAGGATCAGCGGATTGGCGAGGATGTTGGCGATCACGACGTCGTAGGAGCCTGGCGCCAACGCATCGGGCAGCGAAAACCGTGCCGCGACGCGGTTGGCGGCGGCGTTGTCCGCGCTTGCGCGGATCGCCTGCGGGTCGACGTCGACACCGCGCACGTCGCATGCGCCGAGCCGGGCGGCCGTGATCGCGAGAACGCCCGAGCCGCAGCCATAGTCCAGCACGCGCGCATCGGCGACCCTGGTTTCGCGCAGCCATTCGAGGCACAGCCGCGTCGTCGGGTGCGACCCTGTGCCGAACGCCAAACCCGGGTCGAGCGAAAGATTGATCGCCGCCGGATCGGGCGGCGCACACCACGACGGCACGATCCAGAAGCCTTCGCCGATTTCGATCGGACCGAATTGGCGCTGCGTCTCGCGTACCCAGTCGCGCTCCGCCACCGCGTGGCGCGCGTGCGCCGGCATCGGCTGCCCGGCCGATTGCTCGGCCGCGCGCAGCGCCGCATCGACGTCGGCCTTCGAGGCTTCCGAGGAGAACAAAGCGCACACGCGCGACACCGGCCAGCGCGCGCCGGTCAATTCGCCGGGCTCGCCATAGAGCGGCGATTCCGCGGCGGTGTCGGCGCGCGGGTCGGACAGGTCGACGCTCAGAGCGCCGGCGCCGAGCAGCGCCTCGGACCAGCGTTCGGCGGCATCGGCATCGACATCGAGGCTCACCGCGGTGAAATGCCTGGCGGCGCGCTCGCTTTCGCTCATCTCAACGCGATCGGATGCCGGCTGGGCGCGCATGCCGCGATCGAACGCGCGCAACACAGGCGTGGCACGGTCGAACGCACGCGGCGCACGCGTGGCACGGTCGAACGCGCGCGGCACGGGCAGGGCGCAGTCGAGTGCGAGCGGCGCACGCGCGATGCGCACCCGCGTCGCGTCATCCGCCGAGCTTGCGCTTGGCAAGCCGCTCTTCGAGGAAATGGATCGACGTGCCGCCGCGCAGGAATGAATCGTCGAGCAACAGCTCCTGGTGCAGCGGGATGTTGGTCTTGATGCCCTCGAGCACCATTTCCGACAGCGCGATGCGCATCCTGGCGATCGCATGCGCGCGCGTGTCGCCGTACGCGATCACCTTGCCGATCATCGAATCGTAGTTCGGCGGCACGACGTAATTCTGGTAGATATGCGAGTCGATGCGGATGCCGGGTCCGCCCGGTGCGTGGTACGACGTGATGCGCCCCGGCGATGGCACGAACGTGTAGGGATCCTCGGCGTTGATCCGGCACTCGATCGCGTGGCCGCGCTTGACGATGTCGCGCTGGCGGATCGTGAGCTTCTCGCCGGCGGCAATGCGGATCTGCTGCTGCACGATGTCGATGCCGGTGATGAGCTCGGTCACCGGATGCTCGACCTGGATGCGCGTGTTCATCTCGATGAAATAGAACTCGTCCTCCTCGTACAGGAACTCGAACGTGCCCGCGCCGCGATAGCCGATCTTGCGGCACGCATCGGCGCAGCGGTCGCCGACGCGCGTCAGCACGCGCGCGCTGATCCCCGGCGCCGGCGCTTCCTCGATCACCTTCTGGTGGCGGCGCTGCATCGAGCAGTCGCGCTCTCCCAGCCACACGGCGTTCTTGTGCGCATCGGCGAGCACCTGGATCTCGATGTGCCGCGGATTGACCAGGAATTTCTCGAGGTACACGACCGGATTGCCGAACGCGGCCTGCGCCTCGGCGCGCGTCAGGCCGACTGCGGCCAGCAGGGCAGCTTCGGTGTGCACGACGCGCATGCCGCGCCCGCCGCCGCCGCCCGACGCCTTGATGATCACCGGATAACCGACGGTGCGCGCGATGGCCAGGATTTCCTTGGGATTTTCGGGCAGCGCGCCTTCGGAGCCGGGAACGCAAGGCACGCCGCTCTTGGTCATTGTCGCCTTGGCGCTGACCTTGTCGCCCATCAGGCGGATGGTGTCGGCGCGCGGGCCGATGAACACGAAGCCGGACTTCTCGACCTTGTCGGCGAAGTCGGCATTCTCGGACAGGAATCCATAGCCGGGATGGATCGCCTGCGCGTCGGTCACTTCGGCCGCGGCGATGATCGCCGGGATGTTGAGATAACTCTGCGCCGACGGCGGCGGCCCGATGCAAACCGATTCGTCGGCAAGACGCACGTACTTCGCGTCGCGGTCGGCCTCCGAGTGCACGACCACGGTCTTGATGCCCATCTCGCGACACGCGCGCTGGATACGCAGCGCGATCTCGCCGCGGTTGGCGATCAGGACCTTGTCGAACAGCGCGGCGGGTTTGCGGGTAGCCAAGAGCGCGGCGCGCGGTCAGCCGATGACGAACAGCGGCTGGCCGAATTCGACCGGCTGGCCGTTTTCGGAGAGGATCGCCTTGATCACGCCGGCCTTGTCGGACTCGATTTCGTTCATCAGCTTCATCGCCTCGACGATGCACAGCGGATCGCCTTCCTTGACGGTGTCGCCGACCTCGACGAACGCCTTGCCGCCTGGCGTGGCCGAGCGATAGAACGTGCCGACCATCGGGCTCTTGACCACGTTGCCCTGTGGGGTGTGCGACGCCGGCGCCTCGGCGCCCGGGACCGGGGCGGCATTGGCCTGCGACGCGGCCGCATGGGCGTGGGTCGCGACCGGCGCCGCCTGCATCAGCGTCATCGGCGCTGCCGCCGGCACCGAACGCGTGATGCGCACGCGCTCTTCGCCTTCCTCGATTTCCAGCTCGGCGATTCCCGACGATTCGACGAGGTCTATCAGGGTCTTGAGTTTGCGCAGGTCCATCGCAATCAGTTCTCCAGGCGATCGAGCGCGAAGTCGACGGCGAATTCGTAGCTGCGCGCGCCCAGGCCGGCGATCACGCCGACGGCCTTGTCGCTCAACAGCGAATGGTGCCGGAACGCCTCGCGCGCATGCACGTTGGACAGGTGAACCTCGATGAAGGGAATCGCCACCGCGGACAGCGCGTCGCGGATCGCCACGCTGGTATGCGTGTAAGCCCCCGCGTTGATGACGATGAAACCGGTGCCGTCTGCGCGCGCCGCTTGCACGCGGTCGACGATCGCGCCTTCGTGGTTGCTGTGAAACACCGACAACGTGGCGCCTCTCGCACGCGCACGCGCAGTGAGCCGCGCGTTGATCGTTGCGAGCGAATCCGCACCGTAAATGCTAGGCTCACGTGTGCCGAGCAGGTTGAGGTTCGGACCGTGAATGACGAGCGTTGTCCGGGGTGTCGCCGCCTGGCGACGTTTGGGCACGGATTTGGGTGACGCAGCGGGCATCGAAAACGCAGCTGATCTCAGAGATCACGCATTATCCCATACGTTACGGCCTGATCAGAGAAGTTGTGTGGCGATCGCTTCCAGACGCCGGGGCGTCATCGGGCCGAGCTGCTGCGCCGCGATCTTGCCGTGGCGGTCGACGATGATCGTGAACGGCAGCGCCATCGCCGAGTTGCCGAACGTCTTGGACAGCTCCAAAGCGCCGTAACCCCCGTCCAGCGCCGGGTAGTTCAATCGCAGCGATTCTGTGAATTGACGCATTTTAGCGGCGTCATCGATGCCGATACCGACAATTTGAAGACCTTTAGGGCCGTAGCGGGTTTGCGCGGCGACCAGTTCGGGCATCTCCTCGCGACATGGCGCGCACCACGTAGCCCAGAAATTGACGACCAGCACCTTGCCCTGCCATTGCCGAAGCGATTGCCGCGTGCCTGCGAGGTCGGGTAGCGCCACGTCATAGATCGCGTCGCCGTTCAGCGCGGGGGATGCTTGCGTGGCAATACGGTTGCCGGCGAAACGGCCGGCCAGCAGCCCCCCCGCGACCACAACCGCCATCAGCAGGATCCTCGGCAGCCATCTGCGCAGCAATGATGGCGATTGTTGCATGTCAGTGCTCACTTGCATTTACGTCACTGCGCTTATTTCAGCCAGGCCGGTCGGCCGATGGGCGCCTCGACCAGCGCCGATGGCGGGCCGCCGGGCGCCGGGACCTCCAGCGTCAATGTCTGACGTTGCGGCGGATAGCAAACGCCCACATCGGCGCATCCCTGCGACTCGGTGACGAGCGTCAGCCGATGGCCTGCCGCAGCCGCGGCGACCGGAATTCGCACGACGACGAGGCCACGATACGTCTCGACGTCGCCAAAGAATTCATCGTGCTTGACCTTGCCGGGCGGCAATTCGGGCGTCAGCGCCACCGGCCCGGCGACGGCGGCATTGAATTTGAACTTGTCGCGATACATGTAGTAGCCATCGGCAATATTGATGCGCGCCTCGAGGGTGCTCGCGTCCAACGCCCGGGCCGACAGCGCGAACGCCTCGTGCGGCGGCAACAGGTCGGCCGCGCGGGCGGCGATGGATCCGCCGCCGCCAAGCAGCACCAGCGCCAATGCCGCGGCCTCAAGCTTTCGGGGCACGGGCAGGCGCGGTCGCGGCAGCGATCCAGTCGACAGGCGGGTAACCATCGGGCGGGTAACCATCGAGGATTGGGACGGCGACGATCTCGGGAAGTTCGTAGGGATGGTCCCGGCGAATGGCATTTTCGACCGCCGCGAACTGCGCGCGTGTGGTCTTGATGATCACAGGCACTTCTTTTGCTGTTTCGACTTTGCCGCGCCAGTGATAGATTGACTCCACCGGCGCGCCGATGCTGACGCACGCCGCGAGCCGGTCGCGGATCAATGCCCGTGCAAGCCCGGTCGCATGCTCGCGGTCGGGCAACGTGGTTGAAACGAGGATGACCGCGGCCGTCAAGGAGCTTCCATGCGCTTCGTCGTATTTGCGATTCTAGTCGGTTTCCCGATCCTGGACCTGTACGCCAGCGTGCGCTTCGCGCAGTGGTCGGGCGTGCCGCTGTGGGCGTGGCTCACCGCGTCGACGCTGGCGGGCTTCACGCTGCTGCGCAACGAGCGCAGCGCGTTTCGCGCGCGCACCGTCGCCGCGCTGCATGGCGGGCAGCCGCTGTTCCGCGGGCTGCTCGACAGCGGCCGCAAGGTGCTCGCCGGATTCCTGTTCATCATGCCCGGGCTGGTCTCGGATGTGTTCGCCGTGCTGCTGCTGCTGCTGCCGATCAACAAGACGGGCAGCATCACGCGCCAGTTCGCGCCGCAGGCCGCGGGGCGCGATTCGCTCGATGGCGACTATCGGCGCGTCGACTGAACGCGCTGTCCGCTACTTGAGCCGGTCGAGTATCGTCGGCTGCGCCTTGCCGGCGCGGTGGTAGGCCCAGGCCATCATCAAGACGCCCACGACGATCATCGGCAGCGACAGCCACTGTCCCATCGTCATGCCGAACGCCAGGAAGCCCAGGAAATCGTCTGGCTCGCGCGCGAACTCGACGATGAAGCGCGCGCATCCATAGCCCACGAGGAACAGTCCCGAGACCGCGCCCATCGGGCGGTTGCGCTTCGAGAACGTCCACAGGATCGCGAACAGCACGAGTCCCTCGAGCGTCAGCTCGTAGAGTTGCGACGGATGACGCGGCAGGTTGTCGACGTGCGGAAAGATCATTCCCCAGCTGCCGTCGGTCGGGCGTCCCCACAGCTCCGCGTTGATGAAGTTGCCGAGCCGGCCTGCGGCGAGGCCGAGCGGCACCAGCGGCGCCACGAAATCCATCACGTCCAGCCAGCGCTTGTGCCGCGATCGCGCGAAGAACCACATCGCGATCAGCACGCCCAGGAAACCGCCGTGAAAGCTCATGCCACCCTGCCACACGGCGAGGATTTCCGCCGGATGCGCAAAGTAGTAGAGCGGCTTGTAGAACAGCACGTAGCCGAGGCGCCCGCCGACGATCGTGCCGAACACGCCGTAATAGAGCATGTCGTCGACATCCTGCACCCGCCAGCCGGTGAGCATGCTGCGCTTCGCCCGGAGCTTGCCGAGCACGATCACGAGCACGAACGCGACCAGGTACATGAGGCCGTACCACCGGATCGCGAACGGACCGAGCGTCAAGCCGGCCACGTGGAACGGGCCGAAGCCGATGGCGATGGGGTCGAAGCCCGGATGGATGAGGATCATGTGTGCTTGCGAGCGGCCGCGCGCGCTTCCGCCACGAGCGCCCGGGTGAGCGGCGAATCGTCGCGCGCCCGATGTGCGAGGCCGATCTCGACCGCCGGGCTCTTTTGCGTCAATGGCCGATATACCACACCCGTACGCCGCATGCGGTGCAGCGACGCTGGTACCAATGCAACACCCATGCCCGCCGCGACCAAGCTGACAATGGTCTGCATCTGGATCGCTTCCTGGTCGATCTTCGGCGTGAAGCCTTCGCGCCGGCAGAAACCCACGATCGCGTCGTACAGCCACATCCCCGCTTCGCGGGGGAACAGCAGGAACGACTCGCCGGCGAGATCGGCGAGCGACACGCGCGCAGGCCAGCGTCGCGTTGCCGGAAGTGCGGCGACCAGCGGCTCCCAGGTCAGCGGCGCATAGGCGATCGCCGGGTCATCGGGTCCGGGCAGCACGAACCCGACGTCGAGCTCGCCGCTCCTGATCTGCGCGGGCATCTGGTCGGAGGTCGCTTCGCGCAGGTTGAGCGTGACCCCGGGACGCGCGCGATGAAAGCTGCGCACGATCTGCGGCAGCACGCCGAAGATCGCCATGCTGACGAAGCCGATGCCGAGATTGCCGATGTCGCCGTCGGCGAGATGGCGCGCGCCTTCGCGCAATGCATCGGCATCGCGCAACAGGCGCCTCGCCTCGGGCAGCAATGCTGCCCCCACCGAAGTGAGGCGCACGCCGCGGGTGCTGCGCTCGAACAGCTCGGCCCGCAGCTCGTCTTCAAGCCCATTGATCGCGCGCGACAGCGGCGGTTGCGCGATGTGCAACACCTTGGCCGCCCGCCCGAAATTGAGCGTTTCGGCGACGGCCACGAAATAGCGCAGGTGGCGCAGGTCCATTGATACCTTTAAGGTATCACAACAAGCCCATTAATGTATTGGACGGTATCAATATGGACGACGGACAATGTCGACTTCGTGCCTGAAGCCCTGTGTTGGATTCGGGCCACCCACTTTCCAGGATCCGCCTTGCCGCTGCTCGACCGCACGATCGACCGCCTGCCACCCCGCCAGGCGGCCTTTGTCGCGCTGGTCGTGACGTCGGCGATGTGGGGCAGCAACGCCGTGGTCGCCCGCGGCCTGCTCGACGGCATTTCCGCCGTATGGCTCGCGTCGCTGCGATGGATGGTCGTGCTGGTGATGCTGACGCCGATGGTGTGGAAGGAGCGGCTCGCAATCGCCGCGGCGCTCAGGACGCACTTCCGCGAGCTCGCGATGTTCGCCGTGCTGGGGTTCGCGCCGCAGAACCTGCTCGTCTACGCAGGCCTGTCCGGCACCACCGCGATCAACATGGGCCTGCTCAATTCGGCGATTCCGGTGCTGATCGTGGTGATCATCGCGGCGCTGCGCCGCCGCACGCCCGGTGCGTTCGAGCTCATGGGCCTCGCGATCTCGGTGGCCGGCGTGCTGCTGCTGATCGCGCATGGGGACCCGCGCGCGATGCTGCGCCTCGACTTCAATTCGTTCGACCTCCTGGTGCTGGTTGGCATGTTCATCTGGGCGATGTACACGATCAAGCTCGGCGAGCGCGTGGTGCCGCTTTCGTTTCCGGCGTTCTGCTACGCCGCCGGATTGATCGGCGTCGTGATGATGCTGCCGGCGATGGGCTGGGACCTCGTCGTGCATGGCGCCCCCAGGCCTTCGATGGGAACGCTGGCGGGCGTGCTCTACCTGGGCGCGCTGCCCACGCTGGCGGCGATGCTGCTGTACGGCTACGCGGTGAACCGCGTCGGCGCGGTGCAGGCCGGCATCTTTACGCACCTCGTGCCCGTGTTCACCGCGATCTTCGCCACGCTGCTGCTCGGCGAGCGCCTGCACGCGTTCCACGCCGCGGGTTTCGCGCTGATCGCCAGCGGCGCCATCCTCTGTTGTCTGACACCCTCCGCGATGCTATCGTCGCGCGCCGACGTGCCGGCCGCATAAGTAGCCGTCGGCCAGTCGCGGAGCGTTCC
>JBEPUI010000039.1:0-30129 GCA_041691615.1 Pseudomonadota bacterium
CGATGAGTCACCAAGCGGCACTGCGATGAGTCACAAGACTTCCCCGCGCGCGCGTCGCGTGGCCGACGAGATCCAGCGCGACCTTGCGGAAATCCTCCGCACCGAGGTCAAGGATCCTCGGGTGGGCACGGTAACGATCACGTGGATCGACGTGACCTCCGACATGTCGCACGCGAAGGTGCATTTCACGCACCTCGCGGGCAAGGCGCACGCGGCCGATGCGCTGGCCGCGCTGACGCACACCGCGGGCTTCCTGCGCAGCGCGCTCGCGCGCCGGCTGTCGCTGTACACGGTGCCGCAATTGAGCTTCGCCTACGACGATTCGATCGAATCGGGTATGCACCTGTCGCAGTTGATCGACGAGGCCGTCGCTTCCGACCGCAGGAACGAAGGCAAGTAGCGTGGCCGGCGTGCCACGCGTGCGCCGGCGCGTCGACGGCGTGCTGCTGCTCGACAAGCCGGTGGGCATGACGTCCAACGGCGCGCTGCAGGCGGCCAAGCGCCTGCTCGAGGCGGAAAAGGCGGGCCACACCGGCACCCTCGACCCATTCGCATCCGGACTGCTGCCGCTGTGCTTCGGCGATGCGACCAAGTTCGCGCAGATGCTGCTCGACGCCGACAAGTCGTATGACGCGACCGTGCACTTCGGCATCGGCACGTCCACCGGTGATCACGACGGCGACGTCACGAAGCGCGCGGCCGCGGACTTCGATCGCGCGGCGATCGAAAGCATGTTGCCGCGCTTTCTCGGCACGATTGCGCAGATTCCGCCGATGTACTCGGCGTTGAAGCGGGATGGCCGGCCGTATTACGAGTACGCGCGCATGGGCATCGACCTCGCACGGGTGCCGCGCGAGGCGCAAATTCACTCGCTGGCGCTCGACGACTGGTCGCCACCGCTGGCGCGGATCAGCGTGCGCTGCGGCAAGGGCACTTACGTGCGCGTGCTGGCCGAGGATCTCGGTCACGCACTCGGAAGTTGCGCGCACCTCGCGGCGCTGCGGCGCACGTCGACCGGCGGATTCGCCGTCGCGGACGCCGTTACGCTGGACATGCTCGCGGACATGGCGGCCGACGCTCGACGCGCCCTGCTCGCGCCGGCCGAATCGCTGCTGGCGGACATGCCGCCGGTGGACGTCGACGACGCCACGGCGACCGCATTACGGCAGGGCAAGGTGGTCGCTGCCCCGTCGCTTGCGGCCGGCCGCTATCGCTGTCGCGACCCGCGGCGGGTGTTGGTCGGCGTCGTCGAAGCCGCGGGCGGGGCGCTGCGCGGGCACCGCCTTTGCCGCACCGATCCGGCCGAAAACGCGCTTGCGCCGCTTGCGCCACGTGATTGAAATCGAAGGCATTTTCATGCGATAATCGCGCTCTTTCCAAGAGCTCGAGACCGACCGAAGGCGCGAACCGATGGCGCGAACTGAGGCGACCGGCTTCTCGCGCGAACCAAGGCGAAGTACGAAAGGACTCCACGCAATGAGCGTTACAGTTTCCGAAAAGGCGAAGGTCATCGCCGACTACCAGCGCATCAAGGGCGACACCGGCTCGCCGGAAGTGCAGGTAGCGCTGCTGACCGCGCGCATCAACGGCCTCAACGGCCACTTCAAGGACCACGTCAAGGACCATCATTCCCGCCGTGGCCTGTTGCGGATGGTCTCGCGCCGCCGCAAGCTCCTCGATTACCTGAAGTCGCGCAACGCCGACAGCTACAAGGCGTTGATCGACAAGCTCGGCCTGCGCAAGTAAGCGCGAAGGCTGCCACGTTGACGCGTTTCCCGCGCCGTTCCACCGGTTGTCCGTGCATTCGCACGGAGCGGGCGCCGTCGCACTGACCACCTCCGACAATGGCCGCGTATGCGCGGCCATTGTCGTTTCAGGACCCCGAAAATCATGTTCAAGCACGTCAAGAAATCGATTGCCTACGGTCGCCACACGCTGACCATCGAAACCGGCGAGATCGCGCGCCAGGCCGGCGGCGCCGCGCTGGTAAGCCTCGGCGACAGCGTGGTGCTGGTCACCGCGGTGGGCGCCAAGAACGCCAAGCCGGGCCAGGACTTCTTTCCGCTGACCGTCGACTACCAGGAAAAGACCTACGCCGCGGGCAAGATCCCCGGCGGGTTCTTCAAGCGCGAAGGGCGTCCCTCGGAAAAGGAAACGCTGACGTCCCGGCTCATCGACCGCCCGATCCGGCCGCTGTTCCCCGATGGTTTCTACAACGAGATCCAGGTGATCGCGACCGTAATGTCGGTCGACCCCGAGATCGATCCCGACATTCCCGCGCTGATCGGCGCGTCCACCGCACTGTCGCTGTCGGGCGTGCCGTTCAACGGCCCGATCGGCGCTGCGCGCGTCGGCTACATCGACGGCCAGCTGGTGCTCAATCCGACCAAGACCGAGCTCGCGACGTCGGCGCTGAACCTGGTCGTCGCCGGCACCGAAGCCGCGGTGCTGATGGTCGAGTCCGAAGCCAACGAGCTGCCCGAGGAAGTGATGCTGGGCGCCGTGGTGTTCGGCCACCAGCAGCAGCAGGCGGCGATCGACCTCATTCATTCGATCGTCGAGGAGGCCGGCAAGCCCGAGTGGGATTGGAAGGCCGCGGTCAAGGATGATGCGACGATCGACAAGGTCAAGGCGTCGGCCGAAGCCGACCTGCGCGCGGCGTACCAGATGCGCTCGAAGCAGACGCGACAGCAGCGGCTGAAGGAGATCTCCGCCAAAGTCGCGGCCGAATGCATTCCCGCCGACGCGAGCGCGGACACGAAGAACCACGTGTCGAACATCATGTTCGACCTCGAGTCGAAGATCGTGCGCGAGCAGATCCTGTCCGGCGAGGCGCGCATCGACGGACGCGACACGCGCACCGTGCGTCCGATCAGCATCCGCACCGGCGTGCTGCCGCGCACCCACGGGTCGGCGCTGTTCACCCGCGGCGAGACGCAGGCGATGGTCGTGGCCACGCTCGGCACCGCGCGCGACGAGCAGCGCATCGACGCGCTGATGGGCGAGTACACGGACCGCTTCATGCTTCACTACAACATGCCTCCGTACGCCACCGGCGAGACGGGCCGCGTCGGCACGCCCAAGCGCCGTGAGATCGGCCACGGCCGTCTTGCCAAGCGCGCGTTGCTGGCGGTGCTGCCGACCGCCGAGGAATTCGCATATTCGATCCGCGTGGTCTCGGAGATCACCGAGTCCAACGGCAGCTCGTCGATGGCCTCGGTGTGCGGCGCTAGCCTCGCGCTGATGGATGCCGGCGTGCCCACCAAGGCGCACGTCGCCGGCATCGCGATGGGCCTCATCAAGGAAGGCAACCGCTTCGCGGTGCTGACCGACATCCTCGGCGACGAGGATCACCTGGGCGACATGGATTTCAAGGTGGCCGGCACCGAGCGCGGCATCACCGCGCTGCAGATGGACATCAAGATCCAGGGCATCACCAAGGAAATCATGGCGGTCGCGCTGTCGCAGGCGCGCGAAGGCCGGATGCACATCCTCGCGCAGATGCAGACGGCAATGCCGCACGCGCGCACCGAAGTCTCGCAGCATGCGCCGCGGATGATGACGTTCAAGATCAATCCGGAGAAGATCCGCGACGTGATCGGCAAGGGCGGCGCGGTCATTCGCGCGCTGACCGAAGAGACCGGCACGCAGATCGACATCGAAGACGATGGCACCATCATCATCGCTAGCGTCGATCAGGAAAAGGGCCGCGAGGCCCAGCGTCGCATCGCCGACTTGACGGCCGAAGTCGAAGTGGGCAGGATCTACGACGGCACCGTGCTGCGCCTGCTCGACTTCGGCGCGATCGTGCAGTTGCTGCCCGGCAAGGACGGCCTGTTGCACATTTCCCAGATCGCCAAGGAGCGTGTCAACGCGGTGTCCGACTATTTGAAGGAAGGCCAGGCGGTGCGCGTGAAGGTCATCGAGGCCGACGAAAAGGGCCGCGTTCGCTTGTCGATGAAGGCTGCGTCGGAGGATGATGCGCGCCCCGCACAACCGGCGGAGCCGACCCCGGCCGCGTAGGACAGAGGGCAGAAACCGATCATCGGCAGACAAAAAAGGAGCTTCGGCTCCTTTTTTTTCGGCTGCGGCACCTGGGAGTACTTGTCACACAGGGCGGGGCTGTCGAATATTCCGTTGCGGCAACGATTCCCTGCGGCGCAGAGTTGGCTGGCATCACGGCTCCAATGCGAACAACGGCGGTCGGCCGCCGATCATTCGCTGCGGCGGCGATCGACACAGCCCGGACAGGAGAAGCAGCATGCGTTTCCGATCGACGATGACGAATGGATTGCCGGCCGCCGCGACGCTGTTGTTATGCGGCGCGGTGCTCGCAGCGCCGGATGCCCGCGTTCATCCGAGCTTCGTGATGTCCGAGAATGCCATGGGAATGGCCGCGACGATCAGCACCGCGGGTCCCATCGACATGAGCAACCCGTTCTTCCAGAGCCTCGGCAGCAACGGCCGCAGTTGCGGCAGCTGCCACCAGCCCGACGCCGGATGGACGATCACTCCCGCGAACCTGCGCGCGCGCTTCGACGCGAGCCAGGGAACGGACCCGGTGTTTCGCACCAACGACGGCGCAAATTCACCGCTCGCCGACGTTTCCACCGTGGATGCGCGGCGCATTGCCTACAGCATGCTTCTCGCCAAGGGCCTGATTCGCGTCGGCATCGGCATCCCCGCGAACGCCGAGTTCGACCTGGTCGGCGTCGACGATCCCTATGGCTATGCAAGCGCCAAGGAGATGTCGCTGTTCAGGCGGCCGCTGCCGTCCACCAATCTCAAGTTCCTGAGCACCGTGATGTGGGATGGCCGCGAGACCTTTAAGGATGCGGCATCCACCGACTGCACCCGGACCGCCGCGCCTGCATGCTTTGCGTCGCTGCACTTCAACCTGGCCGACCAGGCAAATGGCGCGACGCTCGGTCACGCGCAGGGCTCGCAGTCGTTGACCCAAGCGCAGAGCGACGCGATCGTCGCCTTCGAAATGAGCCTGTACACCGCGCAGGTCTTCGACGACGAAGCAGGATCGCTGACCGCTCTCGCGTTGGGTGGTCCGCAGCCGCTCACCGGCATGCCCGCTTATTTCGGCATCAACGACGTGCTCGCGGGCGACTACCTGACCGGAGCCGCATTCAATCCGGTGGTGTTCGACCTCTATGGCGCGTGGGCGACGTTGCCCCTCGCCCAGGACAATCTGCATATGCCGCCCGAGCTCGTGCCGAAGCAGGCTGGACTTGCAACCGGTGCCTCCCGCTCCGACGTGAATGCCGCGCGTCGCGCGGTGGCACGCGGGCAGGTACTCTTCAACTCCAAGCCGATCAACATCACCGGCGTCAAGGGACTCAACGACGACCTCGGCGTTCCCGCGATCGCAGGCACGTGCACGACATGCCACGACGCGCCGGGCGCCGGCAATCACTCGACACCCGCACCGCTGGATATCGGCCTCGCCGACGCATCGCGGCGCACCCCCGACTTGCCGCTCTACACGCTGCGCAACAGGACGTCCGGCGCAACGGTGCAGATCACCGACCCTGGCCGCGCGCTCGTCACCGGCAAGTGGAACGACATCGGCCGGTTCAAGGGACCGACGCTGCGTGCGTTGGCGACGCGCGCGCCGTACTTCCACAACGGCTTCGCGAGCGACCTGGTCGATGTCGTCGAGTTCTACAATACCCGCTTCAACATCGGCTTCACGCCCGATGAGAAGGACGACCTGGTGGCGTTCCTGCTGGCGCTGTAGGAAGAACGACCTGCTAGTGATATCCCAGGTCGGCGCGGATCTTGCCGCGGAACACGTAGTACGACCAGAACGTGTAGAGCATGATCAGCGGCAGCATGAACATCGTGCCCACCAGCAGGAACGTCTGCGAATTGGGCGCCGCCGCAGCCTGCCATAGCGTGACCGAGTACGGCACGATATACGGGAAGAGGCTGATGCCGAGCCCGAGGTAACACATGATGAAGAGGCCCATCGCGCCGAGGAACGGCGTGTAGTCCTGTTTTTCGCGCAGGCCATGCCAAGTCGCCCACGCGATCAGCGCGGTGACGATGGGCACGGGGAACAGCCACGCGATGTGCGGCCAGGAAAACCAGCGGCGGGCGATCTGCTCGTGCAGGAACGGTGTCCAGATGCTGACCATCGCGATGAACGAGAGCACGCCGTACAACAGGCGCTCGGCCTGGATTCGCGAGTGCCGCTGCAGGTCGCCCTCGCTCTTCATCACCAGCCACGTCGCGCCCAGCATGCCGTAGCCGAAGATCAGTCCAACGCCGGTAAGCAATGGGAATGGCTGAAGCCAGTCCATCGACGTGCCGCCGAACTGGCGCCCGTTGACGGCGAAGCCCTGCACGAAATTGCCGAGCACCACGCCCTGGAAAAACGTCGCGATCAACGATCCGGCGAAGAACGAGCGATTCCACCAGTGCCTTGCCCGCTGGGTCTTCAGGCGGAACTCGAACGCGACGCCGCGCAGGATCAGTCCCAGCAGCATCAGCATGATCGGGAAATACAGCGCGGGAATGATCACGGCGAAGGCGAGCGGAAACGCCGCCAGCAATCCGGTGCCGCCCAGCACCAGCCAGGTTTCGTTGCCGTCCCACACCGGCGCGACCGAATTCATCATCAGCGTGCGCGCATCCTCGTCGCGGGCAAACGGAAACAGCATGCCGACGCCAAGGTCGAACCCGTCGAGCAGCACGTACATGATCACGCCGAAGCCGAGGATCAGCGTCCAGATTGGCACCAGGTCGAGTTGCATGGCCGTATCCGCCGTTAGTCGCTGGATGCCGCCGACAGCGGCCGGGCCGGGCGTTCGTCCAGCTTCGCGTCGCGGGCATTGGTGTTCGCCGATGGGCCCTTGACGGCGAGGCGCGCCATGTAGAAAAGGCCGGCGCCATATACCGCCAGGTAGACGAGGATGTAGAGCGACAGCGAGATGACGACGTCGGTACCGGTGATCGACGGCGACACCGCGTCGCGCGTGCGCAACAGCCCGTACACGACCCACGGCTGGCGGCCGACTTCGGTGACGGTCCAGCCGGCGATGACCGCGACGAACCCCGCAGGGAACATCGCGATGCAGGCGTTCTGGAACGGTCGCGAGACGAACAGCTGCCCACGCCAGCGCAACCACCAGCTCCACGCGACCAGTGCGAACATCGTGACCCCGATACCCACCATCAGCCGGAACGCCCAGAACACGTAGCCGACCGGCGGACGATCCGCGGGCGCCACCGACTTGAGGCCCTGGACGACGCCGTCGACGTCGTGCTTGAGGTAGATGCTCGCCAGCCCGGGAATCGCCAGTTCGGCGTGATTGGTCTCGTTGCGCGCATCCGGAATCGCGAACAGCACGGCGGGAGCGCGCGAGCGCGTTTCCCAAAGGCCTTCCATCGCCGCGACCTTGACCGGTTGGTACGCGAGCGTGTTGAGCCCGTGCAGGTCGCCCAGCACGACCTGCAGCGGGACCAGCAGGCTCAACAGCAGCAACCCCATGTTGAGCGCCTTGCGGGCTTCGGCAACGTGCTCGTTGCGCCGCAGGTGCCAGGCCGAAACGCCGATCACGACGAAGGCGGTGGTGATGAAGAATGCAGTGAGCGTGTGCGTAAGCCGATACGGGAACGATGGATTGAAGATCACCGCGATCCAGTCTTTCGCATAGTAGCGCCCGTCGATCACCTCGAATCCCGAGGGGGTCTGCATCCAGCTGTTGGCCGCGAGAATCCAGAACGACGAGATGACGGTGCCCATCGCGACGAAGCAGGCCGCGACGAAATGCATCCAAGCAGGCACCAGCTTGCGGCCGAACAGCAGGATGCCGAGAAATCCGGACTCGAGGAAGAACGCGACCAGCACTTCGTAGGTGAAGAGAGGCGCCAGGACGTTGGCGGTGATATCGGAATAGCGCGACCAGTTGGTGCCGAACTGGAACGGCATCACGATGCCCGACACCACGCCCATGCCGAACGACACGGCGAAGATCTTGGTCCAGAACAGCGAAAGGCGCAGGTACACCTCGTCCTTGCGCCAAAGATGCATGCCCTCCAGCACCATCACGAACGCCGACAGTCCGACGGTGAACGCCGGCAACAGGATATGAAACGCGATCACGAATGCGAACTGCAGGCGCGACAGCAGGACCGGGTCGAAATGCATCGTCGTGTCGGGTGCGTGTGTGTGCGCGGGCCGCGCCGGCGAATCGCGCGGGACCAGTCTCGCAGTCTACGCTTCGCGTTGCGCGCCAGGCAACGCGAAGCCCGGCGCGCCGCGGCGGCCGCGCGCGAACGCGTCAGCGCGGCGCGAGCAGGATGGCGTCGCCCGACACGTTGACGGTGACATCCACGGTGCCGGCATCCACGGCGACCGGCGCGGGCGAGCCCGCACCCATCGCCTTCATTTCGCTGCGCATCGCCATGTAGGGCCGCGGGCCGTCGTTGGACTGGATATTCACGGTGCCCGTCCGCCACGCCCCATAGCCCAGTGCTTGCGCCGCGCTCTGCACGCGTTGCTGCCACGCCTTGATCGCCTGCTGCGTGACGCTGTCCTCGGCGGCCTTGCGCGACGCCTCGGACAACGCGAAGCCGAGTCCGGACAGCAGCATGCCGTCGTCCTGCAACTTGCCGATCTCGGTCGCGAGCATTGTGAAGTCGCCGCTTTCAAGCTTGATCGACTGCGTCACGCGCCAGCGCGTGGGCTTTCCCTTTTCGGCGATCGCGTCGGTCGAGTAGCCCGACGTCGTCGCGAGGATCGAAGGCTGCGCCTTGAGCCGTGCGAGCACGCGCGCCATGCGCCCGTTGACGTCGGCCGCGGCGATCGCGGCAGCCGGGTTTTCGCTCTCGGCGCGCAGCACGGCGTGCATGCGATCGTTGGCGAGCGTCGCCGTGGCGCTGGCGCTCACGTTCACGCTCGCCGCGCGATCGGGCGGCGCGAAAGGTTGCGAAAGCGCCGGCAGCGCGGCGGTGGCGAACATCAATGCGATCGTCAGCTTCATCGGCACTTCCTCGGTTCGGAGATGGAAACGTCGCAACAACGTCACCGGCAGCAGCTTCATTTCGCCATCAGCGGCAACATCAGGATGGCGTCGCGATTCGACCACGAAAAGCAGCGCGTTGCCGCGTCGCGCCATGGCAGCCACGCAAATTGCAGGTGCTCGCGCGGCGCAATGAGGACGTCCGGCGGCGCCTCGACCTGGACACCGAACACGCTTTCGACGTTGTGCGTCGTTCCCTGCGCATAGCGATGCCGCCATTGCGGGAAAATCACAAAGCGGTTGGCGATGCGCCACGCGCGCACGCCGCCGTGGGCGCTGGCGTCGATGCCGGTCTCCTCATGCAGTTCACGCGCCGCCGTGGCCGCCAGCGCTTCGCCGGGTTCGGCACTGCCGGTCACCGACTGCCAGAGTCCGGCGAAGTCGGCGCGCTCGAGCAGCAGCACGTGCAAGTCGGGAGTGTGAACGACGACCAGCGCCGAAAGGGGTTGCTTGTCGCGCGCGGTCAAGCCACGAAGACCCAGAACGGCACGTGGCGTTCCTTCCAGAACTCGGCGGCCTCGTTGAGGATCTCCTCGAGCGTGGTCCAGTCGGCGGAATGCGCCTTGCGGTACGGTGCCGCGTGCGCGACACGAACGACGGCGCCATGCTTGCCCATGACGTCGTCGTCCTCGAGGCAGTCGGCGAGCGCGTCCCAGTTATGGCCGAAGTGCGCGGGTAGCGCGAGGCCGCGCGCGAGCGCGTCGAGCAGCGCGTGCTTCGACTCGGCATGCGCCAAGTCGACGGCGAAGTACTTGAGCTTGGCCGTTGCCGCGGCGCCGGACAGCGCGTCGGATGTCGCGGAATGCTCATGCACGCCGGCGGCTTCGAGGTCGGTCAGGTCGGGCAGCTTCATTCGCGGATCCTTCGAAACGAAGCATAGTGATCGTCGGTGTAGTAGCACGCGACCGGGTCGCGCTTGCTCTCGCCGCCGCACACGACGCGCCGCGCGCCGCGGTC
Source organism: Pseudomonadota bacterium (assembly GCA_041691615.1). Lineage (GTDB taxonomy): Bacteria > Pseudomonadota > Gammaproteobacteria > Burkholderiales > Casimicrobiaceae > VBCG01. Next base: position 9,996 of record JBEPUI010000039.1, read on the forward strand.
GCGGGCGCCCGGGGTTTCCACCGTGTACTCGTGATAATAGCCGCGTGGCTTGCTGGGCAGCACATGCTCGCGATTGTTGAACACGATGCCGTCACGGCTGCCGTGGAACGACACGCCGGAATGAATGCGGTGCAGCACCTCGCGCGCCTCGGTCGGCAGGCGCGCCACGCCGACTTCGGCCAGCGGCTGGTCGCCGCGCGCCAGCACACCCGCCGGCAGTGCGCATAGCGCCACCAAAGCAAGGCGGGCGGCCATGCGCAACACCGGACGGGCATCGGGGGCCATCATCCGCCGCAGTTTAGCGCGTAAACAGGAAGATGAGCGTCAGCCCGGCTTGGCCGCGTCGCTGGCGCGAACGCGGATGTGCAGGTCGCGCAACTGCTGCTCGGTGACGGGCGTGGGCGCGTCGATCAGCAAGTCCTGGCCTCGCTGCGTCTTGGGGAATGCGATCACGTCACGAATCGACTCGGCGCCGCACATCAGCGTGACGATGCGGTCGAGGCCGAACGCCACGCCGCCATGGGGCGGCGCGCCGTACTGCAGCGAGTCGAGCAGGAATCCGAACTTCCGACGCTGGTCCTCGGGGCTGATGCCGAGCGACTCGAACACGCGCGCCTGCATCTCGGGGCGGTGGATGCGTACCGAGCCGCCGCCGATTTCCCAGCCGTTCATCACCACGTCATAGGCCTTGGCGAGTGCATGCCCGGGATCGGACCCGAACTTGTCCTCGTGGCCATCCTTGGGTGCGGTAAAAGGATGGTGACGCGCAGCCCAGGTCTTCGACTCGTCATCGAATTCGAACATCGGGAAATCGACCACCCACAGCGGTTTCCATCCGGGGACCGCAAGACCGCGATCGTGACCGACCTTGGCGCGCAGCGCACCCAACGCGTCGTTGACCACCTTCTCGCGGTCCGCGCCGAAGAAGATCAGGTCGCCGTTCGCCGCACCCGTGCGCTCGAGGATCGCCGCCAGCACCGGCTGCGGCAGGAACTTGACGATCGGCGATTGCAATCCTTCCTCGCTGGCCTTGGTCGCGTCGTTGACCTTGATGTAGGCGAGCCCTTTCGCGCCGTAGATGGCAACGAAAGTCGTGTAGTCGTCGATTTCCTTGCGTGACAGCGTGCCGCCGCCGGGCAGGCGTAGCGCGGCGACGCGTCCGTTGGGCAGGTCGGCGGCCGCGCGAAACACCTTGAAGTCGACCGACTTCATGACGTCGGTGAGCTCGGTCAGCTTGAGCGGCACGCGCAAGTCGGGCTTGTCCGAGCCGTAGTCGCGCATCGCGTCGGCGTATTGCATGATCGGGAAAGGATCCGGAAGGTCGACGTCCATGGCCTCCTTCCACATCGTGCGCACGAGGCCCTCCATCAGCTCGCGAATCTCGAGTTCGCCCAGGAACGAGGTCTCGACGTCGATCTGCGTGAACTCCGGCTGGCGGTCGGCGCGCAGGTCCTCGTCGCGAAAGCACTTGACGATCTGGTAGTAGCGGTCGAACCCCGCGATCATCAGCATCTGCTTGAAGAGCTGCGGCGACTGCGGCAGCGCGTAGAACTGGCCGTGATGGATGCGCGAGGGCACCAGGAACTCGCGCGCGCCTTCCGGCGTCGACTTGTAGAGGATCGGCGTCTCGATGTCGACGAAGCCGTGGCCATCCAGGTAGCGCCGCGCCGACATCGCGGTGCGGTAACGCAGCATGAGGTTCTTCTGCATCTGCGGACGCCGCAGGTCGAGCACGCGATGCTCGAGCCTTACGGTCTCCGACAGGTTCTCGTCGTCGATCTGAAACGGCGGCGTAAGCGAGGCGTTGAGGATCTCGATTTCGTGTGCCAGCACTTCGATCTCGCCGGAGATCAGTCCCGTGTTGATGGTTCCGGCCGGGCGCGGACGCACCAGGCCCGTGACGCGAATGCAGTATTCGTTGCGCAACGTTTCTGCGGTGGCGAAGGTTTGCGCGCGGTCAGGATCGCAGACGATCTGCACGAGGCCCTCGCGATCGCGCAGGTCGATGAAGATCACGCCGCCGTGATCGCGGCGGCGGTGCACCCAGCCCATCAGCGTGACGGTCTGGCCCAGGAATCGGCGGTCGATAAGACCGCAGTAGTCGGTTCGTTTCACGTGCTGCTCCGGCGATTGATCAGGAAAATCCGCAAAATCTCTAAAGGGCAGACCGGCCATGCGTAGCGAAGCCGCCGGCAGCGGCGTCGCGGCATGCCGGCCCGGTCAATTTCGCGACGCAGCGTTCGGCGGCGTGACCGCGAGCGGCGACTCCGGCGCATGTCCCGTCACACGCGGCACGTGACTGCCCGGCGCGGCGACGCCCATCGAGATGATGTATTTGAGCGCTTCATCGACACTCAAGTCGAGGTCGTGCACCTGCGCGCGCGGAACGATCAGAAAAAACCCGGAGGTGGGATTGGGCGTAGTCGGCACATAGACGCTCACATGCTCGCCCGGCAGGTATTGCGCGATGCTCGAATGCGGCGTGCCGGTCATGAACGCGATCGTCCACGATCCTTCGCGCGGGTATTCGATCAGCAGCGCCTTGCGAAATGCATTGCCCTTGTCGGATAGCAGCGTATCGCTGACCTGCTTGACCGCTGAATAGATCGACTTGACGAACGGAATACGGCCGAGCAGCCGTTCCCAGAACAGGATAAGCCGCGCGCCCAGGAAGTTCGCGGCCACGACGCCGGTCACCAGCAGGATGATGAACGACAACAGCACGCCGAAACCCGGAATGTGGAATCCCAGCAGCGCATCGGGCCGCGCGCGTGCCGGAAACAGCAACAGCGTCTGGTCGAGCGTCGACACCAGGAAGTTGAGAACCCACAGCGTGATGCCGAGCGGCACCCACACCAGCAGGCCCGCGATCAGGTAGCGGCGCATCGGAAGCCCTCGCGCCGGTCAGCTCGTCGAGCTGCCGGTGGACGGCGCCTTGGCGGGCGCCGATTCGGCCTTGGTTGCGGCGGGTTTCGCGGCCTTTTCAGTTGCCGAAGGCGCATCGCTTTTGGTGCCTGCAGCCGCATCGCCCTTGCTGGCTGCCGCGGCATCGCCCTTGCTGCCTGCGGCGTCGCTGTTGGCCCCGGCGGTCGCGTCGGAGCCGCTCGCCTTTTCGTCGGACTTGGCGGGCGCGGCGGGCTTGTTGCCGTTGCGGAAATCGGTGGCGTACCAGCCGCTCCCCTTGAGATGGAAGCCCGCGGCCGAAACCTTCTTCACCAGCGCCTCGGCTTGACACGCGGGGCACGCGAGCAGCGGCGGGTCGGAAAATTTGCGCAGCGCTTCAAGCTCGTGGCCGCATTGGCTGCATCGGTATTCGTAGATCGGCATGATGTCTTTGCGCGAGGTTGGCGACACCCGCTGCTGGCGGCGTCAGCTTGCGGCGCGGAGGGCGTCCGCAACGCGCTGATTCGAAAAGAGAATTATAGCTTAAATCGGACCGTAGCGGCGTGATCTCAAGCCCCGGCGACGAAGGCCCGGAATTCGTGCACCAGGCGCGCGGACCCCGTTTAGGGGTGCGGTATGCTTGCGATGCAAGGAGGGCGCGAAAGATGCAAGCTCATTGGATGTGGTGGATTGCGGCGGCGGTGCTGATCGGTGCCGAGCTCGTGACGTACACGTTCTACCTGATGGCGATCGGCGTCGCGGTGGCGCTCGGGGGCGTGGCGGCGGTGCTCGGCGCCAACGTCGAGACCCAGTGGGCCGTCGCGGCCGTGCTGGGGCTGGTGCTCACGCTCTTCGCCCACCGTTGGCGCATGACGCATGCGCGGCCGGCTATGCAGACGCCGGCCGACGTCGGCAGGTCGGTGCACGTTCGGCATTGGAATGCCGACGGCACCGCGCGCGTCGACTACCGCGGGACGCAGTGGACGGCCATTCTCGCCACGCCGCAAACGCCTCGCGCCGAATCGATGGTCATCGTCGGCATGCGCGGATCGAACCTCGTGGTCGCCGACCGCGTCGCCCAACCCTGAGCTTCGGAGTCCCATTCATGCCCGCATCGTTAGGTTCATTCCCCTTCTGGCTGATCGCGTTCATCGTGATCGCGATCACGATCATGCGCGCCGTTCGCGTGGTGCCGCAGCAGACGGTGCTGGTGATCGAGCGCCTCGGCAAGTTCCACGAGGTGCTGCAGCCGGGGCTCAACATCGTCATTCCGTTCGTCGATCGCGTCGCCTACCGACACGACCTGCGCGAGGTGCCGATGGACGTGCCGCCGCAGGTGTGCATCACGCGCGACAACACGCAGTTGCAGGTCGACGGCATCCTCTATTTCCAGGTTACCGAGCCGAAGCTCGCGAGTTACGGCTCGTCGAACTACCGGATGGCGATCACGCAGCTCGCGCAGACGACGTTGCGCAGCGTGATCGGCCGGATGGAGCTCGACAAGACTTTCGAGGAACGCGACCAGATCAACGCCTCGGTGGTGTCGGCGCTGGACGAGGCCGCCGCGACCTGGGGCGTCAAGGTGCTGCGCTACGAGATCAAGGACCTGACGCCGCCCGCCGAGATCCTGCGCGCGATGCAGGCGCAGATCACTGCCGAGCGCGAGAAGCGCGCGGTGATCGCGACGTCTGAAGGCGGCCGCCAGCAACAGATCAACCTCGCAGAGGGCGCGCGTGACGCGGCGATCGCGCGCTCGCAGGGCGAGCAGCAATCGCAGATCAACTACGCGCAGGGCGAGGCAGCCGCGATCATTGCGGTCGCGGATGCGACCGCGCAGGCTTTGCGAAAAGTCGGCGAGGCGATCACGGCGCCGGGTGGCCTCCAGGCGGTCAACTTGCGCGTCGCTGAGCAATATGTGCAGCAGTTCGGCAATCTCGCGAAAGCCGGCAACACGCTGATCCTGCCATCCAACGTCGCCGATATAGCGAGCATCATCGGCACCGCGATGTCGACCGTGAAGGCAACCCAGGCCTGACGATGCAGGTCGCGGGCAGCACGTTTGTCGTCACCGGCGGCGCCTCGGGGCTGGGCATGGGCACTGCGCGCATGCTGGTTGCGGCGGGCGCCAACGTCATCGTCGCCGACCTCGACGAAGTGCAGGGCGCGGCGCTCGCGCGCGAGCTCGGCGGCCAAGCGCGCTTTGGGCGCACCGATGTCACCGACGAGGCGAGTGCCAAGGCGTCGGTTGCGCTGGCGGTCGACACATTCGGCGGTCTGAAGGGGTTGGTCAATTGCGCGGGCATCGTGCACGGCGAAAAGGTCGTCGGCCGGGAGGGGCCGCATTCGCTCGCGGGATTCCGCCGCGCGATCGACATCAACCTGATCGGCACGTTCAACATGCTGCGGCTTGCCGCCGACGCGATGGCCAAAGGCAATCCCAACAGCGAAGGCGAGCGCGGCGTGATCGTCAACACAGCGTCGGTGGCCGCGTTCGACGGACAGATCGGGCAGGCCGCCTACAGCGCGTCCAAAGCGGCGGTAGCCGGCATGACGCTGCCGATCGCGCGCGAGCTTGCGCGCAGCGGCATTCGCGTGATGACCATTGCTCCGGGCACGTTCGAAACGCCGATGCTCGCAAGCCTGCCGGCAGCAGTACGCGACTCACTCGGCAAGATGGTGCCGTTTCCGCCGCGCCTCGGCCGTCCCGGCGAATTCGCGCAACTGGTACGCGCCATCATCGAAAACCCGATGCTGAACGGCGAAGTGATCCGCCTGGACGGCGCGATCCGCATGGCACCGAAGTGACGTGTCGGTCGCCGGTTCCGGCGACTGACAACCGGCTCAGTCGCGCCGGATCATCGCAAACGCGGCGACGATCATTGCCACGAAGAACACCAGCGACCACCCGGCGATCGACAGGTCGAGGAACACCCAGCCTTTTTCGGCACATTCGCCGCTGCCGGCGAGCGTCTTCATGATCACGTCGGTGAACGGCAGCGTGTCGAGCATGTACGAAATGCCCATGCCGCAGGCCGGCACCTGGTCCTTGGGAAGCGCCTGCAGCCACACCTGCCGCCCCGCGAGCGCGGCGCCTGCGCCGGCGAATACCAGCGTCAGCAGTGCGTAACCGGTGGCGCCGCCACGGCGCGGATTGTGGATGAATCCCGCAAGAAACACGATTCCCACCAGGCACACGGCCACGCGCTGGAACATGCACAGCGGACAAGGTTCGAGGTCGAGGCCGAATTGCAGCCACAGTGCCCACCCCATCAGCGCGGCGCACACCAGGAAACCCAGCAGGTAGGCGATGCGCCGCGGCGGCAGGATGATCAGCGACAGCATGCACAGCAGCAGCGCCATCACGCCGACATGGTAGAACGAGACGACCATCGCCGATGGCGGTACATCGCCATGCATCACGACCTGCTGCACCACCAGCGCCAGCGCGACGACGAAGCCCACCCAGGGCCAAGGAACGGCGTTGTAGCGAATCATGCGTTTGCCATCATCGGATTGTCATCATGAAATTGTCCTTTGCAACGCCTGGTCGATGTCCCACAGGATATCGTCGAGCGACTCGAGACCGATCGACAGCCGGATCATCTCCGGCGTGACGCCGGCCGCGCGCTGCTCTTCGTCGGACAGCTGGCGATGCGTCGTCGACGCAGGGTGGATCACCAGCGATTTCGCATCTCCGATGTTGGCGAGGTGCGACAGGAATTGTACCGATTCGATGAAACGCACCCCGGCACCGGCGCCGCCCTTGATGCCGAACGTGAGGATGGCGCCGGCGCCGCGCGGCAGGTAGCGCTGCGCCAGCGCGTGATAGCGATTGCCGGCGAGTTGCGGGTAGTTGACCCAGGCGACTTGCGGGTGCGTCGCGAGATGTTGCGCCACCGCGAGCGCCGATTGGCAATGCCGCGGCATCCGCAAGTGAAGCGTCTCGATGCCCTGCATCAGCAGGAATGCGGACATCGGCGACAGCGTCGGCCCGAGCGTGCGCATGGTTTCCATCCGCGCCTTCATCGTGAACGCGAAATCGCCGAAGGTCTCGAAGAAACGCACGCCGTGATAGCCGCGCGAGGGCTCGGTCATCTGCGGAAACTTACCGTTGTCCCATGGAAACTTGCCCGACTCGACGACGATGCCGCCCATCGTCGTGCCGTGGCCGCCGAGGTACTTGGTCAGCGAATGCACGATGATGTCGGCGCCGTGCTCGAAGGGCCGGCAAAGCCACGGCGAGGCCATCGTGTTGTCGACCACCAGCGGCACGCCGGCGGCATGCGAAACCGTCGAAAGTGCCGCGATGTCGGCGACGTCGAGCTGCGGATTGCCGATGGTCTCGGTGTAGACGGCCTTGGTGTTCGGGCGGATCGCGGCCGCGAACGCGGCGGGATCGGCGCTATCGACGAACGTCGCGGCGATGCCCATATGCTCGAACGTCACCGCGAGCTGCGAGTAGGTCCCGCCATACAGCGTTTTCGACGCCACGATGTGATCGCCCGCGCGCGCGAGCGTCATCAGCGCCATCGCCTGCGCGGCCATGCCGGTCGCCGCCGCAAGCGCGGCTCGCCCGCCTTCGAGCGCGGCAACGCGCTCCTCGAGGGCCGCGACCGTCGGATTGGATATGCGCGAATAGACATTGCCGAACGTCTGCAGGTTGAACAGCGACGCCGCATGATCGGCGCTGTCGAACACGAACGACGTCGTCTGGTAGATCGGCAGCGCCCGCGCACCGGTGGCGGCATCGGGAATCTGACCCGCGTGCAGGCACAACGTGTCGAAACCGAACTGACGATCGCTCATTGCGGCTGCGGCGGGCAGGTCACCCGCGCATTCTGCCGCAAAACGTCAACGCACGTGCGGGCGCTGCGACGAAATCACGCCGGTGTTGACGCCGGCATAGTTGAGCCCGCCGAGGATTCGCGCGTGTTCGATTTTGACGCAGCGATTGATGACGACGTCGAGCCCGGCCTCACTCGCGATCGCTGCGGCCTCGTCGTTGCGGATGCCGAGCTGCATCCACAGCACCTTGGCGCCCTTGGCGATGGCGTCGCGCGCGAGTGCCGGCATCTCTCCCGGTCGGCGAAAGCAGTCGACGATGTCGACCGATTCCTCGATATCGCGGACGTCCGGATAGCAGCGCTCTCCGAGCACTTCGGCGTAGTTGGGATTGACCGGGATTATTCGATAGCCGTGATCCTGCATGTACTTGGCCGCAAAAAAGCTCGGGCGAAACCAGTTGGCCGACAGGCCGACGACGGCGATCGTGCGGGACGCGGCGAGGATTCGCCGCAGTCCCGAGATGTCGTCGACTAGCGCCATGAGCCCCTGACTATCAGCGCACTGGCCGAATCGAACTGACGCTGCCGGTCTGGTTGCCGATGTCGTCGTAACGACCCGGCCCGAAGATCGTGCAGTTGCCGCGGAAATAGGCGTCGGTGCAGAGCTGCCAGCGGCCAGAGCGCACGATCATCGAGCGCGCGCGATCGTTCCATTGCGTCTGGTCGAAATTGTTGAGTGCGCCGGACACGCGATAACGCTCGCCCGACAAGCCCGTGCCTTCGAACAAAATGACGGACGAGGATCCGCCCGCGCTCGGCGGGTATGGTTGCGAATACACGGGCGGCGGAGGCGCGGGTAACGGCCGCGGTGGCGGGCGATATGCGCCACCGCTGACGGGCCGCGCTGACGACACGCGGTTGCTCATGCCCATGGCGCCGAGGTTGGGATACGCACCCGAGCGCAACGTGACGCAGCCGCCGCCGAATTGCGCGTCCGGGCACAGCTCCCAGGTGCCGCGCCGAATGACGACCGACGACGCGCGATCGTTGAAACCGAAGCGCTCGAAATTGACGATCGGCCCGTCCTGCGAAAACGCGCGGCCGCGATAGCCTTCGCTTTCATAGAACGTGATCGATTGCGCCAATGCGGTGGTTGCGGAGAATGCGAGCGCAAGAACGGTCAAGCAGCGAATCCGGATCATCATGCCTCCTTGCGAAGAACGGTTGCAACGGTCGTCGACTGAGCGTCGATGCCTACGGCCGCGAGTGTTCAGCGACCCGGGCCGTTGACCCGGCGCACCGACGAAATGCGCCGCTCGAATCCGTCGGGCAGGTTCGGATAATCGCCGGGACCGAACGTCCGGCAATCACCCTGGTAATTCGCGTCGCTGCAGAACAGCCAGTAGCCGCCTTCGATGCGAATCGAGGACGCGCGGTCGTTGAAACCGCTGCGGTCGAGATTGGGCAGGTCGGCATCGATAACCATGTTGTCGCCGCCGAAATCGTGATTGTCGAACAGGATCGCGCGGGCAGCGCGCCCTTCCGATCGATACGACGGCAAGGGCGTGATGTTCGGCGCGGGAATATACGCGCCGGGCGCAGGGGCGTACTCCGCTGGCGGCGGTGCATACGCGGGTGGCGGTGCATACGCGGGCGGTGCATACGCGGGCGGTGCATACGCAGGCGGTGGCACTGGTGGCGCGGGAATGTATCCGGGCGACGGCTGGGGAGGCGTGTAGGCACCCGCGGCCGGGCGTATTGAGCTGAGTCGCCGAACCATGTCGTTGCCGAGGTCGCGATAGCTGCCGGGTCCGTACACCTGGCATGTACCGCGGAAATTCGCGTCGGTGCACAACTCCCAATTGCCGTAGTTGATCACCATCGACACGGCGCGATCGTTCCACGACGTGATGTCGAGATTGCCGACGCTGCCGGACACTGGCGCGCTGCTGCCGCCGAAATCGTATTGGTCGTAGAGCACCACAGCGGGCGCCTCGTGCGGCGGCCGCGTGTAACGCCCGGGTGGTGGAGGCGGTTGCGGCGGCGTCGATTGCAGCGGGTACGTTCCCGCCGGGCCTTCTCCCAGCACGCGCGCCGACGACACGCTGTTGCGCATGCCCATCGACCCGAGGTTCGGATATTCGCCCACCGAGAGCGTCACGCAGCGGCCGCGAAAATAGGCATCGGTGCAGAGCTGCCATTCGCCGAAGCGCACGATCACGGCGTTAGCACGGTCGTTCATGCCGACGGGCTCGAAATCGGCGACGGACTGGTCGAACGATACCTGCTGGCCGCCGAAGCCTTCGAATTCGAAAAACGTAATCGATTGCGAATGCGCTGCGCCGCTGAACACCAGCGCCAGGGATGTGCATGTCATCAAGGCCGCGAAGCTGCGCCTGCTCATGTTCTGGTCCGTTTGCGTTGTCGTGCGAATCGGAAAGACGTGGGCAATTCGTACGCCAGTCTAACGGATGGCCGCCGTCACGGGTTGACGCGCCTGTGGGCCATTGTCCGATTGTAATTTCCGATGTAGCGCATCCGGATGCCAGCCGATCACCGACAACATGAAGAAGAACCCGATGACGTATGCGACCGCGACATGCCAGCCGTTGCGTATCCATCCGAGCACCGAGCGGCTTTCGGGGAATTGGCTGGACAGGGCAACACCTGCGGACGACCCGAACCAGATCATCGATCCGCCGAAGCCCACCGCGTACGCGAGGAAGCCCCAGTCGTACCCCCCTTGGTGCAAGGCGAGCGCGGTAAGCGGAATGTTATCGAACAGCGCCGACACGAAACCCAATACCAGCGCGACCGTCCATGAAGCGTCCGGCAATGCCTTGACCGGCATCATCGATGCGGCGAAGACCAATGACAACAGGAAGATTGCGCCGCGCAACGCGTTCGGCAGCTCGTGCCACGCCGGCCGCCGCAACGGCACGCAGACCAGGATTGCCACCCACACCGCGGCGCCGATGAACGGAAAGCGATCGCCCAGCTCGGGATGCTCGCCATTGACGTAGACATTGACGCCGATCGCCGCGACCAGGATCAGCGCGACGATGAACACCCGGGGCCAGTCGATCTTCGCGCCGGCGGCGGCATCGCGGACGATCGGCGAGTAGCGTTGCTGCTGCAGCGACGCGGGAATGCCGAACAGCACCAGCGCAAGTCCCGATGCCGTGTAGGCCTCGACGACCGACAGCGGCGACACGCCGTCGATCCACATCATCGTCGTCGTGGTGTCGCCGACGACGCTGCCCGCTCCGCCGGCGTTCGACGCCGCGACAATGGCGGCAAGGTAGCCGATGTGCACCTTGCGCCGGAACACCACGCCTGCGATCGTGCCGCCGATCAGCGCCGCTGCGATGTTGTCGAGGAACGACGACAGCACGAAGATCATCACCAGCAGCACGAATGCGCCTTTCCAGTCGTCCGGCAGCAATTTTGGCAACCACGCGGGCACGCCGCTGGCCTCGAAATGCTTGGACAACAACGCGAAGCCGAGCAGCAGTCCCAGCAGGTTGGCGAGCAGCACCCATTCGTGGCCAAATTGGGCGATCAGTCCCGCCAATCCGGCGCCGGCGGCGAACGGCGAGAACATCACCTTCCACAGAACGATGACGATGAGGCCCGTCACGGCGGCCTGCAGCGTCCGCGAATGGAACATCGCGACGCCCAGCAGCGTCAGCGCAAACAGCACGAAGTCGATCGGCACCGGGCCGATCGAGGGCAGCGTCGGGTCGGCGGCGCAGGCGACGCCCGGCAGCAGGGCCGCCAGTACGGCCAGCGACGGGGTCAGGCAGGCGGGGCCGGCGACGTGCGTTGAGGAATTCATTGGCGGCAATCGCGTATGGGAGTGTAGAAAAGGCCGGCGCTAGTCGCGCGCGACGGTTTGGTAAGTCGATTTCGCCGGTCAGGCTGCAGGCAACAACACGGGCCGCCCCGACATTTTTGGTCAGCGAGTGACGGCGATTGTAACCATCCGGGGAAAATCGGCGCAGGTGCGGGTTCGAACGACCTAAAATGCGCAGGATGCCGGGGCTCGCGCGCCCTCGGCCAGGGGCGTGGGCCCTCGGGCCCGATACTTGCTTGTGCGCTACACGCACCTTTTTTAACGAACGGGCACGATTTGCCGCGTAAGTCCTCATTTTCATCGTACGCGCGAGGCAGGATCGGGCGCGCATCGATGCCTTTTTGAGACTAGCAGCGCGCCTCAACTTCCATGGCCCGGCCCCGCGTACTGACCCGAATTGATGCCGCCACCATTCAAACGGTGGGCGAGGCGATAGATTTCGATTCGCTTTCGGCGCTTTCGCAACGCAAGCTCAACGCGCTGGGACTGCCGCTCGCGTACGTCGATCGCGAGCAACGCTATCGATTCGTCAACAAGGCGTTTGCCGATTGGCTGGGCAAGCGGATGGACGAGGTCGTCGGCCACGAGGTGATCGAGGTCCTCGGACGCGAGCTCTACCAGCTCTACCACGCCTACGTCGAGGCGGCGCTCGATGGCGAGCGCACCGGCTACGAGCGCCAGCTCGTGTCGACTGTGCGCAAGGGCATCTGGATTCGCGTCGACTATTACCCCGACCGCAACATCCAGGGCATGGTGCGCGGATTTCTCGCCACCTACACCGACGTCGACCAGCTGAAGCGCCTCGAGCTCGAGGCGGGGCAGCGCGAGCACCGGCTGCGGCTCGTCACCGACAGCGTGGGGCTGCCGATCCTGTATTTCGACCGCCAGCAGAAACTACGTTTCGGCAACAAGCCCTTCGCCGACTGGATCGGTGTGGCAGCCGACGACTTGCTGGGCCACGCACTGCGCGACTTCCTGCCGGCCGACGCGCTGGCCGAAATGCAGGGTTACATCGATCGTGCGCTGGTCGGTGCGACGGTGTCGTACGAGCGCCGCGAGCGCAAGGCCGACGGCGAAATGCGCTGGGTACGCGTGACGCTGTTTCCCGATCGCGAGATGGGCGGGCGCGTGGGCGGTGTGTTCGCAGTGATGAACGACATCGAAGACGACGTACGCATCCGCGATGCGATGAAGTCGCAGCAGTCGCAATTGAAGCTTTTCGCCGACAACATCCCTGGCCCGATCGCGTACCTCGATCGCGGGCTGCACTACACGTTCGTCAACCAGGCGTTCGCCAACTGGGCGTGCCGCGCGCAACACGAGATTCTCGGCAACACGCCGAGCGACGTGCTGCCGCAGGATGTAGCGGGATTCCTGCGGCCGATCCTGAAGCGCGCGCAGGCCGGCGAAAACGTCGAATACGAGCGCATCGCCAAGACGCCGACGGGCGAGCGGCGATGGATGCACGGGCGGATGGCGCCCGACCTCGATGCCACGGGCCGTGTGCGCGGGCTGTATTGCACCGAGTACGACATCCACGACTTGAAGCTGACCGAGCAGGCGCTCGCCGCCCGCGAAGAGCAGCTGCGACTGTTCACCGACAACATTCCCGAGCCGGTGGTCTACCTCGACGCCGAGCGCCGCTACGTGTTCGTCAACGAGTCGTTCCTCACGCTGTTCGGGCTCGCGCGCGACGAGGTGATCGGCAAGCGTACCGAGGAAATCCGCCTGCTGGCAACGTCGATGGCGCTCGACCCGCACCGCGACCAGTCGTACATCGGCGAGGCCACCACCTACGAGCGCGAGGTCATCGACGCCAAAGGCCGGCCGCACTGGATTCGCGCGCGCTGCGTGCCCGACGTCAACTTCGACGGCACCATCAAGGGCGAGTACATAGCCGGCCACGACATCACCGACTTGAAGCAGGCGCAGGACGCCCTGGCCGCGCGCGAATCGCAGCTGCGCGCGATCATGGACGGCGTGCCCGCGCCGGTGGCGTACATCGACCGCGACGAGACCTGCCACTACGTCAACCGCACGTTCCTGCAGTATTTCGGGCTGGCCGCGGAAAAGATCGGCAAGCTCACGCTGCGCGACGTCGTCGGGCACGCAATCTACCAGAGTGCGCAGACGATGGTCGCGCGTGCGCTGACCGGCGAGTCGACGGCATTCGACCGGCTGGTGCCGGGCGCCAATGGCGTACGGCGCTGGATGACCGTGCGCGTGGTGCCGGATGCCGGACCGTCCGGCGAGATCCACGGCGCGTTCGTGCTGATGAACGACATCCACGGATTGAAGCAGGCGCAGGAAGCGCTGCGCGCATCCGAAGCCGAGCTGCGGCTCATCATGGATAACGTGCCGGCGCGCGTGTCGTACATCGATCGCGACTATCACTACCGCTTCGTCAACGGCCACGACGAAGCGTGGCTGGGACAGGCTCGCAAGGAACTGACCGGACGCCACGTCGAGGACGTGGGAGGTGCCGCGCGGTTCTCGCTGCTGAAGCCGATCTTCGAGCGCGTGCTCACCGGCGAAACCGTGTCCACCGAACTCTTCCTGCCGCAACCTGATGGTTCGACGCGCTGGGAAGCGGTGCACTACGCGCCGAATCGCGACAGCGAAGGCAACGTCGTCGGCATCTACGCGGTGCACACCGACGTGCACGACGCCAAGGGCAACGAGGACGCGCTGCGGCGTGCCAACTGGATGCTGTCGTCGCACATCGGCAACACGCCGCTCGCGGTGCTGGAGTGGGATCGCGATTTCCGCCTGGTGCGCTGGTCGTCGCAGGCGACCCACATCTTCGGCTGGGACACCGACGAAGTGCTGGGCATGTCGCTGACCGACAACGTGCTGATCCACGAAAGCGATCTGGACGCGATGGTGACGCTTGCCGGCAAGCTGATGACCGGCCTCGAACCGCGCGCGACATCGCTCACCCGCAATCACCGCAAGGACGGCAGCACGATCTGGTGCGAGTGGTACCACTCGGCGCTGGTCGGCGACAACGGCGACATCGTGTCGATCCTGTCGTTTGTCCAGGACGTGAGTTCGCGCATCCAGGCGGAAGAGCGGTTGCAATATATGGCGACCCGCGACGCGCTGACCGGATTGCCCAACCGCCTGCTGCTGCACGAGCGGCTGACGCAGGCGATCGCGCAGGCAAAGCGCACCGCCCGGCGTGTAGGCGTGCTGTTCATCGACCTCGATCGCTTCAAGAACGTCAACGATACGCTGGGACACCGGATCGGCGACGAGCTCCTGAAGCACGTGACCGCCGCGCTGTCGCTCGCACTGCGCGAATCCGACCTGCTGGCGCGCCTGGGTGGCGACGAGTTCATGGTGATCGTCGAGGATTTCGAAGAGCCTGCGGTGCTGGGCCGCATCGCCCAGAAATTGCTCGACGCGATCGCACAGCCATTCACCATCGAGGATCACGACATCTACGTGACATCGTCGATCGGCATCGCCGTCTATCCGGACGATTCCGACGACCCCGAGGAACTGCTGAAGCACGCCGACGTGGCGATGTATCGCAGCAAGGAGCTCGGCCGCAACACCTACCAGTTCCTCGACTCGAGCCTCGCCGAGCATCGGCTGCGACAGCACACGCTGGAAACCGCGTTGCGCGCCGCATTGAAGGAAGACCGGCTGAAGCTGCACTACCAGCCGGTGATCCGCATCGCCGATCGCAAGATCGTCGGCGCCGAGGCGCTGCTGCGCTGGAACGATCCCGAGCACGGCAACGTGCCGCCTAACGTGTTCATACCGTTGGCCGAGGAGTCGGGCCTCATCCATACGCTCGGCGAATGGGTGTTGCGCGCCGCGGCTGCGCAAGCGCACGCGTGGCGCAAGGCCGGGCTCGAGCTCACGGTGTCGGTCAATCTGTCGGCGCGGCAGTTCTACCGCGAGGATCTCGCGCAGCGCATCGCGCAGATCGTCCAGGAAGCCGGATGCGAACCCGGGTGGATCGAGCTCGAAGTCACCGAGACGAGCCTTCTCCACGACCTCGATGCGATCCGCAAGGTGCTGCATGAATTGCGCAGCGGCGGGTTCACCGTGGCGATCGACGACTTCGGCACCGGCTATTCATCGTTGACCCACTTGAAGCATTTCCCGATCGACACGCTCAAGATCGACATCTCGTTCATCGCCGACCTGGAAACCGACCCGCAGGACGCCGCGATCACCGAGGCGATCATCGGTCTTGCGCGCGGCCTGGGGTTGCGTGTGGTCGCCGAAGGCGTGGGTACGCAGCAGCAGCTCGACTTCCTCGCTCAGCGCGGCTGCCATTGCTTCCAGGGATTCTGGGCGAGCAAGCCGCTTTCGGCGGACGATTTTCTCGCCTACCTGCAATCGCAAACGCCGAGCGTGCGCGAAGCCCTGCCGGTGCAAGCCTGATCTGGCGAATCAGCGCGCGTTGAGCCGGTCGATCCAGCCGGCGAGCGGCAGCGCCGCGCGCTCCCAACCCGGCGCCAGCATCAGCATGTGCGCGAGACCTTCGACCAGCGTCGCGTCGACGCCATGCTCCTGCGCGGTGGCCCGCACATCGGCGGGCCGGCAGATGCGATCGCCATCGGCGCCCAGCACGAACACGGGCGTAGGCTCCGAGATGCGCGGCGCGGCCACGCGCACCGACAGGTCGAACAGCGCCCGCGACGATTCGGCCGTCAGGTGTTTGCCGGCTTCGCGCACCAGCGCATCGTCGGTGTCGTCGCCGAAATAGAACGGCCGCAGCGCGGCCAGCACATCGGCCGACACGTTGCCGGCGTCGAAGCGGCCCATCTGCATCAGGTAGTCCGGGCGCTGCGTCATCAGCCTCGATGCGACCGCCAGCAATCCCGATGGCGGCAGTGGCGCCAGCAGCGCCGCGGCGCGCATGGGATGGCGCAACAGGATGCGCTCGATCACGGCCGCACCCATCGAATGGCCGATCAGGATGGGTTCTCCGCCGATCTCGCGAACCGCACGCAGCACGTCGGCAGCGTAATCGTCGACGCTCGCGCCAAACAGCGTTTCGTGACCGTCGCTGCCGCCATGGCCGCGCAACGACACCGCATAGGTCGCGTGGCCGCGTTGTGCGAACCATGGCATGAACAACGGCTGCCAGCACCACGCATCGCAATAGCCGCCGTGCACGAACAGCAGGGGCGGACGCGAAGCGCGCGGCTTTTTCGGCGGGACCGAAGCGATTTCGAGGTGGGGAAAGTGTCGCTGCATGCGTTGTGTTCCGGAGGATCGTGCGAGGGCGTGCTAGCATTTGCCGGCGCGATGACCGATCGACAAAAGCCCTCTATTGTGCCCGGTATTGCGGCCTCTGCCATCTACGACCCCGGCTGCCGGCGCTGCCCGCGGCTCGCGGCGTTTCTCGACGAAGTCCAGGGCGAACACCCCGAGTACTGGTGCAAACCGGTGCCTCCGTTCGGCGACCCGCACGCGCGCCTGGTCGTCATCGGGCTTGCGCCCGGCATGCACGGGGCCAACGCGAGCGGCCGGCCTTTCACCGGCGACTTCGCCGGCATTCTGCTCTACGAGACGCTGCATCGCTTCGGATTTGCGTCATCGGGGGTGTCGATTTCCCGCGACGACGGCCTCATATTGAAGAATTGCCGCATTACAAACTCGGTCAAATGCCTTCCACCGCAGAACAAGCCGCTGCCGGTCGAGATCAAGGCCTGCAACGCGTGGCTGTCGGCGGAGCTGTCGCAGGTGCGTGACGGAACCGTGCTGCTGGCACTCGGTCGAATTGCCCACGACGCGACGCTCGCCGCGTTTGGCGAGCGCCGCAGCGCATTCGCCTTCGCGCACGGCGCCCGCCACCAGGTCGGGCCCGTCACGTTGTTCGACAGCTACCATTGCAGCCGCTACAACACCAACACGCGGCGATTGACGCCCGCCATGTTCCACGCCGTGTTCGAAGACATTGCCGCGCTGCTCGCCACTGGGCCATGACCAAGGTCTCGCGAGTCAACCAGCGCACCGTCGCCGCCGAGGAGCCGGCCAGCGGGTTCGACGCTCGCGAGCTGCTGCGGTCGCTGCCCAATCTTCCCGGCGTCTACCGGATGTTCGACGCGGCGGGCGGTGCGCTCTATGTCGGCAAGGCGCGCGACCTGAAGAAGCGCGTGTCGAATTATTTCCAGAAATCGGCGCACGAGCCGCGCATCGCGTCGATGGTCGGGCAGGTCGCACGAGTCGAGACCACCGTCACGCGCTCGGAGGGCGAAGCGCTGCTGCTCGAGAACAACCTGATCAAGGCGCTCGAGCCCCGCTATAACATTCTCTTTCGCGACGACAAGAGCTACCCGTACGTGTCCCTGACCGGAGAGACGTTTGCACAGCTGCGCTTTCACCGCGGGACACTCGATCGCAAGAACCGCTACTTCGGGCCGTTTCCCAGCGCCGGCGCGGTGCGCGAGGGCATCGCATTGCTGCAGAAGGTCTTCCAGCTGCGCGTCTGCGAGAACACCGTGTTCGCCAACCGCTCGCGTCCGTGCATGCTCTACCAGATCCAGCGCTGCACGGCGCCTTGTGTCGGCAACATCAGTGAAGCCGACTATCGCGACGACGTGCAAGGCGCCGCGCTGTTCCTGCAAGGCAAGACCGACGTCGTGCTGGCGCAGCTGCAGAAGCAGATGGACGATGCGAGCGCCGCACTGGAGTTCGAGCGCGCGGCGCGGGTGCGCGACAAGATCACGCGCCTCAACCCGTTGCAGTCGAAGCAGTTCGTGGAAAGTGCCACGGCCGGTGACATCGATGTGGTCGCGGCGGTCACCGACCAGGGCTTGACCGCCGTCAACGTAGTGATGGTGCGTGGCGGACGGCACGTGGGCGACCGCACGTTCTTCCCGCGACACGCCGAAGGCGTCAGCATCGCCGAGGTTCTTGCCGCGTTTCTCGCTCAGCATTACCTCGAGCGGCCGGTCCCGCCGACGATCATCGTTCCGGACGCCGAGGACATCGAAGCCTTGGCTGGCGTGCTGGCGGCGCAGGCGGGGCGAGACGTGGACATCGTGCAAAATCCCGGCGGTGAGCGCCGCGTATGGCTGACGATGGCGATCCAGAACGCGACGCTTGCAATCGCCCAACGCGTCGCGCAAAAGGCGACCCAGGAAGACCGGCTGGGCGCATTGCAGGAGGCACTGGGATTGCCTTCGACGGCGCAGCGTATCGAATGCTTCGACGTGTCGCACACGATGGGCGAAGCGGCGGTCGCCTCCTGCGTGATCTTCGACAAGCTCGGGATGCGCAGCAACGAATACCGCAAGTTCAATGTCACGCCCGAGCATGCGGGCGACGACTACGCGGCGATGCGCGAGGCGCTGACGCGCCGCTGCGCGCGTATCGTCTCCGGCGAGTATCCGCCGCCCGACCTGCTGGTGATCGACGGCGGCCGCGGACAGGTCAACATCGCGGCCGACGTGCTGGTGGAGCAGGGATTGCACGGCGTGCCGGTGATCGGCATCGCCAAGGGCCCCGAGCGTAAACCGGGAATGGAGGACATCGTGTTTCCCGGACGCGACGACGTGCTCAACCTGCCCGCAGACCATCCGGGATTGCACTTGTTGCAGCAGATCCGCGACGAGGCACATCGTTTCGCCATCCAGGGACACCGGGCGCGACGAGGCAAGGCGCGCACCACATCGTCGTTGCAGGAGATCGCGGGCATCGGCTCGACGCGGCGCAAGGCGCTGCTCGCGCATTTCGGCGGCCTTCGCGGTGTGCAGTCGGCGAGCGTGGACGACCTGGCGCGCGTGCCGGGCATCAGCCGCGCGCTGGCGGAGCGCATCTACGGATTGCTGCATTGATGCGCGCGCTCGCGCGCCCGTGCGCATGGCCACGTGTGACGGCCGTGCAATCGCCAGGCGTTAGAATGGGGCGGTCGGCAAGGCATTGGCCACCCACTTGATTCTCAACATTCCCATCGCGTTGACGTGGCTGCGGATCATCCTGATCCCGGTGTTCGTCGGCGTTTACTATCTTCCGGACACGCTGCTGTCGCCGGTGGCCAAGAACTGGCTGGCAATGACTGTGTTCGCACTGGCCGCGATCACCGACTGGCTCGACGGTTATCTCGCGCGCCGTTGGGGCGAGACCAGTGCCTTCGGCGCGTTCCTCGATCCGGTCGCCGACAAGTTGATGGTCGCCGCCGCGCTGATCATGCTGGTCCAGCTGGGTCGCGCCGACAGCTGGCTCGCAATCATCATCATCGGACGCGAGATCGCGATCTCGGCGCTGCGCGAATGGATGGCGCAGCTCGGCAAATCGAACAGCGTCGCCGTGGCGTTCGTCGGCAAGGTCAAGACGGGTGCGCAGATGACCGCGATCATCGCGCTGCTGCTGTGGGAGCCGGTCATTCCGGGCGTGTCGACGCCGCTGCTCGGCGAGATCGCGCTGTGGATCGCAGCGCTGCTGACGTTGTGGAGCATGTTCCACTACCTTCGACTGGCTGCGCCGCATTTGCAGGAGCCGGCGCGCCTGCCTTCTGCGGCGCCCGTCGTTGACCCTGATTCGCGAAAAACGCTATAATTGCAGGCTTCCGTTCCCTGATAGCTCAGCTGGTAGAGCGACGGACTGTTAATCCGCAGGTCCCAGGTTCGAGCCCTGGTCGGGG
>JBEPUI010000040.1:0-29258 GCA_041691615.1 Pseudomonadota bacterium
GTCGACTTCGCACCCGTCGACCAGGTGTTGCAGATCGGATCGCCGAAGGGCGTTGCGCGCCTGCTGCAACGCGCCGGGCGCAGCGGTCATCGGCCAGGCGAGATATCGAGAGTGACGGTGCTGCCCACGCATGCGCTCGAGCTGGTCGAAGCCGCCGCGGCACGCGAAGCAGCCAGCGAGCGACGAATCGAGCCGCGGGTGCCGATCGAGCTTTCACTCGACGTGCTGGTGCAGCACCTCGTCACCTGCGCGCTGGGCGGCGGATTCGTGCCGCAGCAATTGCACGAGCAGATCCGCGGCACGCACGCGTATCGCAATCTCACCGACTTGCAGTGGCAGTGGGCGATGGACTTCGTCGTGCACGGCGGCGCGAGCCTCAACGCCTATCCCGAGTACCGGCGCGTGGTGATCGGCGACGACGGCATCGCGCGCGTACCCGACCGGCGCATCGCGCAGCGCCACCGCCAGTCGATCGGCACGATCGTCGCCGACGCGAGCATCAGCGTGCAGATGCGCAATGGCCGGCGCCTCGGCACCGTCGAGGAATCGTTCATCGCCCACCTGCGCAAGGGCGAGTGCTTCGTGTTCGCCGGCAAGGTGCTGGAGTTCATCCGCGTGCGCGAAATGACCGCGTGGGTGAAGCCCGCGCCGAAGAAATCGGCGGTGATCACGCGCTGGATGGGCGCCAAGATGCCGCTGTCGACGTTGCTCGCCGAGCGCACGCGCAAGCTGATCGGCGACGCCGCCAACGGCGAGTTCGCATCCGCCGAGCTGCGCCTCGTCAGGCCGCTGCTCGACCTGCAGCGCCGATGGTCGGCGCTGCCGCGGACCAACGAGTGGCTGATCGAGCGCATCACGCTGCGCGATGGGCACTACCTGTTCTTCTATCCGATGGAAGGCCGGCTCGCGCACCTCGGACTGGCAACGCTGTTCTCGTACCGGCTTTCGCAGATGCGGCCGCGCACGTTCACCATCACGATCAACGACTACGGATTCGGCCTGCTGTCGCCCGAGCCGGTGGACCTGACGCTCGGCGACATCGGCACGCTGCTGGCGGCGCCGAACGTCGAGCGCGACATCCTCGCCGGCCTCAACGCCGCCGAGCTGGGGCGCCGCCAATTCCGCGAAATCGCGCGCGTGGCGGGCCTGGTATTCCAGGGTTTTCCCGGCCAGGGCCATTCCAATCGCCAGCTGCAAGCGTCGAGCGGACTGCTCTACGACGTGTTCGCCGAGTTCGACCCGCAGAACCTGCTGCTCGCGCAAGCGGTGCGCGAAGTGATGGAGCGCCATCTCGAAGCGCCGCGGCTCGCCACCGCGCTCACGCGGCTGCGCGCAAGCAAGGCCCTGCTGCGCGACTCGCCGCGGCCCACGCCGTTCGCGTTTCCGCTGATGGTCGAGATCTTTCGCGAATCGATGTCCAGCGAGGCGCTCGGCACGCGCGTCGCGCGCATGGTCGCCGAGCTCGAGTCGCAGGCAGGCGCCGAAGCCGGCACTCGCGCGGCCGCTCCCGCGCAACCGCGCGTTGCGTCGCGCGGCTGAATGGGAGAGGATGCGATCCCGGTTCAACTTCCTGCTCGCCCCATGCCCAATCCATTCGAACTAAAAGGCCGCATCGCGCTCGTCACGGGTGCTGCGCGCGGCTTGGGCGAGGCCATCGCGGCCGGCCTCGCGCAGGCCGGGGCGACAGTCGTGTACAACGGCCGCGACGCCATTGCGCTCGACAAGGCGCGCGCCAAGCTCGACCCGGCGTTGGCCACCGACAGCGCGGTGTTCGACGTCACGCAGCAGCACGCGGTGCGCGCGGGCATCGCCGACATCGAGGCGCGACACGGCTCGCTCGACATCGTCGTCAACAACGCCGGCATCCAGCATCGCGGACCGCTCGGCGATTTCGCGCAAGCCGACTGGGAGGCCGTGATCGCCACCAACCTGACCGCGCCATTCCTGGTCGCGCAGGCGGCGGCACGCGGCATGCAGCAACGCGGTCGCGGCAGCATCATCAATATCGCGTCGCTGACGAGCGAGCTCGCACGCCCGAACATCGTCCCCTATGTCGCGTCGAAGGGCGGCGTGCGCCAGTTGACGCGCGGCCTCGCGGTGGAGCTCGCCACGCACGGCATCCGCGTCAACGCGATCGCACCCGGCTACTTCAAGACCGAGATGAACACGGCGCTGCTGGAAAACGCAGAGTTCGTGAAGTGGGTCAACCTGCGCACGCCGATGCAGCGATGGGGCAATCCGGCCGAGCTCGCCGGCATCGCCGTGTTCCTCGCCTCGGACGCCGCGAGCTACATCACCGGGCAGACGATCTTCGTCGACGGCGGCATGAGCGTGAACATGTAGTCGTGATCCACGCTCGCGGAAGCGAAACGATCGGACTAGCGCGCCGGCGGCCGATCGATCAACTTGTACATCCAGGCGAGACCTTCGACGGTGCTGCGCTCAGGATGGTATTCGCAGCCGATGTAGCCGGTGTATTTCAATTCGTCCAGCAGGCGGAACAGGAACGCATAGTTGATCTCGCCCACGTCGGGCTCGTGGCGTCCGGGAACGCCGGCGATCTGCACGTGACCGACGTGCGGCAGGTAGCGGCGGATCTTTTCGCTCAAGTCGCCCTCGACGATCTGCGCGTGATACAGGTCCATCTGCACCTTGATGTTGGGCATCGCGATTTCTTCGCGAATCGCATGCGCTTCGGCCTGCGTGGTGAGGAAATAGCCCGGGATGTCGCGCGGATTGATCGGCTCGATCATGATCGTCACGCCCTGGGCCTGCGCTTCCTCGCAGGCAAATCGCAGGTTGCGCAGGTAAGTTCGACGCCGGCGCGTACGCTCGGTCTCGCCGGCGTCGGCGGGAATGATCCCGGCCATCACGTGGATGCGCGGGCAACGCAGCGTCTGGGCGTAGCGCAATGCGGTCACGAGACCCGCCGAAAAATCGTGCTCGCGCCCATCCAGCGACGCAAGTCCGCGCTCGCCACTGTCCCAATCACCCGGCGGCGCGTTGATCAGCACCACGTCGAGCTTGTGCGCGTCGATCTGCGCCAGGATTTCCTTGACCTGCACGTCGTAGGCGAACGCGAATTCGACGGCGTGAAATCCTGCCTGCGCGGCTTCGCCGAAGCGCTCGAGAAACGGCACTTCGGTGAACAGGAATCCGAGATTCGCCGAAAAGCGCAACATCGGGGGGACCTTTGGGTCGCGGTAAAATGCCGGCGCGAAAGTGTGCACCCTGCCCTCGGTATCGCGCAATGCCCTCGCGCATCCGGATTTTTTTCCCGTTCCGAGTCCACCGTCCCTGATTTTCGTGTCCGCCGCATCGCTTTTTCCTGCAGCGCCCGCCACACCCGCCCCTGCGGACGGTGCGATGGCCTTCGTGCTCGGGGGCGAGGCGGTGGAGCTGCACGCGATGCGCGCGCTATTCTGGCCGCGCGAACGCAAGCTGTTCGTCGCCGACGTGCATCTCGGCAAGGGCGCGGCATTTCGCGCCGGAGGCATTCCGCTGCCGCGCGGTGCCACTGCGAACGACCTTGGCCGCCTGTCGACGCTGATCGCGCGCACAGGGGCCGCCACGCTAGTCGTGCTCGGCGATTTCCTTCACGCCGCCAGCGGCCGCGTCGATGCGCTGGACCGCGCATTCACGACGTGGCGCGCGTTGCACGCCGGCGCTGACATGGTGCTGGTGCGCGGCAATCACGATGCACATGCCGGCGACCCGCCGGCGCATTGGCAGGTCGAAGTCGTCGTCGAGCCCCGCCCGTGGCCCCCGTTCCTCGGTTGCCACCATCCCGTGCAACCGAAGACAGGGTATGCGCTGTGCGGCCATGTCCACCCCGGTGTGCGGGTCGGCGGGACGCACGAGCCGTCGGTGCGCCTCCCGTGCTTCGTGCTGGGGCGACGCCGGGCGATCCTGCCGGCGTTCGGCCGGCTGACGGGCCTGGCAGGCGTCGCCTACGAACCTGGTGACGCCGTCGTGGCGATCGCCGGCGATCGCCTGTATCGCCTTCCCAACGTACGGTAGCGCACATGCATGGCGCGAATCCCGCGCCGGGCGTGGCCTTGGCGCGAATTTGGGTGAATTCGGTGCATGGCGGCGTGTCAAATCAATGTGGTATCGCCGCAACGTCGGACAATTTGCGTGGGCTGTGCACAACCCGGTGGGCGGCGCGGGTAGAAACGGTGTGAGACGCCGCGAAACGCGTTTAATCTATTGTTTTTATTGATGTATAAACTATTTAACACTGTGGATGGTTTCACGCTTGCACTTCCCGGGTGAAGCCACTATGCTTTGTGTCAGGGCTCGCATTGACCACTAGATATAGTAGATTTCGTCCTGTGGACAGGTTCTGCCGGAGTTTTACGCCGTCGTCATCGGCGCACCCCGGCAGAAGGGCGAAATCACGCGAGATCCGCAAGAGCTTCGGCGGTACCCGGCAAGGGCGATCCCCCTGCCGCGGCCGCACGAACAGGCCAAGAACACTAGAAGAACGGAGAGACACCCATGCAAACCGCCAGCCCTGCTGTTGCCACCGCCACGCCTGCCCCGCCCCGGGAACTGGTCGTGGGTGAACCCGGCAGCGCAGTGGCGAGTGGCATGGACCCGCGTTTTGCGCAGTTCAAGGTGATCCGCCGCAATGGCGCGGTAGTGGGCTTCGAGCCGGCCAAGATCACCGTGGCGATGACCAAGGCGTTCCTCGCCGTCAACGGCGGGCAGAGTGCCGCCAGCGCGCGCGTGCGCGAACAGGTGACGCACCTGACCGACACCGTCGTCAGCGCGCTGATGAAGCGCAAGCCCGAAGGTGGCGCGATCCACATCGAGGAAATCCAGGACCAGGTCGAGCTGGCGCTGATGCGCGGCAGCGAGCACGAGGCCGCGCGTGCCTACGTGCTCTACCGCGAGCGCCGTTCCCAGGAGCGCGCCGCGCAGAAGATCAAGGATGCGCCGCGCAGCGCGGACTTCAAGATCAACGTGATCGACAACGGCGTCAAGCGCCCGCTCGACATCGCGCGCCTGACGATGCTGGTCAAGACCTCGTGCGAGGGACTGCCCGACGCCGACCCCGATCGCATCCTCAAGTCGACGCTGAAGGATCTCTACGACGGCGTGGCGATGGAGGAAGTGCGCAAGGGCGTGGTGCTGGCCGCGCGCACGATGATCGAAAAGGACCCGTCGTATTCGTACGTGACCGCGCGCCTGCTGCTCGACGCGTTGCGCTTCGAGGCGCTGGGCGAGGAAGCGTCGCAGGCCGACATGACGGCGAAGTACGCCGAATATTTCCCGCGCTTCGTCAAGCACGGCATCAAGATCGGCCTGCTCAACGAAGCGCTGTCTCAATACGACCTGGCCAAGCTCGGCGCGGCGCTCGATGCGCAACGCGATTTCCAGTTTGGCTATCTCGGGCTGCAGACGCTGTACGACCGCTATTTCCTGGTCGACCAGTATGTCGGCGGCCGCCGCTTCGAGCTGCCGCAATGCTTCTTCATGCGCGTGGCGATGGGACTCGCATTGAACGAAGTCGACCGCGAGGCGCGCGCGATCGAGTTCTACAACGTGCTGTCGACGTTCGATTTCATGAGCTCGACGCCCACGCTGTTCAACGCCGGCACGCACCGCTCGCAGCTGTCGTCGTGCTACCTGACGACCGTGTCCGACGACCTGGACGGCATCTACGAGGCGATCAAGGAAAACGCGCTGCTGTCCAAGTTCGCCGGCGGCCTCGGCAACGACTGGACCAACGTGCGCGCGATGGGTTCGCACATCAAGGGCACCAACGGCAAGTCGCAAGGCGTCGTGCCGTTCCTCAAGGTCGTCAACGACACCGCCGTCGCGGTCAACCAGGGCGGCAAGCGCAAGGGCGCGGTCTGCACGTATCTCGAGACCTGGCATCTCGACATCGAGGAATTCCTCGAGCTGCGCAAGAACACCGGCGACGACCGCCGCCGCACGCACGACATGAACACCGCGAACTGGATCCCGGACCTGTTCATGAAGCGCGTGATGGAAGGCGGCGACTGGACGCTGTTCTCGCCGTCCGATGTGCCCGACCTGCACGACAAATGGGGCATGGCATTCGAGAAGGCGTATTCGGCCTACGAGGACAAGGTCGCGCGCGGCGAGCTGAAGCTGTTCAAGAAGATCCCCGCCGTGCAGCTGTGGCGGCGGATGCTGTCGATGCTGTTCGAGACCGGCCATCCGTGGATCACCTTCAAGGACGCCTGCAACGTGCGCTCGCCTCAGCAACACGTGGGCGCCGTGCACAGCTCGAACCTGTGCACCGAGATCACGCTCAACACCGGCGACACCGAAATCGCCGTGTGCAACCTGGGCTCGGTGAACCTGCTCGCGCACATGATCGAGAACGATGGAGCCTGGACGCTCGATCACGCCAAGCTGAAGCGCACGATCACCACGGCGATGCGGATGCTCGACAACGTGATCGACATCAACTACTACGCGGTCGCCAAGGCGCGCAATTCCAACCTCAAGCATCGTCCGGTCGGCCTCGGCATCATGGGCTTCCAGGACTGCCTGCACTTGCTGCACACGCCGTACGCATCGAAGGAAGCGCTGGCGTTCGCCGACACGTCGATGGAAGCCGTCTGCTATCACGCGTACTGGGCGTCGAGCGAGCTCGCCGAGGAGCGCGGCAAGTATGCGTCGTACACCGGCAGCCTTTGGGATCGCGGCGTGCTGCCGCAGGATTCGCTGAAGCTTCTGCGCGACGAGCGTGGCGGCTATGTCGATGTCGACGAATCGTCGGCGATGGACTGGACCGAGCTTCGCGCCCGCATCAAGACGCACGGCATGCGCAACAGCAACTGCGTGGCCATCGCGCCGACGGCGACGATCAGCAACATCATCGGCGTCGCCGCGTCGATCGAACCCGAATACCAGAACATCTACGTCAAGTCGAACCTGTCGGGCGAGTTCACCGTGGTCAACGAGCACCTGGTGGCGGAGCTGAAGCGCCTCGACCTGTGGGACGACGTGATGGTGGCCGACCTCAAGTACTTCGACGGCTCGCTCGCGCGCATCGACCGCATTCCCGCCGAGTTGCGCAGGCTCTACGCGACCGCCTTCGAAGTCGATGCGACGTGGATCGTCGAGGCCGGCGCGCGCCGCCAGAAGTGGATCGACCAGGCGCAGTCGCTCAACATCTACATGTCCGGCGCTTCGGGCAAGAAGCTGGACGAAACGTACAAGCTCGCCTGGGTGCGCGGCTTGAAGACCACCTACTACCTGCGCACGCTGGCAGCGACGTCGGCGGAGAAGTCGACCGGCAAGGGCGGCGAGCTCAACGCGGTTTCGTCATCGGGCATTCCGACGCTGACGGCAGCGCTGACCGACATCGAGCCCAAGTTCTGCGCGATCGACGACCCGACCTGCGAGTCGTGTCAGTGAGTCGTGCCAGTGACATGCGAATTGCGATGAAAGGCGACAAGCAACGACTTTGACGGTACGCCGATTGACCGGCAACGCCTGCGGCGGCACATCGACCGCAAGCGACGGCCAGTCGAGCGAGATTGAACCTGGAGCGCGAACCTGGACAGGAGCTTCAAGATGGCACGAAGCGCACGGGACGATCGTACCGAAGGCGGCACGCTTCACGGCGTGCCCGCCCTTTGTGCAGCACCGGAGGCGCGCGGCAGGCTCGCGTCGCGCGCCAACTTTCTTCCGGGCGACCACGTTCGTCATCACCGTGAAAGGAGTGCCTCTTGGCCCGGTACGAGTTCGCACCCCGGCATGTCGTCGAAGCCCGCTACTACGGCGACTACAAGGTCTGGCTGGAGTTCAACGATGGCCGCAAGGGCGTCGTCGATCTCGCTGACGATTTGGTCGGCGAATCGATGGAACCGCTGCGCGACCGCTCCCGCTTTTCGCAGTTTTATCTCGACTACGGGCTGGCATCGATCGCGTGGCTCGACGGACAGGATTTCACGCCAGAGTTCCTGTACGACAAGTTGCGAGCGCTGCATTAGGACGTGACGGACCGCCCTTTCCGCGGCACCGCGGATGGGGCCGGTTCGGCGGCAATGAAGATGGGTGCGAGGGTGGCGTACAGGCGATTTCCACGGGAAATCGCGACTGTTCGCCCCCATATGGGACAGTGGCAACAGGAGATTTGCGATGCTCAATTTCGACGACGACATCCCGGCAGCGAAGACGCCTCCCATGGCGCCGGCGACTGCGGAGACCATCCGGGCGCACGTGGCCGGGGGCATCCTGTCGCGCGAACCCGTGCATGACCTCGACGTCGACCGGCAGGCGTCGCACGCCAATTCGACGCGCGTGCGCCTCGAGGACAAGCGCGTGATCAACGGCAGCGCCGACGTCAACCAGCTGGTGCCGTTCAAGTACAAGTGGGCCTGGGACAAGTACCTTGCCGGCTGCGCCAATCACTGGATGCCGCAAGAGATCAACATGCAGCGCGACATCGAGCTGTGGAAGAACCCCAACGGCCTCACCGACGACGAGCGCCTGATCATCAAGCGCAACCTGGGATTCTTCGTCACCGCCGATTCGCTCGCCGCCAACAATATCGTGCTGGGCACCTATCGCCACATCACCGCCCCCGAGTGCCGGCAATACCTGCTGCGCCAGGCGTTCGAAGAGGCGATCCACACGCACGCGTACCAGTACATCACCGAGAGCCTGGGCCTCAACGAAGCCGAGATCTTCAACGCGTACCACGAGATCAAGTCGATCCGCGACAAGGACGACTTCCTGATCCCATTCATCAACACGCTGACCGACCCGCACTTCAAGACCGGCACGCCTGAAACCGACCAGGCGCTGCTGAAGAGCCTGATCGTATTCAGCTGCATCATGGAAGGTCTGTTCTTCTACGTCGGCTTCACGCAGATCCTGGCAATGGGCCGACAGAACAAGATGACCGGCTCGAGCGAGCAGTACCAGTACATCCTGCGCGACGAGAGCATGCATTGCAATTTCGGCATCGACCTGGTCAACACGATCAAGCTCGAGAACCCGCACCTGTGGACCAACGAGTTCAAGGCCGAGATCGCCTCGCTGATGCGCCAGGGCGTCGAGCTTGAATACCGCTATGCCGAGGATACGATGCCGCGCGGCGTGCTCGGGCTCAACGCGCCGATGTTCAAGGAATACCTGCGCTTCATCGCCAACCGCCGCTGCCAGCAGATCGGCCTCGACCCGCTGTTCGAGAAGGCCGACAACCCGTTCCCGTGGATGGCGGAAATGATCGACCTGAAGAAGGAGAAGAACTTCTTCGAAACACGCGTCATCGAATATCAAACGGGCGGCGCACTGAGCTGGGATTGATTCCAAGCCATGCGCACGCACCGAGAGCGACCGCCCGCCTGGCCCGGCGGGCACGCATAGGTCCGGGGGATAGGGCTGCTTTAGAGGGATCGGAGGAACAGCATGGGCAGTTTCTGGATCTTGATGGCGCTGTGGGCAGGCGGTTGCGTGGGATTTCTGGCGTTCGCGATGATGCAAGTGGCACGCCACTCGGACGACCAACAACTTCAGCCCGAGCCGCTAACGTTTAGCTCACACGATCAGCGCTGACGGCGCCGCGCCGGGGCGGGGGTCGGTCGACGACGATCCCGAGCCCGTCCCTCCGCTACGCCCGCAACCTGGCGACTGCTGTCGCGGTGCCTGCATTCCCTGCGTCTTTGATCTGTATGAAGATGCGATCGAACGGTACAGAGTGGAGCATGCGGCATGGGTGGAGCGCCGCAGCCGCACCGCGTGCCACATTGGCGCGCCGAGGCACCCCGCCCACCGGCTATCCACACTCCGAGTTGCCGCGCCGAATGCTTGAGCTATAGCTTCTTCCTACATTGAGGGCAGCCTTTCGGAATGAGGCCTCCCCAATAATTGAACCGTTCTCCAAACAGCTGCACATGCTTCTTGAATATCGGATGGTCGCAATGCGGACATTTAAGAGTCCGTGTGTACAGACCAGCACAAAGGATAGCCGCGAAGGCGAGCCACGCACGCCATTGGCCATGGTTATCGCTCGTAATTAGGCCAACTAAGCCGATGAAGTTAATGAAGACGACAAACAGCGCGATAAGCGCCTTTTTGCGCACCGACATATCTGCATCTCCGGGTGAATTCACCATTTCCCCACGGCCGTCGAAATTTTTTAACGTCGACGCGATTTGACGAGCGGGTTCATTTTTGAACGCGGTTCCAGGCCATGCGCACCCACGGCCAGTCCGCAGTGGTGGGATGAGCTATTGCGGACGCGGGAGTTGCGCGCGCCAAGCCTTGAGCTGGGCCCCGATCGCCGGTCCTTCGTAGATCTGGGGTTCGGAGTGCATGGCTTTCGCCGGTGGCGTGTTGCCGCCGGCCTTCGCAGTCTTCAGTGCGGATGTTCGATTCGCGTCCGCATCTGCATCCGCATCCTTGTCTTCCCATTCGCGGATCATCACGCTGGCCTTCTGGAATGCCTGCTCGAATGATTGGCTGGCAGGCAGCGCTTCCTTGAAAAAAGCGCGGCCAAAATACGTGAAGTCGTTTTCGTCGGCGCAACCGAAGGATGTGCGGTCACGCCGCGCCGCAGTCATCACCAGCGTCGTGTCGTCTTTCAGGTAGTCGATGAAACCGCCGGCGTAGCAAGCCGAAATGGCCACCACTTTCCATTTGATGCCCGTCGCCGCGACCAGCTCGCCCAGTTCCTTCGCCGTGAGGCCGGGCAGCGACATGCCGTCGAGATTGAGCGACAGTTCGTGGTCTGCCGAGCCGTGGCTCGTCAGGTATACGAACAGGATGTCTTTCTGCCTGTCCATCCTGGACGCGATCGCGGTGAGCGCCTCGCGAATGCTCGTGGCGGTCGCCATCGGCACGGTATCGATCGTGTTGCGGCTGTTGACCAGCACCAGCGAACGGCCTCGCGTGCCGAACGCGCGATCGAATTCATTGCGCACGAAGTCAACTTCGCGATGGAACACCTCCTGCGTGCCGCCGCCCGCGACCGCCAGCAGATACAGGTTGATGCGGCTCGGGTCGCGAGGCTCGAGCGTTGCCAGCGTCGCATCCAGCAACTTGCGCTGGCTGTAGAGCGCCGATTCCACCCGCGCCTTCATCTTGCGTCGAGCCTCGGCATCGTCGAGCCGGCCATAGCTCCATTTGCCGCTGACCTGCGTGCGCCCATCAGCGGCCGGCTTGGCGTAGACGAGCGTGCCGTCGCCATCGTAGAGGCCGCCCGCGAAGCCGCCGGTGTATACGTCGCCGTTCGCCAGGTGCATCACGCCCTCGCCGTTCGGCATCCAGCCTTTCGATTCGCCTTCGTATCGCGCGCCGTCCTTGCCCGTCAGCAGCAGCCGTCCGCTGGGAACGCCATCCGTGAAATTCGCCTCGTAGCGATTGCCATGCGCTTCGGTTGCGATCCCGCGGCCACTCGCCTTCCAATTCTCGAAGTGACCCTTGATCGAATAGTCGGCCCCATCGGTGTAGGTGCCGTCTCCCGAGAACACGTCGTCGGCGAAATCCCCTTCGTAGACTTCACCGGACGCCATCACCAGTCGCCCCTTGCCCTGCATCTGGCCGCGGAGCATTTCGCCCTCGTAGACCGCGCCGTTGGGCGAGATGAGCTTGCCTCGGCCCGAGTACTCGCCGTCCTTGAACTCGCCTCGGTACTCCAACTTGCCTTTAACGTACCGTCCTTCGCCGTTCAATCGCCCTTGGCGGAACGTGCCTTCGCCGACACCGCCGCCGGCCGATGTGTAGCGACCCTTGCCGTCCAATGTGCCGTCGGCAAAATGGCCGATGTACTCGTCTCCAGCGCGAGAAGTCAGCCGGCCTTCGCCCGACAACCCGCCCTGCATGAAGTCGCCGTCATAGATGCTCCCGTCCGGCATCACTAAGTGGCCGTGACCGGAGTACCGCCCTTTGTCAAACGCGCCGACATAAGTTTCACCCGAATCCCACTCGATGCGCCCTTGGCCCTGGAGCTTGCCGTCGACCAGCGCCCCGTAGTAGCGGCCACCGTCGGGCGTCACTGCGTCGGGCAGCGTGACCGATTGCGGTGGCGAAGCAAGCGTCGATGGCGCTACGGGGTTTGCGGGCGACGCGGGTATTGCGGGCGCGGCGGGCGCGGCGGGCGCGGCGGGCGCGGCGGCCAGCGCAACGCACAAGTCGAGGCAGGCCAGTGCCAGCACGATCGAGCGACCCGCTCGGCGAAGCGCTCGCCCGACGAGCATTGTGGGGACTGTCGACATATGACCCTCAAGCAAATCCGGAGAACGTGGAAGCAGCAGCAAACAGTGAAATCATCACCTTCCTGATTCTAGAGCCCACCGCCGCAAGCGTCCACAAAGTGCGCCGACTCTTCGTTTCAATGGCAATTCGCGACGATTAGATCGTAGCTGTCCGTCATCCCAATCTCACATCGTGTCAGGTGTCACGCTGGCTGCGCCTACCGCCACTTCGGAGTCTCATTGCTATTCACCCCGGCAATGCGCGGGACTCGGTCCCACAAGGATCAATAACCCAGTTGGAGGACTACATGGTTAATCAAAGCGTCATTTCTTCGGACAAGGTCGAAGGCACGGCGGTCTACAACACCAGCGGCGACAAGCTCGGTTCGATCGACGACCTGATGATCGACAAGGTCTCGGGCAAGGTTCAATACGCAGTGATGGACTTTGGCGGATTCCTCGGCATGGGCACCGATCGCTATCCCATTCCATGGAACGTCCTGAAGTACGACACATCGCTGGGTGGATATCGAGTGCCGCTGGACAAATCGAAGCTGGAAGCCGCCCCGAAATATCCGGAGGACCGCATCCCGGACTATGACGTCGGCTACACCGGCCGCGTCGACGAGTACTACGGTCCCTTGTAAGCCGATTCGCGGGTAACAATCGCGCGCGGTGCGGAACGCGAGTTCCGCACCGCATTCGCATTGTGGCTACGACCTGGGCGTGATGATCGGACAGTGGCTTGAGTAAGGCCTGGCGCTGGATGTGTCTGCGCGGCGCTAAAATGTTCGTACTTCATTTTCCCAAGGGTGATGCGCATGTCGCTGCGACCCATCGTTGCGTCCTTCGTGCTCGTGCTGTGCGCGCCCGCGTTCGGCGTCGAGCTTTCAAGCGCTTGCAAGCCCATCCTTGCGGCGATGGAAAAAACCATCGCGATCGACCACTATACGACCACCACCCGCGGTACCGAAACGATCAAGGGCGTCACTTTCGGCGGTGCGATGTATTTTCAGGTGCGTGACGCGGCGTGGAAGAAGAGCCCGCTGACTGCCCAAGAAGCGATTGCGCAGTCGCGCGAAAACCTGAAGGACGCCACCGAGTATTCGTGCAAGCCTCTGCCCGACTCCGTTGTCGACGGCGTGTCCGTCGCCAATTTCGCCACCCACACCGTCAACCAGTACGCGAGCGAAGACGGCACTGTGGCAATCGACAAGCGCAGTGGCCTGGCTGTGCGCGTGGAAAACAGCCTCAAGCCCGGCAATGTCAACGCGACCCTCTATGTGACGCAGTACTCGTACGGCAGCGTCAAGGCGCCGATGTAGCGCATCGCGACGGATCTCTGCTAGCGTCGTCTCTTACTTGCGCTGCTTGGACCACTCGCGCAATGCGGCAAGCGTATTCGCCACATGCTTGTCCGGATCGAGCGACGTGTATTCGTAGAAGATCCTGCCGTCCGGCGCGATCACATACGAGGTTCGGTTGGCATACTTGGGCGCGACCGACAGCACAGCGTCGTATGACTTCATGATGCGCTGGCTCTTGTCGGCGGCGACCGCGAACTTGCTGCGGCATTCGCTGACCGAAAATTTGTTCAGTGTATCGATGTCGTCATGCGACACGCCGATGATCGTGGCGCCCAGCGCCTGGTACGCGTCGGTCGCGTCGGCGAAATCGTGCGCCTCGATCGTGCACCCAGTGGTGAAGGCGGCCGGATAGAAATACAGCACCACCGGACCCTTCTTCAGCGCCTCGGCCAGCGAAAACGAGAACACCTTGCCGCCGATCGACGCGTCGGTCGTGAAGTCGGGCGCCTTGTCGCCGACTTTCAGCGCCGCCATCGACGGCGTGGCAACGAGCGACGACAGGCAAAACAGCAGCGCAATGGGCGTCTTCATCGATTATCCGGGCATGTCGCGCCGTGGCACCCGGTGGCCGCGGCGATCGTCACCAATTCTACCCGTCACTGGGATGGCAGCGGAGCGCCCGAGCCGGTCTCGCTACAAAGGCCCGAACATCAGTTGCGGCTTGATCTCGACGAGGCGTGCGTCGGCAAACGTCCCGTTGTCGACGATCCTGAATGCCTCGCCGAGCAGCGCCTCGACATCCTGGCGCACCATCAGCACGGGGAAACTCAGCGCGCTCGCAAACGGGTCCCAGTCGTAGCACCCGATCGTGCAGGCGCCCATCTGCGACGGTGGCAATGCTTTCAGGAATCGCACGACCCCTTCCAGCGCAATCGTCGAATTGATGAACAGTCCGCGCGGCAGGCCGCCCAGCCGTTCGTACAACGCGCGTAGCGATACTTCCGCCAAGTCTGCCTCGTAACCGCACGCATCGATTTGCTCCTGGTGTACCGCGCCCATATCTGCGGTGACGGTCTCCGCGAATCCCGCCACCCGTCGCTGCGTGGCATAGTCGGTCGAGAGCCCGCCGACGAAGTAGATCCGGTTGCGCGCGCGCTGCTTCATGGGCTTCGACCGCTCTATCAGCGCACGCGTCAACTGCTGCGCGCCCCAGTGGTTGTCGCTGACCACCGAAGTCGCCGTCGTTCCCGGCAGGTCGACGTTCACATGCGCCACGCCGTGCGCACGGCAAGCACGGCCTACCGAGTCCGGGTCGGTGGCGCCCGTGACGATCAGCTGCTCGATGCGGTATGACAGCAGCGTGTTGACCGTCTCGATCTCGAGGGCCGGATCACGAAGCGTGCTGACCACGATCGGATACCAGTGGCGCTCGCGCGCCAGGCGCTCGAACGCGCGCGACATCTCGCTGAAGAAGCGGTTGTCGTGCATCGGGATGATCATGCCGATCAATCCGGACCGGCTGCGGCGCAACCCGCTGGCCTGGCGGTTGAGCGTGAATTTGTGCAGCTCGGCCAGGCGCTGCACGTTGGCGACGGTGGCCGCGGCGATGCGCCGTGCCTTTGCCTTGCCGCTCAAGACCGCGCTTACCGTCGACGCGGAGACGCCCGCCAGTTCAGCGAGGTCGTAGATGGTGGAGGCACGTTTGCGCATCGGTTTCGGTCGCGGATCGCCCGACATGTAAGCGCGGCGCGAACGCGAGTTGCGCGCGCGGACCGCAAGTGGCACAATCGCATCCATTGTTGCACAATCGATTGTGCAAAACAAATGCAGAGCGCCGGCACGCTTCCCCTCCTGAAGCCGCGCCCGGACGCTGAGGGTGTCTGGAGGAGTGCATGGCAAGC
This sequence comes from Pseudomonadota bacterium, assembly GCA_041691615.1. GTDB lineage: Bacteria > Pseudomonadota > Gammaproteobacteria > Burkholderiales > Casimicrobiaceae > VBCG01. The sequence goes on from JBEPUI010000040.1 coordinate 15,397, forward strand.
AAGGATCCGGCGCGTCCCAACGTGCTGTTCATCGTCAGCGACGACCAGGGGCCGTGGGCGCTTGGTTGCGCAGGCAATCCGGAAATGAAGACGCCGGTGCTCGACCGGCTCGCCAGCCGCGGGGTGCGCTTCTCCAGTTTCTTTTGCGTGTCGCCGGTTTGCTCGCCGGCGCGTGCGTCCATGTTCACCGGCGACATTCCGTCGCGCCACGGCGTCCACGATTGGATCCGCGTGGGCAGCATGGGCGACACGCGCATCGAATACCTCGAAGGACAGACGCTGATCCAGGATGTGCTCGCCGCCAACGGCTATCGCTGCGCGCTGGTAGGCAAGTGGCACCTTGGCGCCAGCGACGTGCCCCGCCCCGCCTTCGTCAAGTGGTTCGCGCATCAGTCGGGAATGGGACCTTACTACGCGGCGCCGATGGTCGACGAGACGCGCCCCTTCGTCGCCGACGGTTACATCACTGACGTGTTGGCCGACACCGCCAGCGATTTCATCCGCGACGAAGCCTCCAACGACACGCCGTTCTCGCTCAACCTGCACTTCACCGCCCCGCACTATCCGTGGATCGACAGCCATCCGAAGGCGTTTACCGAGCTCTACGCCGATTGCGCGTTCAGAAGCTGCCCGGATGAGCCGCCGCATCCGTGGTTCATCGGCGGCCAGGCACAAGTCGAGCGCGGCCGCAGCGAGCGGCGCGACAGCCTCGTCGGCTACTTCGCGGCGGTCAGCGCGATGGACGCCGCCATCGGCCGCGTGCTGGAAACGATCGAGCGCGCGGGGCTGACGCAGAGCACACTGGTGGTATTCGTCAGCGACAACGGCATGAACTGCGGCCATCACGGCATCTGGGGCAAGGGCAACGGCACGTTCCCGCAGAACATGTACGACACGTCGGTGAAAGTGCCGTGCATCGTCGCGCAGCCGGGACGCGTTATGGAAGGCGTGGTCGACGACCATCTGCTGTCGGGCTACGACTTCTTCCCGACGTTGGTCGACTATCTCGATCTCGACTACAGCGCGGGCCGCGCCAAGCCCGGCCGCAGCTTCGACAACCTGCTGCAAGGCGGGCGCGACACGGGCCGCGACGACGTGGTCGTGTTCGACGAGTATGGGCCGGTGAGGATGGTGCGAACGCGCGAGTGGAAATACGTGCACCGCCATCCCGACGGCCCGCATGAACTGTTCGACTTGCAGGCGGACCCCGGCGAGCGCAGCAACCTCGTCGACGATACGATGCTCGCATCGCGCGTTGCGGCCATGCGACAGCGCCTCGAGCGCTGGTTCAACGAGTACGTCGACCCGCGACGCGACGGGTCTGACAAAGGCATCACCGGCTGCGGCCAGATCGATCGTGCCGAGCGCGCACCCGAACACCCAGCTTTCGCCACCGGCCACACGCAGAGCACTGATTGGGACTTGTGGCTCAGCAAGCCGAGCCCGTCCCGAGCGGCATGACATCACCGAGACCCGCATGACTTCGTCCACCTCCGCTGATTCGAACGACACCCGCATGACGGCCGTCGTCTGCCACGGCCCGAAGGACTACCGCGTCGAGAAGATCACGCGACCGACGGCGCGCGATCGCGAAATGGTGATCCGCATTTCCGCGTGCGGCATCTGCGCTAGCGACTGCAAATGCTGGTCGGGCGCCAAGATGTTCTGGGGCGGCGCCGGCGCGTCGCCGTGGGTGAAGGCCCCGGTGGTGCCCGGACACGAGTTCTTCGGCGTCGTCGACTCGCTCGGCAACGGCGCGGCGGAGCACTTCGGCGTGGCGCTCGGCGACAAGGTGATCGCCGAGCAGATCGTGCCCTGCGACCATTGCCGCTATTGCCGCGCCGGCCAGTACTGGATGTGCGAAGTGCACAACATCTTCGGCTTCCAGCGCGAAGTGGCCGATGGCGGCATGGCGCAGTACATGCGCATCCCGTCCACCGCGCGCGTGCACAGGATTCCGGACGAGATGTCGCTCGAGGATGCCGCGATCATCGAGCCGCTGTCCTGCGCCATCCACGCCGTGCAGCGCGGCGACATCCAGCTCGACGACGTCGTCGTGATTGCAGGCGCGGGACCCATCGGGCTGATGATGGTGCAGGTCGCGCACCTCAAGACGCCACGCAAGCTGGTGGTCATCGACATGGTTCCCGAGCGCCTCGCACTTGCGAAGCGCTACGGCGCCGACGTCGTGATCAATCCGTCCACCGATGACGCGGAAGCGATCGTGCGCGACCTCACCGACAGCTACGGTTGCGACGTATACATCGAGGCCACCGGCTCGCCCAGCGGGGTAACACAGGGCCTGGAAATGATCCGCAAGCTTGGCCGCTTCGTCGAGTTTTCGGTGTTCGGCAAGGACACGTCGGTGGACTGGTCGGTGATCGGCGATCGCAAGGAGCTCGACGTGCGCGGCGCGCACCTGGGCCCCTACTGCTATCCCATCGCGATCGACCTGCTGTCGCGCGGCCTCGCCACGTCGGACGGCATCGTCACGCACGGCTTCACGCTGGAAGACTGGGACCAGGCCATCCTGGTCGCCGATTCGCTCGATTCGATCAAGGTCCTGATGAAGCCCGCGCCGTGAGCGCGGGCCGCAAGACCCACTTCACTGGAGGAGACACTATGCAACGCACGCAACGTTCGTGGACCACCGCAATCATCGCCTCGGCACTCGCCGTCGGACTCTCGACCACGACATTCGCCGCCGACCCGCCCGGCAAGGGCGTCACCATCAACATCGGCTATTTCCCCGTGGTGTCGCCGGTGCCGATCATGCGCGCGCAGCATCTGCTCGAGGACAAGGGCTACACGGTCAACTGGGTGCCGATCAACCAGGGGCTGCCGGGTGCGGCCAGCGCGGTCGCCGCGGGCAAGCTCGACATCGCATGGGGCAACAGCATTTCCGCGGTCGTGATCTTTTCGCAATCGCCCGACGCTGCGCAGTTCGTCGGCCAGTCGTTCGTCAATGCAAACGTCACGGTCGTCGCCGATAAGAGCACGATCAAGAGCGCCAAGGACATCCAGGGCAAGAAGGTGGTCGTCAGCGGGCCCAAGACCGCGTCCACGCTTTTTTTCCAGATCATGCTGAAGAAGGCCGGCGTCGACCCGATGAACAACGAGTACTTCGTGTCGGGCACGGGCCCCGGCATGGTCGGCGTCCTCGATTCGGGCGGCGCCGAAGTCGTCGCCGGCTATGTGCCTTACGTCGCGGACATGGTGCTGAAGAAGATCGGTCGCGTGATCTTCACGGGCTCGGACGCGATCGGCCGTGCCGCACCCGGTGACGGCTTCATCGCCAGCACGCAATTCATCAAGGACCATCGCGAGGCGGTCAAGGACCTGCTGCGGGCGCAATTCGCCGCAACCGACTACATCAAGGCCAATCCGAAGGACGCTTACAAGCAGATGGCCGAGTTCGCCAAGGTCGACGAAGCGGCTGTCAGCTATTCGTTCGAACACAACCTGATCGGTGTCGCCGATAGCTACGTGCCCGACGTCGACGGCATCGTCGCCACCGAGGCCATCGCGCAGGAGCTGGGCTTCGCGCCGGCCGGCGTCGAACTGACGACGTACGCGCGCAAGTTCAACAACACCGAGCTCGCCAAGGAAGTGCTGGCCAAGCGCTGACCGATGGCGAGTCCGAACCCTCCGGCGGCGCCCACCGTAGGCGTGTCCGCCGGTCGCGTGCTCGCGCGTCGCGCACCGGCGTTGCTGCTGCAATTGGGCGGCGTCGCCGTTGCGCTGGTGGTGTGGACGCTGCTGTCGCGCTGGCTTGCCACCGGCGGCGGCGTCATCAACCGGCTGCCGCCGCCGTGGCGAGTCGCGAGCGAAATCGTCGCTTATGCACGTGGCGATCTCGTGCAGGACCTGCTGTTCAGCCTGCGCGTGTTCAGCGTCGGATGGATTGCCGGCGCGCTCTGCGCGACGGTGTTCGGCTTGCTGCTCGGACGCGTCAAGGCGTTGGGTCAGGTATTCATCCCGGTGATCGAGGCGATCCGACCCGTCTCGAGCATCGCGTGGGTGCCACTGTCCATCGTGTGGTTCGGCTTCGGGCTCACCAGCAAGGTGTTCCTGGTCGGGCTGGCCGTATTCCTGGTCGTGATCGTCTACGCGGTCGACGGCGCGCGACGCATTCCGCCCGAGCTCGACCGCATCGCGACGATGCTGGGCATGCGCGGCGCGCGGCGTTTCTTCCAGGTGGTGCTGCCGGGCACGCTCACCGAAGTGCTGATCGGATCGCGCGTGTCGCTGATGGCCGGCTGGGGCACGGTGATCGTCGCCGAGCTGGTCGCGGCCGACTCGGGCCTCGGCGCGCACCTGATCGCCGTGCAGCAGAGCTACAACGTGCCGGCAGTGATGGCGACGATGGCGTTCTTCGGCCTGGCGGGTTACGCGATGAACGCCCTGTTCACGCTCGCCGAGCGCAAGCTCACCCCGTGGGTGCCGCGCCCGGAGGAAGTGCGATGAGCAGCTGCATGCATTCACGCACAACGCCGCGTTGTGCCGGCGAGCGTGCGGGATGCCCCCGATGATCGCGCGCATCCACGCCATCGTGCTGCCGCTGCTGGGTCTCGCGCTCGTGCTGGCGATCTGGCAGGGCACCGTGTCGCACTACCATTTGCAACTGGTGGTTCTGCCGCCGCCATTGGCCGTGGTGAAGACGCTCTTCGCGCTGCTGGGCAGCGTGGCGTTCTGGCACGACGTGGGCGTGAGCCTCTATGAATTCATCGTCGGCTACGCGATCGGCCTTGTCCTCGGCATCGCGCTAGGCGCGCTGATGGGCGAGTGGCGCGCGTTTCGCGTGGCCGCGACGCCGGTGGTCGAATCGCTGCGCTTCATCGTGCCGTTCGCGTGGATTCCGCTGACGATCCTGTGGTTCGGCACGAGCTATGTCGGCAAGATTGCGCTGGTCGGGTACGCCGTGTTCTTCGTGATGGTCGTGTCCACGGCGCGCGCGATCGCGGGCGTGGATCCGGTGCTGTCGCGCGTCGGCCGCGTGCTCGGCATGGGACCGTGGCAGCTCGCTTGGCGCGTGCATCTGCGCGCTGCCGCGCCGACGATCGCCAGTGCCGCGCGCGCAGCGGCGGCGGTCGGCTGGATCGCCGTGGTAGCCGCCGAATACATCGGCGCCAGCGCGGGACTCGGCCTGATGATCACCAACGCCGCGTCGTCGCTGGCTACACCGACGGTGATCGCCGGCATGGTCGTGATCGGCCTGGTGGGCGCCGCCGTCAGCGCGCTCGTGCGCTGGGTGTCGCTCGCGCATCTGGACTATTGATGGACGACTCCGTTCGACACGGCGGCGAACTGGCGTTTCACGCGATCAGTCACCAGTACGAATCTGCGGGTCGCACGACCCCCGTGCTCAACGACGTGTCGTTCGCGATACCCGCCGGAAGTGTTGCGTGCGTAGTAGGACCGTCGGGCTGCGGCAAGAGTACGCTGCTGAGCCTCGCCGCGGGCCTGATGGGTCCCACGAGCGGACGCGTCGACTGGGAAGGCGGCGAAGTTCGCATCGGACCCAACCATCACATCGGCATGGCATTCCAGCAGCCGGGCCTGTTCCCGTGGATGACCGCGCGGCAGAATCTCGCGGTGGGCCTGCGCACACGCGGCGCGTCGCGCCAGGACGCCAACGCCACAGCCGACGAATTCCTCGATCTCGTGGGCCTCGGCGATTTCAAGGACGCGTATCCGAACCAGCTCTCGGGCGGCATGGCGCAACGCGTCGGCATTGCGCGCGCCCTCGCCCTGCGGCCGCGTCTCCTGCTGCTCGACGAGCCATTCGCCGCGGTCGACGCCTTCACCCGGTTGAAGCTGCAGCAGGACCTGAAGGCGCTGCTCAAGCGCTACCGGCCCACGGTGATGTTCGTCACGCACGACGTGCCGGAGGCGATCGCGCTGGGCAACGTTATCGTCGTGATGAGCCAGCGACCGGCCACCGTGCTGCGCATCATTCCTGTCGCGCCCAAGGAGCGCAACCGGGCGAGCGTGGAATATGCGCGCAAGCTCGCCGAGACGCTGGCCTGCCTCGGCGTAACCGGCGATGGCGAGCACGCGTGATGCGCCACGTCATCGGCATCGATATCGGCACGCAGAGCACCAAGGCCGTGCTGATGGACGAACAGGGCGGCCTGGTCGCGCAGTCTTCGGTGGCGTACCAGGTGGATTCGCCGCATCCGTTGTGGGCCGAGCAATGGCCGCAGGTGTGGATGCAGGCCGTCGAGCAGTGCATCCGCGCCGTCGTGGCCGGCCGCGCCGATGCCGCACGCTCGGTGAAGGCGCTGTGCATCAGCTCGCTCTACGGCGGCTCCGGAATTCCGATGGATGCCGCCGGGACGCCGCTGCACCCCTGCTTGATATGGATGGACCGGCGCGCGCAGGACGAGGTGGCATGGGTGCGCGCGCACATCGACCTCGAGCAGCTCTACTACATCACCGGCAACGGCGTCGACAGCTACTACGGCTACACCAAGATGCTGTGGCTGCGCGAAAAGCGGCCCGAGATCTGGGCGAAGACGCGCCACTTCGTGCCGCCCAACGCTTATGTGATCGCGCAACTCACCGGTGAATTGGCGGTCGACCATAGCTCCGCCGGCAACATCGGCGGCGTGTACGACATGCGGCGGCGCGAGTGGTCCGGAACGATGCTCGACGCGCTGGGCATTCCGCGCGAGATGATGCCCCAGCGGCTTGTCGAGTCGAGTGCGATCGTGGCATCGCTGTCGAAAGAGCACGCGCGGGACCTCGGCCTGCCGGACGGCCTGCCCGTCGTGGCCGGTGGAGTCGATGCAGCAGTGGCCACGCTCGCGGCCGGCGCGCGCCGCGAAGGCAATCATGTCGCGATGATAGGCACCAGCATGTGCTGGGGAACGATCCGCAAAACGGTGGACGCGCGCGATGGACTGATCGCGATGCCGCACGTGCTCAATGGACTCGACGATCTCTACGTGTTCGGCGGCGCAATCACCGCGGGCGCCTCGGTGACCTGGTTTCGAGAGAATTTCTGCGAAGGCGAAATCATTGCGGGCAAGGCGCGAGGCATCGACCCGCACGCGTTGCTCGAGCAGGGCGCATCCTTGCTGCCGCCGGGTGGCGAAGGTCTCGTGTTCCTGCCCTACCTGATGGGCGAGCGCAGTCCCATCTGGGACGCACAAGCGAGTGGCGCGTTTGTCGGACTGGGCTTGCACCACGGCCGCGCGCATCTTTATCGCGCGGTGCTGGAAGGCGTGACCTACGCGCTGCAGCACAACATCGCGACGGGTGCGCGCGGCAGCGGCCCACTCGACGAGGCGATCACCGTCGTCGGTGGCGCCGCGCGCTCGGACCTTTGGGTGCAGATGATCGCCGACATCACGCGGCGGCCGGTGTACACGATTCCCGGCGACGTCGAGGCGTCGCTTGGCGCCGCGATGCTCGCGGCATTGGCAGTGGGGCTCGCCGACACCGAAACGCTGTTCGAGCGATGGGTCAGACTTGAGCTGCGGGCAGAATCGCGGGAAAATGCGTCCGCCCGCTATGCTCAGTTGTACCAGCAGTACGTCGCGCTCTATCCCGCACTGAAAGACGTGATGCACGCGCTCAGGGCTGCGAGCTGATACGGCCGAGAGTTGAATGTGCGCCCCAAAGTACGCGGGGGGCGACGGCGGAATGCTTCCGCGGTCGCCCCCGATTGCTGCACCTGCCTATCTACCTATCAGCCCTTGAGGCCCAGCGCGTTGAGTGTCGCGTCGTCGAGCGATCCGGACTGTGCGATGCCGTTCTTCTCCTGGAAGCTGCGCACCGCGCTTTCGGTGTTCGGACCCATTCGGCCGTCCACCGAGACGCTGTAGCCCTTGTCGTTCAGCGCGGTCTGCGCCTTGCGCACCTGCTCATCGTGCTTGCTCCAGTGCTTGTCGCTGACGTGACCATTGGCGTCGGTACCTTGGTGACCGACGTAAGCGCCGACCCCCGCACCGACCAACGCACCCACCGGCCCGCCAACGAGTGCACCCGCGGCCGCGCCGCTGCCTGCACCGATTGCCGTCGCCTTATCCTTTCCGGTCATGTGCGTCGACGAGCCGTTGCTGGTGGTCGCAGTATTCGGCATTGTGGCATTCGGCGCGGTCTTGCTGTTGGTGCTGTCGTCGGCGAAACACACGCCGGCCGTACCCAGTGCCAACGCCACGGCGCCGGCGACAACTGCGGATTTGAAAGTCGATACCTTGTTCATCAATGCCTCCTCGGTTAACGATAATGCTGAGGTGCATTTTAGGTTCCGGCGCTACTCGCGTGCATCGGACAAACGACGAAATTTTCGCCGCCGATCGGGACATCGATGTCGGGGTTTCACCGACGCCATGAGCGGCACGCCCGGCTGCGCTTCAGCGGCACTTGAACAGCTCGATCGCCGTATCCTTTTGGTTCTGCATGCGATAGACATTGACGACGTCTACGCCCTTGCTGAATTTGATGCCATCGAGCTTGAACGGCCAGATTAACTATCGGCATTGACCAGCCAGCTGGATTCTTTCGGGTAAGTGGGAAGCCCGGTCGTGTTCTTGACGACGCCTTTCGCTTGTGCGAGCGCCGAAAACGTCAACGCTATCCAATTCTGGTGACAGTCGCTATGTGACGTAGTACACGTACCGCGGCATCAAGACACCGATGTAGACAGTGAGCCCCTCTTCCCCATCAGGGGTTGACAACGTCGCACTGGCTGGCATAATACGTAACCATTAGGTTACTAATATTGCCTTTTCGCTGAGCGATGTCTCCTGCAAACCTGCCCTCCCGTAACCCTCCGGTTTCTTCCGAATCCGAGCGCGACGTCTTCCAGGCGCTCGCCGATCCCACGCGCCGGGCGATCCTGGAAGTGCTGCGCGCCGGCAGCCGGCCGGTCAACGACATCGCCAGCCGATTCTCGATCAGCCGCCCCGCCATTTCCAAGCATCTGCGCATCCTGCGCGAGGCGGACCTGGTCAAGGAAGTAAGAGTCGGGCGCAACCGCCTCTACGAGCTGCAAGCCGATCCGCTGCGCGATATCGACGCGTGGCTCGCCCACTACCGCCATATGTGGCAACACCAACTGCGCAACCTCAAGCGCTATGTCGAGCAGAAAGGAAAGGAACACTGATCATGGAATCCTTTTCGCAGACCCAGGACGCGATCGTCGTCGAGATCGATGTCGATGCACCGCCCGAGCGCGTATTCCAGGCGTGGATCGACCTCAAGCAGCGCCTCGCGTGGTGGGGAGACGACGGAAGCTATCGCGCCACGTCGATGGACAGCGACCTGCGCGTAGGCGGCAAATGGCGCACGCAAGGCAAGGGCATGGAAGGCAAGGACTTCACGGTGCAGGGCCATTACACGCGCATCGAGCCGCCGCGCGCGCTGGCGTTTACCTGGAATCCCGATTGGAGCGACACGCCGCTGCCCGAGACGCACGTGCTGATCGAGCTCGTGCCCACGTCGTCGGGCACGCACGTCACCGTCACGCATACCGGCTTTGTCGACGCCAGTGCGCGCCTCGGCCACAACGAGGGCTGGATTCGCGTGCTCGGCTGGCTCGATCGTTACCTGCACGCTCACTAGGAGCAACACCGCATGCGCATCGGGCGCAGGCCAGCGCCCACCCACTTACACACGAAAGGAATCGCAATCATGGCAACAGCACAGCAGACACACGGTGCATTCAGCTGGTTCGAGCTGACGACCAGCGCGCCCAAGGACGCGCGAACGTTCTACGGCAAGCTCCTCGACTGGACGTTCCAGGACATGGACATGCGGCCCGCGGGCACGTACACGGTGATCAATGTGGGCGGCCAGGGCATCGGCGGCATCGCCGCCACGCCGCCAAACGCGAAGGGAATGACGCCCGCGTGGGGCGGCTACGTGACGGTCGACAACGTCGACAAGGTCGTCGCCAACGTCGCAGGACTCGGCGGGCAGGTGCTGATGCCCCCCACCGACATCCCCACCGTCGGCCGCTTCGCTACGATCCGCGATCCGCAGGGTGCGACGCTGTCGCTGATCACGTACGCAATGAAGAGCTAGGCAACACCGGCGGCCCTGTCGTTTCGCTCACCCCGAAGCGTCGTTCGAACGGCAGGGCCGGCGGGCGTCCGCAGCACTCGCTGTCGTATCTCACTACGCGTCATCACTGCGCGCCATCACAGCGCGCCTTCCCCGGCGCAACACCCTCACTCATCGCGCAGCATCGCCGAGCAGCGCCGCCAGGGTCTCGAGCGTGTCCGCCTCGTCGACCGGCTTGTCAGTCCGCCAGCGCAGCATCCGCGGGAAGCGCACGGCGATGCCCGACTTGTGGCGCGGCGAGCGCTGGATCGCCTCGAAGCCCAGCTCGAACACCATTGACGGCGTGACGCTTCGCACCGGGCCGAACTTCTCGACGGTGGTCCTGCGTATGATCGCGTCGACCTTGCCGATCTCTTCGTCGGTCAATCCCGAGTACGCCTTGGCGAAAGGCACCAGGCGCCGGCCTTCGGTGTCCTCGGTCCACACGGCGAACGTATAGTCGCTGTAGAGGCTCGCGCGGCGGCCGTGGCCGCGTTGTGCGTAGACCAGCACCGCGTCGACAGTCATCGGGTCGACTTTCCACTTCCACCACGTGCCGTCGTTCTTCGTGCGCCCGACGCCATAGCGCGCGTCGCGGCGCTTCAGCATGAAGCCTTCGACGCCTCGTGCCCGCGATTGCTCGCGCAGTTCCGCATACGCCTGCCAATCCGGCAAGTCGATCACCGGCGAGAGCTTGAGCATCGGATCGTAGACCTGCGCGACGAGTCGCTGCAGCCGATCGCGTCGCTCGTGTTGCTCGATGCCACGCAGATCCTCGCCGTTGCATTCGATCAAGTCGTACGCCACGAGTGCCGCCGGCATGTCCGCGAGAATCTTCGGCGTCAGCTTCTTGCGGCCGATCCGGGTCTGCAGGTCGGCGAACGGCCGCACCTGGTCTTCGCGCCAAACGACCACCTCGCCATCGATGACGGTGCCGTCCGGCAGCCGCCGGCCCAGTGCCTCGATCTCCGGAAAGCGCTCGGTGATGAGCTCCTCGCCACGCGACCACAACCAGCATTCGCCGCCGCGCGCCACCAGCTGCGCGCGTATGCCGTCCCATTTCCATTCGACGATCCAGTCGCGCGGGTCGCCCAGGGTCTCCACCGCCGCACTTAACTGCTGTGCGAGGAAGAACGGATAGGGGTGACCGGGATTGGCCAGCGCGCCTGCGTCCGCCGCGACCAGCGCGAGAAACGCCACCGCATCGGGCTTCGCGCCGATGTGCGTGTAGCCGATCAATCGCTGCGCGATGCTCTTCGCATCGACCCCCGCGTGTGCTGCGAGCGCGCGCGTCACCAGCAGCCGCGATACGCCGACGCGAAATCCGCCGCCGATCAGTTTCAGCATCAGGAATCGGCCGTTCCAGTCGAGCTCGTTCCAGTAGGCGAACAATTGGCGGCGGATCACTTCCGGCTCGGCGCCGCGCAACGGCAGCAGCCGGTCGACCCACTCGGCGAGTCCGACATCCGATTCGTGTTCCGGCGGTGGCAGCACGTGCGCGACCGTTTCCGCGAAGTCCCCGACCGCCTGGTAGCACTCCTCGAACAGCCACGCGGGCAGCGTCGAGTACTCGATCGCGCATTCGCGCAGTAGCTTCGTCGGCACGGCCTGTCGGGGACGCCCGCCGGCGAGAAAATAAGTCGCCCATGCCGCATCGGCGGGACTGGCACTGCCGTAATAGCGCTTGAGCGCCTCCAGCTTGCCGGTGGTCGATGTCGTCGCATCGAGCTCCACGTAGAGCTTGGCGAACGCCTTCACGCGCCCGCCTCCGCCGCGTCTTCGTCATATTCGGTGGCGAACGCCGACGCATCGATGCCCTGCTCGCCGAGCCATCGCACCATCACCGGCACCTGTCCGTGCGTGACGATCACGCGTTGTGCGCCGGTGGCGGCGATCGCGGACTGCAGGCCCGGCCAATCGGCATGGTCCGATAGCACGAATCCGCGGTCGAGCGAGCGCCGCCGCCGCGCGCCACGCAGGCGCATCCAGCCGGACGCGAACGCGTCGCTCAGGTCGCCGAAGCGTCGAAGCCAAGGCGTGCCAGCCGCGGACGGAGGTGCGAGCACCAGCGCACGCCGCATCGCATCGGCCGCGACCTCGTCGACGCGTTGCGTCGGCGGCAGGTCGACACCTGTCTGCCGATACGCGTCGTTCAGGTTCTCGACGGCGCCATGGCAGACGATCGGCCCGCAATCCAGCGCACCCGTCGCGGCGATGCCGGCCAGCACGCGCTGCGCCTTGCCGAACGCGTAGCAGTAGACGACGCTCACGCGCTTCGCATCGGCATTGCCGCGCCACCACGCGGCGATGTCGGCAAACGTCGCCGTCGGATCCTGCCAGCGGTAGATCGGCAGGCCGAACGTCGATTCGGTGATGAAGGTGTCGCAGGCAATGGCCTCGAACGGCGCGCAGGTGGGATCGGACTCGGTCTTGTAATCGCCCGAAGCTACCCAGACTTCGCCGCCGTGCTCGATGCGAACCTGCGCCGAGCCCAGAACGTGACCCGCCGGATGCAGCGAAATCGCCACGCCGTTGACGACGGTGCGTTCCCCATAGGCGAGCGGCTGCAGGTCGATGTCGCCAAGCCGAAGACGCAGCACGCGCTCGCTTTGCGGCGTGGCGAGATAATGCCGGCTGCCCGTTCGTGCATGATCCGAATGCGCGTGCGTGATCACCGCGCGATCGACTGGGCGCCAGGGATCGATGAAGAAGTCGCCCGGCGGGCAATAGAGACCTTCCGGACGCGCGACGACGAGATCAGCCACGGCAACGCCTTTGCGCGAAACGAGCGATCATACGTCGCAGGAGGCGCGCCAGTCGCCATGGCGTACAACGAGCGCGCTACCGCGTACAACGAACGGTTGGCGCTTGCCGGCCCCGGCCGTGGCATGGCACCGCTGCTCGCGTATATTGGACCGATGAAAATTCCCAAGCGTCTTGCACCGCTGATCGATGACGGCCTGATCGACGCGGTGATCCGCCAGCTCATGAGCGGCAAGGAGGCGATGGTCTTCGTCGTGCGCTGCGGGTCCGAAACGCGGTGTGCGAAGGTCTACAAGGAGGCGCAGAAGCGCAGTTTCCGCCAGGCGGTCGACTACACGGAGAATCGCAAGACCAAGAACACGCGCCAGGCGCGCGCAATGGCCAAGGGCTCGCGCTTCGGCCGCGAATCGCAGGAAGCCGCATGGCAAAGCGCCGAGGTCGACGCGTTGTACCGGCTGGCGGCCGCCGGCGTGCGCGTACCGCGGCCTTACAATTTTCTTGCCGGCGTGCTGCTGATGGAACTCGTCACCGACGCCGAAGGCAACGCGGCGCCGCGCCTCAACGACGTCGAGCTCACCGCCGATATCGCCGCCGAATTGCATCGCCGGCTGATCCGCGAAGTCGTGCGCATGCTTTGCGGGGGTGTCGTGCATGGCGACCTGAGCGAGTTCAACATCCTGCTCGCCGCCGACGGACCGGTGATCATCGACCTGCCGCAGGCGGTGGACGCCGCCGGCAACAACCACGCGAAGCGGATGCTCCTGCGCGATGTCGACAACTTGCGCCGATTTTTCGGCCGCCACGTGCCGTCGCTGCTCGCCACCGACTACGGCCACGAGCTATGGGCGCTCTACGAGGCGGGAGGCATGACGCCCGACGTCGAGCTGACCGGCCGCTTCACGCACACGCAGAAACCGGTCGACCTGGAAGGCGTGATGGCTGAAATCGACGACGTGCGGCTCGAGGAAGCGGCGCGGCAGATGCGGCTGGCGGAACGTCAGTAGGACGACGAGCGCTTACTCGATCATTGGAATCGCGCCGGGTCG
>JBEPUI010000041.1:0-28512 GCA_041691615.1 Pseudomonadota bacterium
CTGCATCCCTCACTGCATCCCTCACTGCATCCCTCACTGCATCCCTCACTGCATCCTTAAGGCTCCCTCATGTTCAGTGCAAATACCCTGGTCCGCGTGGCCGCCGCCGCCTTTGGGGCGCTGTGGTTGTCAGCGGGCGCGCAGGCCGCCGACCTGACCATCGGCCTGGCCACCGACATCACCGCGCTCGACCCGCATTATCACAACGTCACGCCCAACAACAGCGTGGCGTTCCACATCTTCGGATTCCTGGTCGAGCGCGACGAAAAGTCCCACTTGATCCCGGGCCTTGCGACCGAGTGGAAGGCGATCGACGCCACCACATGGGAATTCAAGCTGCGCAAGGGGGTGAAATTCCACGACGGCAGCGACTTCACCGCGGCCGATGTCGTGGCGTCGATCGAGCGGGTGCCGCTGGTGCCGCGCAGCCCGAGTTCGTTCACCGCCTATACCAAGCAGATCCAGAAGGTCGAAGTCGTCGATCCCTACACGATCCGCTTCCACACCGCCGCGCCGTACCCGCTGATGCCTTCGGACATGACGCAGGTGATGATCATCAACAAGGCGTTCAAGAGCGCCAGCACCGAGGACTTCAACAGCGGCAAGGCGGCGATCGGCACCGGCCCGTACAAGCTCGTCCGGTACGTCAAGGGCGATCGCATCGAGCTCGTTCGCTACGACGGCTACTGGGGCGGCAAGACGCCCTGGGAACATGTGACGATGAAGCTGCTGACGCAGGATGCGACGCGCGTCGCGGCCCTGCTGGCGGGCGACGTGCAGGTGATCGAGGCTGTTCCGCCGGCCGATGCGCCGAAGCTGCGCACCGACAAGCGCGTGTCGATGTACCGCACCGTCGCCGATCGCATGATCTACTTGCATCTCGACAGCAACCGCGACGTGTCGCCGGGCGTCACCGACAAGTCCGGTGCGCCGATGACCAAGAATCCGCTCAAGGATGCGCGCGTGCGCAAGGCGATGTCGATGGCGATCAATCGTCCCGCCATCGTCGCGCAGGTAATGGAAGGCGAGGCGATTCCGGCGGGGCAGCTGGTGCCCGACTTCCTGTTCGGCGCCACCAGGAACCTGCAGGTCGAGAAGTACGATCCCGCCGGTGCGAAAAAGCTGCTCGCCGAGGCCGGCTATCCCAACGGCTTCGGCATCACGATCGCGTCACCGAACAACCGCTATGTCAACGACGCCAAGATCGCGCAGGTGGTGGCGCAGATGCTGACGCGCGTCGGCATCGACACCAAGGTCAATGCGATGCCCTCTGGGCCATTCTTCAGCAAGGCCAGCGACCTCGAGTTCAGCCTGATGGTGGTCGGCTGGAGCACAGGCACCGGCGAGGCATCGTCGTCGCTCAAGAACCTGATCATGACGTACAACAAGGACAAGGGCTTCGGCAACGCCAATCGCGGCCGCTATTCCAATCCCAAGGTCGACCTGCTGACCGAGGACGCGTTGCAGACCGTCGACGACGCCAAGCGCGAGGCTTACCTTCAGCGCGCGACCGAGCTCGCGATCAATGACACCGCGATCATTCCGCTGCACTTCCAGGTGAACCTGTGGGCGACGCGCAATGGCATCCGGTACACGCCGCGCACCGACGAGAACACGCTCGCCTGGAAGTTCACGCCGGCCAAGTGACGCCTTTCAAGGAATAAGCCATGGATGTCAATGTTCTCTATACCGCACACGCGACTGCCGTCGGCGGCCGCAACGGCCACACGCAATCCGACGACGGCCTCGTCAGCGTCGATCTTTCGATTCCCAAGTCGATGGGCGGCCCCGGCAGGCCGGGCTCGGCGACGCCCGAGCATTTGTTCGCGGCCGGTTACGCGGCCTGTTTCGGCAGCGCGTGCGAGTTCGTGGGCAAGCAGATGAATCTCAATGCGCAATCGATCGAAGTGCGTTCGGCGGTGGGCATCGGCACGATCCAGCCCGCAGGATTCGGCCTGACCGTGCATCTCGACGTCAAGGTGACGGGCCTGGCGCAGGCTGACGCCGAAAAAGTGGTCGCCGCGGGACACAAGCTGTGCCCTTATTCAAATGCCATCCGCAACAACGTCGACGTCACGATCGCGGTGACCACTGCGTGAGCGGTCGGCCCCGGCCCGCGCCAGGCCGGTGCGACTGAACGGGCCGTGCGGCCCCGCGCCACTGCGTGCGGATCGACTCCCGCCGACGCCGCGGAATCGCCGCCCGGCAATCGCGCGGCGCGCCCCATGCTGAAGCCCGGCAGCCCCGCGCTGACCGTTCTGCTGGGCGCGCTGATCGGCATCCTGCCGTTCGCGATGGACATCTATCTGGCGTCGATGCCGTCGATGACGGTCTCGCTGGCGACGTCCGCGACGATGGTCCAGTTGACGCTTTCCGTGTACATGTACGGCCTCGGTGTCGGGCAGCTGATCGCCGGGCCCATGTCCGATCGCTTCGGCCGCCGGCGCGTGCTGCTGGGCGGCACCGCGTTGTTCGTCGCGGCGTCCGCGGCGTGCGCGGCGTCGCCGACGGTCGAGGTGCTGATCGGGGCGCGATTGGTGCAGGCTCTGGCGGTGACCGTGTGCTCGACGGTCCCGCGCGCGCTGGTGCGCGACCTCTACAGCGGCAACGACGCGGCGCACATGCTTTCCCTGATGGGCATGGTGCTGGGCATCGCGCCGATCGTCGCGCCGATCATCGGCGGCCAGCTGCATTCGGCGTTCGGCTGGCGCTCGACATTCGTGTTCGTCACGCTCTACGCCGCGATCGCATTGCTTGCCGTGTGGCGCGGCCTGCCGGAGACATTGCGCAACGCGGACAGGCACGCGATGCACCCGCGTACGATGCTGCGCAATTTCAGCCGCCTGATGCATTCGCGGGTGTTCCTCGGCTATTTCCTGGTGTCGTGCTTCTCGTTCTGCGGCCTGTTTGCATTCCTCGCGGGAAGCTCGTTCGTATTCGTGTCGGTCATGGGCGCCGGCGAGCGCGGCTTCGGCTTCCTGTTCGGCGCGGTCATGCTCGGCAACGTGACCGGCGCCACGATCGCAAGCCGCGTGGTGCGTCGCTTCGGCATCGATCGCGTGATCCATTTCGCCACTGCGCTGGGGCTTGCCGCAGGCGTGGCGATGGCCGCGCTCGCCTGGGCGCAGGTCCAGCATCCGGCGGCCGTCGTGGTGCCGATGTTCGTCTACATGGTGGCGCTGATGCTGACGGCGCCGCAGGCGATGGCCGGATCGATGACGCCGTTTCCCGACATTGCCGGTGCCGCGGCTTCGCTGCAGCAGTTCGGCCAGTTCGTGTTGGCGTCCACATCTGCGCTGATCGTCGGCCTCACGTACGACCAGACGTCGCGGCCGATGGCGACGACGATCGCGGTATCGGCGCTGCTGGCGTTCCTGTCTTGCCGATGGCTGATCGCGCGGCCACGAGAGTCTCGCGAGGCGAAGGCCCGTTGATGCCGCAACGCGGCCGTGGGGCGGCAGCGAGCGAGTAACGGTTCGCCGCGAAGGCGCTCGCGAAAGTTGGATCGTCGCGGCGCCGGGAATCGCGCCGGCGCGCCGCCACGCTGCGCAGTTGGGATAGGATGCACGATCGATGACCGCCCGCAAGCAGACGATCCGTTTTTGCACCAGCGCCGAGGGCGTGCGGCTTGCGTACGCGAAACTCGGCGCCGGTCCACCCGTGCTGAAGATCGGATCGTGGTTGACGCACATCGAAGTCGATGGCGAAAGCGCCGTCTGGATTCCCTGGCTCGACGAGCTTTCGCGCAGCAACACCCTTTGGCGCTATGACTCGCGAGGCTGCGGGTTGTCGGATCGTGACGTCTCGCGGTTCACGCTCGACGCGTGGGTGCGCGATGTCGAAGCCGTCGCCGACGCGGCCGGCCTTGCGCGCTTCACGCTGCTCGGCATGTCGCAAGGCGGCGCCATCGCGATCGCCTATGCCGTTCGCCATCCCGAGCGCGTCGAACGGCTGGTCTTGTACGGCGCGTATGCGCGTGGCGTGCTGAAGCGTGGCGACGCGAAGCGCCAGCGCGATGAGCTCGAAGCGACCACCAGGTTGATCGAGCTGGGCTGGGGCCGCCCGAATCCTGCGTATCGGCAGATGTTCACTTCGCTGTTCCTGCCTGACGGAAACACCGCCGAGGTCGATTCCTTCAACCACCTGCAGCAGGTGTCGACGTCGCCCGAAATTGCCGGCGCGATGGTGCGCGGTTATGCCGAAGTCGACGTGCAGGCGATCGCCGCGCGCGTCCGCTGCCCGACGTTGGTGCTGCATGGCCATGACGACGCGCGCGTGCCGTTCGACGAGGGCCGGCTGGTTGCGAGCCTCATTCCCGGCGCGCGGTTCGTGCCGCTGCAGTCGCGCAACCATGTGCTGCTGTCGCACGAGCCCGCGTGGCAGGTGATGGTCGACGAGTTGCGCGCGTTTCTCGCCCCGGATGTGCCGGTCGTGACACCGCCGTTTGCCGATCTCACCGAGCGCGAGCGTGAACTGCTCGAGCTGGTCGCCGAGGGCCGAGACAACGACGATATCGCCCGCGTTCTCGGAATCAGCAACAAGACCGCGCGCAATCACATCACCCGCATTTTTTCCAAGCTCGACGTGACCACACGCGCACAGGCGATCGTGCGCGCGCGCAATGCCGGCATGGGTGTCGCGGGCGGCCATGACGCGCCGCCACCGGGGCAGCGCCGGGCGCCTGTCCGACACCGGTAAGCGTCGCTGCCGGGACTCAAGTCCCATGCATCGGGCGTTTTGCAGGATTTGCCTCGCGGCGTCTGCCAATTCGTCTGGCCGGCGAGGGACCGCCGTCTCACGACGCGCAGGCACCCGCGCGCCACCATGGTGCCGTGCATTGCAACGGACAAACGTCGCATGCACGAGCATCCTGCGGCGACCCTACCCGTGCGCCTGCAGCGTGCACCGAGATCATCCACGGGATGAGGAATTCCAATGGCAGTGGACATGGACAAGCTCAACGCGTTCATCGGCAGGTTCGTCGTCGACCTGGGCGCAACCGCGCACGCCGGCATGGTGGTGCTGGGAGAAAAACTCGGCCTCTACAAGGCATTGGCCAAGGAGCCGATGACTTCGGCGCAGCTTGCCGCCGCCACCGGAACGGACGAGCGCTACGTGCGCGAATGGCTGTCGTCGCAGGCCGCGGGCGCCTACGTCAACTACGATCCGAAGACGCTGCGTTTCAGCCTCGACGAAGAGCAGGCGCTGGCGCTCGCCGTGGTCGACAGTCCTGCGTACATTCCCGGCGCGTTCGAACTGGCCCTGGGTGCCTTGCAGGCCATTCCGCGACTGACCGATGCGTTCCGCAGCGGCGAAGGCATGGGCTGGCACGAGCACGACCACGCGGTGTTCCATGGCACTGAAAAATTCTTTCGCCCGGGTTACGCGGCCAACCTCGTCAGCACCTGGATTCCGGCGCTCGGCGGCGTCGCACGGAAGCTCGAAGCCGGAGGGCGCGTCGCCGACGTGGGTTGCGGCCTCGGGGCATCGACGATCCTGATGGCGCAGGCGTATCCACGTTCGCACTTCGTCGGATTCGACTATCACGATGCGTCGATCGAAGCCGCGCGCGCGTCGGCTACGAAGGCGGGCGTGGCCGATCGCGTGAAATTCGAAGTCGCCAGGGCCAAGGATTTCCCGGGAAGCAACTACGATTTCGTCGCGATGTTCGATTGCCTGCACGACATGGGCGATCCGGTCGGCGTCGCGTCACATGTGCGCAAGACGCTGGCCGAGGATGGCACCTGGATGATCGTCGAGCCGTTCGCCAACGACAAGCTCGAGGACAACCTCAATCCGGTGGGACGCGTCTATTACTCGTTTTCGACGATGCTTTGCACGCCCTGTTCGCGTTCGCAGGAAGTCGGCCTCTGCCTCGGGGCCCAGGCGGGCGAAAAGCGGTTGCGGGAGGTCGTGGCAGCGGGTGGATTCGGGCGTTTTCGTCGCGCCACCGAGACGCCGTTCAACCTGATATTCGAGGCGTCCGCGTAGGGGAAGCAAGCGCCAGATCGCGTGGTAGGCGGCTGGCGCTCAGATGATGTGCCGCGCGCGCAGGTCGTCGATGCGCGCGTCGTCGTAGCCCAGGTCGCGCAGCACCTCGTCGGTGTGCTGGCCCAGTGCGGGGCCGCCGCCGTCGATGCGTCCCGGTGTCGCGGACAGTTTCGGAACGACGCCGGGCACCTTGAGCGGTCCGCTCGTCGTCTGCACGTCGCGGATCATTTCACGCGCCGCGTAGTGCACATCGGCGGCGATGTCGCGCACCGTGTAGATTTTCGACGCAGGCACGTCGGCCGCCTGCATCGCCGCCAGCACGTCGTCCACCGTTCGCGAGCATGTCCACGCCTCGATCTCGCCATCGAGCCAGGCTTGCCGGGCCGCACGCCCGTCGTTGTGCGCTAAAGCGGAATCCTCGGCAAGATCGGCACGGCCCATCGCCAATGCGAGGCGCCGAAAGATCGAATCGCCATTACCCGCAATCAGCACGTAGCTGCCATCGGCGCAACGATAGGCGGACGTCGGCGCGATCCCCGGCAGGATCGAGCCGGTACGCTCGCGCACGACGCCGAAGGCATCGAACTCCGGCAGCAGCGACTCCATGACCGAAAACACCGATTCATACAATGCGACGTCGACGATCTGGCCGTCGCCGGTGCGCCGGCGGTGCTCGAGCGCCATCATCGCGCCGATGACGCCGTAGAGCGCCGACAGCGTGTCGCCGATCGAAATGCCTGTGCGCGAAGGCGGCCGGTCGGGCGTGCCGGTTACGTGGCGCAATCCGCCCATCGCTTCGCCGATCACGCCGAAGCCGGGGCGGGTGCTGTAGGGCCCGTCCTGGCCGTAACCCGAAATACGCACCATGACGAGTCCGCGGTTGCCCTCGCGCAAGGCGTCGAAACCCAATCCCCAGCCTTCCAGCGTGCCGGGTCGGAAATTCTCGACGACGATGTCGGCGCGCTCGCACAGCTTGCGAACGATCGCCTGGCCTTCGGGGTTGCGCAAATCGACGCAGGCCGACCGCTTGTTGCGCGATTGCACGTGCCACCACACGGACGTGCCGTTGCGCAAATGACGCCATTTACGCAAGGGATCGCCCAAGCCGGGCGGTTCGATCTTGACGACATCGGCGCCGAACTCGGCGAGGATCTTGGTGCAAAACGGCCCGGCGATCAGCGCTCCCAGCTCGACGACGCGCACGCCTGCCAGCGGAAGCGGTCCCGCCATCAGCGGCCGTGCTTGAGCGCGTTTTCGATGCCTTCGACGATGGGCGTTGCAGCGGCCATGCCGATGCGCTTGACCAGCGACTGCGCGACGTCGGGAAGCAACTCGTGCAGGTCGCGCAGATTGCCCGCGCGTTGCAGCCGCAGCATCAGGCCGTAGCCGCGCAGTCCCAAGTGCGTGCTGATCACGCCGTTCATCGCTTGCTGCAGCAACACGAAGCGCTGCACGTCGTCCTCGGTGCGCTGCGCAGGCGCAGCCTGGCTTTCGGCGGCGGAGCGCGCGCCGAAGCGCCTCTCGATCAGTGCGAGCTTCTCGAGCTGGGTGAACACGTCCGGGCCGACCGACAGCGCCTGCGCGCGGGCGAGCGTCTGCGCGACGGTGTGCTGCCCGTCGATCATGATCAGAACGCTGCGCAGCTGCACCGGGAGGTTCATGTGCCGTGTGCGCAATTCTTCCAGCCCGCGTTCGGTCTTGCCGTAGATATCGTCGAGATTCAACGTCCCGATTCCCGATTCGCCAAGGGTGGCATTGTACGACGCAGCAATGACCGTGCCCGGGGTACGGGCGGGGGGCTGAAGGCACCGATGTGGAATAATGGAGACACTATCCCGCCCCCTTGCCCCGATGCTCGATCCGTCCGTGCAGGCCCAGCTCGCGGCAATTCTCGCGCCATCGTCGCTGCTGACGGCGCCCGAGGACACGCAGCCTTACGAATGCGACGGGCTCACGCTCTATCGCGAACGGCCTGCTGCCGTCGTCCTGCCCGAGACCGAGGCGCAGGTGGTCGAGATCCTCAAGCTGTGCCACGCCGCGAATGTTCCGGTGGTCGCACGCGGCGCGGGGACCAGCCTGTCGGGCGGCGCGATGCCGCATGCCGAAGGGGTGGTGCTGTCGCTCGCAAAATTCCGCCGCATTCTTGCGATCGACACGTTGTCCCGTACCGCAATCGTGCAGCCGGGCGTGCGCAACCTGGCGATTTCCGAAGCGGCTGCCCCGCATGGTCTTTATTACGCCCCGGACCCGTCGTCGCAGATCGCCTGCTCGATCGGCGGCAACGTCGCCGAAAACGCCGGTGGCGTGCATTGCCTCAAGTACGGACTGACGGTCCACAACGTGCGCCGCGTGCGCGGCGTGCTGATCACGGGCGAAGTCGTCGAGTTCGGCGGCGAATCCCTGGATAGCGCGGGCTACGACCTGCTGGCGCTCGTCATCGGCAGCGAGGGGTTGCTGGCGGTCACCACCGAGGTCACCGTCAAGCTGTTGCCGAAGCCGCCCGTTGCGCAGTGTGCGCTCGCGGCGTTCGACGACATCGAAAAGGCAGGCGTGGCGGTCGGCGCGATCATCGGCGCCGGGATCATTCCCGCCGGACTCGAGATGATGGACCAGCCGGCGACACGCGCGGTGGAGGCGTTCGTGCACGCAGACTATCCGCTCGATGCCGCCGCCGTGTTGCTGGTCGAGTCCGATGGCGTCGCCGAGGAAGTCGCGGCCGAAATGGCGGAGATCAGGCGCGTATTGTCGGAATCGGGCGCGACCGAGATCCGCGTGTCGAAGGACGAAGCGCAGCGACTGCTGTTCTGGTCGGGGCGCAAGGCGGCGTTTCCCGCGGTCGGCCGCATCTCGCCGGATTACTACTGCATCGACGGCACGATTCCCCGCCGCGCGCTGCCGGAGGTGCTACGCCGCATCGAGCAATGGTCGCAGGAATTCGGGCTCACCTGCGCCAACGTCTTTCATGCCGGCGACGGCAACCTGCATCCGCTGATCCTGTTCGACGCCGCGCAGCCGGGGCAGATGGAAAGGACGATCGAGTTCGGCGACTGCATCCTCGGGCTGTGCATCGAGGTCGGCGGAACCGTCACCGGCGAGCACGGCGTGGGCGTGGAGAAGCTGAAGTCGATGTGCGTGCAGTTCAACCAGGACGAGCTCGCGCGATTCCACCGCATCAAGGCCGCGTTCGACGCACTGGGCCTGCTCAATCCCGGCAAGGCGGTACCCACGCTCGCACGCTGCGCGGAGTTTGGCCGCATGCACGTCCATCACGGCGAAATTCGTCATCCCGACATTCCACGTTTCTAGAGGCGAGCCGCCCGTGAACGCACCGGATTTCACTTTCACCGCGCCGCCCGCCGCGGCGGTTGCCGATGTGGTCGGCAAGCTTGCGGCGAGCTACGGCGATCGCGCGGTCACCACGCACGCCGTTCGCGAGCAGCACAGCCATGGCGAGGGTTTGGCCGATCCGGCACTGCCCGACGTCGTCGTCTTTCCGCACAGCAACGAAGAGGTGGCGGCGATCGTGCGGTTGTGCGCCAGCGCGCGCGTGCCGGTGATCGCGTTTGGCGTCGGCACGTCGCTCGAGGGCCACGTCGCGGCGCTCTACGGCGGCGTGTGCGTCGACCTGTCGCGGATGAATCGCGTTCTGGAAGTCAACGTCGACGACCTCGATTGCTGCGTGCAGGCGGGTGTCACTCGCGAGCAGCTCAACGCCGACCTCAAGGGGACGGGGCTGTTTTTCCCGATCGATCCCGGCGCCAACGCGACGATCGGCGGCATGGCGGCCACCCGCGCCTCGGGCACCAATGCCGTGCGCTACGGCACGATGCGCGACAACGTGATGGGGCTCACCGTGGTCACCGCCGACGGCGACATCGTTCGTACCGGCGGGCGCGCACGCAAGTCGAGCGCGGGCTACGACCTGACGCGGCTGTTCGTCGGCAACGAGGGCACGTTGGGCATCATCACCGAAATCCGCCTGCGCCTGTACGGGCTGCCGGAATCGATTCGCTCCGCGGTCTGCCAGTTTCCCGATCTCGGTAGCGCCACGCAGACTGTCATCGTGGCGATGCAGATGGGCATTCCGGTGGCGCGCATCGAGTTGCTGGACGACGTGCAGATGGACGCCTGCATCCGCTATTCGAAGCTCGAGGGATTCGAGGCGAAGCCCACGCTGTTCTTCGAGTTCCACGGCACCGAAGGCGCAACCGCCGAACAGGCGGAACTGACGCAGCAGATCTCGGCGGAACATGGCGGCAGCGCATTTGCGTGGGCGGTAGCGGCGGAGGACCGCTCGAAGCTGTGGAAGGCGCGGCACAACGCGTACTACGCAGCCCTGGCGTTGAAGCCTGGTGTGCAGGCGTTCGCCACCGATGCTTGCGTGCCCATTTCGCGGCTCGCCGATTGCATCCTCGAGACCCGTGCGGATGTCGATCGCGAAGGCATGACCGCGCCGATCGTCGGGCATGTCGGTGACGGCAACTTTCACCTGGTGCTGCTGTTCGACCCCGCCGATCCGGCCGAGCGCGACAAGGCCGAGCAGATCGCGCGGCGAGTCAGCGCGCGCGCGATCGCCATGGGCGGCACCTGCACCGGCGAGCACGGCATCGGCATGCACAAGCTCGACGCGCTCGTGGCCGAGCACGGCGAAGCGGTGGAGCTGATGCGCAAGATCAAGCGCGCGCTCGACCCGCTCAACATCCTCAACCCCGGCAAGACAGTGCCGATGGCGCCGTCGCCACCGCCACCGCATCCGCATCCTCATCCCCATCCGCCACGACACTGAATGTACAAACTCTACCTGGGCAACAAGAATTACTCATCGTGGTCGCTGCGCGGATGGCTGGTCGCCAGGTTGTCCGGCGCAGCGTTCGAGGAAGTGCCCATCCAGCTGACCGGCACCGGGTTCAATTGGGCGAATCGCGCGTTCTCGCCGTCCGGGCTGGTACCGACGCTGCACGACGGCAGCACCGTCGTGTGGGACACGCTGGCGATCGCCGAATACCTTGCGGAACGCCATGCCGGCATGTGGCCCGGCGAACCGGTCGCGCGCGCATGGGCGCGCTCGATCACCGCGGAAATGCATTCAGGATTCCCGGCATTGCGCAACGACATGACGATGTGCGTCAAGGAGCGCGTCGACGTGCGGCCGTGGTCGTCGTCGCTCGAAGTCAACATCGCGCGCGTGACCGAGCTGTGGAACGAATCGCGGCGCCGCCACGGCGCCGACGGCGAATTCCTGTGCGGCAAGTTTTCGATCGCCGATGCGTTCTACGCGCCGGTCGCCTATCGGTTCCGCACGTATGGCGTGTCGCCGGAAGGCACGGCGGCCACCTACCTGCGCAGCCTGCTCGCGCATCCGTGGATGCGCGAATGGGAAGCCGCGGCGCTCGCCGAAACCACGATCGTCGAAGGCGACGAGCCGCGCGTCATTTACCGCGACAAGATCGCAGCCGCGCAGCAATGAGCGACACGGTCGTCGCCGGCTGGCAGGATCGCATCCGCGAATGCGCGGCGACGGCGACGCCCCTGTGCATCACCGGCGGCGGCAGCAAGAGTTTCTACGGCAACGCGATCGAAGGCGAAATCCTCGATACGCGCGAACACGCGGGCATCGTCGACTACGAGCCGATGGAGCTGGTGATGGTCGCGCGCGCCGGGACACCGCTCGCCGAAATCGAGTCGGCACTCGCGGCAAGCCGGCAGATGCTGCCATTCGAGCCCCCGCACTTCGGCGCCGGCGCCACGCTCGGCGGCGCAATCGCCGTGGGCTTGTCGGGCCCGCGGCGGCCCTACGCAGGTGCGGCGCGCGACCTGGTGCTGGGCGTCAAGGTCGTCGACGGCGGTGGCGCACACCTCGCATTCGGGGGGCGCGTGATGAAGAACGTCGCCGGTTTCGACGTCGCGCGCCTGATGACCGGCGCGATGGGAACGCTAGGCGTGCTCACCGAAGTCTCGCTCAAGTGCTTGCCGCTGCCGACGTGCGAGGAAACGCGCGTGTTCGAATATTCCGCCGACGAGGCGATCCGCCGCGTCAACGAGTGGAGCGGCCAGCCGCTGCCCATTTCCGCGACATGCTTCGTGCGCGGGCAGCTCGCCGTGCGATTTTCCGGCGCGCGGCCGTCGGTTGCCGCGGCCGTGCGCAAGACCGGCGGCGCTGCGCTGGCCGACTCGGCGCCGTTGTGGCAAAGCGTGCGCGAGCAGACGCACGCATTCTTCGACGACACGCGGCAGGGCGCGCTGTGGCGCCTGTCGATCGGGTCGACCACGCCGTTCACCGATTTCGGCGGCGAGCAGCTGATCGAATGGGGCGGCGCGTTGCGCTGGCTGGGCGTAAAGCGCGGTGCCACGGTCGACGCCGCGCGCGTGCGTGCGTTCGCCGCGGCGCACGGCGGGCACGCCACGCTGTTCCGCGGCGGCAATCGCGCCGCCGGGGTATTTCATCCACTGCCTCCGGTGGTCGCAGGCGTCCACCGGAGGCTCAAGGCGACGTTCGATCCGCAGCGCATTCTCAATCGCGGACGCATGTACGACGACCTGTAATGGAAGTCAAGCTCGCTCCCGAATTTGCGGGTACGCGCGACGGCGAGGAAGCCGAGGCGATCCTGCGCGCCTGCGTGCATTGCGGATTCTGCACGGCGACCTGTCCGACCTACCTGCTGCTCGGCGACGAGCTCGATGGCCCGCGTGGGCGCATCTACCTGATCAAGGAAGTGCTCGAAGGATCGCAACCCACGTCCAAGACGCAACTGCATCTCGACCGCTGCCTGACCTGCCGCAGTTGCGAGACGACCTGTCCGTCGGGTGTTCGCTACGGCGCATTGGTCGACATCGGCCGGCGTGTCGTCGAAGCCAAGGTGGGGAGGCCGCCGCTGGAAGCCGGCCGCCGCTATTCGCTGCGCAAGAGCCTGCTCGCGAGGCCCGTGTTCGGCGCGGCGCTCGCCGCCGGCCGCATCGCGCGCTCGTGGCTGCCCAAGGAACTCGCGCAGCGCATTCCCGCCGGTCGCAGCGCCGGGGTGTGGCCTGCGCCGCGTCATGCGCGCAGGATGCTGATCGTCGCCGGCTGCGTGCAACCGTCGATTGCGCCGAACATCGACGCTGCGATGGCGCGAATACTCGATCGCATCGGCATATCGGCGGTGCGCGCCGCCGAGGGGGGCGGTTGCTGTGGTGCGATCTCCGAGCACTTGAGCGCACACGGCGAGGCACTCGCCATCGCTCGGCGCAATATCGATGCGTGGTGGCCGGCGGTGCAAGGCGGCGCCGAGGCGATCATCGTCACTGCCAGCGGATGCGGCGTGACGGTGCGCGACTATGCGCATCTGCTGGCGGACGACGGCGAATACGCCGAACGCGCCAAGGAAGTCGTCGCACGCGTGCGCGATCCGGTCGAGGTGATCGGCGGCGAATGGAAGGCCGTCGGCGAGCGCATTGCGCTCGACCGCGGTTCGTTGAGGGTGGCGTTCCACGCGCCCTGCACGCTGCAGCACGGGATGCAGATCAAGGGCCAGGTCGAGGAGCTGATCGATGCGATGGGACACCAGCGGCTGCCGATCGCCGACGCCCATCTGTGTTGCGGCTCGGCGGGCACCTATTCGATCCTTCAGCCGGAACTGGCCGGGCAATTGAAGCGCAACAAGCTGAAGGCGCTCGAAGCCGAGCGCCCGCACGTGATCGCATCGGCCAATATCGGCTGCATCACGCATCTCGCGTCGGGCACCGATCGACCGGTGCGGCATTGGATCGAGCTGCTCGACGAGCGCATGCTCGACGGCGACCGCCGATGAGTGACGCGCCACCGCAGCGCTCGGCGTTCCGCCATTTCCACCGCATCCCGACGCGCTGGATGGACAACGACAGCTACGCGCACGTCAACAACGTCGTCTACTACTCGTTCTTCGATACCGTCGTCAACCAGCACCTGATCGTGCAGGGCGGGCTCGACATCGAGCGTTCGCCCGCGATCGGGCTGGCCGTGGAGACTCATTGCCGGTTCTTTGCGCCGCTGTCGTTTCCCGACGTGATCGACGCGGGCCTCGCGGTGTCGCGCATCGGACGATCGTCGGTCGTCTATGCGATCGGCATCTTCTGCGAGGGCGAATCGACCGCGGCGGCGTCCGGGCGATTCGTGCATGTGTGGGTCGACCGCGCGACACGAATCCCGATGGAGATTCCGGCCGCGATTCGCGCAGCACTGGCGCCGCTGGTGGTCGAATCATGAGTGCGGGCCGTTTGCGCATACCGGCACGTGCAAGCATGAGTGTGGGCCGTCGCGCATTCCGGGACGAGCAAGCATGAGTGCCGGTCGTCACCCACGCAGGCGCGCACACGCGTGAGCGTGCCGTATCGCATCGGCAATGGCTTCGACGTGCATGCGCTGGTGGCCGGCCGCGCATTGGTCGTCGGCGGCGTCGCCATTCCGTACGATCGCGGTCTCGATGGGCATTCCGACGCCGATGTGCTGCTGCACGCGATCGCCGACGCGCTGCTCGGCGCGATGGCGCTGGGCGATATCGGCCGGCACTTTCCCGACACCGACGCCAGGTGGAAAGGTGCCGATAGCCGCGTGCTGTTGCGGCATGTGGTATCGCTCGTGGGCGGTGGCGGCTATCAGGTGATGAATGTCGACGCCACGCTGATCGCGCAGGCACCGCGCTTCGCGCCGTACATCGACGCGATGCGCACGCATATCGCGCAGGACCTGCATTGCGCGCTCGATTGCGTTTCGGTCAAGGCGACCACCACCGAGCGCCTCGGGTTCACCGGCCGCGGCGAAGGCATTGCGGCGCAGGCGGTGGCGCTGCTGGCGGCGCGCGGCTAGGATCGCATCGACGTCGTCGGTGTGAATTGATGCGCGCAATTCGCCTGTGCACAACCGAAATCGGGTCGCTGACGCTAGCTGGCGCGCGTGACGGGCAGTACCGTCCGTGCCATCGTGCCGCCGCCTTCGCGCGGCAGCAGGTCGAAGCTGCCGCCGTGCAGCCGTGCCACGCGCTCAACGATGGCGAGGCCCAGGCCCGCGCCGGCGGCGCCATCGCTGCGTGAACGCGACGCCGAGCTGCGGGTGAACGGCTGCTTCATCCGCACGGCATCGCCCGCGTCGATTCCGGGACCACGGTCCATCACGTCGATCACCACGGCATTGCCCTCGGCGCGGGTGGCGATCGCCACGGGGGCTGCGCCATAGGCAAACGCATTGTCGATCAGGTTCGACAACAGCCGCGACAAGGCCGTCACCCGCAGAGCGAGCGGCGGCGCATCGCCAGCGGCGAAGGTGATGTCCTTGCCGGCCGCGCGGTAGCGGGCGACGACGTTGCCGACGATGTCGTTGACGTCGACGGTATCCACGGCGGTGAAATCGTCGCCGCGCGCGAACTCTAGGAACTGCCCGACGATGCGGTCCATCTCCTCGATGTCCGCGACCATGCCGTCGCGCATGCCGGCGTCGCCGCCGCCCATCTCCACGCCGAGCCGCAAGCGCGCGAGCGGCGTGCGCAGGTCGTGCGAGATGCCGGCCAGCAGCAACGCGCGATCGTGCTCGATCTGCCGCAGGCTCGACAGCATTGCGTTGAATCCGCGGTTGACAGCGGCGATTTCGGACGGACCGGTCTCAGGCAGCGGCGGTGGCGTTTCGCCGCTTCCCACGCGTGCGACCGCGTTGGCGAGTTCGCGCAACGGTCCCGCCAGGTAGCGCGCGAACGCATACGCCATGAAAAGCAGCAGCAGGAATACCGTGAGCGTCCACGCCAGCGCGCGCGTCGGCAGCTCTTCCTGCGCGAGCGGACGCGTCGGAAAGGCGATCCAGTAGCCGACGTTGCCGACGTCCATCTTGACCACCAGCAGGCCGCGTCCCGGCGACACGTGCAGTTCGGTGGCCGGGCCGAGCGTCTCCTTCAGGCGCTCCTCGAGGCTCGCGAAGCTCGACCCCGCCGGGACGCCGAATCGCTGGCGATCGGCTTCGGGAATGATGCGCACGCCATATTCGTTGCCCAGGCGCTTCAAATTGTCGCGGCGCGCCGCGACATCGTTGTTCTCGAGCGCCGCGCGCAGCGCCTGTAACTGCACGATCTTGGTGTCGCCGAACTGGCGCGCGACCAGTGCCGCGCGGTCGTAGCGAAAGATCAGGAACGACGCGGCGGTGGAGATCGCAACGACGCCGATCAGCAGCAGCACCAGCCGGCCGAACAGGGAACGCGGCCAGAGCGTCACGGCGCGGACGCGCTTTCGCTCTCGGGCACGTAGACGTAGCCGAATCCCCAGACGGTCTGGATGTATCGCGGATTGGTCGGGTCCTGCTCGACGAGCTTGCGCAGCCGCGACACCTGTACGTCGATCGCGCGATCGAACACGTCGTGGTCGCGGCCGCGCGCGAGCATCATCAGCTTTTCGCGCGCCAGCGGCTGCCGGGGGTGCTGCACAAGCACGTTGATCAGCGAGTATTCGCCGGTGGTGAGGTTGACCATCTTGTCGTCGCGCGTCAGCGTGCGCGCGGCGAGGTCGAGTGTCCACGAACCGAACGGCACGAGCCCCTGGTCGACGGGCGTTCCCGGCGCTGGCCGCTGACTGTGCCGGCGGAGCACCGCATGGATGCGTGCCACCAGCTCGCGCGGGTTAAAGGGCTTGGCGAGATAGTCGTCGGCACCCATTTCCAGGCCGACGATGCGATCGACATCCTCGCCCTTTGCCGTGAGCATGATGATCGGCACCTTCTCGCCGGCGCCGCGCAGGCGGCGGCAGACCGCCAGCCCGTCCTCGCCGGGCAGCATCAGGTCGAGCACCACGAGGTGGGGCGGGTCGCGCTGCAGCCGCTTGTCGATGTCGCGCGCGTCGGGAAGCGCCTTGACTTCGAAGCCCTGCTCGCCGAGATATCGCGTCAGCAGGTCGCGAAGCCGGACGTCGTCGTCGACGACCAGGATGTGCAAGGGTGCGGCGCGGCTGTTCATGGTGTATTGGAACGCGCGAAGCGTCCGCGCGGACGACATTTCGCGTAACCGATTGTAACGTCCGAGCACCACGGTAATGCGCGGTTGCAACCGGCGGCGGGGCGCGGCGAACGAATGCAGGAACATCGACATCGAACGTTCCACACCGGCCATCCTCCCCGCGCCGGGCCCACGACTTCAGACGAAAGGAATCACGATGTTCGCATTCGATCAAGCCAGGATGTCGCGTGCGGCCGCGATGGCCGCCATTGTCGCCTTGGCGATGGGTGGTACGATCGCCGCGGCCCAGCAACCGTCCGCACCGCCGATGACCGCGCATGTTCGTCATGCGCCGCAGGGCGACCCTTTGATGGGCGTGCTTTGGCACCTCAAGGCAAGCCTCAATCTCAACACGTCGCAACAGGCGCAGTGGGATGCAGCAGTCGCCCAAGGCAAGAACGCCCGCCAGCAGGGCAAGGCACTGCGCCAGGGTGTCAAATCGGCGCTCGACACCGAACTCGCCAAGGACCAGCCCGACCTGTCGGCGGTCGCCGGCGCAGCCGACACCGCGCGGGCGCAAGGGCAGCAACTGCGCTCGACGGTTCGCGATGCGTGGCTCGCCGTCTACACAGGCCTCGCGCCGGACCAGAAAGCGATGGTCCGCGATGCACTGCGCGATCGGGCCTCGCAAATGGAGCAGAGGCGCGCCGTGCACAGTCGTAGCTAAAGTCCACCTGTCCGGTACGGTTCTCGCGCCGCCACCCGGCGGCGCGCGTCCGGACTATTCCGACGTCATGAAGCTTCACGATCGGCCGCGGATGTAATTCCGTGAAGAATCCACCTCCAAATATTCCCTTCACAAAACGTTGTTCTGGCGCTTTAGCCAGTTTCCGTGCAAGAACATTGTCATCAAGATTGTTGCGAAAAAATATTGAGTTGTTGGTGACAACTATTTAATTTCAGTTAAAACAATTAGATATAAGATTTACTTCTTATTCATCTTGCATAAGAACGTATTTCATAACGCCGTCTGTCAAAAAATGACCTCCGGCTATTGAATTATGCAATTACCCGGACAATAATCCGCCCAGCCGGTCGCGCCGCGGGTGACGCGATGCGCCAATCGGGAAACGTTGCAGCGAAGCCTGGCGGTGCCGGGCGGATGCAGGACGACGGCGGGGAGAACGCAAAATGCATCGTGAATGGCAACGCGCCACCGTGGCGCCGAGCGGCTTCGAAGCGCAGCTGAGCGTTGCGCGCAGGTGGTTGATCCCCGTTGCGTTGGCACTATTGGCGTGGCTCGCGCCCGCGGTGGCGCTCGCGCAATCGCCGGTTCCCGTCTACCGCTTCTTCAACAACCAGACCGGCACTCACTTTTATACGATCTCCACGATCGAGCGCGACATCGTGCTGTCGCGCTGGCCGCAGTTTCTCTACGAAGGCCCGGTGTTCTACGCGTACCAGACGCCGGCGCCGAATACCAAGCCGGTCTACCGTTTTTTCGACACGGCGACCAGCACGCACTTCTACACGCAGTCCGAAGCCGAGCGCGATCTCTTCGTCGCAACGCACACGAGCTACATCCTCGAAGGTGTCGTTTACTACGCACCCTATGGGCCCGGCGCGGGCCGCGCGGCGTTGTACCGGTTCTTCAATACGCAGACCCAGGCGCGTTTCTACACCGACAGCACGGCCGAGCGGGACATCGTCCTGCAGATCTATCCTTGGTTCCAGCTCGAGGGCATCGGCTTCTACGTTCTGACGTCGCAAACGCCAACCGGAGGCACCGACGACAGCGCGCTCAAGGTCTCGGTGACGGTCCAGCCGACGACCGCCAGCGTGCTGTCGATCCAGGCGACGGTCACCGACACGACCGCGTTCGTGACCAGCGTCGATTTCCTGATGGACGGCGTGCCGCTCGCGACGCTGACGCGCGAACCCTGGGCGTTGACCGTGACGATCACGTCCGGAACTCACGTGTTCACCGCGGTCGCGCACGACACCACCGGCGCGACGCGCACATCCGAGCCGGCGTCTTACACGCTTTCCGGACCAGAAGTGGCCAAGCCCAAGGTGACGCTCGGAGCGTCGTCATCGGCGGTGACGCTGGGTCAGCCCGTGACGCTCAATGCGACCGCCAGTGAAGATGGCGGGACGATCGCCAAGGTCGCGTTCTACGCGGGAACCACGCTGCTGTTCGAAAGCACGGCGGCGCCGTATACGTTCACCTATACGCCTGCGGCCGAAGGCAGCTTCACCTACACGGCGATCGCGTTCGACGCCAAGGGCTTGACCACCACGTCGGCCGCAGTAGGCGTGCGCGTTTCGACCACGACGACGCCGCCGCCGGCGAACACGCCCAAGGTAACGCTCGCGACTTCGGCTTCGACGCTCACGCTCGGACAGCCCGTGACACTCACGGCGTCGGCGAGCGAAACCGGCGGGACGATCAGCAAGGTCCGATTCCTCGCCGGCGCCACGCTGCTGTTCGAGAGCACTGCGGCGCCCTACACCTATACCTACACCCCGGCGGCAGAGGGCGACTACGCATATTCGGCGGTCGCGGTCGACGCAAAAGGCGTGACCGCGACATCGTCCATGGTCGGGCTGCACGTGTCGTCGACCACGACACCGCCGGCCACCACGCCCAAGGTAACGTTAGCGGTGACGCCCAACACGGTCACGCTGGGATCGCCGGTGACGTTCACCGCGACAGCGAGCGAAACCGGCGGGACGATCGGTAGCGTGGCGTTCTATTTCGGCTCGACGCTGATCAAGACCGTCTCGGCGCCGCCCTACACTGCGATCTACACGCCCACGATAACCGGCACGCCTGCATTCACCGCGATCGCCACCGACAGTAAGGGCGTGACCGGCACGTCCGGCGGGGTTATCGTCAAGGTCAATCCGGCGCCAGGCGCGACGCCCAAGGTGTCGCTGACCGCGTCGGCGACGTCGATCGCCGTCGGGCAAACGGTCACGCTGACCGCGATCGCGAGCGAAACCGGCGGCACGATCCGCAAGGTGGGCTTCTATTCCGGCACCAAGTTGCTCCAGGAGCAATTGACGCCGCCGTTCATCTACCGGTACACGCCTGCGGTGGGCGGTTCGCTGAGCTTCAGCGCGATTGCCACCGACACCGCCGGCGCACAGGTCCAGTCGGGAGCGATTCCGGTTTCGGTCGCCGCGGCGCCGGCGGTGACGCTCAAGGTATCGCTGGCCTCGACGTCCACGTTCACGCAAGTTCCCGCGTCGATCACGCTGACGGCGAACCCGACCGGCTCGACAGGTACGATCGCCAAGGTCGAGTTCCTGCGCAATGGCGTCGTGATCGGCACGGTCGCGGTCAAGCCGTTTACGCTTGCCACCGCACTCGGCACCGCCGGCCAGACTTATCAGTTCACCGCGCGGGCCACCGACAGCTTCGGCGTGGTCGCGACCTCGACGATCCTGAATGTCGTCACCACGCCGACGCCGGTCGCGAGGTCCACGACCGCCGACGTGTGGCGCTTGCTGACCCAGGCAACGTTCGGCCCGACGCAAGCTGACGTGGCGAGCGTGCAGTCGATGGGTGCGGCAGGCTGGATCGACAATCAGTTCAACCAGCCCACGTCGGGCTATCCGGATACGCGATACAACCACATCCAGCTTGGCGGCACATACGACTGCACCAACAACGACCCTGCCGGCAATCCTTTCCCGGCCAACTCGCCGCAAGTGAAATGCGTGCGCGACCACCTGTCGCTCAACATGGTCCAGCGCGACTTCTTCACCAACGCAACGAGCAAGCCCGACCAGCTGCGCCAGCGCGTGGCGTGGGCGCTGTCGCAGGTCCTGGTCACCTCCGGCAACGAGCCCGACCTCGCCTATGCGTACGTGATGTCGCGCTACCAGGGCATCCTGTTCGCCAACGCGTTCGGCAATTTCGAAACGCTGCTGCAACAGGTCACCTTGTCGCCGGCCATGGGCAACTACCTCGACGCGGTCAACAACGACCGTGCCGATGGCAAGGGCCGCGTGCCGAACGAGAACTATGCGCGCGAAATCATGCAGCTGTTCTCCATCGGCCTCGAGGAGTTGAAGGACGACGGCACGCCGTTGACCGATGGTCTCGGCAATCCGATCCCGACCTACGACCAGGACGACATCAAGGAGATGGCGCGGGTCTTCACCGGCTGGACCTATGCGACGCCCGACGGCCTGCCGGCGGTGAAGAAGAATTCGGCGTACTACGCAAAGCCGATGGTCACGTTCCCGGGCACGGTCACGACCGGCCATGATTCGGACGCCAAGGCGCTGGTCAACGACGTCGCGGTTCCGGCGGGACAGAACGCGCTGCAGGACATGCAGAGCGCCGTGCACGCCGTGTTCATTCATCCGAACACGCCGGTGTTCATCAGCAAGCAGCTGATCCAGCGGCTCGTCACCGGCAATCCATCGGCGGCGTACGTGCAGCGCATCGTCCAGGTCTTCAAGAACAACGGCGCGGGCGTGCGCGGCGACCTGCACGCGGTGGTGCGCGCGATCCTGCTCGACAGCGAAGCGCGCGGCAGCGCCGACAAGGGCGACAGCTTCGGCTCGTTGCGCGAGCCTGCGCTGGTGATCACTTCGCTGGTGCGCTCGCTGTCGGGCATCACCGATGGCAACACGCTCGGCGACCGTGCCGGCGCGCTGGGGCAACGCCCGTACTACTCGCCGACGGTGTTCAACTATTTCCAGCCGGACACGTCTGTCGAAGTGCAGGGCAAGAGCCTGGTCGAGCCCGAGTTCGCGATCCACGACAGCAATACCGCGTTCGCGCGCGCCAACCTCGTCTACACGCTGGTCTACAACGGGCTGGGCGAAGACGCCAACCTCGACGGCGCGATCGGAACCCGCCTGAACCTCCAGCAATTCGAGCCGTTCGCCGACGATCCCGCGACGCTCGTCAACCAGGTCAATACCGTGCTGATGGGCGGGACGCTCCCGGCCGCGGCCAGCAGCGCGATCGTCACCGCGGTGGCGGCGATCGCGTCGAGCCCCGATCCCACGAAGACGCAATGGCGAACGGATCGTGCACGCGCGACGGTCTACCTGATGGCATCGTCCTACTACTTCCAGGTGCAGCACTGATGAATACCGATCGTCGCAGATTCCTACGCAACTCCGGCGCTCTGACCGCCGCCGGAATGGTCGGCAGCCTCGGCACGTGGGGCATGCAGAGCGCGCAGGCCGCCGGCGCCGACTTCAAGGCGCTGGTCGGCGTGTTCCTGTTCGGCGGCAACGACAGCAACAACATGATCGTGCCGACCGACGCGGGCCGTTGGGCGCAATACCAGGCGGTGCGCAGCGCCGCGTCGGGCATCGGCCACCTGCAAGCCGACTTGCAGCCGGTGAACGACAGCGCGACCGGCATGCCGTACGGGCTGCATCCCAATCTCGTCGACCTGAGGGACATCTACAACGCCAACAAGATGGCGATCATCGCCAACGCCGGCACACTGCTGACGCCATTGAAGGACGTCGCTGCGTACAAGACCGGCATCGGGCGCCCCGCGAACCTGTTCTCGCATTCCGACCAGCAGGTCGCATGGATGGGCCAACTCCCCAATACCGTCACTCGCACAGGCTGGGGTGGACGCGCGGCCGACCGGCTGAAGGCGATGAACGCCGGTGCGTTGATTCCGGGAACGGTGTCGGTGTCGGGAAACCAGATCTTCGCAGCGGGCAATTCGACGGTGCCGTTCGTCATTCCAGGCAACGGCGGCGTGAGCCTGCAGGGGCAGGGCGGCGATGCGGTTTCGCTCGCGCGCTACAACGCGCTCAAGGCTTTGCTGGCGCCGGGATCGGGCAACAAGGTGGTCGACGGCGCGGCGTCGATCATGGGTGGCGCGCTCAACTCGGCGGAAAGCGCCAACCCGATCCTGACGGCGACGCTGCCGCCGGTGGTCGCCAACGCGTTCTCCGGCGTGCCGAACACCGGTCTCGCGCAGCAGTTCAAGCAAGTCGCCCGGCTGATCGAGTCGCGCGGCGCGCTCGGCCTGACGCGGCAGTTCTTCTTCGTCGCGATAGGCGGCTTCGACACGCACAGCGCGCTGTTGACCAACCAGGTCAACCTGATGACGCAGCTCAACGATTCGATCTCGGCGTTCTACGACTACACCGTCGCGGCCGGCATCTCGAGCAATGTCACGACGTTCACGATGTCCGACTTCAACCGCACGTTCATCGGCAACGCCAACGTCGGCACCGACCATGCCTACGGCGGCCACCACCTGGTGCTGGGCGGCGCGGTCAAGGGAGGGCGCGTCTACGGTTCGTTTCCCTCGCTGGTGGTCAAGGGTCCCGACGACGTCAGCAGCAACGGCGCGTGGTTGCCCACCACGTCGGTCGACCAGATCGGTGCGACGCTTGCGAACTGGTTCGGTGTCGGCTCGGCCGACATGGACTACGTATTCCCCAATCTGGCGAATTTCACGACCAGGAACCTGGGATTCGTCTGACCGAGCAACCCGGCGACGAACGACCTCTGGCCGGCTCGACCCCGCGCGATTCGCGCGGTGCAAGGATTTCCTCCGCCCCGCGGTGCGCTGCCAGCGCAGCCACCGCGGGTTTTATTTTGGTGCGAGCGGTGGCAGCGCGAGCGCGCCCTGCTGGAACGCTTCCTCGGCGGTCTGGTAATACGCGATCGCCTCGCGCGCGAGCTGCGCGTCGACAGGCCGGGGCTCGGAGTCCAGCGAATTCGAATCGATGCTGAAGGCGCTGACCTTGCGCTGCGGCGAGAGCACGGTCAGCGTGTCGTTCTTGTAATACCCGAGGTCCTGGTAATTGCTGATGAACGCGCGCGGCGGGCTGCCACCGGCGGCGAACAGGTTGCGGCCGAAAAAATTATCCTGCCCGGGATAGCCCAGCAACGCCAGCAGCGTGGGGGGCACGTCGATCTGACTTGCGATCCGCGAGTCGACGGCCGGCTTGACGAGCTTCGGACCATAGAGGATCAACGGGATCCGGTAGTCGGCGACCGGCAGCCGGGTCTTGCCGGCGACGGCTGCGCAGTGGTCGGCGGTGATCACGAACAGGGTGTCGTCGAACCACGGCTTGCCACGGGAATCCTCGATGAACTTGCCGATCGCGTAGTCGGTGTACTTGACGCCGCCATCGCGTTCCCCCGGGGAAGGAATGTCGATCCGGCCATCGGGATAGGTGAAAGGCCGATGGTTGGACGTCGTCATGATGTGCGCGAAAAACGGCTTGCCGCCCGCGTAGGCCTTGTCGAACACGCCGATCGAATTGTTGAACAACGACTCGTCGGCAACCCCCCAGATGTTGGCGAACGCGATCGATTGCTTGGCGAAGTCGTGGCGATCGACGATCTGGTAGCCGTTGCCGCGGAAATAGGCGTTCATGTTGTCGAACAGGCCGTAACCGCCATAGATGAACGAGACGTCGTAGCCGCGCTGCGCCAGCAAACCGCCGACGGTGGCGAGGCGTTCGTTGCCGGGCCTGCGAACGACCGATTGGCCTGGCACCGGGGGAATGCCCACCGACAACGCCTCGAGGCCGCGCACCGTCCGCGTCCCGGTGGCGAAGAAGTGATCGAACCACAGGCTTTGTCGCGCCAGGCGATCGAGATTGGGCGTGAGAGCGCTGCCGTTGCCATACACGCCCAGGAACTTCGCCGACATGCTTTCGATCGAGATCAGCACCACGTTGCGCGGGCGGCGCAGAAACGGTCCGATGGACGCGACCGCTTCCGGCGCGAGTGCCGGCTGAGCGCTCGCCGGTTCATCCAGTGGGGCGCGGCGCACGCCGAGCGACTGCAGCACGGCATTGGCTTCGGACTGCGGCATCGACCGGTAGAAAGTGTTGTAGTCGAGATCGTTGCGCCGGAAGGCCGCGACAAAGGTATAGGTGCCGTTGCCGACGAGCTCGTCGGCGTACGCATTGCCGGTGACCGCCATCTGATCGATGCTGACCAGGTAGATGCTCGCGAGCGGCAGCAAGATCGCCGCGGCGATCAGCGCGAAGCGTGATCGCATGCTGCGCGGGGTGGCTGCGAAACGCCATTTGCGCTGCAGCGCCAGCGTCACCGCCAGCGCCACCGCCGCAATCGCGAGCAGGATCGGCGCGACCGCATACGATTCGCGGATGTTGCCGAGCACTTCACGTCGATAGACGAGGTAGTCGACCGCGATGAAGTTGAAACGCGTCGTGAATTCGCGCCAGAACAGGAACTCGGCGACCGCCCCCAGCAGCACGACTGCGCACGACAGCCATACATACGTCCACCTGAAGGCCATGTACCAGCGTGTCCGGCGCACGACATTGGGAACGAGCGCCACCAGCAACAGCAGCGGCGCGATGACCAGCGCCAATGTCGCGAGATCGAATCCCAGTCCCACCACGAACACGGTAAGGGCGTTCGACCAGCCCGCGTTCCGGGGCCCGACATCGACCCACAGGATCACCCGCAGCGCCGACCAGATCACCATCAAGATGATTGCGATCAGCCACAATCCGGAGACGATAGGGCGCCGTGTCTGTGCGTTTGACGAATTCATTGAGCGGGGAGCGTTGGGTGGAGTCAGGGGCGGGCGCGGTGTCGGGCACCGCGCTTTTGGCGGGGGCACGTGCAAGCGCGCGCAAAAAATGCTTGGCGCCGCGCCGGGAAATGCGAACTATTCTCAGTGCCGGCACGAGCCCACCGCAAGAATAGCAAGGCCGCGACGGAGCGCTGTCGCTGAAGCGCAATGCGAGCCGCCTATGCCGGATAAACGCGGGTATTGCGTGCGCAGCGCTACGATATGCGAGGAGCTACGACGTGCACACCGCTACGACGTGCTCGAATCGGCGGGTGCTGCGCGCGCGATGAAGGCCGACGCGGCGACGTGCAGCGCAGTTGCGTCCACCGGCTTGGCGAGCAGCGTCAAGCCTGCGCCGTGCGCATCACGCATCGCCTTGGCGCTGACGTCGCCCGACACGATCATGGCGGGGATCGACGCGCCGAATTCATCGCGCAGGCGCGCGATCGCGCTGACGCCGGTTTCGCCGTCGCTGAGACGGAGGTCGGCAACGATGAGGTCGGGATAGGTTTCCAGCGCGCCGAGCGCGTCGAGCACCGCGCCGGCATGCGTGCCGCCGGCGACGCGCGCGCCCCAGGCGCCGAACAGCGCGCGCATGCCCTCGATCGCCGACTCGTCGTCGTCGATGACCGCGACCAGCGCGCCGGCCAGCGTCGAAGAGGCAACGGTGCGCGCGACCAATGCACGCCGCGCGCCAGGCCGCAGTCCGTCCGCGCGCTCGCAGGCCACCCGAAAGCGCGCGCCGCGTCCGACACGTGACGCGAGGCTCACCTCATGGCCGAGCAAGTCGGCGAACCGCTTGACGATCGCAAGTCCAAGCCCCGATCCGCGTCCGCCTTGCGGCGCATTGGCGAGTGCGTCGATCTGGAAGAATTCGTCGAAGATGCGCTCGCGGTTGACGGCGCTGATGCCGGGTCCGGTGTCGAACACGTCGATGGCGACGTTGCCGTTGCAGCGGCGCGCGCCCACGATCACGCCACCGGTGCGCGTGTAGCGCAACGCGTTGCCGATCAGGTTGCGCAGGATGCGCGCGAGCAGCGCCGGATCGGAAATCACCGCGAGTTTCGTCGCCGCGAACCGCAGGTCGAGGCCCCTGGCAAACGCCTGCGACGCGAATTCCTCGCGCATGCGCGCGAACAGCGGTTGCAGCGCCACGCGTGCGCACTCGGGTGCGAATGCATTGGCTTCCAGCCGCGACAGATCCAGCAGCTGGCCGAACTGCGCGTCGAGGCTCGCGGTCGAGCGTTCGACGTTGGCGACGAGGTTCGCGAGGTCGGTGCCGCGCGTGCGTTCCGCCAGCGCCGCCGAGAACAACGCCAGCGCATGCAGCGGCTGGCGCAGGTCGTGGCTCGCGGCGGCCAGCAGCTGACTCTTGCCGCGGTTGGCCGCCTCCGCGGCCGCGCGCGCACTGTGCGCGGCGCGCGTCTGTTCCTTCAACTCGGCAACCAGGTCCGTGTTCTCGTAACGCATCGCCAGCGCATGGGTGAGGACATCGTTGAGACGGTGGCCGAAGGCGAGGATGAACGCCAGCACGACCAGCATCACGGCGGCGATATCGAGGTGCACGGGATCGGCCTCGAGCGCGATGCGCACGATCAGCGGCAGCAGCGCGGGCAGCGCGAATCCATAGAACGAAGGCTTGTAGACGGCGGTCAGGTTGAGCCCGCCAAGCACCACGCCGAACAGGCACGCGATCAGCAGCGCCTGGTGCGCCGACGACGCCGGAAACATCGCTACCGAGGCGATTCCCCACAGCGCGCCGGCAAGCGTCGAACCCGCGGCCCAATAGCGTCCCCACCGCGGCGCCGCACCGATGCCCGGCTGCGCGCGGCGCCACGCGCTCGCGAGCAGGCCACGCCATCCCTGGTTGAGCACCACCAGCACCAGCCACGAGGCCATTGCCGCCGGCGCCACCTGGTCGCGCAGCACCAGGCACAGGATCAGCGCGCCCAGCAGCATCGACCAGGTCGTGCGGCTGAAGTGCTCGTACAGCATCGCGACCTGCTCGCCGCGGGCGCGCGCCAGCAGCGCCGGCGCGACCGCGCGCAACGCGGACACCAGATGCGCCTAGCGACGCGCGGTTTCGGGGTCGACGCCGCGCTTGGCGAGCTCGACCACCGCCTGCGTTCGGGAGTGGACGTTCAACGCCTTCAATATCGCGGATACATGGACCTTGACGGTGCCTTCGGAAAGCTTCAGGTCGCGGCAGATCATCTTGTTCGGCTTACCCTGGACCAGCAGCATGAGCACATCCGCCTGGCGGCATGTGAGCCCGTAAACGCC
The DNA here is from genome assembly GCA_041691615.1 of Pseudomonadota bacterium. Lineage (GTDB taxonomy): Bacteria > Pseudomonadota > Gammaproteobacteria > Burkholderiales > Casimicrobiaceae > VBCG01. The sequence goes on from JBEPUI010000041.1 coordinate 27,758, forward strand.
GGGGGCGAGGCGCGCCGCCGCCTCGGCGATGCGCGGCGCGATGTCGCGCGTGACCGGGCGCTTGCCTGCCAGTGCGGCACCAATTGCCGTCACGATCTCCTGCGCATCCGCCGTCTTGGCGATGAATCCGTGTGCGCCCGCGGCCATCGCCGCGTCGACGGTTGCGCGATCGTGCGTCGCCGACAGCACGACCACGGGAAGCCGCGGATGATCGCGCAGCAGCGCCGCGAGAAATTCCATGCCGCGTGTTCCGGGCAATGCGAGATCGAGCAGCACCAGCACGCAATCCGGATGCAACGCGAGCATGCGCTCGGCCTGGTCGCGGTTCGCGGCTGCGATCAGCGTGACGGACGGCTCGAAGTCCTCGAGCGCGAGCGCCATCGCCCGTGGAATCAACGGATGATCATCGACCACCAGAATTTTCATGACGTCTCCCCTCGTCAATGCCGGGGGCGCCAAATGGTCCCCGGCCAGCCAATGCTGGGCGCGGCGATCGCGAATGTCAGCTGTGGAAACCGACAGGTGGCCCGGCTCGTAATGCGCCGCGTCGGAACCGCCGCGTTGCGTCGATGCAGCGCGAAGCGCGAGAGCCAACGCGCGATCTCGAATTCGCGTGGCGCCGCAGGAGATTTGGCCAATGCGATGGTTTGCAAAAGGAATGGCTTCGCGCTTTGGCGGGCGGGTGGCCCCCCATAGCGGGACATTGGGGATTTTCAAAGCCAGTGTCTTTTAAACAAATGACGCGGCCGCCGAAC
>JBEPUI010000042.1:0-28465 GCA_041691615.1 Pseudomonadota bacterium
GACCGGCGGCTGGCGATGGCCGCCAAACCGTCGTTGTCCATCGCCCGCGATCGTTTCGTCGTCTCGTCGACGACGTCGCGCTGCCCGGTGCGGCCGCCGCGTGGCGCGGTCACGCGATCGAGGCGCTCGCCGGAATCGCCAATCCGCAGCGTTTTTTCGACCTGTTGCGGGCGCAAGGCGTGGAAGCGGCGGCGCGTCCATTCGCCGATCACCATGCGTTCGTCGCGGCGGACATCGCGCAGTCGCGCGCGGACATCATCGTGATGACGCAGAAGGACGCGGTAAAATGCCGTTCCTTCGCTGACATGCGCTGCTACTATCTGCCGATCGAGGCGGAGCTCGATCCGGCACTGGTGGACCGCGTGCTCGGGCTCATTGAAAGAACCTGATGGACGCCAAGCTGCTTGAAATCCTGGTGTGTCCGGTGACCAAGGGCGCGCTCGTCTACGACCGCGAGCGCCAGGAGCTCGTTTCCAAGTCCGCGCGCCTCGCCTATCCGATTCGCGACGGCATTCCGGTGATGCTCGAAGACGAGGCGCGCAAGCTCACGCCCGAAGAATGCGAGTGACGCCGGCGCGGTTCGCGGAAGGCGATGCATGGCAGCTGGCACGCCACCGACATTGCCATGCCGGCGATGAGCGGCGCCCGATGAAATAACCGGCGATGACCCCCTTCCACGTCCTGATCCCCGCGCGCTACGGTTCAACGCGCCTGCCCGGCAAGCCACTCGCCGACCTGTGCGGCGTGCCGATGGTCGTGCATGTGGTGCGACGGGCACGCTCGAGCGGTGCCGCACGCGTGGTCATCGCCACCGATGATGCCCGCGTCCTCGAGGCAGCGTCGGCGCATGGTTGCGAGGCGCTGATGACGCGCGGCGACCACCCGACGGGCACCGATCGCCTCGCCGAAGCGGCGAAGGCATTGCAGTTCGGCGATGATGCGATCGTGGTCAACGTGCAGGGCGACGAGCCGCTGCTCGAGCCCGCGCTGATCCGTCAGATGGCGGATACGCTCGCCTCGCATCCGGACGCGGCGATGGCCACCGCGTGCCACCTGATCGACGACGCGGCCGAGGCGTTCAATCCGAACGTGGTGAAGGTGGTGCGCGACGCCGCCGGCTATGCGATGTACTTCAGCCGAGCGAGCATTCCGTGGGCGCGCGATGCGTTCGCTGCGGGCCGCGGCGCGCTGCCGGCGGGGCTGCCGGTGTATCGCCACTACGGGCTCTACGCCTATCGCGTCTCGTTCCTGCGCATTTATCCGCTGCTGTCGCCCGCGCCGATCGAAGTCTTCGAGGCGCTGGAGCAGTTGCGCGCGTTGTGGCATGGTTACCGCATCGTCGTCGACGTCACCGACGGCACGCCCGCGCCGGGTGTCGACACCGAGGACGACCTGTTGCGCGTGCGGCGCATCATCGCGGCGGGCGTTCACGCGCCGACGGCATGAAGCCGGGCGCCGAACGCGCCGAAAAGCGGCGGCACCGATTTCAACCTTAGCGAAGAGCCGACATGCGATTGATATTGCTGGGACCGCCGGGAGCGGGCAAGGGGACGCAGGCGAGCTTCATCAAAGAGGCCTACGGCATCCCGCAAATTTCCACCGGCGACATGTTGCGCACGGCGGTCAAGGCGGGAACACCGCTCGGCCTCGCCGCGCAGAAGATCATGGACAGCGGCGCGCTGGTGTCTGACGAGATCATCATCGGGCTGGTCAAGGACCGGCTGAAGGCGTCCGATTGCGCCGCCGGCTACCTGTTCGACGGTTTCCCGCGAACCATTCCCCAGGCCGATGCGATGAAGGACGCGGCGGTGCGCATCGACTACGTGCTGGAGATCGCCGTTCCCGACGCGATGATCGTCGAGCGCATGAGCGGGCGCCGGGTGCACGTCGCGTCCGGCCGCACGTACCACATCAAGTTCAATCCGCCGAAGGTCGAAGGCAAGGACGATGTGACCGGCGAGGACCTGATCCAGCGCGACGACGATCGCGAGGAGACGGTGCAGAAGCGCCTCGCCGTCTATCACCTGCAGACCGAGCCGCTGCTCGCCTACTATGCGCAGTGGGCGGCACGCGGCGAGCAGGGCGCCCCGCGCTATCGCCGAGTGGATGGCCTTGGCAGCGTCGAGGCGATCCGCGACGCATGCCGCGCCGCGCTGCGCTGCTGACGGCTCGCGCTTCCGCCGGCAAAGCGGCATCGATGGCAATGGCCGACCGCCCCACCGACACGCCGCTGGTCAGCGTGATCGTGCGCAGCATGGCGCGCGCGTCGCTCGACACGGCACTCGCCGCGATCGGCGCGCAGACCTGGCCTGCGGTCGAGGCGGTCGTGGTCGCGGCCATTGGCGCTTCGCATCCGGCAGTGCCGACGATGGCAGGATCGCACCCGGTGCGACTCATCGCGTCGGACATCCCGCTGTCGCGTCCCGCCGCCGCCAACGTCGGCCTCGATGCGTCGCGCGGCGCCTGGATCACGTTCCTCGACGACGACGACGTCATCGACGCCTCGCATATCGAGGGACTGGTCGGCGCGGCGCGGCGCGGCAAGTCGCGCGTGGTCTGCGCACAGGCGCGCGTGCGCCTCGCCGACGGCAGCGAACAGAATTGGGGACAGCCGTTCGCGCTCACGCAGATCTACGCGCGCAATTTCCTGCATCTGTCGACGGTGCTGTTCGCGCGCTCGCTGCTCGACGACGGATGCCGCTTCGACCCGTCGTTCGTCATCATGCAGGACTGGGATTTCTTCCTGCAGCTGGCGCAGCACACTCGATTCCAGTCGACCGGGCTGCGCACTTTCGAGTGGCGCGCCGACCGGGGCAGTTCGGGGGCGGGCGGCGGCGGCAACCACGACGACGCGCGATTCGCGCAGTTTCGCGACCGTATCCATGCCAAGTGGCGGCCGCAACGCGAAGCACTGATCGCGCGCCTCGCGCCGGCGCTGGATGCCGCGGCCAAGGCGGTCGAGTCCGCCGACTGGTCTCGCGCCGAGCGCGCCTGCGACGACGCGCTCGCGATCGCGCAAAACGATCCGCATGCGCTCAACATGCTGGCGATGGTGATGCTGCGCACCGGGCGCAGCGACGACGCGATCGCGATGCAGTCGCTGGCCGCCGGGGTATGTCCGCACGAGCCCTCATTCGTGTTCAACCTCGCGTTGCTGGTGCGCGGCCGTGGCGAGAATGACCGTGCGCGACGGCTCGCGCAGCACGCTTTGCGGATCGCACCCGGCTACGCGCCGGCGGCGAAGCTGATCGCCGAGCTCGGCGCCGCGTGAGCGCGTTCGATGCGAGCGTCGTGGTGCGCAGCATGGCGCGTCCCACGCTCATGCGCACGCTGGCGTCGATCGCCGCGCAGTGCGACGTCGCGCTGGAGGTGATCGTCGTCGGCGCCTGCGGCGCGGCGCACCCGCAGCCGCCGGCCGCAGCGGGCGCGCATCCGCTTCGCTTCATCGCATCCGCGGTGCCGCTCGCACGCGCGGCCGCGGCCAATGCGGGGCTCGAGGCGGCGCGCGGCGAATGGATCATCCTGCTCGACGACGACGACGAATGGCGCGACGGCCATCTGCGTGGACTGCTTGCCGGCGCGTCGGCGCACCCGGGAGCAGGCGTCGCGCATTCGCTCGCCGAAGTGCACGTCGAAGGCGAGCCGGTGCGCCCGTTCGGGCAGCCGATGGCGCTGTCCGAGCTTTATCGGCGCAATTTCATCTGCTTCGGTGCGGCACTGATCGCGCGCACGCTGGTACGGGAGGGTGTGCGCTGCGACGAGGCGCTCGAAATCCACGAGGACTGGGACCTGTTCCTGCAGTGCGCGCAGCGCGCGCCGTTTCACTTCGTGCGGCAGCGTACGTTCGTCTGGAATGCCGGCGCCGGCGAATCCGGCGCGGGCGGCGGCGCCAATCTCGACGCAGCCGAGGTCGACCGGGTCGGCGACGTGGTGCGGGGCAAGTGGGCCGCGGCGCGCGCCGCGACACTTGCCACGCTGACGCCCGCCCTGCGACGGGCATCGGCTGCCGTGCAGCGCGGCGCCTTCCCCGAGGCCGCGACCGAAATCGGCGACGTATTGCGAAAATTCCCCAACGAGCCCGACGCGCTGGTGCTGATGGCGGCGGTGGAACGCGCGACCGGGCGGCTTGCGCAGGCGCAGTCGGCGCAGGCGCTGGCGTCGCTGGTGCGGCCGGACGACGCGATGCTCGTCTACAATCTGGCGTTGATCTGCCGCGAGCGCGGCGACCTTGCGGCGGTGCGCGATTGCGCCGGTCGTCTCGCCCGGATGGCGCCGCAGGATCCGCGCGCCACTGCGCTCGCCTCGGCACTCGACGGAACCTGAAAACATGCCCTCCCGCAACGCGTTCTATGCACAATCCGGCGGCGTCACCGCGGTGATCAACGCCAGTGCCGCCGGCGTCATCGAGACTGCGCGCAAGCACAAGCGCCGGATCGGCAATGTCTACGCCGGACGCAACGGCATCATCGGCGCGTTGACCGAGGACCTGATCGACACGGGCAGGGAGTCGGCAGCGGCGATCGCGGCGCTGCGCCACACGCCGGCCGGCGCTTTCGGCAGCTGCCGCTACAAGCTCAAGGGCTTCGACGAGTCGCGGGCGCAATACGAGCGGCTGATCGACGTGTTCCGCGCGCACGACATCGGCTATTTCTTCTACAACGGCGGCAACGATTCGGCCGACACCTGCCTCAAGGTGTCGCAGGTCAGCGAGCGGCTCGGTTATCCGGTGGTTGCCGTGCACGTGCCGAAGACCGTCGACAACGACCTTGCGCTGACCGACAACTGCCCCGGATTCGGATCGGTGGCGAAATACGTCGCGACGTCGATGCGCGAAGCGGCGTTCGACGTGGCGTCGATGGCCAAGACGTCGACCAAGGTGTTCGTGCTCGAGGTGATGGGCCGCCACGCCGGATGGATCACCGCCGCGGTGGGCCTCGCCGACGATGCGGCGACGCCCATTCCGCTGGTGCTGCTGTTCCCGGAGATCCCGTTCGACGAGGCGAAGTTCCTGGCGGCGGTCGATGCGAAGGTCAAGTCGCACGGCTATTGCTGCATCGGCGTCTCGGAAGGCCTGCGCCATGCCGACGGCAAATTCTTCGCCGACACCGGCTTGCGCGACGCGTTCGGGCACGCGCAACTGGGCGGCGTAGGGCCGATGATCGCCAACCTCGTCAAGGATCGCCTGAAGCACAAGTTCCACTGGGCGGTGGCCGACTACCTGCAGCGCGCCGCGCGACACCTGGCATCGAAGACCGATCTGGCGCAGGCCTACGCGACCGGCAAGGCCGCGGTCGAGCTCGCGCTTGCGGGCCATAACGCAGTGATGCCGGCGATCGTGCGCATCGCCGACCAACCGTACAAATGGCAGGTGCGCCCGGTGCCGCTCGCCAAGGTCGCCAATGCGGAAAAAATGCTGCCGCGCGATTTCATTTCCGCCGACGGATTTGCGATCACCGCCAAGGCACGCCGCTATCTCGCGCCGCTGATCCGGGGCGAATCTCCCCCGCCGTTCAAGGACGGCCTGCCGCGCTACGTGCGGCTGAAGAACATCGCCGTGAAGAAGAAGCTGCGCACGGATTTTGCCGTCTGACATGTCACGCAAAGGCAAAGCTCACCCATGAACGACCGCATCGACTACTATTTCACGCCGGTTTCGCCGTTTACCTATCTCGGGCACGCGCGATTCGCGGCGATTGCGCGCGACGCGGGCGTCGCCGTCGACGTGAAGCCCGTGGACATCGGCCATGTGTTCGCGTCGTCCGGGGGCCTTCCACTCGGCAAGCGCGCGCCGCAGCGCCAGGCGTACCGTCTCGTCGAGCTGCAGCGCTGGAGTGATTTCCTCGGCGTCGCGCTCAATGCGCAGCCGCGCCACTTCCCGTGCCCGGGCGACGCCGCCGCCAAGTGGATTCTCGCGGCCGATGCGGCAGATGCGCGCCAGGCGCTGCAACTGGCCGGCGCGATCGGCCGCGCGTTGTGGGCAGAGGAACGCAACATTGCGGATGCGCAAACATTGGCCGACATCGCCGTCGAGAACGGCCTCGACGCCCGTACGCTCGCGCTGGCCGCCGATTCCCCGGCCGTGGCCGAGCGCTACGACGCATTGACGGCCGAGGCGGTGGATCGCGGCGTGATCGGCGCCCCGACCTACGTTTACCGGGGCGAAATGTTCTGGGGCCAGGACCGGCTCGACTTTTTGGCACGCAAACTGGCAAAATAGGGGGTTTTCCGCGCTCGTCCCCGCCCGGTTGCACAAAATAACAGGGGGCAGGAGCCGCGACCCTTCATCAGCCCCATCAATCGTCGTTCGGGAGAATCTTGCATGTCCACAGGTATCATTTTCGCGATTGTCTGCGCGCTTGCCGCGATCGTGTACGGCGCGTGGTCGATCAACTGGATCCTCGCCAAGCCGGCTGGCAACGCGCGGATGCAGGAAATCGCCGCCGCCATCCAGGCGGGCGCCAAGGCCTACCTCAATCGACAATACGCGACGATCGGTGTCGTCGGCGTCATCCTGTTCCTGGTGATCGGGTGGTTCCTCGGCTGGTCGACCGCCGGCGGATTCGCGATCGGCGCCGTGTTGTCGGGGCTGACCGGATATATCGGCATGAACGTGTCGGTGCGCGCGAACGTGCGTACGGCCGAAGCCGCGCGCACGGGTCTCAACGAAGCGCTGGCCGTGGCCTTTCGCGGTGGCGCGATCACCGGCATGCTGGTGGTGGGACTTGCCCTGCTGGGCGTGACCGGCTTCTACTGGTTCCTCGTGCGCGACTCCGGCGCCACGCCGGGCGCGATGGGCGAGGGCCTGCACAACCTGATCGAGCCGCTGGTCGGCCTGGCGTTCGGCGGATCGCTGATCTCGATTTTCGCGCGGCTGGGTGGCGGCATCTTCACCAAGGGCGCTGACGTCGGCGCCGACCTCGTCGGCAAGGTCGAGGCGGGCATTCCGGAAGACGATCCGCGCAATCCCGCGGTGATCGCCGACAACGTCGGTGACAACGTCGGTGACTGCGCCGGCATGGCGGCCGACCTGTTCGAAACCTACGCGGTGACGATCGTCGCGACGATGCTGCTCGGCGCGCTGTTGCTGCCGGCGATGGCCGAGCGCGCGGTCACGTATCCGCTGGTGCTGGGCGGATTCTCTATCCTCGCGTCGATTGTCGGCTGCTTTTTCGTCAAGGCGCGCGACGGCGGCAAGATCATGAATGCGCTGTACCGCGGCCTGGCCGTCGCGGGCGTGCTGTCCGCCATCGGCTTCTACGTGATCACGACGAAGATGATGGGCGAGATCGGCACCGTCGATCCGACGCTGTCGCCGATGCGGCTGTGGGGCGCGTCGCTGATCGGCCTCGCGCTGACCGCGGCGATGGTGGTGATCACCGAGTACTACACCGGCACCGACTACGCGCCGGTCAAGCACATCGCCGCGGCATCGACGACCGGCCACGCGACCAACATGATCGCAGGCCTCGGCGTGTCGATGAAATCGACGGCGCTGCCGGTGCTCGCGGTGTGCATCGCGATTCTCGGCTCGTTCGCGTGCGCGGGCATCTACGGGATCGCGATCGCCGCGACCGCGATGCTGTCGATGACCGGCATCATCGTCGCGCTCGACGCCTACGGCCCGATCACCGACAACGCCGGGGGCATCGCCGAAATGAGCGACCTGCCGCCGTCGGTGCGCGCGATCACCGATCCGCTGGACGCGGTCGGCAACACCACCAAGGCGGTGACCAAGGGTTACGCGATCGGCTCGGCGGGGCTCGCAGCGCTGGTGCTGTTCGCCGACTACACGCATGCGCTGACGCGCCTCGGCATCAACGTCAGCTTCGACCTGTCGAATCACATGGTGATCGTCGGCCTGTTCCTCGGCGGCCTCATACCTTACCTGTTCGGGGCGATGGCGATGGAAGCGGTCGGCCGCGCGGCGGGCTCGGTGGTGCTCGAGGTGCGCCGCCAGTTCCGCGACATCAAGGGCATCATGGAAGGCACCGCCAAGCCCGACTACAGCACGGCCGTCGATCTTCTGACCAAGGCCGCGATCAAGGAAATGATCGTGCCGTCGCTGCTGCCGGTGCTGGTACCAGTGGTCGTCGGACTGGTGCTCGGTCCCCAGGCGCTGGGCGGCCTGCTGATGGGAACGATCATCACCGGCATCTTCGTCGCGATCTCGATGACCACCGGCGGCGGTGCGTGGGACAACGCCAAGAAGTACATCGAGGACGGGCATCACGGCGGCAAGGGCTCAGACGCGCACAAGGCGGCGGTCACCGGCGATACCGTCGGCGATCCCTACAAGGACACCGCAGGCCCGGCAATCAATCCGCTGATCAAGATCATCAACATCGTCGCGCTGATGATCGTGCCGCTGTTCGCCGTGTGGGGCATCGGCAAGGTCGCCCCCTCGGCGGTCGCACCGTCGGCGATGACGGCGCCGTCGTCCGCCGCGCTCGCGCCGCCCGCGATGGCGCCCGCCGCGATGGCGGTGAGCGCCGACCTGGTGAAGGTGTTCTTCGCCACCGGCAGCGCCGAAATCCCGGCGGATTCCGCCGCCGCCCTCGATGCGCTGGCGGACAAGGCCAAGGCCGATGCCGGAAAGCGCGTCAGCATCTCGGGATTCCACGATGCAACCGGGGACCTCGCGACCAACCAGGCGCTTGCCAAGCAGCGCGCCGAAGCGGTACGCGACCGGATGAAGGCGCACGGCGTCACCGAGGATCGCGTCGACCTCGTCAAGCCCGTGGCAACGGCAGGCGGTGCCGATAACGCCGAAGCGCGGCGCGTGGAAGTGTCGCTGAAGTAACGGCGACACGTCCGGTGGAAACAGCAAGGGCCGCGATTGTGGCCCTTGTTTTTGCTGCAGCACGATGCGCGCGCCGGGTCGCATGACGCGCGCCCGACGCTGCCTTTGCCTAACCAGGATCGACGTGCGTCGAATGTCCCTGGCAGCCCCTCAGCGCGTGAATCCGAACAGCCTGCCCGGCGTTTCCCACAACAGCTTGTGCCGATCGGCGGCGTCGGGGAACTGCCGTTCGACGAGCTTCAGCAGCACGCCGTAGTCGACTTTTCCGGGCGCGCGCAGGTACGGCCAGTCGGAGGCCCACATACATCGGTCGACGGTGAACGTGTCGACCAGCGCGTCGACATACGGTTGCGCGTCCGCATGCGGCCACGGCGTGCGCGAAACCTTGACGACGCCTGAGAGCTTGACGAACGCGCGTCCGCTCGCAGCGAGCCGCAGCAACGCCGCGAACCCCGGCTGGCGAATGCCGGCCGGCTGTGTCGGCCGGCCGCAATGGTCGATCAGGACGCGTGCGCCGCTGTCCTCGAGCAACGGCAGCAACGCCACCATCTGGTCGTGCTCGACCTGCACGTCGACAAACATGTCGAGTGAGGCGAGCCTCTCGAGCAATCCGGCGGCGCGGTCGTAGTGCGCAATGCCATAGTGCGTGACATTCCACGCCACGCCGACGATTCCCGCGGCCTTGAGCGCCTCGAGTTCGGCGAGCGTCGCGTCGTTGTCGACGACGGCGATGCCCTTCAGGCGGCCGGCGCCGCGCGCCAGCGCATCGAGCAGGCACCGGTTGTCGAGTCCGTAGCCCGAATTCGGTCCGACCACCAGCGCGTGGCGCGTGCCGTAGGCATCCATCACCTGCGCGAGCTGTTCCGCCGTGCCGGTTTCCTGGCCTGCCGGACGATAATGGGTGTGTTCGCCGTACGGGAAACGCGCCGGATCGAGCACGTGCACGTGGCAGTCGATCTTCGGCTCGTCGAAGATGTTCATTGCGCGAACGATGTCTTTTGCACGGCCACCGCGCGCAATGCTAGAACGTTGCCTGGATCGCCTGCCGCAGTTCCGGCGTGATGTCGGGCATCACGCCGAACCACGCGGCGAACGCCGGGCGCGCCTGGTTGAGCAGCAAACCGAGGCCGTTGACCGTGACGTTGCCGCGTTGGCGGGCGGCCGCGAGCAGCGGCGTCTCGGGCGGGATATAGATCAGGTCGCCCACCAGCGCATGCCGCGGAAGGCGTTCGAGCGAGATGACGAGCGGCTCCTTGCCCGCCATGCCGAGGCTGGTCGCGTTGGCGAGCAGCGCGACGTCGTGCAACGCGTCCTCGCGTTGCTCCCACGGCACCGCGGTGACCGGCGAACCGAATTCGCGCGCGATCGACTGCGCGCGCTCGAACGTGCGATTGACCAGGCGGATTTCACGTGCGCCCTGCACGGCGAGCGTCGCGACCACGGCGCGCGCGGCGCCACCGGCGCCCAGCACCGCGATCGGCCCGGCATCGGGCCGCCATGCCGGGCTGGCGTCGCGAAGGCTCTGCACGAAGCCGTTGCCGTCGTTGTTGAAGCCGGTCAGCGTGCCGTCCTGTTCAACGACCACCGTGTTCACGGCGCCGATGCGCCGAGCCAGATCGTCGACCTTGTCCAGCATCGGCATGATCGCCTGCTTGTGCGGCGTCGTGACGTTGCAGCCGCGCATGCCGAGCGCGGCCAGTCCCTGCACCGCGGTCGACAATTTGTCGGGCGGTACCGGAAACAGCACGTAGCGGCCGGCGATGCGGTGCTGCGCGAGCCAGTGATTGTGAATGACCGGCGAGCGCGAGTGCGCCACCGGCCAGCCGAGCAGCCCCGCGATGCCGAATGAGTTCGAATCCGCCATGGGTGCGACGTTGCCTGCGCGCGAGCGCCGCGGCGTTACTTGGCCGATGCCGCCGGCAGCGTCGAGACGATCACCTGCTTGCCGTCGACGACCTTCGACAGGAAGCTCTCGCGGTCGAGGTCGCCGTTCTTGTCAAAGCTGACGTCGAGCAGCACGCCCGGGTTGTCCTTGACGGTGATCTTCGCGCCGTGCAACGCCGCGGCGAGCGCCTTCGTGTCGAACTTGCCGATGCGCTCGGTCATCACCTTGACGATGTACACCGCGCTATAGCCCTTCAGGCTGTTGTGGTCGCCCTTGTACTTGTATTCCTGCTGGAAGTGCTGGCTGAAGGCCTGGATCGCCGGCTGCGGCGCGTCCGACGAAAGCCCGACGTGCGCAACCGCGCCGTTGGCGGCGTCGCCGGCGAGCTCGATCACTTTCTGGCTGGTCAGCGTGGTCTCGCCGACGATCGGCTTGTCGTAGCCCTGCTTCTTCAATTCGCGCAGCGCGCGCGCCGACTCTTCCTCGTTGCTGTAGACGAACAGCGCGTCGGCGTTCGACTGCTTGGCCCTGACCACTGCGCCCGAGAAGTCGACCTGGCCCGGATCGGTCGAGATGTCCGCGCCGACCTTGATGCCCTGTTCCTCGAGCGCCTTGACCATCGTGTCGCGGCCGCCCTTGCCGAAGTCGTTGTTGACCCAGATCATCGACACGGTCTTCGCCTTGACGACGTCCTTGAGGTAGCGCGCGACTTTCGGCATCGCCGTGGTCTGCGTGAACGACGTGCGGAAAATGTACGGATTGCCCTGTTGCGTGATGGCCGCCGCTTCACCGCCGGTGAAATTGGTGATCTCGGCGCGCCGCGTTTCCGCCATGCTGACCATGATCGACCCGGAGAACACCGGCCCCATGACGACGTATGCGCCCTGGTCGACGGCCTTCTGCGCAAGCGCCTTGGAGATCGGCGCCGACGACTGCGTATCGCTGGCCGAATATTCGATCTTGCGCCCCAGGATCCCGCCGGCGGCATTGATTTCCTTGACCGCGAGCTTCACGCCGTCGTTGAAATTCGTCCCCGACGTCGCGCCGGTGCCGGAAAGCTCCATCAGGCCGATGATGCGCACGGGGTCCTGCTGCGCAAACGCAAGCGGCGCGGCGAGCTGCAGGCAGAGCGCCGCCGCCAGTAAGCAACGTGATTTCATGTCTTCTCCTCCGGGGCAATGTTCGATGATCGCGCACGGTCGCGGGGCCAGGTGGCCCGGCCACGACGCCGGCGTTCGACGCATAAGATACACGACGGCTTGAATGTTTTCGGGCGAAAGGCTCCAATGCGCATTGCCGCCGGCGGCTGACGATTGCATGCCGGCCGGACGGCAGCCGGATCAATCGGCAATGATAGAGGGGAGTCGACCATATGGCGCGAGGAAGCCTGTTGCGGTTGTTGCATGGCTCGGCTCGACGCGTGCGCGCAGCAGGAGTCGATCCCGATGCGCCCGTGATCGACACGGGAAGGCGGCAAATGCTGGCGCGCGCGGCGGCGGTGGGCGCCGCATCGTGGCTGCCGTCGCGGGCGTCCGTCGCAACGTCCCCCGCGGCGTCCACCGCGCACGCACCGCGCGTGATCGTCATCGGCGCCGGCCTTGCCGGGCTTTGCGCCGCCGACACGCTCGCGCGCGCAGGAATTGCCGCGGATGTCTACGAGGCGTCGCCGCGCCTTGGCGGGCGGTGCTATTCGGAACGCAACGCCTTCACCGACGGCCAGGTCGCGGAGCGCGGCGGCGAACTGATCGATACCGGACACGCGGAGATCCGCGCGCTGGCGAAAGCGCTGGAACTTGAGCTCGACGATCTCACCGCGGCCGAGGCGCAGGGTGCGCAGGCGGTCGTGCGCTTCGCCGATGGCCTCTATCCGATCGCGGAGATCGACGGTGATTTCGCGGCGATGCTGCCCGCGCTCGATCGCGACGCCAAGCTGCTCGGCGACGACATGCCGACATGGCACAAATTCACCGCGGCGCAGCGCGCGCTGGACAGGATGTCGGCAAGCGACTGGATCGAGTCGCGCGTACCGGGAGGCGCGACGTCGCGCCTTGGTCGCCTGGTCGGCAACGCGTACATCGAGGAGCTCGGCGGCGACTTGTACGAGACCAGCGCGGCGACCGTCGTGGTGTTGCTGAAGGGATCGCCGCGCGATCGTTTCTCGCCCTACGAGGAATCGGACCAGCGCTATCACATCCGCGGCGGCAACGACCAGATCGTGCGGATGCTGGGCGAGCGCCTGCGCGATCGCATCGTGACTTCGGCGAGCCTAGTTGCGCTGGCGCAGCGCGGCGACGGCCGCGTGCGCGTGACGATCGCGCGCGACCAGCGGGTGCACGACGAGATCGCCGACCGCGTCGTGCTTGCGCTGCCGTTTACATTGTTGCGGCAGCTCGATATCGCGCACGCGGGCTTCTCCGCACGCAAGCAGCTCGCGATCCGCGAACTGGGAATGGGGCGCAACTGCAAGCTGCAACTGCAGTTCGACGCGCGCGCCTGGACGGGCATGCACGCGACAGGCGAGACGCGCATCGACACGGCGTTCCAGACGAGCTGGGAAGTGACGCGTGCGCAAGGCGGGACGAGCGGCATCATTAACTGTTTTTCGGGCGGCACGACGGCGACGCGCGCCGGCGAAGGCGAGCTGGACGAGCGCGCGCGCGAGGCGCTGGCGGCACTGGAGCTCGCGCTGCCCGGACTCGCCGCGCATTACAACGGCCGCGCGATCCGCAATGCGTGGGAGCGCTACCCCTGGACGCGCGGGTCCTACGCGCTGTTCAAGCCGGGGCAATACACGATGCTCAACGGCGCGCTGGACACGGTCGAAGGCCGCGTGCATTTCGCCGGCGAGCACACGTCGGCGCAATGGCAGGGCTATCTCAACGGCGCGGTGGAGAGCGGGCAGCGCGCCGGGCGGGAAGTGGCGACGGCACTGCGGGTCATTGCGCGGCGCGCGGCGTAACATCGAACCGGCGGAAATTCGCGCGCGTCGTCGGAGGTCGAACGCGCGGCACGGGCGTCTCAACGCACGTGCGCACAGGTGCGTCAACCTTGCGGCCGAATCCCCTGCGGCGGCGAATGCAGAAGCCACGGCAGCACGGGCTCATGATTGCCGGACGTGCCACGCGATTCCGGCGCCGCCGGACCCGTGGCGGAGACTGCGAGCTGCGTGCGCGAAGGCAGGCGAACGCCTCTGCCCGCGTCCTCGAGCGCCTTGACTCCGATCTTCGGCGCGAACGTGCGCACCGCGCCGAAGATCGTCGCGAACGCCACGTCGGCGGCATCGCGTCCGGTACCGATGCGCACAAGCCCCTCTACCGGCGAAATATCCGTCGGATCGAACAGGAACCAGCGATCACCGAGCCACGCTTCCACGTACGCATGGAAATCGCAGGGTCCCAGTTGCGGATCTGCACCGTAGTCGATGCCGGTGACGATTCTGGCCGGTACGTTCACCGCGCGGCACAGGGCGATCATCAGGTGTGCGAAATCGCGGCAGACGCCGCGTCGGTCGGCCAGCGTGTCCAGCGCGGTGGTGGCGGTGGTTGACGCGCCGGGACTGAAGCGCACGTAGTCGCGCACCCAGTGACGAATCGCCTCGACGCGCGAGTAGCCGGGCTCGACACCGCCGAATTCGGTGTGCGCGAACTCGACGAGGCGATCCGACTGGCAATAACGGCTTGCGGCCAGGAACTGCAGGACGTCATCGGGGATATCGTCGATCGCGCACTCGCGCAGCGTCGATGGCTCGCACAGGTGATGGCGGATATCGACGCATCCGGCGTACGCGACGTGCAGCGCGCCCGGTCCGGCGCGTACCCGCAGCAAACGCGTGCCCAGTTGCGGATCGCCGAACCAGCGGCTCGCGACGGGCCGGCTGAATTGCAGGTTCTCGTCGGTGACCCGCTGCACCGGCGTTTTTGCCGCGGCAATGGCGAAAACGAAATCCGCCGCGGCGGCGAGTTCGTAGTCGAGATCGATGGTGAATTCGAGGCGGACCATAGGGGGTGTGCGGCGGGCGGGGTGCCACCGCAGCGCGTCGATTATCGCGCCGGAGTGCCCGCGTCGTAATCGGTCTACGCGTCGATGCCGCGTAGGAAAGCGCCGACATCACGTCGCGCGAGCCATGCGGCATTCCAGCTTGCGACTACGCGGAATTCCCGTTTGCGACTTTGCGCATTGACCGCTTGCGAGCGAACTACCCGTTGGCACGCGTTCCCGCTTGCGCGGTAATGGCACGCGTTCCCGCTCGCGCGGGAACGGCGTGCTCGCAACTCCGATCCTGACTCGTGACCTCAGGCGCCGGTCTTGTCGTTGAAAATGCGCATGATGTCGTCGGTCGACAGCATGCCCTTGTGCGACTTGTCCATCGCGTCGAACTTCTTCTCCATCATTTTCATGAAGTCCTTCTTGCTGACCATGCCGTCCTTGTCCGCCATCTTCTTGGTCTCCATCGCGAATTGCTGCAGTCCGCCGTCGCCGTCGGCTGCGAACACCGGCAGGGCAGCGGAGGAGGTGAGGGCGGCGAACGAAAGCAGTGCGAGTGTCCTGGTCAAATTCATCGTGGTCTCCTGAGGTTGAAAGAGGCTCCGCGGTGGAAGCCGTCGATGCGTCCGTCGCACCGCCTGAATCGGCCCGGCAGTGTCGACGCATGGCAAGTGGTCGCGGCACCGTGCCGCTCCTTACGCACGCACACGAAAATCTGCCGTGCAGCGCGCAGTTGTAAGGTCACGGCGCAAACGCCGACAAAGGCTGCCGGGCGGCGGCACCGAGGGTGCGCGGAGGCCGTGCTTTAATCGGATCCTTATGGCCCCGCAACCGTACGCATTTCACCTGGCACGGTTCGCGGCGTGGTGGCTGCTCGCGGTGTCGGCGGCGTGGGGTCAACCTGCGCCGGAAGACGCATCGGGCTGGACGGCCAAGTCCACCGTCCACGCGCGCCGTTTCATGGTGGCGGCGGCCAACCCGCTGGCGGTCGATGCGGGCTACGCGATCCTGGCCCGCGGCGGCAACGCAGTCGACGCCGCGATCGCCGTGCAATGGGTGCTGGGCCTCGTCGAGCCGCAATCGTCCGGGCCCGGCGGCGGCGGATTCATGCTCGTGCACGATGGCCGCACCCACAAGCTGCGTGTCTACGACGGCCGCGAGACGGCGCCCGCGGCGGCGCGCCCGGATCGATTCGTCGCCGCGGACGGCAAGCCGATGCGTTTTTTCGACGCAGTCGTCGGCGGCCGCTCGGTGGGTGTCCCCGGCGTGCCGGCGATGCTCGCATTTGCCCACCGCCGCCACGGCAAGCTGCCTTGGGCGGAGCTGGCCGCACCAGCGATCGCGCTCGCCGAGCAGGGCTTCGTGGTGTCGCCGCGGCTTGCGACGCTGATCGCATCCGAAACGCGTTTCGTGCAGCCGCGCATCCGCGCCTATTTCCTCGAGGCCGACGGAAAGCCAAGAGCCGCCGGCACGCTGCTGCGCAATCCTGCGTATGCCGCCACGCTGCGCCTGTTGGCGCGCGACGGCGCGCAGGCGTTCTATCGCGGCGCCATCGCCGACGACATCGTCGCGACCGCCAATGGCTACGTCTCCAATCCCGGCGACTTGTCGCTCGAGGACCTTCGCGACTACCACGCAATCGAGCGCTCGCCGGTATGCGGCGGCTACCGCAGCTTTCGCGTTTGCGGCGTGCCGCCACCGTCGTCGGGCGGGATCACGGTGTTGCAGACGCTCGCAATGCTCGAACGCCTCGATGTGCGCGCGATGGGCGCGCAATCGCTGTGGAGCGTGCATTTCATCGGCGAGGCGCAACGGCTCGCGTACGCCGATCGCGACGCGTTCATCGCCGACCCCGCCTTCTTCGCGGTGCCCGAAGGACTGCTCGATCGCGCCTACCTCGCGCAGCGATCGTCGCTGATCCGCAGCGACACCGTGTTCAATCGTGCGCAGTCCGGCGAACCGGTGCAGTCCTTGCGTACCGGCCGGCGCGCGCGCCCGCAAGGTGAAAGCGATGCCGCGGAATTTCCGTCCACCACGCACGTCGTCATCGTCGATGGCGACGGCAACGCCGTGTCGATGACGACCACGATCGAAAACGAGTTCGGCAGCCGGCTGATGACCGCCGGTGGCTTCCTGCTCAACAACGAGCTTACCGATTTTGCGTTCGCGCCAAGCGATGCCGATGGTCGTCCGGTCGCCAATCGCGTCGAGCCGCGCAAGCGTCCGCGATCGACGATGGCGCCGACGATCGTCTACGACCGTCATGGACGGGTGACCCTTCTCGTCGGATCGCCCGGCGGTCCCGCGATTGCCAACTACGTCGCCAAGACCGTGATCGGCGTGCTGGACTGGCAGCTCGATGCGCAAGCCGCCGTTTCGCTGCCCAATTTCGGCAGCCGTAACGGGCCGACACGGCTTGAGGCCGGCACGCCGGTCGCGGCACTCGCGCCCAAGCTGCGCGCGATGGGCTACGATGTTCGGGTGGGCAAAGAGACCAGCGGATTGCAGTTGATCGTGCGCACGCGCGACGGATGGGCGGGCGGCGCCGACCCGCGCCGCGAAGGCATGGTGAGGGGACAATGATGCGCCGTGCGATAAGGAATTGTGTCGTAGCCTGCGCGCTCGCTTGGGCAGGCGTATCGGCGTTCGCAGCCGATGAGACCTTGTCGCAGCAACCATTGCCCGCGCCCGTGGCACCGCGCGCTGCCCCGGCACTGCGTCCGCCGAGCGTTGCACCCGCACTGCGTCTGCCGCCCGCTGCGGCGAAGGCGTCCGCGCCCGCCGCCGCGACACGCACCCGCGTCCCTTACGCGCCTGATGCGCTCGAGCCACTGCCTGCCGCGCGCCGCAGCGTGGCGGTCGATCGCGAGTCGGCCGATCGACTGTCGGTGATGCACGACGACGCGTCGACGATCCGCCTGTTCGTGGAAGGGGAGAACCCGGACCGTCCCGCGCAACCGAAATCGTTCGAGCGGCGATTTTCAGATGCGCTCAACGGTGATCGGGCGCCATCGTCGATCCGCTTTTCGCAAAAGGTGCTGGACACCACGCCGTGCCCGTCGATCGCATCCGCCGGCACGCCGTTCGGGCCCGCCTACAATGCCTACGGTTTTTGCCCGTAGCGATGAGCGCGCAGCTTTTTTCCACCGCAGTGCTGCTGATGCTGGTGATCGACCCGTTCGGCAACGTGCCGCTGGTCGTGTCCACGCTCGCGGGTGTCCCGGCGGCACGCCGCCGGCGGATCATCCTGCGCGAATGCGTGTTCGCGTACGTCATCCTGCTCGCGTTCATGTTCGGCGGCCGCGCATTTCTCGAATTGCTGCACCTGTCGGATGAGTCGCTGACGATCGCCGGCGGCGTGATCCTGTTTTTGATCGCATTGCGCATGGTGTTTCCACGGCCGGAAGGCGTGTTCGGCACGCCGCATGGGGGCGAACCGATGCTGGTGCCGCTGGCGGTGCCGATGATCGCCGGGCCTTCGGCGATCGCCACGGTGATGCTGCTCGCGACCCGCGATCCCGCGCATGTCGGCGCAGCGGCAATCGCGCTGACGCTGGCGATGGCGTTCACCATGCTGGTGCTCGGCGGCGCCTATCGATTGCAGGAAGTGCTGGGCGAGCGTGGCGTGGTCGCGCTGGAGCGGCTGATGGGCCTCGTGCTGACCGCGCTGGCGGTGGAAATGCTGCTGACCGGCGTGCGCAGCTTCGTCACGCAACTCGCGCATTGATCGACGGCTGCAGGATGGATGATTCCCTGGCGAGCGAAGTCCCTGTCTGGGACCCGATCGTGCGGCTCGTGCACTGGGCGCTGGTACTGCTGCTCGCGGTGCTGGTGGCCACGGGCCTCGCCGGCGGCGAGTGGCTCGCGTGGCACATGCGCGCCGGCGAGACGATGCTGGCGATGGTGCTGTTTCGCATTGCGTGGGGATTCGCCGGCAGTCGCAATGCCAGGTTCCGCGCATTCGTCCGCGGACCGCGCGCCGTCGGGCGCTACGCGCGCGCGCTGCGGCATCGGGCCCACGCGTTGCACGCGACGCATAATCCGCTCGGCGCGTGGATGGTCGTGGCCCTATTGACGATGCTGCTACTGCAATGTTCGCTGGGTCTTTTCACCAACGACGACCTGCTTTCCGAAGGACCCCTTGCCAGGTTCGTGGCCAAGGACCTGTCGGACCTGCTGAGCAGCCTGCACCGGCGTGGCTGGTGGATCCTGCTCGTGCTCGCGGGTGTTCACGTCGGCGCGGTGGCTTCGTATTACGTGCTGCTGCGCGACAACCTGGTGCGGCCGATGATCACGGGCAGGAAGCGCCTGCCGGCGGAGATTGCCGTGCAAGGGTCGCATGACTGGTCGCCCGCACGGGCCGCCGTGCTGTTCGCGCTGTCGGCGGCGCTCGTCACTTACATCGCGTCACGTTGACGCGATGCGCCGGCGGCGGCCGGTCATTTCTCGCGGTAGTCGTCGTGGCAGCTCTTGCAAGCCTTGTCGACATCGATCACCGCGGTGCGCAGCGCCGTGGGATCGCCGGTGTTGGCGGCCGCGACGAGCTTCGGCGTTTCCGCGATCAGCTTGTCCTGGTGCGACTTGAAGTCGGCGGTGTTGGTGAAGACTTCCGGCCTGGCCTTGGTCGGCGCGCCCTTGTCGGTTCCGGGCAGGAAGCCGTCCCACGGCATTTTTGCCAGTTGGTCGACGAACGTCGCGCTGCGCAGCGCGACATCCTTGTCGTAGGGCCTGTCGCCCTTGACCATCGAGCCCAGCACGCCGAAATGCCAGTTCATCGCGGTCAGCACGCCCTGGCGATAGCGTATTGCGCGATCCGGGCGAAGCGTCTGGGCGATGACCGGCAACGCGATCATCGCTGCAACGAGGGTGGTAGAGACCAGGCGGGACGAAAAACGCATCGGGGACTCCAGGTGGATGTCGGTTAAATTAGCTGCGGCGCGCTGGCGAGTTCGAGCGTTGCAGGCGCAACGAGAACAGCTTGCACGGCCTCACTATTCCATCGCTATTCCCTCACTATTCCATCACGACTTGACGAGCCAGCCATCGCTGCGCTGCACCGCGGCGGCCCGCTCGAGCTCGCGCACCAGCATCAGAGCAAGGTCGGCTGCGGAAAATTGCAACACGGCGGCATTGATGTCGCGATAGATTCCGACGCGCTCGACGTACCCGGGCAACGCGGCCAGCTCCATTTGCCGGCAATCGAGCAGGTGGAACGTCAATATCACCTTGAGCGCATGGCGCCCGGTGCGCGCGTCGTCGGCCTCGAACGACGATAGCCGGGCGTAGGCTTCGGCCAGTGCCGCGGCTACGCCGGTGAACGGCGCTCCGTGGCCGGGAATCACCACTTTCACATCCAGTGCCGCGATCATGTCGAGCGTCGCGCGTGCGGCCGGCAGCGCGGCGGAATCGATCGCGCGCGGCATCACGAAGCCGAAGCCGCGCTGCCACAGTGCGTCGCCGGAAATCAGGATCCGATGGTCGGCGTTGTAGAACACCACCGCACCCATGTCGTGGCCCGGTGCCGCGAGTGCGCGCCACTCGAGATCGCCCAGGCGCAACGACGCGCCCGCGGCGATGCGCCGGTCGACGCGAAACCGGTCGACGCGCTGGTCGGCATAGTCGTAGAGCAGCGCCTGGTGGTCCCAGCGATCGACGGCGTCCGCCTCGTTGGCGGGAAATGCGATCGGGCAGCCGTATTTCGCCGCCAGCGAAGCGTTGCCGCCGACATGGTCGCTGTGGCCATGCGTGTTGACGATCAGTGACAGCGGCGCGTCGCCGATGCCGTCGGGCGACGCGAGCAATGCGAGCGTCAGCGGTGCGTGCGTGACGTAGCCCGAGTCGACCAGCACGTGGCCGTCGCGGCTCGTCAGCAGCACGTTGTTGGCCGACAGCCAGTCGCGAACGAACACCCGGACCTGCGGCGGCAGCAATGCGCGCACGTCGTCGGCCTGTTGCGCATTGACCGGCGCATTCATTGCATGATCCGCCTGTCCGCAGCGCATGAAAAAAATCGCCGCCGCACATGACATGGCACACGGCGGTGACTGCGGCCGCTCATCCGAGCTTCTTCAGGAAATCCAGCACCAGCGCAACGCGATCGGTGAGCGCGGGGGCCGCGCGGTCGATGCGCAGGCGGTCGGGGCCGGCGAAGCGGATGCGGCCGTCGCGTTGCACCAGCAGGATCAGCGCACCCGGGTCGAACGGCGGCAGCTTGACGAATTGCAGCGTCGTGCGTTCCGGGCCCGCATCGATCTTGGCGACGCCCAGCGCCTTGGCGACGAGGCGCAGGCGATGGCTCGCGACCAATGCGCTGGCCTGTTCGGGCAGCGCGCCGAAGCGGTCGATCATTTCCTCCTGCAGTGCGTCCACCTCCTCGACGGTGTCGGCGCTGGCGAATCGCTTGTAGATGACGAGGCGCTCGTGCACGTCGCTGCAATACGTCGCAGGCAACAGCGCGGGAACATGCAGGTTGATCTCGGTGGTGACGCCAAGCGGCTCGTTGAGGTTGGGCTCCCGTCCCGCCTTCAGCGCCGACACCGCCGCGCGCAGCATGTCGTTGTAGAGCTGGAAGCCGACTTCGGCCATTTCACCCGACTGCGATTCGCCCAGCACTTCGCCTGCGCCGCGAATCTCGAGATCGTGCATCGCGAGGTAGAACCCCGAGCCCAGGTCTTCCATCATCTGGATCGCCTCGAGGCGCTTGGCAGCCTGCGCCGACAAGGCGTCGGGTGGCGGCGTCATCAGGTACGCATAGGCCTGGTGGTGCGAGCGTCCCACGCGCCCGCGCAACTGGTGCAGTTGCGCGAGGCCGAAGCGGTCGGCGCGGTCGATGATGATGGTGTTGGCGGTAGGGACGTCGATTCCGGTTTCGATGATCGTCGAGCACACCAGCAGGTTGACGCGCTGCGCATAGAAATCGCGCATCACGTGCTCCAGGTCGCGCTCGCCCATCTGGCCGTGGGCGATGGCGAGGCGCGCCTCCGGCAGCCACTGCGCGAGGCGCTCGGCGGTCGAGCGGATCGTGTCGATGTCGTTGTGCAGGTAATAGATCTGCCCGCCGCGCTTCAGCTCGCGCAGGCAGGCTTCGCGCACCACGCCGGCCGACTGCGGCGCGACGAAGGTCTTGATCGACAGCCGCTTTTGCGGCGCGGTGGCGATCACCGAGAAATCGCGGATGCCTTCGAGCGACATCGCCAGCGTCCGCGGAATCGGCGTGGCCGTCAGCGTCAGCACGTCGACCTCCGCGCGCAGGCGCTTCAAACGTTCCTTCTGGCGCACGCCGAAGCGGTGCTCTTCGTCGATGATCACGAGGCCCAGGTTCTTGAACTTGACGTCGGACTGGAGCAGCTTGTGGGTGCCGATCACGAGGTCGATCGCGCCGCTGGCGAGTCCCTCGATCGCCGCCTTCACTTCCTTCGGCGAGCGAAACCGCGACAGCTCGGCGATCCTGACCGGCCAATCGGCGAAGCGCTCGCTGAAGAGCTTGAAGTGCTGCTCGGCGAGCAGCGTCGTCGGCACCAGCAATGCGACCTGCGCGCCGTCGGCGAGTGCGACGAATGCACCGCGCAGCGCGACTTCGGTCTTGCCGAAACCGACGTCGCCGCAGACCAGTCGATCCATCGGCTGTGCCGACGTCAGGTCCTTGACCACCGCTTCGATCGCCGCCTGCTGGTCGGGGGTTTCTTCGAACGCGAATCCGGCGGCGAATGCGTCGTAGTCGTGGGCGTTGAGCTTGAACTGGTGGCCGACACGCGCCGCGCGTTGCGCATAGATATTGAGCAGCTCGGCCGCCGTGTCGTGCGCTTGCTTCGCCGCGCGGCGCTTGGCTTTCTCCCATTGACCGCTGCCGAGCTCGTGCAGTGGCGCGGCCTCGCCCGAGGCGCCCGCGTAGCGCGAGATCAGGTGCAGGCTCGACACCGGCACGTAGAGCTTGGCGTCGTTGGCGTACATCAGCTGCAGGTATTCGTTGGCACCATCGCCCATGTCGAGCGTGGTCAGGCCAAGGTAGCGGCCGATGCCATGCTGTTCGTGCACCACGGGGTCGCCGATGCGCACCTCCGATAGGTCGCGCACCATGGCGTCGACATTCGAGCGCCGCGCGGCGTCGCGCCGCGTGCGCCGCACCACGCCGGCATAGAGCTCGGCTTCGGTGATGAAGGCGACGCCCGCCTGGGGCCACGCAAAGCCCGCATGCAGCGGCGCCGCGAGCAGCGCCACGCGGTTGTCGTGCGCCTGCGCAAAGGCGGCGAAGCCGTCGACCACCGTCGGACGCAGGCCGTACTCGGCAAAAAATTGCTGCATCGTCTCGCGCCGGCCCGCGCTTTCGGCGCAAATGGCGACACGTTCCTTGCCGGTCGCGAGATAGGCTTTCAGCGCGGCCAATGGATCGGCTGCGCGCCGGTCGACACTGACCGGCGGCAGCGGGTGGGTGGGCGCGCGCAGGTTGTCGCCGTCGACCGCTGCAGCCGCGCGCAAGTCGATGCGCGCGAAGCCCTTGAGCCCGCCGAGGAACGCATCGACAGGCAGGAACATGTCGGTGGGCGGCAACAACGGGCGTGACTTCTCGCCGCGCAGCAGCCGGTAGCGTGCCTCGGTGTCCTGCCAGAACTGCTCGACCGCCTGCGCGACGTCGTTGTGCATCACGACAGTCGTCCCGGCGGGCAAGTAGTCGCTGAACATCGCCGTGGACTCGAAGAACAGCGGCAGCCAATATTCGATGCCGCCGGGCGCGACGCCGTTGGAAATGTCGCGGTAGATCCCGGTCTTGGAAGGATCGCCTTCGAACACCTCGCGAAAGCGCGACCGGAATCGCGACCGGCCTTCGTCGTCGAGCGGAAACTCGCGCGCCGGCAACAGGCGCACGTCGCGCATCGGATAGAGCGTGCGCTGCGTGTCGACGTCGAAGGTCTTGATCGACTCGATGTCGTCACCGAACAGGTCGAGTCGATACGGCAGTGTCGAGCCGGTGGGAAAGAGATCGATCAGCCCGCCGCGCACGCTGAACTCGCCCGGCGCCACCACCTGGGTAACGTTCTGGTAGCCGGCGAGCGCCAGTTGCTCGCGCAACGCCGGAAGGTCGAGGCGTGCCCCTTGCGACAGGAAGAACGTGCGCGCCGCGAGATACGACGCAGGGACCAGCCTGTAAAGGGCCGTGCTCGCGGTGACGATGACGACGTCGCATTCGCCGCGCGCCAGGCGGTAGAGCGTCGCGAGCCGCTCGGACACGAGGTCCTGGTGCGGGGAGAAATGGTCGTAAGGCAGCGTTTCCCAGTCGGGAAACGCGGCGACGCGCAGCGCCGGCGCGAACCACGCGATTTCATCGTGCAGCCGCTGCGCCGACAGCGCATCCGCGCATACCACCGCGACTGTCCGCCGCACTGCCGATTGCGCGGTGGCGATCTCGGCGATCGCCAGCGCATCGGCCGATCCCGCCAATGGCGCGAGCGCAATCCGCTGTCCCGGCGATGGCGGTGCGGGAACCAGCGGCGGCAAGCCTGAAGGGTAGGCGGCAGGTGGCGCCGCGGCGATCACGAGGGGCGGATTCGACGTCGCGCTCGCGTCCGTCGCGGCGGCAACGGGTGTCGTCGACATCGAATTGCTGCATCACGCGGGAAAAAGAAGCACGATTATACCCGGCCGATCGCACGCGCATCGCGCACGTACAATGGACGCGATGCCGACCTCGCAACCCGCCGCGTTTCGCGCGTCACCCTACCTGCTGCTGACGCTGACGCCGCTGTTCTGGGCCAGCAACTGGATCGTCGGACGTGCGCTCTCGGGCGCGATCCCCCCGATGGCGCTGACTTTCTACCGCTGGCTGGTTGCAATCGTGATCCTGGCGCCGTTCGCATGGCCGCGTGTTCGCCGCGACTGGCCGCGCATCCGCGCGCACTGGAAGATCCTGTTGCTGCTGGGCGCCGTGGGCGTTGGCACGCACAACGCGCTCGCGTATCTCGGCCTCAACTACACGACCGCGACCAACGGCGTGATCCTCAATTCCTTCATTCCGGTGATGATCGTCACGTTCTCGTGGGTATTCCTGCGCGAACGGCTGACGCCGATGCAGCTTGGCGGCGTGCTGGTGTCGTTAATCGGCGTGATCGCAATCCTGTCGCATGGATCGGTCGACACGCTCGCGCAATTTCAGCTGAACGCCGGCGATCTCTTCATCGTGCTGTCGATGGCGATGTGGTCGGCGTACTCGATCCTGTTGCGCCGGCGCCCGGAAGGCATCGACACGATCGCGTTCCTGTTCGTGATCGCGATCGTCGGCGACCTGTGCGTGCTGCCGCTCTACATCGGCGAAACACTGCTGGGGCATCCGATGCAGTGGTCTGCGCTCAACGTGTTCGCGATCGCCGTGCTCGCGCTGTTCTCGTCGGTGCTCGCGTATATCTTCTGGAATCGCGGGGTGGCGGAAGTGGGCGCGAGCGTGGCGGGGCTGTTCATGAACCTGATGCCCGTCTTCGGCGTGTTGCTCGCCTGGCTGTTCCTGGACGAGGAACTGTCCCCTTATCACGTCGCCGGCATCGGCCTGATCCTCACCGGCATCTTCATCACCAGCCGGGGCGGCGCGATCGTCGCGCCGGCGGGCGTCGACGACTAGCCGCGACGGGCAAACGAAGCGGGAAAGGCGCAGCCGGCGGCTCGCATTCGCAGGCTACGCCGGGATTCGCCCATAACGGTCGTCGAATCGCACGATGTCGTCCTCGCCGACGTACGCGCCGCATTGCACTTCGATGATCGACAGCGGCACCGACCCGGGATTTTCCAGCCGGTGCTGCGTTTCGGGCGGGATGTACGTCGACTCGTTGTCGTGCAGCGTGAATTGCTCGGTGCCGCGCGTCACGGTCGCCACACCCGCCACCACCACCCAGTGCTCGCTGCGATGGTGATGCAGCTGCAACGACAGCATCGCGCCGGGTTTCACTTCAATGCGCTTGATCTTGAACCCAGGGCCTTCCTGCAGCACCGTGTACGTGCCCCAGGGCCTCGCCACCGTCTTGTGCGTGCGATAGGCCTCGTGCCCGCGCGCCTTGAGAATGCCGACGACTTCCTTCACCCGCTGCAATTGCCCGCGGTGCGCGACCAGCACCGCATCCTCGGTGTCGACGATCACCAGGTCGTCGACACCGACGGTCGCGACCACGCGGCTCTCGGCATGCACGTACGTGCCGCGCGTGGCGATCGACACGTGCTCGCCCTGGCCGCGGTTGCCGTCGCCGTCGGCCGGCAGCAGGTCGGACATCGCCTGCCACGAGCCGACGTCGCTCCAGTCGAAGTCGGCCTGCACGACGGCGGTGTTGTGCGCCTTTTCCATCACCGCGTAGTCGAACGAGATGTCGGGCATGCGGGCGAACGATGCGGCATCGAATTCCACCGCCGATTGCGCGCTCGATTGCCGCGCACGCCATGCGCCGCGCGCGGCGTCGAGCACGTCCGGCGCGTGCACCGCCAGCGCTTCGAACAGCACGTTCGCGGTGAAGCAGAAGATGCCGGCGTTCCACACGTGCGCGCCACCGAGCAGGAACCGCTCCGCGTCGGCGAGCGGAGGCTTCTCGACGAAGCGCGTGATTGCCTGCGCGGGCGGCGACGCATCGTCCAGCGCCTTGCCGCATTCGATGTAACCGAAACCGGTTTCCGGGTGCGTCGGCCGTACGCCGAACGCGACCAGGTAGCCCTTGCGCGCGACGTCGGCTGCGCGCAGCGCGGCGCGCGAGAAATCGTCGACGCGGCGGATAAGGTGGTCGGCGGGCATCACCAGCAACGGGACATCGGCACCGAATCGCTCCGCGGCGAACAATGCGCCGAGCGTCACGGCGCCGGCGGTGTTGCGCGCGTAGGGTTCGAGCAGGAATACCGACTCGGCGGGCGCATCGTCGCCGAGCGACGCATAGATGTCACGCGACGCGAAGAAATAGTCGCGATGAGTGATCGTCACCAGAGCGGTCGCGCCGGGGATCGCCGTTGCCCGGCGCGCGGTTCGCGCGAGCAGCGTTTCGCCGTCGGGCAGCGGCAGGAACGGCTTGGGCGTCGACTCGCGCGACAGGGGCCACAGTCGCGTTCCCGCGCCGCCGCAAAGGATGATCGGTACCAGCATGATGGTCGGCCGCTATTCAGGTCGACGCGACACGTCGACAGGCGAATACGGTAGCACGGCGGGCGCAATCGGCAGGCGGCCGTTCGTCAACGCACGCCCTGCACTTGTCAGACGCCCAGCAGCGGCGGCAACAGGTCCGGGTGCGCGGCCAGCTCCGCCGACGGACGCGAAAGCACGACCACCCCCTTTTCCATCACGGCGATGTGGTCGGTATGCGCCACCACGCTGCGGTAGTTGCGATCGACGACGATCGCGGCGATGCCGGTCGCGCGAATCGCGCCGATGATCGACCAGATCTCGCGCACGACGAGCGGAGCGAGGCCTTCGGTGGCTTCGTCGAGGATCAGGATGTCGGGGTTGGTCATCAGCGCGCGGCCGATCGCCACCATCTGCTGCTCGCCGCCGGAAAGCTGGTCTCCGCGATAGGCGAGGCGCTCGGCGACACGAGGAAACGTGGCGAGCACGCGCGCCTCGGTCCAGTCGCACTGTCCGTGCGTTCCGCGGCGTGCCGCGACGACCAGGTTTTCGTGCACCGACAGGTCCGGAAAAATGCCGCGGCCTTCGGGAACGTAGCCGACGCCCAGGCGCGCGATGCGATCGGGACGCTCGCGCGTGATGTCGCGCTCGCGCAGGTGGATCGTGCCGCGAGTCGCGCGCACATGCCCCAGCAGCGTGCGGATGAGCGTGGTCTTGCCCATGCCGTTGCGGCCGAGCAGCCCGAGCGCTTCGCCCGCGTGGATGGTCAGGTCGACGCCGCGCAGCACGTGGCTCGCGCCGTAGTGCGCCTCGACCTCGCGCACGCGCACCAGCGGTTGCGGTGCGGAGCTCATGCAGCCTCGGTGCCGAGATACGCCGCCTGCACCAGCGGATTCGCGCGCACCGCCGCGGGCGTGTCGCTGGCGATCACCGCGCCGTTGACCATCACGGTGATGCGATCGGCGATGCGGAACACGGCGTCCATGTCGTGCTCGACCAGCATGATCGCGTGCCCATCGCGCAGCGACGCGAGCAACTCCAGCATCGTCGCGGTCTCCTCGCTGCCCATGCCCGCCAGCGGCTCGTCCAGCAGCAGCACCTGCGGCCGCGTGGCCACGCACATCGCGACCTCGAGCTGCCTTCGCTGGCCGTGCGAAAGCGTTGCGACGACGCGATCGGCGAGCGTGTCGAGTCGTGTGATCCGCAGCGCTTCGCGGGCGTCATTGAGGCTCCGCTCGCACCGCTGCGCGGCGTCAACGTGCAGCACCCGGGGGTGGCGCGCCTGCGCGCACAAGCGGCAGTTTTCCAGCACGGTGAACGGCGCGAACACGGTGGTGCGCTGGTACGTGCGTCCGAGCCCCGCACGTGCGCGGCGAGGTTGCGGCCATTGCGTCACGTCCACACTGGCGAGTTCGATCGTACCGGCGTCGGCGCGCTGCTCGCCCGACAGCACGTTGATCAGTGTCGACTTGCCGGCGCCGTTGGTGCCGATCACCGCGTGCACGCTGCCGCGGACGAGATCGAGCGACACATCGTCGACGGCGGTCAGTCCGCCGAACCGGCGCACGACGCCCTTGGCGCGCAGCAGCACTTCGCCGATCACGGCGCTACTCATGCGTGTCCTTGCGCGCGCGCCAGCGCGAAGGCGCCACTCGAAGGGGCGCCAGCGCGAAGGCGTCACTCGCACGCGCGCCAGCGAAGGCGTCACTCGCAGGCGCGC
>JBEPUI010000043.1:0-27822 GCA_041691615.1 Pseudomonadota bacterium
TCGCGTTATTCACCGCGGCGGTCACCCCAAGGTCCACGCCCGTGACCGGCGTCACCGTCGCCATCGCGCTGTTGTTGCCGGTCATGGTGTCGATCGGCGTCGAGGCGGTAAGCGACGCCGTGTTCACATAAATGCCGGACGGATTGACGGTTGCGGTGATCTGCAGATTGCCAGAAGCACCGGCCGCAAGTCCGCCAATCGTCCACACCCCCGTGCCGGGAGCGTAGGTGCCCACCAATGTCGTGTGGGATACGAAGGTGTATCCGGTGGGAAGCGCATCGTGGACGGTGACACCGGTTGCCGCATCCGGGCCGTTGTTGGTCGCCGAAATCGTGAACACGACCTGCCCACCGATCGAAGGCGTCGGATTGTTCACCGACATTCCGATTGAGATATCGGCCTGAAGAACGGTCGCGTCCGCGATGTTCACCTGGGCCGAGCTCGGAGCGCCGACGATATAGGCTGTCAGGTTCGCCGCAATGGTGAGGATCACCGTCTCGGTCGGCTCGACGATGCCGTCTGCCAGCGGAACGATCGTGACCGTCGCGCTGGCCTGCCCGGCAGGGATCGTCACCCCGCCCACGATGCCGGTGTAGTCGGTCCCGTTCAGCGCCGTTCCACCGATCGAGAAGGTCACCGGCAGTGCGAAGGTGGTCGGGCCGGTGCGCGTGAATGTGAATACGCCGTTGCCCGGAACCGTCTCGCTCGCATTCGGCGTCGTGGCCGCGATGGTGACAGTCGGCAATCCGCTCGCCACGACGATCGTGACCAGCGACGGCGCGCTGGATAGCGAACCATCGTTCACGACCAGGCTCGCGACGTACGTGCCGGCCACATCCGCCGTGAACGTCGGATTGACGGAGGTAGCGTTCGCAAGCGTTGCTGTACTGCCGGTCGGCCGTGTCAACGTCCACGAGTACGTGAGCGCTGAACCTTCCGGATCGGAAGACGCGCTGCCGTCGAGGTGCACGACGGCGCCCTGGGCAACATTCTGGTTCGGTCCCGCGTTGGCCACCGGCGGGTCGTTCACCGGGGTCACGTTGATCGTGACCGTGACCGTGTTGGAGTCGGCCGTGCCGTCGTTCGCCTTGTACTGGAACGTAGTCGGTCCGTTGAAGTTCGCGGAGGGCACATACGTGAAGGCGCCCGTCGCACTAAAGGTGAGTCCTGCCGGGGCGGCACCGACGATGATCGCCGTGAGCGTATCGCCGTCGGCGTCACTGTCGTTCGCCAGCACGCCAGCACCAGCGCCGACGACGAGCGTAGTGTCCTCGAGCGTCGAGTAGGTGTCCGCGTTGGCCACCGGCGCGCGGTTGCCCGCAACGATCTGCACGGTGTCAGGTGCGCTGTTGAGCACGCCATCATTGACGATCAACTGCGCAACGTAGGTTCCCTTCTTGTCGACGACGATGGTGGGATTGGCAACGTTGGCGCTCGGCGAGAAATCGGCGGTGCTGCCGTTCGGCTTGTTCAGCAGGCTCCAGAAGTACCCCAGCGGCGCGCCTTCCGGATCGTTCGAGCCCGCACTCGACAACTGCACCGTGACACCGGCGGTGACAGACTGGTCGGCACCGGCGTCCGCCACCGGCGGCTGGTTGCTGGTCGACGCGGTCACAGTCACTGGCGTGCTGTTCAGAAAGCCGTCGCTTACGATCAGCTGCGCGGTGTAGGTGCCAAGCTTGTCGGCCGTGAATGTCGGACTCACGACCGTCGCGCTGGACAGCATGGCCGTGCTGCCCACCGGCCGGGTGAGCGACCATGCGTAGGTGATCGGCTGACCGTCGGGATCGGACGATCCGCTCCCGTCGAGATGCACGAGCGTCGGCACGCCGGGGAGGCTGACCGGCAAGATTGTTGCGACAGCGACCGGCTTCACGTTCGTCGACGTGATCGTGATCGTCTTCGCTGTGCTATCGACGAAACCGTCGTTCACGATCAGCTGCAAGACGAATATGCCTGGTACGTCGGCGACGAACGAGGTGACGACGGAAGCCGGGTTCAGGATCACCGCCGCGCTTCCCGAGGGTCGGGTCGCGAAGGACCACTTGTACGTGAGCGGGTTGCCGTCGACGTCCGTCGAGGCGCTGCCATCGAGGGTCACGACCGTCCCGATCGATGCGCTGCAATCGGTGTCCGGTGCCGCAGCGCAACTGGCTTTTGGGTGTGCCACGGGTTTGGTGTTGCCCGTGGTGATGCTGACGAAGTCCGGCGCACTGTCGACCAAGCCGTCGTTCACGATCAGGCGCGCGGCGTAGGTGCCGGCCAGGTCGACCGTGAACGTTGGGTGGGCCGTTGTCGTGCCCAGGAGCGCCGCAACGCTGCCCGACGGCTTGGACGTCAGCATCCAAGCGAACGTGAGCGGGTCGCCGTCCACATCGGTGGACCCCGTGCCGTTGAGCGTGACGAAGTCGCCCACGAACACGCTTTGGTCCGGCCCCGCATTGGCGATCGGCGCTGTGTTGGTCGTGCTGACAACGACTTCGTCCGTCGCGCTGTGGGCGAGCCCGTCGAAAACGACGAGACGCACGCGATAGGTACCCGCGACATCCACGACAAATGTCGGCGTGACCGAGGTCGCACCCGTAAGCACGGCAGCGCTGCCGGCAGGCTTGCTATTGAACGACCACGCATAGGTCAGCGCGTTGGGGCCGTCCACGTCGGTGGATGCGGCGCCCGTGAGGTGCACCGTGGCGCTGACTGCGACCGTCTGATCGGCACCCGCGTTGGCCGTCGGAGCGATGTTCTGGGTCGAGCATGCGGCCCGCGTGCAACGTTGCTGACAGGTGCGCGCATCGAGTGCGTTGATGATGCCGTTGCTGTCGGCGTCGCGGGGATCAGTGGGTCCGGTGGCCGGCTTGTTCAGCGCGGCGATGATCGCGCTGATGTCCGTCTGGTCGATGACCTTGTCGCCATTGACGTCGCACTTCATCAGCGATTGGGCACCCGCCGCCGTCGACAGTGCAATCGCCAGGATCGCGAAAACTCGTAGCAGGCTGGAGGGACGCAGACAAAGGCGGGCACGCATGGCGCTTCTCCCAATCGTTGCGTCGCGCCGCTTGGGCGGCGTCACGTGTTCATTTCGTAGACTACGAGGAAAGCGAATGGCCGCCACCGTTGCAGCGCCGAAACGCGCGGTCAGCGACGGCTGCGGGAGAGCCGAGCGAAGAGGAGCAGGATGAGGCCGGTAGCAAACAGCGCGAGACTACCGGGCTCGGGCACGCTTGCGCCAACGATGGTCGCCTGTCCGGTACCCAGTGTCGGCTCGAATTGCAGCAGGTCCGTGGTGAACCCAGTTTGGGGGTCCAGCACGCCGCCCAGTGCATTGACGCTGAAGCCCAGCGCCGAAACGCCTTGCGCGATGCCTTCGAAGGTGAGCGTGAACAGCGTAAGCGATGAGACCTGCTGCCCGATCAGCTGCGCATCGGACGCGAACGACAGGTCAAACAGGTTGACCGTTCCGGAGCCAGGCGTAGCCATGAAGAACGACGAAATGCCCTGGCAAGCGGCGCCCCCCGATTGGTCGCACAAGGCATTGCTCTCCGATACAGAGAGCAGCGACAGCACGAGCGGGTCGAACACAATGTCGAAGTCGTAGGTGCTGAGTGCCTGGCCTGCAGGCATTCCAGACAGGACTGCGGAGAGTGAGAACGACGTCCCCTGGGCATGCGTGATCGAGGCAGGGCTGAAGTCGATTGACAGAGCGCCGGCGCTCGTCCCCCACGACAGCATCAAGCAGACGACTACCGCCTTCCACTGCAACCGGCAGGTGCTCATCACTTCCCCTTTACCAAGATGGCCCACGGTGGCCGCAATTAATGTTCCAGCGTTAAATAAGTCTCTTAAATCAGGGCCAATCGACGGGAACGGCAAGACGGTTAGCTACAGTTTGTAAGCTGCATCGACACCTCAGGCAGTTCAGCCACGCTAAAAAGAGCGATATCGGACACGGGGTACCCCGGTACGTCAAGTCCAGCATCACCCAGAAAAGCGGCCGACATTACCGGCGCCGAAGAACGGGTGCAGCTCGGGCCCGCAACTTACGAAGCAGACTCTCGTCGCTTTGTTCGCGCTGGCGCGTTCGAAGTGTGCAGGGCGTGTGCGCCTGCGCGATTACACCGGGCGCGACGGCGCACAATTCGCTCCAATCTCGCGTCGCGCTCCGCTATGGGTGAAAGGACTTTGACTGCAGCAGACCGCGGGCGGCTTGCCGCACGTCGGGCGAGGAGAAGCGGAACGCGGCGCGATCCAGCAGGTAGTGAATGAAGCTGCTCGCGAAGCCCACTGCCAGCAGCGCCGGCACGAAGGGCGAGGAGCGCAGCCACCGCGCCGCATCGCCGAAGATGCGGTCGGCGTAGGCATATTGGTCGGCCACGGCTTCCACCTCCAGCACCGGCAGCAGCAGGGTGGAGATGACAGCGAGCACGAGCAGCACTGCCCAGCCGCGCCGATTGATCGGCGCCAGCAGCCGCTGCCAGAGTGTGCAAGGCGCCTGGGTTCCACCGGAAGCCACAAGGGATGTGATGCCCATCGCGGCGCTCCAATGCTGCACGCTCCACAGCACGATGAACAGGAAGGGGTCGCGCCCTAGGAAGGCGAAAAGCACCATGGCCGAAACGCCGAGGACGTAGGCCGCGCGCGGCAGCGATGGGCGCTGCGAGCGCAGTTCGACGCGCAGCATCAGGACGGTCAGTATCACGACGAGAGCGATGCCGCCATCGCGCAGCGCGTGCGCGAACACGTCCGCCCAGCCTGCTCCCAGAAGCGGGTCGACCCAACGGTCCTGGAAGGCGATTGATCCAGCCACGGCCTCGGCCACCACGACGAAACCGCCGCCTACTACGAGCGCAAACCACCGATCGAGCCGTCGCGTCATCGCATCCGACGCTCGTCCGGCGCGCGCGCGGTAGAGGCTAAGCAGCCCGAAATGCTGCGCGGCAAAATGATAGCTCACCAACAAGTAGTCCAGGATTGCGAGGCAGACTACGCGTTCGGTTAGCGGCATCGGTAGCACGTTCTCGGGAGCCAGCAGTACGGCGAAGCAGGCCACGACGATGGCCAACGGCGCCACTACGAAGCGCAGTCGCTGCGAGGCGAGCAGGGGGCGGTAGGCCGGCGTCGCGTAGGCGAGCCAAGCCGAGGAAACGCGGTGGCCGAACCACAGTGGCAACGCGAAGGCGAAGAACAGGGCGTCCACCGGACTGGCGCGCAACTCCTCATCACCCCGCGCCAGCAGTAGAACCAAGGGGGCCAGCCACAGCGCATTGAGGACCCAAACGAGGTCCCAAGCCGGACGCCTGATCCAGCGCGTGGAAGTAGAAAGGAGCGCATCGGCCCGGTTCGATGATTCCCCGACCTGCGCAAACGCGTGGGCGGACGCAAGGAAATGGTCGGGCTTATGTCGCATCTCGCTATTGTCCCGACCCTTCGGCCGCGTGGCCGCGCTCGCT
The DNA here is from genome assembly GCA_041691615.1 of Pseudomonadota bacterium. GTDB lineage: Bacteria > Pseudomonadota > Gammaproteobacteria > Burkholderiales > Casimicrobiaceae > VBCG01. Next base: position 5,448 of record JBEPUI010000043.1, read on the forward strand.
GTTGGTTTTCTTCCTGCGCTCGCGAGCGCCACCGCACGACGGACGCCTTGTCGAATTTTCGCCGCCGCAGTCGCACAGACTGATCCCAATGCCGACTTCGACGCGCGGGTGATGGTATCACCGGCAACGGCTCCAAGATCGCCGTGGTGCTGCGCACCTTGGCCGAGCGAATTGCCGCGAGGAACACCACACCGTTGACGACGTTGCCGTCGCGATAAATTCTGGAGAGAGACGTGCCCAGAACGCACCCAGCCAAAGGGGCCCGCCGGGGTTACCCTGTTCGAACAAGCCGCCGTTCGAATCGAAGATCGTTGCTATTCGGATGCGCCGGCGGCACTCTGTAAAGCAGCGTTGGCATCAATATCGGTAACAGCGCACCATGCTGGATCGCCGCCGTGTGCCATGGAAGCAAACGTCGGTTGTTAACGGAGGCAAGGCGTTGGCCCAGGAAAATGACATGCGAACGATTAGGGCCGGCGGCACCTCGAGCGCCGATGCCATGATCTTGCACAGGCAGGCAGAAGAGGTGCTGTTGAAAGCAGGGGCACTGCAGCGCGCGATTTTCAATAGCGCCAACTTCTCAAGCATCGCTACCGACGCGAAGGGCGTCATTCAGATTTTCAATGTCGGCGCCGAGCGAATGCTGGGCTACACGGCCGCCGAAGTGATGAACAAGATCACCCCGGCCGACATTTCCGACCCGGAGGAGGTCATCGCCCGCGCCAAGGCACTGAGCATCGAACTCGCGACCACGATCACTCCGGGGTTCGAGGCCCTGGTTTTCAAAGCCTCGCGCGGGATCGAGGACATCTACGAACTAACCTACATACGGAAGGATGGGACCCGGTTTCCGGCGGTTGTTTCGGTCACGGCGCTGCGCGACGCGCAGGACGCCATCATTGGCTATCTGTTGATCGGCACCGACAACACCGCGCGCAAGCTGGTCGAAGCCGAACAACAAAAGTCCGATCAACGCTTGCGTGACCAGCAGTTCTACACCCGCTCCCTGATCGAATCCAACATCGACGCGCTGATGACCACCGATCCATCGGGCATCATCACGGACGTCAACAAGCAGATGGAAGCACTCACCGGTTGCACGCGCGACGAGCTGATCGGCGCACCGTTCAAAAGCTACTTCACCGATCCGGAGCGGGCCGAGGCAGGGATCAAACTCGTGCTGAGTCAGAAAAAAGTCACGGATTACGAGCTGACGGCGTGCGCGCGCGACGGAAAGAAAACTGTGGTTTCCTACAACGCGACCACCTTCTACGATCGCGGCCGCACGCTGCAAGGCGTCTTTGCGGCGGCGCGCGACGTAACGGAGCGTAAACGGGTGGAGGCCGAACTGCAGCAGGCCAAAGCCATGGCCGAGACGGCGAGCCAGACGAAGTCGGATTTTTTGGCGAGCATGAGCCATGAGATCCGGACACCGCTGAATGCGATCATTGGTATTGCCGACCTGCTTGCGAAAACCTCCCTGTCTCCGGAGCAAGACAAGTATGTGCAGATCTTTCGCCGTGCCGGGGACAACCTGCTGAATCTCACCAACGACATTCTCGATCTGTCGAAGGTCGAGGCCTCGCAGCTCGAACTGGAACGCACGGCGTTCTCCTTGAGCGATGTGCTGGAGAAGGTGCGGGAGATGGTAGCGGTTCGGGCCCAGGCAAAAGGTCTGGACCTGGTTTGCGAGATCGCGCCGAACGTGCCCAACATTCTGGTCGGCGACCCGACACGGCTGCGCCAGGTACTGCTCAATCTGCTTGGCAATGCGATCAAGTTCACGGAATCCGGCGAAGTTTCGCTGCGCGTCGCGCCGGATGCCGAATCGTCCCTTGCGGGAGTGTTGCGCTTCACGATCTCGGACACCGGCATTGGCATACCGAGCGATAAATTGGGCGCGGTGTTCGAGCGATTCACGCAAGCCGACTCGTCCACCACACGCCGGTACGGGGGCTCGGGGCTGGGGCTCACGATTTCGAAGCGCCTGGTGGAACTGATGGGCGGGTCAATCCGGGTCGAAAGCGGGGTCGGAAAGGGAAGCGTGTTTTCTTTCAGCGTACCGCTCGAGATTTGGGCTGGACCCGCTCGCCGCGCGATCGTGCCGGTCGGCGCGGGTCCGGAGCCCGCGTTGCCAGCGTTGCATATTCTTCTGGTGGAAGACTCGCCGGACAACCGAACCATCACCGTGGCCTACCTGAAGGACACGCCTTATCAGGTCGAAATCGCTGAAAACGGGGCGATTGCCTACACCAAATTCACCGCCGCACACTTTGACCTCGTCCTGATGGACCGGCAGATGCCGGTCATGGACGGCTTGACCGCCACGCGGGCGATCCGGGAATGGGAACAAGCGAACCAGCGATTGCCTACACCGATCCTCGCGCTGACTGCCTCGGCCTTGAAGGGAGATCAGGAACAGTGCATGGCGGCGGGATGCACGGCATATCTGACGAAACCGATCAAACAAGAGGTGTTGCTGCAAGCAATCCGGGACCATTCCCAGGCCGCGGCTCCGTCATCGAAGGAGAAGACAAACGGCCAGGAGGCGATACTTGTGCATGCGAACCCTAAGTTCGTGGACTTGATCCCGGAATTTCTGCAGAACCGCAGGCGCGATGTCACGGCAATGCTGGAAGCCTTGGCGCGGGATGACTTTGCGACGGTGGAAAGTCTCGGACATGGCATGAAGGGCGCCGGTGGCAGCTGGGGATTCTGGGCCATCACTGACATCGGCGCCGCGCTCGAGCAGGCGGCCGAGATCGCCGACATCGAGGCATCGCGCAAGTGGGTGGGCGAATTGTCCAACTACCTGGATCGTGTCGAGATCGTTTCCGACTAGACATTACGAATCTACGGAAGCAGCGACCTCGCGAGACAGGCGCGTACCCGCGCGGTCAGCTGCGGGATCGAAAACGGCTTGGTCACATAGTCGGTCACGCCCGCTTCAAATCCGGCACGGGTGCTGGCCTCGTCGGTCATGGCGGTGAGCATTAATACAGGCAGCGCAAGCGTGTTGGATCGGGCGCGTAGCGTCTTCACGACCGCCATGCCGTCCATGCCGGCCATCTTGTAATCCAGCACCACAAGATCCGGTAAGCGGTCGTCGATCATTCGGAGCGCCTCCTGGCCATGGGTGGCCGTGCTGACGATGTACTGCTCCTCCTCCAGCGCGCGAACGATCATCTTGAGCATATCCGGCTGGTCATCGACCACCAGCACGCGAAACTGGCGCTGCGCGACCGAAGCCTGAAATGGAGCCGCCGTGACAAACGGCTTCAAGGCGGAGCGCGGCTCGAGGAGGAGTTCACAGCCTTCATGCGCGTAGAAGACATTCATTTCCGTTCCGCATTGCAAGGCCAGCGTGCGAGCCTTGCGCTCGGTTTCCAAGATGAAGTCGTCGTTGTGGCTGGGATCGTGGTGGGTCAATGCGAGACGTCGCACGTTCGCCGCCGCGGCAATTTGCACCACGTAGTCGTACGCGCTGTGGCCCCATGTCTTCTTCGACAGATACTCCTCAGGCGTGTACTGGGCGTCGTGGATCACGAGATCGGCATCTGCCATGAATTTGGCATGCCGGCGGTCTCCGTCGTGCAGTATGGAATCGATCGAGCCCGGCTTGGCGCCGGCGCGCCAGAGTGCATCGGAGAACGGCTCGTGGTCCACCAAGTACGCCAACGCTACGCCGTCTGCTTCGACGCGATAGCCCACCGTCATGCCCGGGTGATTGAGAAATTGCGTCGCGACACGCGCGCCGCCGATCGTGTGGATGCCCTCCGTTAGGTCGTGGTAGGTGATCGCCGCGGGAAGGTGGGTCAAGTCGATCGGAAAGTAGGTGTACTCCATCTGGCCCGCCAGCACACCGTGCAGCGGCCCCCGACTGCCTTCCGGTCCATAGATCGCAACGGAGTTTCCTTGGACAAAGGCCGGGGTGAAGAACGGGAAGCCCTGGATATGATCCCAGTGGGTATGCCCTAGAAGAATGTTCGCGACGATGGCTTTCTTTCCTTGGGCCATCAATGCGGCGCCCAACTCGCGCGCGCCGGTGCCGCAGTCAAAGATCAGCAGATCGCCGTTGGCAGTGGTCACCTCCACGCAGGACGTATTGCCGCCGAAATGGTTCGTGCCGCGCCCGGGGGTAGCGATCGATCCCCTCGTTCCCCAGAAACGTACTCTCATGAGTCTGCGGTTCCCCGTGCGTGTGGGATCGACCAATAGGAACCTCGATCCCACCGTTAGCGCGCATCGCGCCAACTACAGCCGTTGCGCGCCGAGTTCTTGCGCGCTGGGGCATTTTGTCCTCCGGCGACTCGATCCGCAATGCTCGCAACACGGCGGGGCTTGCCGAGTTGCCTGCGCAATTCGTCGAGTGCCGTTGCGTTAGCGGTTGTGCCACAGTCGGCCCGCGGTTCTTCGACTGGATTGCTTCCAACGCGCATGGCCGCATTCCGATCAAGATGCGATCACTCCAGTCAGAACACGTAGGACGGCCGCAATCATGTCGCTAGCGCGAAATTCCACGTATTGAGTTAATGCACCGCCTGCGCTGCGAGTAGCGATGCAACTTGTTCCACCGAAATCGTACGCTTATCGGTCACTTGCTGACGCGCAGAAGACAATGGACTGTCTGCTCCTGCCGTGCTCGCAGCCGCGGCGATAAAGATTCTGTCCGGCTACCGGCGTCAGGCAACCCGATTCCCAGCTTCGCTGGCACGTTATATGCAGCTCTTTTAACATTGCGGGTCGCGTGCTCGAAAATATGCCTCGTTCGGGCACGGCTCATGAACTAATGCGTGCTAGGGAGGGACGTCAGACTATCCGTCCGCGCCGTCGCCAAAATTCCTTTGGCGACACCCTTGTTTCATGGCGCACGCATTGATCGGCCGATCTCACGTTTCCAGCGCACAGCCCTGTGCGTGCGGGGGTGTCATGTATCAACTTTCAACGTGGTTTTCCAGAATGTGCGCCGCAATTGTGGTGCTGATGATCCCATTGTTGGCGTGGGGTGCCACAGCGCCCCCGCTAGGGACGACCAGTACGTTCGGCGTAGTCTCCGATACTTTCACCAACTCCAACACGTCGCCTGAGACAATCATCAATGGGGCCGTTTGTTATACGACGGCGCCGGTAACGCCGCCATTGACGACGACCGGTCCGACGGTTACCCCGTGCGATCCGCAGACGGGACTCGATCAAGGGACCGCGCTTGCAAATCTGAACGGGCAGTCCTGTACCTCTCTCGGTGCGGGTGCCGTCGCGCTCGACACGGTTATCGTTGGGCTTAATCCGCCAGGAACTATTCCTCCGGGCTGCTATTCGAGCGGCGGGGCAATGGACGTGACCGTCAGCACAACCGTGACGTTGAGTGGTTCGGGCGTTTACATATTTCGCCCGGGAGGAGCGTTGAATACCGGAGCAAACTCGCAGGTCGTGTTGGCTAATGGCGCATGCGCCGGCAACGTTTTCTGGGCGCCGGTCGGCGAAACAACGCTGGGCGCCAATGCGGCGGCGTCAGCGACCCCGACGTTTGTCGGAAACATACTCGACGCTGCAGGCATCACGATCGGTCATTTCGCAAACCTGGCTGGCCGCGCGCTGGCGTTTGGCGCAACGGTGACGACGGACGCCGTTACGATCACGGTTCCGAATTGCCAGACTACTGCAAGTGCAGTCGCCGTGCCCACGGCCTCCGCCTGGGGCATCGCTGTGATTGCTGGGTTGCTCGGCATCGCAGCTTTCGCCGCCATTCGGCGGAAGAGCGTATAGATTTTCAGATTGGCGTCGGTCGCGCCCCTCCGATGGGGCGCAATCGGACCCGGTTGGATATCGCCGAATGAGCGGGCCACTGTCCGTGCAGGAGCCTGCCCAGCACCAGCAGGTCGTGAGGTGCTTCGCTCGTGAATTCTGCGTCACGCTGAAACAAATCCCCCACCTGCGCGAATTTCTTGCGCCCAAGATTGTACGCGAGCCAGGAAGGCGATTTCGCCGTGACGATGCAACGCGCGCTACGGCAGGCAGGTCCTGAGATCGCAGCTTGGTGGAGCGCTTCAGCATCTTCAAATCCTTGTGCCCCATCACAACCTGTTCAACCCGTTTCTACTCCGAGGATCCTTGGAATCGCGAACATTCGTTTGGGAATGGGAATACCGCGTGCCGTCGCGGCGTGCGAGACTAGGAGCTTCAGATATACGATAACCATACCGATCGTCGCTGCGCTCGAATCATAAGGATCAGGTTGTTGAAACATCAGGATCACTTATTGTGTGTCGCGCCGATGATGGACTGGACCGACCGGCATTGCCGGTATTTCCATCGCCTGCTGTCGCGTCATACGCGCCTTTACACGGAAATGATCACCGCTCCGGCGCTCGCGCACGGCGACGTGCCGCGGCACCTCGATTTCGATCCCGCCGAGCATCCGGTGGCGCTGCAGCTCGGCGGCAGCGACCCCGCACAGCTCGCGCATGCGGCGAAACTGGGCGAACGCTGGGGCTATGACGAGATCAACCTCAATTGTGGGTGTCCATCCGAGCGTGTGCAGACCGGCAGCTTCGGCGCATGCCTGATGGCCGATCCGTCGCTGGTCGCGCAATGCGTTCGCGCGATGCGCGACGCCGTGTCGATTCCGGTGACGGTCAAGCACCGGATCGGCCTCGATCACAACGACGACTACGCGTTCGTACGCGACTTCGTGGGAACGGTGGCCGACGGTGGCTGCGAAGTGTTCATCGTGCACGCGCGCAACGCCGTGCTGAGGGGGCTGTCGCCGAAGGAAAATCGCGAAGTGCCGCCGCTGCGCTACGCATTCGTGCGCGCGCTGAAGCGCGATTTTCCGGCGGCGCGCTTCATCATCAACGGCGGCATTGCCGACTGGCGCTCGATCGAGGCCGAGCTCGAATCGCTCGACGGCGTGATGCTGGGTCGCGCCGCGTACCACAACCCATGGCTGCTTGCGATGGCGGACTCGCGGCTGTACGGCGCCGAAGCGCCGGTTGCGACGCGCGCCGACGCATTGCGGGCGTTCATTCCGTATGTCGACCGGCAGGTTGCGCGCGGTGTGCCGCTGCGCTCGATGGTGCGCCACATCCTCGGGCTGTATCTCGGCCAGCCGGGCGGGCGGAAGTTTCGCCAGGTGCTGTCCGACTCGCAGCGACTTCGGGGAGAGGGCGCCGGCGTCATCGAGGACGCGCTGCGCGAAGTCGAGCCGATGTTCGACGAGATTTCCTGACCAGGTCGCCACCGACCGCCACCATCAGCAGGAGATAAGCCCGACGTCCGACGCCTTGCAGGGCTGGCGATGCCCACACGCGCGGCGAGGGCCGCCGCGAACGCTATGCGTGGCGATCGTGGTCGATGTACTGGCGGATGATCGCGTCGAAATCGGCATCGGCGCACATGCCCAGCGCGTTGCCCAATGCCGTGTCGAAATTGACCGGCCATGTCTGCACGATGCGGTCGATGGCCGGGTCGACGCGAAAGCTCACGCGATCGGCGACTTTGTCGCCAGCGACACGGCGCAATGCCGCGACCATCGCATCCACCGACGTCGAGATGCCCGGCACGTTGATGCTGCGCGTATGCGCGAATGCGCCCGCCGGCGCTTCGTGGGCGACGATCAGGTTGTCGATCGCGCGCTGTGGCGACAGCAGCCACATCCGCGTCGCGCGGGCAACCGGGCAGACCGCATCGACGCCGTTCAGCGGCTCGCGCAGGATGCCGCTGGCGAACGACGAGGCCGCCTTGTTCGGCTTGCCGGGCCGAATGCTGATCGTCGGCAGGCGCAGGCTGCGGCCGTCGATGAATCCCTTGCGCGTGTAGTCGTTGACCAGGAACTCGCCGATCGCCTTCTGGTTGCCGTACGACGACTGCGGCCACGGCGCCTGCGAATCGTGAACCGGGTCGGGCAGCGGACCGCCGAACACCGCGCAGGAACTGGTGTAGACGAACTTGGCGGGCATCGGTAACTTGCGACAGCGGTGCAGCAGCGCACGCGTGCCGTCGACGTTGACACGCCAGCCGAGGTCGAAGTTCGCCTCGGCTTCGCCGCTCACCACTGCCGCGAGATGAAACACGCTGTCCGCGCCGCGCAGCACCGCGCGCTCGATCAGCGCGGTGTCGGCGATGTCGCCCGCGACGCTCACGATGCGCGCATCGGCGCAGCGCGCCGCACTCGTGTCCACCAGCGTGATGCGCTCGATCGCACGCAGCCTGCCTTGCGCGTCGGTCAGCTTGCCGCGCGCGAGCAGCGCGGCCGCGAGCTTGCTGCCGAGGAATCCGGCACCACCGGTGATGACGATCTGCATTTCGCGCGTTGATCCCCGTTGACGAGCACCGCATGATACCGGGCGCACGGCTGCTAGAATCCACCCGTGCCGCCTGATTCGCGCGCGCCGGGTCGATGGCGCGGCGTCCGCCCGGCGCGATTGCCGATGGCCACCCCTTCCTCCCGCCGCCTGACGATCGCAACCCGCGAATCCGCGCTCGCGCTGTGGCAAGCCGAGCAGGTTCGGTCGCGACTGTCGGCGCTGCATCGCCACACGTCGATCGAATTGCTCGGCATGACCACGCGTGGCGACGAGATCCTCGACCGTCCGCTGGCGGACATCGGCGGCAAGGGCCTGTTCATCAAGGAGCTCGAAATCGCGATGAGCGACGGCCGCGCCGACCTCGCCGTGCATTCGCTCAAGGACCTGCCGATGGACCTGCCGGATGGCTTCGTGCTTGCGGCCGTTCTCGCGCGCGGCGACCCGCGCGACGCGCTGGTCTCGGTGCGCTACGCGACGCTCGCCGAAATGCCTGCCGGCGCCGTCGTGGGCACGTCCAGCCTGCGCCGCGAGGCGCAGTTGCGCGAGCGATTCCCGTCACTGGTGGTGAAGCCGTTGCGTGGCAACGTCAACACGCGCGTCGCCAAGCTCGAGCGGGGCCAGTACGACGCGATCATCCTGGCCGCTGCGGGACTGAAGCGGCTCGGCATGGGCGAGCGCATCCGCCAGCTGATCGATCCCGCCGACAGCCTTCCCGCCGCCGGACAGGGCGCGCTGGCGGTGGAATGCTGCAGCGACCGCGATGATGTCATCGCCGCACTCGCGCCGCTCAGCGACATGGCCACGCTGCTCGCGACTTCGGCCGAGCGTGCGTTCGCGCGCGCTTTGTCGGGCAACTGCCACACGCCGATCGGCGCCTACGCCGAATGGCTCGGCGAGACCTTGTGGCTGCGCGGCCTGATCGCCAGCCCCGATGGCCGTGACGTGCTGCGCGGTGAAATCGAACAGGCGGTCACGGACGTCGCCGAGGCGCAAGCGATGGGCGAAGCGCTGGGCGGCGAATTCATGGCCCGCGGCGCCGCACGGCTAGCGGTTGCGTGAACTCCCAATCACCTGATTGCGCAATCTCGGCGAAAGGGCCACTGGCTGGCGCGGGCGTGATCGTCACGCGACCGGCACGGCAGGCCGGAGCTTTTGCACACAAGATCGGCGTGCTGGGCGCGCGCCCGATCGTCTTTCCTGCAATCGTGATCCTGCCGCCGGCCGACACGGCGCCACTGGCCGCAGCGCATGCCGCGCTCGCGCAATACGCAGGCGCGATTTTCGTGTCCGCCAACGCGGCGGAATACGGCGTGCCGCAGACACCGTGGCCGGCCGGTGTCCAGGCATTCGCGCCGGGTCCGGGCAGCGCCGCCGCGCTCACCGACCTCGGCGTGCCAGGCGTGCATTTTCCCGGCGAGCGCCACGACAGCGAGGGCCTGCTGGCGCTGCCCGCGCTCACCGACCCGCGCGGCAAGCGCATCGTGATCTTCCGCGGGGACACCGGCCGCAATGTGCTCGGCGACACGCTTCGCGCGCGAGGCGCCACCGTAGACTATGTGTGCTGTTACCGTCGCGTTCCGCCGTCGGCGGGTGTCGCGGGATTCGCCGACCTGTTGCGGCGTGGCGACGCGCATGCGCTGACGCTAACCTCGAGCGAAGGCGCTACCAATCTCTGTCACGTCCTCGACGCCGAAGCTCGCGCCCTGCTCGATGCGTTGCCGACATTCGCGCCGCATCCCCGCATCGCCGCGCATGCGCGCGAGCTGGGACTGCACGTCATCGAAACCACAAGTGGCGACGCGGGCATCATCGACGCGTTGCTACAATGGTTCTCAGCCAATCCGCCAACACAACGACTGCATTGACATGCCCACTGCCGACCTCCTGATCACCGCTTCGCTCCCGCCACTGCTTTCCGTGCCGCTGTTGCGCGACTATCGCTGCGTCGACTACGTGCAGGCGGCCGACAAGGCGGCGTTGCTTGCCGCCGAAGGGCCGAAGATCCGCGGGCTGGTGCAGGGCGGCGGCACGGTTACGCCGCAAACCCTGCTCGAGGCGCTGCCCACCCTCGAGATCATCTCCGTGTTCGGCGTCGGCTACGACGGCGTACCGATCGACTACTGCAGGAAGCGCGGCCTCAAGGTGACCAACACGCCCGATGTGCTGACCGAGGACGTGGCCGACACCGCGGTCGGGCTGCTGCTGATGTGCGCGCGCGGCTTCGTCAACGCCAACCGCCTGTTGCACAAGGGCGACTGGGCGACGGGCGCCAGCACACTGTCCACGAAGGTGGCGGGCAAGCGCGCCGGCATCCTCGGGCTTGGCCGCATCGGCCGTGCGATCGCCGATCGCCTCACCGCGATGCAAATGCAGGTCGCATATACGGGCCGCAACCGCCAGGACGTGCCGTTCGAATATGTGGCCGATCTCGCGGCGCTTGCCGCGCAGTCGGACTTCCTGATCGTCGCGTGCCCGGGCGGTCCTGCGACGCGCGACATCGTCGACGCGAGGATTCTCGCCGCGCTGGGAAGCAAAGGCACGCTGATCAACATCGCGCGCGGCTCGATCGTCGACGAGCCCGCGCTGATCAGCGCGCTGCAGGCGGGAACGCTGCGCGCGGCGGGGCTCGACGTTTTCGCCAACGAGCCGAACGTTCCACCGGAATTGCTGGCGATGAACAACGTCGTGCTGTTGCCGCATGTGGGCAGCGCCACCAGCGAGACACGCCAGGCGATGGGCGACCTGTGCCGCGCCAATCTCGACAGCTGGTTTGCCGGCAACGGCGTCAAGACGCTGATTCCCGAGTTGCGCTAGCGTTCCCCGATGCGAAGGTTCGCGCGGGCTCAGTCGGGCTGCACGGTCGCGACCCCGGGCGGCGGAGCCTTTGCGCGGCGCTCCGGCAACATCACGGCGACGAGTGCGGCGATCACCAGCAACAGCGCGACCCATTCGGCGGTGCCGGGCCGCTCGCCCAGCACGATCATTCCCGCGAACACGCCGACCACCGGCACCGGCAACGACGACATCGATGACACCGCTACCGGCAGCGTGCGCGCCATCATGAACCATACCCAGTGCGCGACGGTTCCGGCCAGGAAAATGTTGTAGGCAATCGCGAACCACGCGCGTGCCGAGATGTGCGCAAGCTGCGCGGTGCCGACATCGCCAAAAAAGGGCGCAGCGATCGCGATCGGAATCCAGCCTGCCAGCAGCATCCAGCCCGACAACGTGTTCTGCGCGATCGGCGGCTGCCACTTGCGCAGCAGCACCGTGCCGAATGCCCAGAACAGCGCGGCGATGATGATGAGCAACGCGCCTCGCGGCGCGTGTTGCAGGTGCCGTGCGTCGTCGCCCAGCAACAGCACCATGCCCGACATCCCAAGCAGGAATCCCATCACCTTGCGCGGCGACATACGCTCCTTGAGCAACACCAGCGCGATCAGCGTCGCCCAGATCGGCATCGTGTAGGCGAGGATGGCGCTGCGCCCCGACGGCAATTGCTGCACGCCGAACAACACGAAGCCGTTCCATCCCGCAATCGACAGCGCCGCCAGCACGGCGACGCGCGGCCACCATGCGCGCGCAATGGCGATCGAGTCGCCGGACATCCACGATACGAGCAACAGGCCGATACCGGCGAAGGGAAGCGTGAGCGCGCGAAAGGTCAGCGGCGGCAGCTCGGCGACGCCCATCTTGAGCACCGGCCAGTTGCACCCCCACACCACCGCCAGCACGATGATCGGCAGCAGCGTGCGCGCCAATGGCGCCGGACCGCGAGCTTCGATGCCGATCATCGCGCGCGGATGGGTGTGCGAATCACCAGGCGGATCGACATGAACACCCGGCTACGCACGCTCGCCATACTTGCTCTGGTGCAACTCGCGCGCCTGGGTAACCCACGTGTCACGGCGGATGCGTCCGCGAAATTCCGGCAGACGCGCATCGAAAGTGTCGATGTCGTGCTCGCTCCATCGCGCGATCTGGCGGTAGCTGCCGATGCCCAATTGCTGCAGCATCCGCTCGAGGACCGGGCCGATGCCGACGATCAGTTTCAAGTCGTCCGGCGCGTTGGGCAGGTCGAGCAGCGGCGGCGGCGCATCGTCCTCGAGGTCGACGACGATCGTCCGGTAGCGTGCGACCTCGCCGCGTGCGCCCGCCAGGTCGCGTAACAATCCACGACGGTCTTCGGCGAATTCGCGCAAGTGTCCGATTTCGGCGGCGTCGTTGTGTCGATCGCTGCGCAGCGTCGCATTTTCGCGTTCGGCGGCGCGAATCAGGCGTGCGCGTTCGCCGTCCAGGGCCGCGCTCCCCGCATCGCCGGTCCCGACCTGTGACGCCTCGCCGACACCGGCCGAAGCGGTGGCCCCGATAGGCGATGCGCCCGCCGCCACGGGCCGCGCGACATCGGCGTGATCGGACTCGGCACCGGATGCGTCCGCACGCGCGACGCTGCGCGACACGGGCGTCATGCCGCGACCGCGCGCGTCACGGCGCTCGCGCAACATGCCCGCGCGAAACGCCATCGGGATGCCGGCCACCAGCGCGATGAGGACCAGTAGCGAGAAGCCGTTCAATGTGGGCAAGGCGCGCCGGATGACGTCGCGCCGCTCTCGTGAAAGTACGCGCATTCTAGAGCAAACCCGCTGCGCATCGCGCGCGAGACCGGCTGCTAGAATGGTCTATCCCTTCGAGTGTCGATGATGAGCGAACCCGCCCTTGCCGAATCGCCGCGTGCCCACCCGGTCACCCGGTGGGGGCTCGCAACGGTGGCGATCGTGCTGGCGGTCGCCGGAATCGCCGGCTGGCAGGATGCGCGGCACAGCGCCGCATCGTTGCGCAACGACGTGGCGCGCGAGCTGGCCGACGCCAATGCGGTGGCGGCGCAGGCCAACGCACGCGCCACCTCGCTGGCCGCCGAGTTGCGCGATGCGCAGGCCAAGCTCGCGCTGCTCGAGACGCGCCAGGCCGAATCGCAGACCCAGCAGGCCGCACTCGAGAATTTCTACCGCGACCTGTCGCCGTCGCGCGACGAGCTTGCGCTGACCGAAGTCGAGCAGACGCTCAATCTCGCCTCGCAGCAGTTGGCGCTCGCCGGCAACGTCCAGTCCGCGCTGGCCGCGATGCAGTTGACCGATGCCAAGCTCGCGCGGCTCGACCGGCCGCGCTTCGCGCCGCTGCGGCGCGCGCTCGCGGTCGACATGGATCGGCTGAAGGCCGTGCCGTATGTCGACGTTGCGGGGCTCGCCGGCAAGCTCGACACGGCGATCGCCGCCGTGGACACGCTGCCGCTTGCCCACGACGGGCGCGTGCCAGACGCCGTTGCCGCCGAGCCGGCCGTGGCGCCGCCGACCGGGTTCGAGCATTTCTGGCGCGACCTGTGGAACGATCTGCGCAGCACGATCCGCATCGAGGTCAGCGACCGGCCGGCAGCACCGTTGCTGCTGCCTTCGCAGCAGTACTTCCTGCGCGAGAACCTGCGGCTTCACCTGCTGTCGGCGCGCAACGCGCTGCTCGCGCGCAACGACGCGAGCTTTCGCAACGACGTCAAGGCGTCGGACACGTGGGTCAAGGAGTATTTCGACGTGCGCGCGAAGCCGGTACAGACGCTGCTTGCCGCACTCGCGCAACTACGCGCCACCAGCATGCCCGCGACGCTGCCCGAGCTGACGCAAAGCCTTGCCGCAGCGGCGACGCTGCGCGCCACGCTCGATCGCATCGCCATGCACCCCGCCGACAAGCCGTTGACGGCGGCGCCGCGCTGATCCGCCTTGCGTGCGCTGATCCTCTTCCTGCTGGTCGCGGCGGCCGCTGTCGGTGTCGCGCTGTTCGCGCGGCACAACGGCGGCTACGTGATGTTCGTGTCGCCACCGTGGCGCGTCGAACTGTCGCAGAACGCGTTCCTGCTGCTGCTCGTCGCGGGCTTCGCGCTGTTGTACGCGGCAATCCGCCTGGCGGCCCACATCTCGCGGCTGCCGCGCGAAGTGCGGGCGCATCGCGAGAGCATCCAGGACGCACGGATGCGCTCGCGCCAGGACGGTGCGATGGTCGCGCTGCTGGAGGGCCGCTACGGCAAGGCGCGGCAACTGGCGGACGAGACGCTGGCGCTTACGCGCGAATCGGGGCTCGCCGCGCTGATTGGCGCGCGTGCCGCGCTCGAGACGCGCGACTTCGCCGCGGCCGCCGTGTTCCTCGCGCATCCGGACGCGCAGGTGCCGCGTCTCGCGGTACCCAGGATGATGCTGGAGGCGGAGCGCTCGCTCGAGCAGGGCATGCCTGGCGAAGCGCTGGCACACCTAGCTGAACTTCGACGCGAAGCCGGCGCGCACACCGCGGCGCTACGCCTCGAGCTGCGGGCGCTCAATGCCGCGCATCGCACCGCCGAAGTGCCGCGCCTGGTCGCCGAACTGGTCAAGCGCAAGGTCTACGATGTTGAGCACGGCGAGATGATCCGTGCCAGCGCGCACGCCGACGTGCTGCGCACGCTGTCGCTCGACGCCGCTGGCTTGCGCAACTACTGGATCCGCGTGCCCGAGTCCGACCGCGTCATCCCGCGCGTGGCGCGTGCGGCGGCGCAGGGGTTCATGGCGATGGGCGGCGATCGAGAGGCAATGGATATCCTCGCGCACAGCCTGGCGAAACACTGGGATCCGGAACTCGTCGCGCTGTACGCCGAATGCCGCACCGGGGACTCGACGCGCCAGCTCGAAACCGCTGAGCGCTGGCTCGGCGACCACAGCCAGGACGCGACGCTGCTGTTCGCGCTGGGCAGGCTCTGCGAGCGCGCGGAGTTGTGGGGCAAGGCGCAGACCTACTACGAAGCGAGCCTGGCGATGGCCAACAGCTGGCGCACGCACGTGGCGCTGGGCGAGATGCTCGCGCGCCTCGATCATCACGACGACGCCAACGCGCACCTGGCCGCGGCGCTGAAGCTCGCGCTGTCCGAACTGCGCGGCCGGCCGGTGGCTTGACCGGTCAGGCGCGCGCTTCGCTTTCTCCGGCGATGGTGAAGCTGTCGGCGAAGAATTCCTCGGCCGGCAAGCCGCGCAGCGTCGTGAAGTCGCGCCGCGCGGCATCGATCAAAAGAGGCGCGCCGCACACGTAGACCTGGTAGCCCGAAAGGTCGCGGAAATCGTCGAGCACCGCCTGGTGGACCAATCCCCTGCGACCGGGCCACGCGTCGTCGGCCTTGACGTCGGACAGCACCGGGATGAACGTGAAATTGGCGTGCGCGGTCTGCCACTGCCCGGGCAGGTGCGGCATGTACAGTCCGTCGAGCGTGCGCGCGCCCCAATAGAGCACCATCGGCCGGTCGATGCCGTGGTGAAAGCAGTGCTCGAGCATCGCCTTGATCGGTGCGAAGCCCGTGCCGCCGGCGACGAAGATCATCGGCTTGTCCGATTCCTCACGCAGGTAGAACGCGCCGTGCGGCCCCTCCAGTCGCAGGATCTCCCGTCCGCGGAACGTCGAGAAGAGCGGGTCGGTGAACACGCCGCCTTCGATGTGGCGGATGTGCAGCTCGAGCAGCGCGTCATCGTGCGGTGCCACCGCCAGCGAGAAACTGCGGCGCTTGCCATCCTTCAGCAGGAAATCGATGTACTGCCCGGCGAGGAATTGCAGGCGCTCGCTGGCCGGCAGCTTGATGCGCACGACCGCGACATCGGCCGCGGGCTTGTCGATGGTCTCGATGCGGCACGGCAGGCGCTTGATCGGGATGTCGCCGGCCCGGCGCACTTCGCGCACTTCGATTGTCAGATCAGTGAGCGGCCGCGCGCAGCAGAACAGCGCGAGTCCCGCGCGCTTCTCATCCTCGGTCAGCGTGGACGATTGGTAGGGGCCGTAGTCGACATCGCCTTCGAGGATGCGCCCCTTGCAGGTACCGCACGCGCCATTGCGGCAGCCGTACGGCAGCAGCAGGTCGGCCTTCATCGCGCCGTCGAGGACGGTCTCGTCGCTCGCGCACGCGAACAGGTGATCGCTGGGCTTTATGGTAATCTGAAACGACATGTTGCTGATCGCGGCGAACCATCGCCGGCTTGCAGTGTGATCCGAATCCTGCTGATAGGCTGTGGTGATATTGCGTTGCGCAGCGCGCTGCTGCTGCGCGATCGCGCACGGGTCTTCGGCCTGGTCCGCCGCGCCGACGATGCGCCGAAGCTGCGTGCCCGAGGCATCGTGCCGCTGATCGGCGACCTGGACGACCTGCGGACACTGACTGGGCTTTACACGGCGCCGTTCGGCGTGATGCATTTCGCACCGCCGCCGGCCGAAGGCCGCGACGATCCGCGCACCCGCAACCTGATCGCCGCGCTGACGAAGGCGCGCAGGATACCACGGCGATTCGTCTACGTTTCGACGTCGGGCGTGTACGGCGATTGCGCCGGCGCGCGAGTGCCCGAGACGCGGCCGCGGCGCGCGCAGTCGCCGCGCGCGACCCGCCGCGTGACCGCCGAAGATGCGTTGCGCGCATGGGCCGCGGCGCAGGGCGTGCGGCTCTCGGTGTTGCGCGTGCCGGGCATCTACGCCGATACCCGCCTGCCGCTCGAGCGACTGAAGCACGAGACGCCGGTGCTCGTCGACCGCGACGACGTATTCACCAACCACATCCATGCCGACGATCTCGCGCGTGCATGCGTCGCGGCGCTGTTCAACGGCAAGCCCAATCGCGTCTACAACATCGCCGACGATGCGGAGCTCAAGATGGGCGCGTGGTTCGACGCCGTCGCCGATGCGTTCCGGCTGCCTCGGCCGCCGCGCGTGACCTGGGAGGAGGCCGAGGCGCGACTCGCACCGATGCTGCTGTCGTTCATGCACGAGTCGCGCAGGCTCGTCAACACGCGCATGAAGCGCGAGTTGCGCGTTCGCCTGCGCTATCCGGTGCCGCAGGCGTTGCTGTCGCGGCTCGCGCCGCGCACGACCATCACGCAAATGAACCTCGCGCTGTGAGCGAGTCCGGCGGCGACCGGCGGACACCCCAGGAGGTCGCGCTCGCGCGCTTGCGCCGCCGGCTTGCGCGCGAAGCGAAGGCGCAGAAGGACAAGACATCGGCCAAGTCCTCGGCCGACCTGCGTCATCCCGCAGCAGTGGCGATCAAGCGCAGCGCGGAGGCTCGCACGTCATCGCGCCCCGTGGTGAGGCGTTCCCGCGCGGTAACCTGGCGGCAGAAAGTCGACGCCTACGAGCGGCTGATACGGCTCGACAAGCCGATCGGGTGGCTGCTGTTGCTATGGCCGACGCTGACGGCGCTGTGGATCGCGTGCTGGGGTACGCCCAGCGTGTCGGTGATCGTGATCCTGGTGGCAGGCACGATCCTGATGCGCTCCGCCGGTTGTGCGTTCAACGACTGGGCGGACCGCGACTTCGACGCGCGCGTCAAGCGCACCTCCGACCGCCCGCTCGCCACCGGCGAGATTTCGCCGCGCGAGGCGCTGGTACTCGGCGCGATCCTCGCGCTGTGCGCGTTCGCGCTGGTGCTGTTCACCAACCGCCTGGCGATCATGCTGGCGTTTCCCGGGCTCGCCGTGGCGATCGCCTATCCGTTCATGAAGCGCTTCCTGGCATTGCCCCAGGCATTCCTCGGCATCGCGTTCAGCTTCGGCATCCCGATGGCGTTCGCCGCGCAGATCGAGCAGATACCCGCGATCTCATGGTGGCTGCTGCTGATCAACCTGTTCTGGGTGGTCGCCTACGACACCGAATACGCGATGGTCGATCGCGACGATGACCTGAAGCTCGGCATGCGAACGTCGGCGATCACGTTCGGCCGCTTCGACGTGTTCGCGGTCGGGTGCTGCTACGCGATCAACCTTGCCGGGATGGCGGTGGTCGGTTGGCAACGGCATTTCACGTGGCCATACGATGCGGGACTTGTCGTCGCAGCGGCAATCGCGGTGTATCACCTGTCGTTGATCCGCACGCGCGATCGCGACGCCTGTTTCCGCGCGTTTCGCCACAATCACTGGTATGGGCTGGCCGTGTTCGCCGGCACGGCGATCGCGCTGTACGCGCGCTACGGCGCGTGGCCGACGCTCGATTGACGGCACCGCGCCTGGCCGGCCTGGCGCCGGTGATGTCGCGCAAAACTCGCGTGCTGATCCTCGGCAGCTTCCCGGGCGCCGCGTCGCTGGCGGCGAGCCAGTACTATGCGCATCCGCGCAATCATTTCTGGCCGGTGCTGGGCGCGATCCTCGGCGAGCCGCTGGCGGCGTTGCCTTACCGGCAACGCCTGCGGCGCGTGCGCGAGCGCGGCGTGGGCATCTGGGACACGATCGTCGCCTGCGAGCGGCCCGGAAGCCTCGACGCCAATATCCGCAACGCGCACATCGGCGAGGTCGCACGGGTCACGCGCGTCGCCAGGGACTTGCAGGCGGTGTGCTTCAATGGCGCGACGGCCGCGCGCGCCGAAGCTGCGTGGCGCGAGGCCGGATTCGCGACGCTCAGGCTGCCGTCGACCAGTCCGGCCTATACACTTGCGCTCGCGGACAAGATCGCCGCGTGGCAGGTGTTGCGCAACTGGCTTTGACCCGCCGCGCGCCTGGCGCGTGATATCGCACGCTCGCGCAACCATTTCCCACTGACCATGAAAATCGACCTCAGCAACCGCACCGTCGTCGTCACCGGCGGCAGCAAGGGGATCGGCCTTGCATGCGCCATCGCGTTCGCCGCGGAAGGCGCGCGCGTCGCGATCGTTTCACGCGACCGCGCCAACCTCCATGCGGCCTTGCGTGAGGTGCCCGCGGCGCACGCGATCGCCGCCGACCTCAGCAACCCGGGCGACGCGAAACGCGCCATCGACGAAGCCGAGCAGGCGCTCGGGCCGCTCGACATACTCGTCAGTTCGGCCGGCGCGGCGCGGCGCTACACACCGGACGAGCTCAACGCCGATGCCTGGCGCGCGGCGATGGACGCCAAGTTCTTCAGCTACATCAATCCGGCGACCGAAGTGCTGCCGCGGATGGCAGCGCGCGGACGCGGCGTGGTGATCAACATCATCGGCATGGGCGGCAAGGTGGCGAGTCCCGTGCATCTGCCGGGCGGGGCTGCGAATGCCGCGCTGATGCTGGCGACGACCGGCCTCGCGGCGGCATTCGGCGCTCGCGGCGTGCGCGTCGTCGGCATCAATCCCGGCTCGACGCTGACCGGACGCGTGCAACAGGGACTGGACGCCGAATCGCGGCTGACCGGATCTTCGACGCAGGACATCATGCAGCGCCAGCAGCAGCGAATTCCACTCGGGCGCTTCGGCTCGCCTGAGGAAATCGCGCGCGTCGCCGTGTTCCTTGCATCGGATGCGGCGAGCTATGTCACCGGCGCCATCATCCCGATGGATGGTGGCGCCGCCGCAGTCATCTGATGGGCTATCGCGACCTGCGCGACTTCATCGCGCAACTCGAGTCGGCGGGCGAGCTGCGGCGCATCAGGACGCCGGTCGACCCGAATCTCGAAATGACGCAGTGGTGCGACCGCACGCTGCGCGCCGGCGGCCCGGCGCTGCTGTTCGAGCAACCGGTCGGCGACCGCCGCGGTCCCGACGGCGCCGTGATTCCCGTGCTCGGCAACCTGTTCGGCACACCGCAACGGGTCGCGCGGGCGCTGGGCGCGGATTCGTCCGACTGGCGCGAACAATTGCGCGAAGTGGGGCGCTTGCTCGCGTTCCTCAAGGAGCCCGAACCGCCGAAGAGCCTGGCCGACGCATGGCGCTCGACGCGCCCGCTGATCGGCAAGGTGATGGACATGGCGCCGAAGTTGAAGCGCAGTGCCGCCTGCCAGGCAGTCGTCATCGAAGCCGCGGACGTCGACCTCGCGACACTGCCGATCCAGACGTGCTGGCCGGACGACGCCGGGCCGCTGATCACGTGGGGATTGACGGTCACGCGCGGGCCGCACAAGGCGCGCCAGAACCTCGGCATCTACCGCCAGCAGGTGATCGCGCGCAACAAGGTCATCATGCGCTGGCTGTCGATGCGCGGCGGCGCGCTGGATTTCCGCGATCACGCGATCGCCTCGCCGGGGATGCCATTTGCGGTCGCCGTGGCGCTGGGCGCCGACCCGGCGACGATCATCGGCGCGGTGACGCCGGTGCCCGATTCGCTATCGGAATACCAGTTCGCCGGGCTGCTGCGCGACTCGCGCACCGAGATCGTCCGCTGCATCACCCACGACCTCAACGTGCCCGCGTCCGCGGAAATCGTGCTCGAAGGGCATATCGCGCCCGATGCAGGCGACCCGACCGGCTACGAAACGGCGGTGGAGGGCCCGTTTGGCGACCACACCGGCTACTACAACGAGACCGAGCGCTTTCCGGTGCTGACGATCGACCGCATCACGATGCGCCGCGATCCCATCTACCACTCGACGTACACCGGCAAGCCGCCGGACGAGCCGTCGATGCTCGGCGTCGCTCTCAACGAAGTGTTCGTGCCGCTGCTGCAGAAGCAATTCCCCGAGATCGCCGACTTCTACCTGCCGCCCGAAGGCTGCAGTTACCGGCTGGCCGTGGTGTCGATGAAAAAGCAGTATGCCGGTCACGCCAAGCGCGTGATGTTCGGCGTATGGAGCTTCCTGCGCCAGTTCATGTACACCAAGTTCATCATCGTCACCGACGACGACATCGATATCCGCGACTGGAAAGAGGTGGTGTGGGCGGTGACGACGCGCGTCGATCCGGCGCGAGACACGCTGCTCGTGCCCAACACGCCCATCGACTATCTCGACTTCGCGTCGCCGGTGCCGGGCCTCGGCAGCAAGATGGGCATCGACGCCACCGGCAAATGGCCCGGCGAGACGTCGCGCGAATGGGGGAGACCCATTGCAATGGACAAGGACGTGGTCACGCGGGTGGAAACCGCGTGGCAGGCAATCTTCGGCGCCCCGGGCGGCTAGCGGTGTATGCGCATGTTGCGCTGAACCCTAGTTGTTCGGCGCGCACATCGCGACGCCCACGCCGTAGCCTTCCGCTACCCAGCCCTGCGCAAGCATGGAAGCCCGCACATCCTGCGAAGTAGTGAATCTGTGATTGGGGGGCGCCGCCCATTCCATTGTTGTACATGCGATACACCGGTACTGTCGCTGCCGGACACGAGCCCTCCGCGGACGGCAATCCGACTTCGAATGCATCTGTCGATTCCAGCTTCCAATCCGGAAACAATTGCAGGGTGGTCTCGCATCCGAGCCCGTGAGCCGCGAAGAAGTGCGAACTTTTCGGCGCAAACGAATCGTTGAAAAAGCGGCATATCGACGCGGTATTCTGCACCCCTGACTGCGCGAGGTAGGCGGTAAATCCCAGACCCGTGCGCGCCCAGTGTTCAAAGGGAGCCTGCGCCGCGTCGAGCAGCGCGATCTCCTCGGGGTTCGAGGTCATGAAATAGTGATCGAACTCGTTGTTGTAGTACTCGACCACCTGCGCGCGATTTGATTGGCCCGGGACAACGTCGAACTCGCCGGATATCGTGATGCCCGCGTATACGTTTCCCGATGTTGTCATGACCGGCGGTGGCTCCGGGTACGAAGGATCGGCGCTGAGGAAAAGCGTAGCAACATAGTGTCCCGCCGGTAACGGATCCAGCAGAACGTGCACTGGAACTGGAGGAGGGTGCCCGAAATCGACGCAACCGTTATCGCATAAGACGTAGGTCCCGGAAACTGTAATGGTATTGCCCGAAATTTGGATAGCCAGATTCGGGGTTCGCGCCACGTAGGGCAACCCGGAGTACACGGCAAAGTAGATATCGGTCGGAGTGGTCGTGACTGGCTGTTCAGGAAACGTCAGCACGCAAGAGGGCTCTCGCGGGCAAATGGGTGTCACGTATTCGATGGCGGCGGCCTGAATGGACCAGAAGGCCAATACGAATGCCATGTGGCCGTACCGTAACGATCCAGGAGTGTTGCCAGTTGCCTTCTGGTTCGATTCCACTGGATGATCTTGGGGGCTGTCTGCAGAGCCGGGATGATGTCTCTCCCCGGGGCCTCGTAGCGCCGATGCCGCGAATCAGAGTATCCGCAGCCTGCCTTCCACTAACGCAGTCCGCGCACGATCCGGTAAACGGTGAGACCCACCGAGAGCATCTGCACGA
>JBEPUI010000044.1:0-27712 GCA_041691615.1 Pseudomonadota bacterium
TCAGAGCATTTCGGTTTCCGCCGCCCGCGGCCGCCACACCAGGAGGCGCGCCTCGATTCGCGTCACCGCGTAGTCGAGCAGCAGCGCGAATGCGGTCAGCACGACGATCCCCGCAAACACGGTGTTGATGTCGAACGTGCCTTCGGCCTGCAGGATCAGGTAGCCCACGCCCTTCGCCGATCCCAGGTATTCACCGACCACGGCACCGACGAACGCCATGCCCACCGACGTGTGCAGGCTCGAGAACACCCACGACGTCGCCGACGGCAGGTAGATGTGCCGCAACAGCTGCCGGCGCGACGCGCCGAGCATCCGCGCGTTGGCGAGCACCACCGGGCTCACTTCCTTGACGCCCTGGAACACGTTGAAGAACACGATGAAGAACACCAGCGTCACGCCCAGCGCGACCTTCGACAGCACGCCGAGGCCGAACCACACCGCGAAAATGGGCGCCAGGATCACTCGCGGCATCGCGTTCATCGCGGTGATGTAGGGTTCGGCGATCGCGCTGGTGATCGGGCTCAGCGCGAGCCAGAGTCCGACCACCAGACCAAGCAGGCTGCCGGTGGCGAAGGCCAGCACCGTTTCCCATAGCGTGATCGCGAGGTGCGGCCAGATCTTGCCGGTGACGAACCATTCGTAGATGACGCGCATCACCTTGATCGGCTCGCCGAAGAAGAACGGCGCGAGGATCTTGGTCTCGGTCAACGCCCACCACAGGAAGAATACGAACGCAGCCAGCAGCACGTGCACCAGCGCGAGCTGCCCGCGTGACAGCCGAAGGTCACCGCTTGCTTTGCGCATAGCCCTTGAGCACTTCGCCGCGCAGCACCTGCCAAATCGATTCATGCAATTCGACGAAGTGCTTCGTCATGCGGATTTCGGCGACGTCGCGCGGCCGCGGCAGGTCGATCGCGAATTCGCCGATCGGATGCGTCTCGGGCCCCGCCGAGAGCACGATCACGCGGTCGGACAGCGAGATCGCCTCCTCCAGGTCGTGGGTGATGAACAGCACCGACTTGCGGTTCGCCGACCACAATTCGAGCAGCTCGTTTTCCATCAGTTGCCGCGTCTGGATGTCGAGCGCGGAGAACGGCTCGTCCATCAGCAGGATCTGCGGATCGAGGATCAGCATCTGCGCGAGCGCCACGCGCTTGCGCATGCCGCCGGACAGCTGGTGGGGATAACGGTCCTCGAAGCCCGCGAGGCCGACGCGCGACAGCCAGTCGCGCGCCTTCGCCTCGGCCTCGGCGCGCGGTACACCGTGGAATTCGAGCCCCGCCATGACATTGTCCAGCGCGTTGCGCCACGGCATCAGCGCGTCCGCCTGGAACATGTAGCCCGCCTTGGCGTTCAGCCCGTCGAGGCGTGCGCCGCCGACCCGAACTTCGCCGGACGACACGCCGAGCAGGCCCGCGGCAAGGTTCAGCAGCGTCGACTTGCCGCAGCCGGTCGGCCCGACGACCGACACGAACTCGCCGGGCGCGACGCTGAGCGTGGTGTCGCGGACCGCCGTGTATCGCGCCCCGCCGCGACGTGCCGCAAACGTGCAGGTGACCGCGTCGAACGCCAGCGCCGCGTCGGCGGGCACGTCGTTCACTTGTACTTCTGCGCGGCCTCCTGCTGGAACGACATGTCGATCGTCTTGGCGACGTCGACCTTGAATTCCTTGAGTCCC
The DNA here is from genome assembly GCA_041691615.1 of Pseudomonadota bacterium. GTDB lineage: Bacteria > Pseudomonadota > Gammaproteobacteria > Burkholderiales > Casimicrobiaceae > VBCG01. The sequence continues at coordinate 1,679 of JBEPUI010000044.1, forward strand.
GGATCGAATGTCGTCAGCACCCGCGCGACGTTCTGGCCGGCTTCGACGCTGATCGCTCCGTCGTGCTTGAACGCATCGAGGTTGCGCTCGAGCGACGCCTTGTACGCCGCGCGGTCGGTGTAGAACTCCTTGGGCACGGCGTCGACGATCTGGTCGGGCGTCGACGTCTGGATGAACCGCAGCGCACGCAGCATCGCGTTGACGACCGCCTGCGCCGTGCGCGGGTTGTTCTTGGCGAAGGCCACAGGCGCGTAGATGCAGCCTGCCGCGTAAGCACCGCCGTAGACTTCCTGCATGCCCTTGGCGTTGCGCGTGTCGACGACCGGCACGATCGTGCCGTCGGCCTCGAGCAGCGACATAACCGGGTCGAGATTGGATATCGCGTCGATCTCGCCGCGCTTCATGATCGCCACCGCACCCGAACCCGCGCCAACGCCGACGTACGCCGCGGAGTCGATCGGCAGGTTGGCCTTGGCGAGCAGGATGCCAATGAACATGCTGGTCGACGAGCCCGGCGCGGTCACGCCGATTTTCATGCCTTTCAGGTCAGCGCCCGATTTGTAGCTCGCCGCCTTGGCCTTCGGCATGCCCAGCACGATGCCCGCGTACTTGCCTTGCAGCACCAGCGCCTCGATCGGCTGGCCCTTGGCCTGCTGCGTGATCGTGTGCTCGTACGCGCCCGAGACGATGTCGACGCTGTTGCCGAGCAGTGCCTGAAGCGCCTTGGCGCCGCCAGGGAAATCCAGGATCTCGACTTCCAGTCCTTCGGCCTTGAAGTAACCCTTCTGCTCGGCGATCGTCAGCGGCAGGTAGTAGAACAGCGGCTTGCCGCCGACACCAATCGAAAGCTTGGGCTTTTCCAGTGCCTGCGCCGAGGCCGGCGCCGATGCGACGGGCAACGCGATGATCGAAACTGCAAGTGCTATGAGCGCAACCAGACGTCGCATGGAAATTTTCCTCCGGGAATTCGCGGGTGGATGGCCGCGACAGTCGGCTATTGTCCTAGCGAACGCCGGTTCACGTCAAACGGGACGACCCGCCGCCGGCCCACCAGGCGCAACGACCTTTGGCAATTGCCCGGCGCGCAGCGCCACCGCTGTCGCGGATTTGCCGACACGCAGCGCCGCCGTCGTCGCGGCACGGCCGACGCGCAGCTCCGCCATCGTGTCATCGCTCCCACGCAACCAAGCCGTTGCGTTGTTGCCGCCGCCGAAGCGGCGCAGGTGCCGGATGCGCGGCGCGATGCGCGCGCCCACGCGCATCACCGGCTGCGACGCGGACAGGCCGCGCTCGGCCTCGCGCGCCGCCACGCGATCGCGCGCGACGTCGAATGCGGCGACCAGCGAATCGCCCTGCGCGAAGCCTGCGCTGAACAGTGCATCGCCGAAAAACGCGGGGTCGCCGCGCCCGTCGCAGCCGAACGACGGCTGGTCGACGCCCGATGCCGCGACGACGACGGTTCGTTCGTCGTCGAGGACATCGGCATAGGCGCCTGCATAGCAGGCCGCGACGACAACGATCCGCCACGCGAAACCGGCGTCGTCGAGCAGGCTCTTGAGACCCACTGGGGTGAGCGCGACCAAGTCGAGCGGCGGCATCGTCACGGGAATGCGCCCGCCCTTCTCGCCCTTGCCGCCGATGTAGAGCATCAGGATGTCCTCGTCGACGTCGGCCGCCGCTGCGATCTCGGCAAACGTCTCGCGCAGGTTGCTGACGGTGGCGAACGGTGTGGTGAGCATCGTGTCGGCGTGGTTGCGCAGCACCACCGACCGACCCTTGGTGTCGAGACGATCGTCGACCAGCTTCTGCACGCGCTGCATGTGCGGCGTCCACGAAATTTCGCCGGCATCGGGTGCGAATGCGACGAAATACAGGTTGGGTGCGCCCGGCTCGCGATCGTCTATGTCCGACAGCGCGTCGTCGAGCAGCTGCTTTTGCGCCGCGAGCACGGGCTCGGACGCGGCGCTGAATTCGCCATCGATCGCACCACCGCCGTCGGCGTTGCGGTACCACGGCACATCGTCGACCAGCCACGGCGAAAACACCAGCGGCAACGCGAGCACGATCGCGCTCGCCGCCGCCGCGAACCATCGCCTGCCTCGCGGCATGTCGAGATGGATCGCCACCGAGCGGACCAGGATGACGACCATCCACGCCAGAATCACGGTGCCGCCCGCGGCGACGATGCGCGCAAGCGCCGGCACGGCGTCGATCAGCGCGAAGGGAAGATAGTGGACGACCTGCACGAGCGGAAGCGACGCCATCACCGTGACGGATATCGCAAGGGCCAGCGCCTGCCGGCGCAGCGCAATGGCCACGGCCACCGCGACCACGCCCAGCAGCGCGATGCCGGCCAGCTCGCTGCCGGCGCCCTGCGCGGCGAACACAGCGTCTTCGCCGAAGCGGAAGCGATCGCCGCCAATGTCGATCAAGCACGAGACGAGGAACAGCAGCAGCAACTGCAGCGCGTCGACGCGAAACGCCAGGCGCGACACAGGCATGAACAACGCGAGCCGCAGGCCCGCGATGATGTTGCGTGCAAGTGCGCGGAGCGCGAGGCGCATGCGTGCGCCGGCGCGTCGCGTCCCCGCTCCAAGCCATCGGAAGAGTGGGCCACGCGGGGGGATCTTCATGCCCGAATGGCGTGCGCGGCGATGTAGTCGCGCACCTGCTGGACGTTCGCGGGAAGCTCGGTCACGTGCTGCGGCAACGCCTCGAGACCCTCGTAGGCAGCAGGTCTCGGCGCCGGCCGTGCAAGGGCCTCGCTGATCGTCGCCGCGAACTTCGCCGGCAGCGCCGTCTCGATGGCAATGAGCGGCACGCGACGATCGCGATGGATCGCCCCTACGTGCAGGCCGTCGGCGGTGTGCGGGTCGACGATCAACCCGAAACGACGCTCGACGTCGCGGATCGTCGCGATGCGATCGGCGTGCCGGCTGCTGCCCGACGTGATCTGCGAGTCGCGCACCGCGTCCCACCACGACGTGCCTCGCAGGTCGAACTGTCCGTCGTGCGCAAGGAGCCGCCACAGTTCGCGCACAACGTCAGGATCGCGGCCGGTGATATCGGCGATGAAGCGCTCGAAATTCGACGCCTTCGCGATGTCCATCGAAGGGCTCGACGTGGCGTGCGTCTCCGCGCCCGCGCGCGGCCGGTAGATGCCGGTGCGAAAGAACTCGTCGAGCACGTCGTTCTCGTTGGTGGCGACGATCAGGCGCCGGATCGGCAATCCCATCGCGCGCGCGACGTACCCCGCGAACACATTGCCGAAATTGCCGGATGGCACCACCACGTCGACGACCTCGGCATTGTTCACCGTCGCGGCGAAGTAGCCCTTGAAATAGTAGACCGACTGCGCGGCGATGCGCGCCCAGTTGATCGAATTGACCGCGCCGATCGAATGTTCGGCCTTGAATCGCGCGTCGGCGTTGATCGCCTTGACAATATCCTGGCAGTCGTCGAACGTCCCCTCGATCGCCAGGTTGTGGATGTTGGGCGAATCGATCGAGAACATCTGCGCCTGCTGGAATGCGCTCATCCGCCGCGACGGCGACAACATGAACACCGCCACCGCGCGCTTGCCCAGCATCGCCACTTCGGCCGACGATCCGGTGTCGCCCGATGTCGCGCCGACCACGTTCATCACCCGCGATTCGCGCGCCAGCGCATATTCGAACAGCGCGCCGAGCAATTGCAGCGCGATGTCCTTGAACGCGAGCGTCGGGCCATTGGACACGCGCAGCAGGTGCAAGCCGGGCTCGAGCGTGACCAGCGGCGTGATGTCCGCGCTGCCGAAAACCCGCGCCGTGTAGGTGGCATCGATCAGCCGGCGCAGCTCCGCGGGCTCGATGTCGGTCGCGAAGCGGGCCATCACGTCGAACGCGAGTTCGGGATACGTGAGCGTGCGCAGATGCGCGAGCTCGCCGGCGCCGAAGCGCGGCCACGCAACGGGCAATGCAAGTCCCCCGTCCGGTGCCAGCCCTTCAAGCAGGATCGCCGAAAATGGTTGCGGCGCATCGCGCCAAGCACCGCGGGTCGAGACGTATTGCATGGTGGCGGCGACTAGGCGAGCGACTCGAGGCGGATGCGCACGATCTTGCCGCGCACGGTGGAAAGCGCCTCGATGCGCGCGATCGCATCGACGACGCGATGCTCGATCGTCTCGTGCGTCAGCAGGATGATGTCCGTCTGGTCCTCGCCTTCGGAGGGCTCCTTCTGGATCATCGCATCGATCGAGATCTCGCGGTCGGCGAGGATGCGCGTGATGTCCGCCAGCACGCCGGGTCGATCGTCGACGCGCATCCGCAGGTAGTAGCTTGTGCGCACGTCGCCGATCGGCAGGATCGGCAGGTCGGTCAGCTGGTCGGGCTGGAACGCGAGGTGCGGCACGCGATGATGCGGGTCCGCCGTGTGCATGCGCGTGACGTCGATCAGGTCGGCGATCACCGCGGAGGCCGTCGGCTCGGCACCCGCGCCCGCGCCGTACAGCAGCGTCGCGCCCGCCGCGTCACCCTTGACCAGCACCGCGTTCATCGCGCCTTCGACGTTGGCGATCAGCTGGCGCTTCGGGATCAGCGTCGGATGCACGCGCAGTTCGATGCCGTCGCATTCGCCATCGACGCGGCGCACGCGGCGCGTGATGCCCAGCAGCTTGATCCGGTAGCCCAGCTCCTCGGCATAGCGGATGTCCTCGCGCGTGAGGTGGCTGATGCCTTCGGCGTAGGCCTTGTCGAACTGCATCGGTATGCCGAAGGCGATCGCCGACATGATCGTCAGCTTGTGCGCGGCATCGATGCCATCGACGTCGAACGCCGGATCGGCTTCGGCGAATCCGCGCGCCTGCGCCTCCGCCAGCACGTCGGCGAACGGCGCGCCATGCGCGCGCATTTCCGAAAGAATGAAGTTGGACGTGCCATTGATGATGCCGGCGATCCATTCGATGCGGTTGGCCGACAGCCCCTCGCGCAATGCCTTGATGATCGGCACGCCGCCCGCCACCGCGGCCTCGAACGCGACCATCACGCCCTGCGCGTGCGCGGCGGCGAAGATCTCGGTGCCGTGGTGCGCGAGCAGCGCCTTGTTGGCCGTCACCACATGCTTTCGGTTGGCGATCGCCGCGAGGATCAGCGTGCGCGCGGGCTCGATGCCGCCGATCAGCTCGCAGACGATGTCGACGTCGCTGCGCCGTACCAGCTCGTCGAGGTCGGTGGACACGTTGACCCGGCGTGCCCCGGCGTTCGGCGACGGTACCCGCGCAGGCGTGCGCGTGGCGACCGCCGACACGTCGATCGGCCGGCCGGCGCGGCGCGCGATCTCGCCGGCGTTGCGCGCGAGCACGTCCCATGTGCCGCGGCCGACCGTTCCGAAGCCCAGCAATCCGACGTTGAGCGGCTTCAGCGAAGCGATGACTCGAGCCCCTCGACTTCTTGCGCCGCGGCGGTGGCGACATAGTCGCGCGCGATATCGTCGCGGAACATCTGCTTGATGCCACGGATCGCCTGGCGCGTGCGCGCCTCGTTCTCGATCATCGCGAAACGCACGTGGCCATCGCCGAATTCGCCGAATCCGATGCCGGGCGAGACCGACACCTTGGCCTCCGCCAGCAGCCGCTTCGCGAACTCCAGCGAGCCCAGCGCGCGATAGCGCTCGGGAATTGTCGCCCAGACGTACATCGACGCCTTGGGTTTTTCCACCGGCCAGCCAGCCTCGATCAGGCCCTTGACCAGCACGTCGCGGCGCCGCTCGTACGTCTGTGCGATCGCGCTCACGCAATCCTGCGGGCCTTCGAGTGCGGCGATCGTCGCCACCTGGATCGGCGTGAACGTGCCGTAATCGTGATAGCCCTTGATCCGCGCCAGCGCGTTGACGAGGTCGCGGTTGCCAACCATGAAGCCCACGCGCCACCCGGCCATGTTGTAGCTCTTGGACATGGTGAAGAATTCAACCGCGACATCACGCGCACCGGGCACTTGCATGATCGACGGCGCTTTCCAGCCGTCGAAGCAGATGTCCGCGTACGCAAGGTCGTGGATGATCCAGATGCCATGCTCGCGCGCCAGCGCAACGATCTTCTCGAAGAACGGCAGCTCGACGCACTGCGCGGTCGGATTCGACGGGAAATTCAGGATCAGCATCTTCGGCTTCGGGATCGACAGCCGGATCGTCATTTCCAGTTGCTGCAGGAATTCGGTCTCGGTGGTCATCGGCACCGAGCGCACGTCGGCACCGGCGATGATCGGCCCGTAGATGTGAATCGGATAGCTGGGATTGGGCACCAGCACCGTGTCGCCGCGGCCGAGCGTGGCGAGCACCAGGTGCGCGATGCCTTCCTTCGAGCCGATCGTGACGATCGCCTCCGTGTCAGGGTCGAAGTCGACGCCCCAGCGATCGCGGTACCAATGACAGATCGCGCGGCGAAGCCGCGGAATGCCCTTCGAAACCGAATAGCCGTGCGTATCCTGGCGCTGCGCGGTCTCGACCAGCTTCTGCACGATGTGCGGCGGCGTCGGGCCGTCGGGATTGCCCATGCCGAAGTCGATGATGTCCTCGCCGCGGCGTCGGGCCGCCATCTTGAGGTCGGCGGTGATCGAGAAAATGTAGGGCGGAAGGCGCGTAAGGCGCGCAAAGCGGGTATCGGGCTTTTGGGACATCTCGAGGCTCTCACGTGAGCGCCCGGAACCGTCCGAGCGACGTGGAAGCGGCAGAAGGCTTGTGGCAAACAAGGCCGGCGGCAGCAACCGGCTACAATTCTCGCCAAAACCGCCCTTTATTGCAACGCACCATCCTCGATGCGCGGCTGCTGTCCCGCGCGGAAGGGCGTGATTGCAACGACCTCTCGCGAAGCGACGATGAAACTCCACTTGCAGTCCGGCGTCGTGCTGCTCGTCACCGGTTCCGGCCCCGGCTGGATTCGCGTGAACGCCGACGAATATCGCCAGAACCTCGTGCTGACGCCCGAATTGGTGCAACCGGGGTTCGCGCCTGGCGGCTTCGAGGCGCTCGCCGAATCCGATTTTGCCGGACTGCTCGCGTTGAAGCCGGAAATCGTGCTGCTCGGCACCGGCGCCCGCCAGCGGTTTCCAAACCCCCGGTTGACCCGTCCGCTGATCGACGCCCGCGTTGGCGTCGAAGTCATGGACACGCCAGCCGCCTGCCGGACCTTCAATATACTGACCGGCGAAGGCCGGCGTGTCGTCGCCGCGCTCATGTTGTAGCGAAGCGCTCGCTGAGGATGCCTCGTCGCGCGCCGAGGCGTCACCTTTGCGTCACCTGCCCGCGCGACGTCAGGACCTCGCCATCTCCTATGATGGGCCAAGTCCCCGCAATTCCGAATCCCCGATGCCAACCGCTGCCCGCGAAAGGCGCAATCATGATGTCAGTGCGCGTTCCGAATTGGATGGTGGCGCTCGCGTTCACCGCCGCTGCCACCCTTGCCAGCAGCGCGCTCGCCGCGGGTTCCGAACCACGCGTGACGCTGCCGGGACACACTTTGTCCGCGGAAACGCTCGCCAGAGCCGCGCCGGCCACGACGTCCGCCAAGTCGCTGCAGCAAGAGCCGATGGTGCTCACGATCGTCCTGCGCCGCACGCAGGAAGACGCGTTCGGGGACTTCCTGCAGGACTTGCGCAATCCGGATGCGCGGGACTACCACCGTTACCTGACGCCGCAGCAAGTCAGCGACAGGTTCGGGCCGACGCAGGACGACTACGACACCGTTGCCGCGTACTTCGTCGCGCAGGGCTTCAGCATCGTCGAAGGATCGCAGAACAGGATGAGCCTGACGATCAAGGGATCGCGCGCGCTGGCGGAAGCCGCGCTGGGAACGCGAATCCGCGACCTGGCGCTCGGCGACACGAGCTTCTTCGCCAACGAGAACGACCCGCAGCTGCCGGCGCCGATCGGCGGGAGGGTGCAATCGATCGTGGGACTGTCCAACCTCGCGCGGCCGGTCTCGTTCAACACCGAGGAACAGCACCATTTATGGGAGCAAGACTGCCTGGCGGCACACGTCGCGATCGTGACGCTCGGCTTGTACGGCTTTTTCGTGTTCTCGTTCCTCGAATGGCCGCCGCTGATGGCTGCCGAAGGTTTGGTCGGGATCGTCTGCTTCAGCGAGAACGTCGGCTATGTCATCTATCACCAAGGCAACAACGCCCCCGGCGGCCACGCGGCCGGCGGACATGCGGCACGCATCAAGGACCTGAAAAGTGGCCCGTTGCCGTCGATCGGCATCGCCGACGGCAGCGGCCAGACGATCGGCCTCGTGCAATTCGACACCTTTCAGAAATCGGACATCGTCGACTACCTCGCGCTGATCGGCATGCCGGCGGACAAGATCGACAACGTCAGCGAGGTCCATGTCAATGGCGGCGCGCCACTCGGCAAAGGTGCCAATGAGGTGCTGCTCGACCTGACGGTGGCAATCACCGTCGCGCCGGGGGCAAAGCTCGTCGTCTACGATGCGCCGCTCGGCACGAGCTTCCAGAGCATGTTCAATGCCGCGATCAACGGCGGCTCGTCGATCATCAGCAACAGCTGGGCCTATTGCGAGGACCAGACGACGCTGTCGGACGTGCAGAGCATTGAATCGCTGCTGCAGACCGCTGCCGCTTCGGGTATCAGCGTGTTCAACGCCGCCGGCGACACCGGCAGCACCTGTATCGACGGCGCGCCGAACACCGTCGTCGTTCCCGCGAGCTCGCCCAGTGCCACGGCCGTTGGCGGATCGTCGGTGCAGCCTACGGCAGCGCTGACCTACGGCACCGAGACGTGGTGGAACGGCAGCGCGGCGACCCCGCCGACCGGTCAGGGCGGCTTCGGCGTCAGCAAGTTCTTTGCACGACCGTCGTACCAGGATGGATTCAACGCTTCGGCGTTTCGTTCCGTGCCGGACGTCGTCGCCAACGCCGATCCCGCGCACGGCCCGGTGATCTGCCAAGCCGCCGACGGCGGTTGCCCGAGCGGCAAGTGGTACGGCGGCACCAGCATGACGGCGCCGGCGTGGGCCGCCTTCACTGCGCTGCTCAACCAGTCGCTCGGCACGAACATGGGTGCGGCCAACAGTCATCTGTACCCCGCCAACGGCGCGCCCGCGTTCCGTCCGGCCGCGACGATGGGCAGCGATTTCGCGCACGTCGGGTTGGGCTCGCCGAATCTGATCGAACTGTATTTGCGGCTGGCCGGCAAGACCGCCGGCATCCCCGACGCGAACACATCGAGCATGGTCGACTTCGTCGCAGGCACCAACGCGAACACAATACTGCCGGACGGCTATGCGGCGGACGGCACGACCGAAGTGATGGTGCGCGTGCAGTTGTACGACACCAACTACAACACCGTGCACGGCAAGACGGTCGCGCTGAGCGCCAACGCGGGCAGCCACGCGACGATCACGGCGGTCACCACGGTGTCGACAGTCGACAACGGCACGGCGGTGTTCAAGGTTACCAACGCGACGCCGGAGACTGTCACGCTCACCGCCACCGACACTACCGATGGCGTGGTGCTGGCGCAACCGTTGTCGCTCCCATTCGCACCACCGATCGCCACCGCGGCGAGCATTGGCGTGAGTCCGAATGTCGTGCAGAACGACGGCGTCGCGACGACGACGATCACCGTGACGCTGCAGGACGCGCTGTCGCACCCGTCACCCGGCAAGAAAGTCCAGCTGTCGCAAGGCAACGGCCACTCCGTGGTCACGGGTCCGGTGCCGGGTGTCACGGATGCGACCGGGCAAATAAAGTTCACCGCCACGGACACCTGGGCAGAAGCCGTCACATACACCGCCGTCGATGTTTCCGACGGCAACCTCCCGGTGCCGGGATCGGCGAGCGTGACATTCGGCGGACAGGCGACGTTCACCTGCGTGACGCAACCGCTGCCGACGGCCACCGCGGGATTCACGTTGACGGCATTCGCGACCGGCTTTGCCAGCGCGACGATCAGCTATGCGGGCGTCGACTGGGGTTGCCGTGGCGCGTCGCAGGCTGCGTTCGCGCCGGACGGCTCGGTGTATGTCACCGACTTCCTCGATGGCGGCATTTTCAAGCTGCCGAAGGATGGCGGCGCTGCGTCGAGCGGCAACAAGCTTTCGGCGGTCGGAACGTCGCTGATGACGCCGGCGATCGGCAAAGACGGCAGGCTCTACGCGACGCGCGGCTCCACTGATGGCAGCAGTGGATTCACGGGCGCGATCCTCGAAATCGACAAAGCGACCGGCGCCGTGGTGCGCACGGTGATGGGCGGCCTCACATGCCCGACGGCGCTGGCGGTCGATCCATTGAGCGGCGACCTTTTCACCAGCGACTCGTGCCACGGCTCGGGACTCGACAACGGATCGCTGTGGCGGATCAAGAATCCGGGCAGCGGCTCGCCCACGTTGCAGGTCTATGCGACGCTGCCCGCGACGCCCACCGGCTGGATCACGATCGCGCCCGATGGCACCATCTACATGCCGCAGACCGTGGTGGGCGGCGTGGGTGGCCAGGTGGTCGCGATCAGTGGCACCGACAAGCCCTTCCCGCCGACGGTGACGCCGGTGCCCGGATTGACGAGCGTTTATTGGCTGACCCTTGTTGAGGCGCACGCCGACGGCAGCGCCAAGTCGTTCATCGTGCTGCAGCAGACTGCCGACACGACGTACAAATACCTGCTTGCTGACATCTCAACCAATCCGTCGACGCTGACCGACCTGATTCACGACGGTACGTCATCCGGCGTCGTCGGTCCGGACGGCTGCCTCTATTTCAGCGGCACCGACGCGATCTACAAGCTGACGCCCACTTCAGGTGCGTGCGGGTTCGCTGTGACGAGCCCGGCGCCTACGCTTCGCCTGTCGCCGCAGACGGCATCGGTAACGCAGGGATCGCAGCTCGTGCTCACCGCGCATTTCTCCGACGTCGCGATACCGGTCGGCACGCCGGTGCGCTTCATCGTCGCCGACAGCAATACGCAAAATGTTGTCGGCAAGACCGATGCAAACGGCAATGCCACCGCGACAGTGACCGGCGATTTCGCCGGCGCCGACGGCGCGCAGGCGGTCGCCATCGTCGGTTCGACGACGTACAAGTCGAACATCACCAGTATCACCTGGAGCGCGGGCAAGCACACGACCGCGCTGTCGCTCAACACGACGCCCGACAGTGGCGCGGTTGGGCAGCCGGTTGCGCTGCGCGCGGCGCTGATCGACACGTCGCTGATCCCGCAGGCGTCCGTCGCCGGTGCGTCGATCCACTTCACCGTCGGCGCACTGTCGTGCAACGCCACCACCAACGGCGCCGGCATTGCGTCGTGCAACGTGACGCCGATCACGCCGGGCCATCCGGGGATCGTCGCGACCTATGCGGGCGATGGCACGCACCAGCCGTCAACGGCGGCGCAGACGCTGCAGGTCGGCGCGCCGGCCACGACGACGATCGCGACTTCGCAGTCGCCGGTGCCGGTCGGCACGGCGTTCACGCTCACGGCGACGGTCACCGCGCCTTCGGCCGGCGGCACGGTCACCTTCAGGGACGGCATCACCGTGTTGCCGGGTTGCGCCGCCGTGGCGCTCGCAGGATCGAACACCAGCAAGACCGCGCCATGCGTGGTGACGTCGCTGGGCGTGGGCAGCTATGCGTTGACGGCCGATTACTCGGGGGACGGCGTCAACTTGCCATCGAGCGCGACCTTGATCGAGGAGGTCGGCAACAACGGCGTCGCGGCCTGCGGCGGATTCACCGACGTCGACTCGGCGAGCCCGTTCTGCGTGAACGTCGAGTGGCTGAAGAATCGCGCGGTCACGCTGGGCTGCACGGCCACGCAGTATTGCCCGAACGACCCTGTGTCCCGGCTGTCGATGGCCGCCTTCATGAATCGCCTCGGGACTGCGGGAACGTCGATCGTGCAATCGGTGCAGGCGCAGCCCGGCGCCCTCGATCCGGGCGCGGCACCGGTGGTCTGCCAGACCGCTGACTTCCCGGTCGTGAATTTCCCGCGCCGCGCGATCGTCGACGCCACGGTGAGCGGGAAAGGTTCGGCAGCAGTGAACTTCCTCGCGCAGTCGGTCGCAAGCTTCGACGGCGGCGCGACCTGGGCACCGCTTTCGGCGAGCGGTACCGGCGCGTCCGCCACGACCGGGCATTGGGGCAACGCGCGCTCGACGGGACAACGCGACCTGGACGTCGGCCAGACCGTTCGCTTCGGCGTGCGCGTCGGGCGCGGAGGCTTCGCCGGAACCGGCACGCTAACGGCGAGCGCCTGCAGCCTGCGTACGCAGATCGGCAATCGCGTCACGACCTATTCGCCTTTGGATCCACAGCCATGATGGCCGCTGGATCCACAGCCATGACGTTCGCTTCGATGCACACGCACGCAACCACGAGGAATCCGTGATGAGATCGTTACTTCCGCCAATCGCCGCCTGCATCATCGGTACGGTGCTGATGACCTCCGCCATCACGGCTCGAGCGGCACCTTGCGCCGGCTTCACCGACGTCGACACGTCGAGCAGCTTCTGCGCCAATGTCGAATGGCTGAAGAACCGCAAGGTGACGCTCGGCTGCACCGCGAGCACTTATTGCCCCACCGACCCCGTGTCGCGGCTGCAAATGGCGGCGTTCATGAACCGGCTTGGCACGGCGTTGACGCCGCTGGTCCTGAACGTCGACGACACGAGCGGCGCGCTCGACCTCGACCAGTCGCCGGTGGTATGCGAGAGCGCAGTGCAGAACATCACCGATTTTCCGCGCCGCGCGCTGCTCGACGCGACCGTATCCGGCACTGCGGCCGCAGGCGTCGACATCGCGATGCGCGTGGTGTGGAGCGCCGACGGCGGCGGCACGTGGCTGCCCGTGTCGGCCGTTCAGAGCATGACCTTCGTGCCGGCAGCGCAATGGTCGGCGGCGAGCGACGTGGGCTCGCTCGACCTCGACGTGGGCGATACCGCGCAATTCGGCATCCAAGTCGCCCGCAGCGGCGCCGGCGCGACCGATCTCATCGACAGCCATTGCCAGCTGCGCGCGACGATCGGCAGCCGCAACGGAACCTCGAGCCCGTTCTGACGCCCTGACGCCCCCTCCGTCGCGTACCGCGGAGGGCGTGACGGCGGACTGTGCACACTGGCACCTTCGGTGCGCCATTGGAATGACTACCGTTCTCGTGTTGTTCGCCGTGGTAGCTGGCCGCCGGCGCGGGCGATTGGTCGGGATCCCCCGTCCCGAGCTTCCTCCCGCGCTGGATGGTCCGGCAAAACCAAGGAGATGATCGATGCGAACGATAGGGCGTTTGTTACGTGCGCTCGCCGCGATGGTGCTGGCGGGCGCGGTCGGGATCGTGCCGGGCTGCGCGTCGATGGGCGGCGGCATGAAATACGACGTGCTGTCCAATCCGCCGTCCATCATCGGGCAAAGCACCACGATGTGACGGCCGGCCGCGATGCGGCGCGCGGCGCGCGCCGGCGTCGCGCTATTCCGGCACGCCGCCCAGCGACTGGAAGATCGTGGCGAGCTGCGGGCTCATCGGCAGGTTGATGCTCTGCCCGGACGGCAGCTTGCGCAGGAACCAGCGGTTGTAGCGACGCTCGAGCTCGTGGTCCTCGGCGAGCTGGCGAAACGTGTCGTTGACCAGCGCCGCGAGCTGCGGGTCGTCCCTGCGGAACATGATTCCGTACGGGTCATACGACAGGAATTCGCCGACGACCTCGTATTGCGGCTGCACATTGCGCTCCGCGAGGAAACCGTAGAGCAGCACGTCGTCGGTGGCGAATGCGTCGACCTTGCCCGCCGCCAGCAGGTCGAACGACGCGGCGTGGTCGGGCGAGACGACGAGCTCGAAATTGACCTTGAATTTCTGCGACAGCTGGCGCAGCGCCGCCTCGTTGGTCGTGCCGGCGGTCACCGCGACCTTGCGGCCCGCCAGATCGCGATAGGACTTTACCGGCGAGCCCTTGCGCACCAGCAGCTTGGTGCCCGCGACGAACATCACCGGTGAAAAGCCGACCAGTTTCTGGCGCTCGAGGTTGCTGGTGGTCGAGCCGCACTCCAGGTCCACTGCGCCGGAGCGCACCGCATCGATTCGCGATTCCGATGTCACGATCTGCCATTTCATCGCGATGGTGCGGCCCACGGCTTCGCTGATGCCATCGACGATCAGCCGGCACAGGTCGATCGAGTAGCCGATCGGCTCGCGGCGATCGGACACGTACGAAAACGGCATCGACGATTGTCGATAGCCGATGGTCACCGCGCCGCTGTCGCGCGCCTTCAACAGCGTGCCGGCGAGCTTGAGCGGCGCGTCCTGGGTTTCCTGCGCGGCCGCTGCGCCAGCGAACGCCAGCGCAGCGATGCAGGCGACGCGGCACGCCTGTCGGATGTTCATCGTTGCGCCTAGGCGTGGCTGGGTTGCAGCCCGGCAGGCGCCGTGTCGAGCGTGCGCGCGAACCTGTCGGCCTCCTTCTCCGGCATCAGCTCGCCTTCCCATTTCGCCACGACCGCCGCGGCGATCGAATTGCCGACGGCGTTGGTGGCGGACCGTCCCATGTCGAGGAACGTGTCGACGCCGAGGATCAGCAGCAGCCCGGCTTCCGGGATGTTGAACTGGTTGAGCGTCGCGGCGATCACCACCAGCGACGCGCGCGGCACGCCCGCCATTCCCTTGGACGTCAGCATCAGGATCAGCATCATCGTGACTTGCGTGCCGAGCGACAGCGGAATGTTGTAGGCCTGCGCGATGAACAGCACCGCGAACGTGCAATACATCATCGAGCCGTCGAGGTTGAACGAGTACCCCATCGGCATCACGAAGCTCGAGATCTTGCGATTGACGCCGAAGCGGTCGAGCGCGTCGAGGATCTTCGGGTAGGCCGCTTCCGAGCTCGCGGTGGCGAACGACAACAGGAACGCCTCCTTGATCAGCACCAGCAATTTGAAAACGCGCGGACCAAGGAACGCGAACCCGGCCAATACGAGCACGCCCCACAGCACGAACAGGCCGAGATAAAAGTCGCCCATGAACACGGCGAAGCGCAGCAGGATCTCCAGTCCGTTGACGGCCACGGTGGCGGCCATTGCCGCCATCACCGCGAGCGGCGCCAGCTTCATCACGTAGCCGGTAATCTTGAGCATCGCGTGCGACAGCTCGTCTATCGCGGCAACGAGCGTCTTCGCCTTTTCGCCGAGCGCTGCAAGCGCCACGCCGAAGAACATCGAGAACACCACGATCTGCAGGATCTCGTTGTTGGCCATCGACTCGGCGAACGACTTCGGCACGAGGTGGCTGACGAAATCCTTGACCGTGAACTTCGACGTGGCGAGGTTGGCCGACGTGCCGATGTCGGGCAGAGGGAGCCCGAGGTTTTTGCCGGGTTCCAGCAAGTTGGCGATGACCAGGCCGAGGACCAGCGAGATCAGCGACGCGGTGACGAACCAGCCGAGCGCCTTGCCGAACACGCGGCCGACCGACTTGGCGTCGCCCATGTGCGCGATGCCCACGACCAGCGTCGAGAACACCAGCGGCCCGATCAGCATCTTGATGAGCCGCAGGAAAACGTCGGACATGATCGACACGTAGCCCGCGATTTCGGTGGCCGTTTTCTTGTCCGGGAAGCTTCTGTAGATCATGTATCCGAGGATGATCCCTATCACCATCGCGATCAGGATCCAGGCTGCCGGCGGAAGCTTCTTTTTCATCTGCAGGTCCTTGGCTGGTGAGAGGATGGGCGCGGAAGGGATCTGGGCCACATCGGTGTCATCCACCGTTTGGCGCTGCGCTCATCGCCCCCCCCGGGGGCGCCAATGTGCACCGCCTTGCCGCCAGCGTCAATGCGCGGCGCGATTGGCCGCCGATTGGCCGCCGATTGGCCGCCGCATTCAGCCGGCGCGATGCGCCAGCAGCTCGCGCACGTGTTCGGCGGCGCTGCGGCCGAGTGCGGACAGCGCGTAGCCGCCTTCCAGCGTCGAAACGATCCGGCCCTGCGCGTGACGGTCGGCCACTCCCATCAGCTCGCGCGTGACCCAGGCGTAGTCGGCTTCGGTGAAGTTGAGTCCGGCGAGCGGATCCTCGCGATGCGCGTCGAAGCCCGCGGAAATGTAGATGGCCTGCGGCGCGAACGCCTCCAGCGCCGGCAGCCAGACGTCGGTGACCGCCGCGCGAAAATGCACGCTGCCCGCCCCTTCGGGCAACGGCACGTTGCACATGTTGCGGCCGAGCGGCTCAACACCCGAATAGGGGTAGAGCGGGTACTGGAACGTCGACACCATCAGCACCCGGTCGTCGCCGGCGAAAGTTTCCTCGGTGCCGTTGCCGTGGTGCACGTCGAAGTCGACGACGGCCACGCGTTCGAGGCCATGCGCGTCGATCGCGTGACGGATGCCGATGGCGACGCTGTTGAAAATGCAGAAGCCCATCGCGCGCTGCGACAGCGCGTGGTGTCCTGGCGGGCGCACTGCGCAGAATGCATTGTTGCAATCGCCGCGCATGACGACGTCGGTGGCGAGCACCAGCGCGCCGGCGGCGTGCCAGACGGCGTCCATCGAATGCGGATTGAGCGCGGTATCGGGGTCGAGAAAAGCCAGTCCCTGTTCGGGACTGGCAGCTTCGAGTTGCGCGAGATACGACTCGCCGTGCACGCGCAACACTTGCTCGCGCGTGGCCATCGGCGCCTCGAACTTGACCAGGTGTTCGTCGAGGCCAGCGGCGATCAGGCGGTCGGCGATCGCCGTCAATCGCTCCGGACACTCCGGATGCTGGGGCCCCATGTCATGCTGGAGAAACGACGGGTGGGTGATGAATGCGGTACTCAAGGCGGACCCCGGACAGACAAACGGAGTTTACCCCGGGCCCGGAGGAGATGACGAACGCGTGGCGCGCACGCTACAGTGGCGACCTGTCCCCACCGGCCGCGCGTCCCGACCATGACCGTCCGTTCAGCCCAGCAAACCGTCACCGCCACGCACCGGGTGGCATTGGCGCTCGCCCAATTGAACCGCATCGTCGTCGGCAAGGTAGAGCCGATCAAGCTCGCGCTCGCGTGCATGATCGCCCGCGGGCACCTGCTGATCGAGGACATTCCCGGCGTCGGCAAGTCGACGCTCGCGCAAGCGCTCGCGGCGACGCTGGGCTTGCGCTACGCGCGCGTTCAGTTCACCAGCGACCTGCTACCCGCCGATGTGCTGGGCGTGTCGATCTACGACGAGCGCACGCAGGCGTTCCGTTTCCTGCCGGGCCCGATTTTCCACTCGGTGATGCTCGCCGACGAGATCAACCGGGCACCGCCTAAGACGCAAAGCGCACTGCTGGAGGCGATGGAAGAGCGGCAGGTATCGCTCGACGGCCAGACGCGCAAGCTGCCCGATCCGTTCTTCGTGATCGCCACGCAGAATCCGGTCGAGCAGATCGGCGCGTATCCGTTGCCCGAATCGCAGCTCGATCGCTTCCTGATGGCGATCGAGCTCGGCTATCCCGACGCCGACGCCGAGCGCGACCTGCTGGCCGGCGGCGACCGGCGTGCGCGCATCGCCGATATCGAGCCCGTCGCCGACGCTGCCACGCTCGGCGAGTGGCAGCGCGAAGCGGGCGACGTGCATGTGGCGCCCGCACTGCTCGACTACGTGCAGGCGCTGCTGGCCGCGTCGCGCGGATTTGCCGGCACCGGTACCGCACCCGCCGACGCCGGCACGCGCCGCGGCCTGTCGCCGCGCGCGGGCCTGATGCTGCTCGCGGCCGCGCGTGCCTGGGCGCTGATCGGGGGACGGCCGATGGTGGTTCCTGAAGACGTGCAGGCGGTGTTCGCGGCGGTCGCGGGTCATCGGCTCGCCGGCGGTGCGCGCAGTGGCGCATTGCACGCGATGGCGCTGATCCACGCCGTCCCGCTGCCCTGATCGCGGCGTCGCGCGGCGCGGCGCCTGCCGGCACGCGAACCCATGGCCGCTGACGTGCCCGCCTCTCCTGCCCCCGACCCCTTCGTCAGTCCTGTTGCCCCCGGCTACCTGGCGCGCCAGCGGCAACGCGTGTTTCGCCATGCGCCGCACGACGCCGACGCCGTCGTGCTGCGGCATTCGCGCATTTACATCCTGCCCACGCGCCGGGGCCTTGCCGTCATCGGCACGCTGGCGGTGATGCTGCTCGCGTCGCTCAACTACGGCTTGTCGCTCGGGTTCGTGGTGACGTTCGCGTTGAGCGGCCTGGTCGCGGCGTCGCTGCTGCACACGTTTCGCAACCTCGCGGGCATCGAGGTCAAGCCGCTGTCCGCCGGCGAATCGTTCGCCGGTGGGCGCCTTGCGTTCGCACTGGCGATCGACGGCGGCATCGCGCCGCGCGAAGCAATCACGCTGGCCGCCGGCGACGGCGAGAGCGTGCGCGTAGACGTCTCAGCGGGCGCCGTCGTGCCGCTGTCGGTCGAACGGGTGGCCGCACAGCGCGGGCGCCTGGCGCTGGGCCGCCTTACGCTGTCGTCGGACTTCCCGTTGGGTCTATGGCGCGGCTGGGCCTACGTGCATTTTCCGTTGGCCGGCGTTGTGTTTCCGGCGCCGGAAATGGGCGCGCCTCCGTTGCCGGCCGGCGCCGCCGGCGCCGACGCATACTCCACCGCACGCAGCGACGAAGCGGACCTCGCCGAACTGCGGGAATTCCGTCACGGCGACCCGCTGTCGCGCATCGCATGGAAAGCGGTCGCGCGCGGCCAGGGTTGGTATAGCAAGCAATTCGAAGGCAGTGGCGGCGGCGGGCCCGTGGCGCTCGACTGGGCGGCGATGCCCGCCGGCTTGGACACCGAGGCACGCCTGTCGCGCCTGGCCGCCTGGGTGCTGGCGGCGGAACACGCGGCGCGCGCATTTGCACTGTCGATTCCCGGCGCTGCGTTGCCGCCGGGCCAAGGCCGCGAACATCGCCGCGCCGCGCTGACCGCGCTCGCGCTGTACAACCCATGAGCGCCGACGCACTGACCGCGCGGCGCGGCCGCCCTCCACGTGCGCGCACCTCTGCACGCGCGACCGCGCAACCGCTGACGTTGTCGCAGATCCGCTGGGTGGGCGCGATGCTGATCGCCGCGCAATTGCCGCAGGCGCCCTACGTTCCGCTGTGGATCGCGCTGTTCGGAATCACGCTGGTCGGCCTGCGGTTGTGGCTCGCGCGCCGAGACGCGACCCGGCGCACGGCGGCGCCCGCGCGCATTCCATCGTGGACGCTGGTGCTGTTCGCGATCGCCGCCGCGTGGTTCGTGCGCGTCAGCTACGGTGGCCACCTCGCCGGCCGCGAGCCGTCGGTGGCGTTCCTGTTCATCCTGGTCGGCATCAAGTTCCTCGAATCCCGAACGCGCCGCGACGGCACGCTGCTGGTGTGCCTCGCATCGTTCCTGCTGATCACGCCATTCCTGTCGAGCCAGTCGCCGTTCGCAGCGCTGATGGCCGTGCCGGCAATGCTGCTGCTCGGCGGCACGCTCGACGCGCTGAACCGCGGCGCCGCGCCAGCACCACCATGGCGGCGCACGCTGTTGCGCATCGGCGCGATGCTACTCCAGGGACTGCCGCTCGCCGCGATGCTGTTCCTGATGTTTCCGCGGCTGTCGGCACCGCTCTGGGGATTGCCGCAGGACTACGCGGCGCAATCGGGATTGTCCGACACCATGGCGCCGGGCATGATCAGCGAATTGTCGCTGTCCGATGCGGTGGCGTTTCGCGTCGATTTCGACGGCCCGGTGCCACCGGCGTCGCAGCGTTACTGGCGAGGCCCGGTGCTCACCCGCTTCGACGGGCGGGTGTGGTCGGCGCTACTGCAGCGCGGCTCCGGCGAATTCACGCCCGACGAGCGCGGTGATTACCGCTACACGGTCACGCTGGAGCCCAGCAACAAGCCGTGGCTGTTCGCGCTCGAATTGCCGACACGCCTGCCGCAACTCGCCGGCAACACTGACGATTTCACCGACCCCGGCCGCATGGTCATGCTGACCCCGGATCGCCAGCTCATCACCCGCGCGGCGATCACCCAGGTCACCCGCTACACGCAGGTCTCGGCGCTGCGCGATCATTTTCCCGCGGCCAGCGCGCTCGATGTCCGGTTGGCAAAGCTGCCTGCGCGCGGCAATCCGCGCACCCGCGAGCTCGCGCTCGCGTTGCGCGAGCGCCACCCGGAAGATCGCGACTACGTCGCCGCGGTGCTGGCGATGTTCCACGACGAGGCGTTCGTCTACACGCTCACGCCGCCGCTGTTGCCGACCGATCCCGTCGACATGTTCCTGTTCGACGAGCGCCGCGGCTTTTGCGAGCACTTCGCCAGTGCGTTCACCGTGCTGCTGCGCGACGCAGGCATTCCCGCGCGCGTGGTGACCGGCTACCAGGGTGGCGAGATCAACCCGCGCGGCGGCTACATGATCGTCCGCCAGTCCGATGCGCATGCGTGGAGCGAAGCGCTGGTCGACGGCGAGTGGCAGCGCTTCGACCCGACTGCCGCGGTCGCGCCGTCGCGCATCGAGCGCGGGATGGCCAGCGCGCTGCCGGCGGGCGAGCCGGTGCCGCTGTTCGCGCGGTTGGACGGAGGCTGGCTGAAGAGCGCACAGCTCACGCTCGACGCGTTGAATCACGCGTGGCGCCGCGACATCGTCGGCTTCAACGACGCGCGCCAGCGCGACCTGTGGCGCGACCTCAACATCACCGCCCGCAACGCGCCCTGGATCATGGGTCTTGCAGCACTGCTGGTCGGCGGCTGGGGCGCTGCGCTGCTGGCGTTGCTCGCGTGGCGGCGACGGCACGTCGAGCGCACGACCGCGCTATGGCATGCCGCCTGCACGCGGCTCGCGGCGGCCGGATTGCCGCGCATGCCGCACGAAGGACCCCTCGACTATGCCCGCCGGGCGAGCGCGCGATGGCCGCAGTTCGCGATCGCTTTCGCCGCCATCGCCGAATCGTACGCAGCACTGCGCTATGGAGGTGCTGCGTCGCGGCCGGCCGAACACGCCGCCTTGCTCGCCACGCTCGCGCGTGCGGTGGATGTGCTGCCGCCGCCCGGCGCACTGCGCACGGCCGTGTAACCACGGGTCGCGCTTAAGCGGGCGGCAGGTATTTCGTCGGATCCATCGGCTTGCCGAGCCGGCGAATCTCGAAATGCAGCTTCACCTGGTCGGCGTCGGTGTTGCCCATTTCCGCGATTTTCTGGCCGCGCGCGACGGCGTCGCCTTCCTTGACCAGGATCTCGCGGTTGTGGGCATACGCCGACAGGTAGGTGTCGTTGTGCTTGATGATCACGAGCTTGCCGTAGCCGCGCAGTCCCGCGCCGGCATAGACGACCTTGCCGCCGGCGCTCGCCACCACTGCGGTTCCGACAGTGCCGGCGATGTCGATGCCCTTTAGGTTGGCATTCTCGGAAAACGTGCCGAGGATCTTGCCCTTGGCAGGCCACATCCAGTCGAGCCGATCGTCATCGCTGCCGATGGCCGGCGAGGTCGATCGCGTCGGCGGTAACGAAGATTCGGAGCGTGCAGGCGAGGAGCCGGGCCCCGCCGATGCCTCGCCGCCCTGCGCGCCGGCAGCCGCAGCGAGCTTGCCGTAGTCGCGCATCGCCTGCTCGCTGTACGGTTCCTTGATCGCCTTGGGCGAGGACTTGTAGTTGTCTGCAGTGCGCGACCCGGTGAGCGCCGCTGGCGCATTGACGCCCGCATCGGCGCGCCCTTCAGAGGGCAACGGCGCCGTGCGCAACGGTGCGGTGACCACACCGGGACCCGAAGCGTCAGTGGGTCCTGGTATCGGCAGCGGCTCTGCGCCCGACGCCGTGCCGGCACCGGGAGGTGCGAGTCGCAGCACCTGGCCGACATTCAGGCGGTTGGGATTGTCGAGGTTGTTCCAGGCGGCCAGGTCGCGCGTATCCACGCCCTTGTCGAGCGCAATCACGTGCAGCGTGTCGCCGCGCTTGACCGTATAGGTAGGGACGACTGGCTGTACGGGAGGCGCTGGCGGCGGCAGCGTCGCCGGCGGCGCGGGCAACGCCGCGAGCGGCGTGCGTTCCACCACCGGCGCGGGCGTGCGCGTCGCGCAGCCCGCCATCAGCACGGCGGCAATCGCAACCCCGGCAAGCCTGCGCGTGCACGATGCCGAAGCGCTTTTGCGAGGATTTTGCGATGGAAGACGGGTCAACAGGAGGATCGGCAAAAGGACCTACCGGCAGCGAAGTGTTGTCGTCGGCAAAGCTTGCCTGGCGACGTTTTTCCAACGACCGGTTTCGCTGCCGCGCAAGGCGCAATCGCGCGCCGGCGCGTCATGCGATTCCCGGCAGCAATGGCACGAATCTTACCGCATCGAGCGATTCCTCCTTGATCCCGCCCGGTGTTGACTCGAGCACCGTCAGGCGTTGCGTCGCGCGGTCGCCTTCGTCGAAACCGGCGAGCGGCAACACCATTCGCGCTCCTGGACGCAGATACTTGAGCAGCGCGGTCGGCACATGCGTCGCGCCCGCAGTAATGACAATCGCGTCGACGGCGAGTTCCTCGGAAAGGTTGGCGGTGCCGTCGCCGTGCTTCAGCGCGACGTTGCGGATCTTCAGCGCCGTCAGGTGCCGGCGCGCCTTGGCGACCAGCGCGCCGATGCGTTCGACGGTAAATACCTGCTGCGCGAAATGGGCGAGGATTGCCGTCTGGTAGCCGCAACCCGTGCCGATCTCGAGCACGTCGCCGAGCGCCCGGCCGTTGCGCGCGAGCTCGCTCATCCGCGCCACGACCCAAGGCTGCGAAATGGTCTGGCCATGGCCGATCGGCAATGGGGAATCCTCGTACGCCCGGATCGCCAGCGCCTCGTCGACGAAGATGTGCCGCGGCACCGAGTTCATCGCCGCCAGCACCACCTCGTCGCGGATGCCGTCGGTGCGCAGTCGCTCGACCATGCGCGCGCGCGTGCGATCGGACGTCATGCCGATGCCGGTGTGCCGGTTGTCGAGCGTCCCCATCGCCCACTATCCTCCCGTTGCAATCGTTCTTATGGTTTTCCGCGCATCGGTGCGAGCCACGCATCGACCGCCTGCATCTGCTCGCGGTTGGTGAGGTCGATCTGCAGTGGCGTCACCGACACGAACCGCCGTCCGACCGCGTGAAAATCGGTACCTTCCCCCGCATCGGCAGCGGCGCCGGCCGCGCCGACCCAGTACACCGTTTCGCCGCGCGGATTCTCGGCGCGCACCGTGTCCTCGGCCCTGTGTCGCCGGCCGAGGCGCGTGATCGCGACGCCGGCGAGCGCACCGTGCTCGACGTCGGGAACATTGACGTTGAGGAGCCAGGTTCCCGCGCCCTGTTCCCGGTGGCGGTGCACCAGGTCCACGGCGACTTGCGCGGCGGTTTCGAAATGCAGCGCTTCCTTCGACGCCAGCGAGATCGCGATCGACGGAATGCCCAGCAGGAAGCCCTCGGTGGCCGCGGCGACAGTGCCGGAGTAGATCGTGTCGTCGCCCATGTTGGCGCCGAGGTTGATACCGGAGATCACCATGTCTGGTAGCTGGTCGAGCAATCCCGTCACCGCGAGGTGAACGCAATCGGTGGGCGTGCCGTTGACGAACAGGAAGCCGTTGGCCGCGCGCCTCACCATCAGCGGCCGGTCAAGGGTCAGCGAATTGGACGCGCCGGATCGATCGCGCTCGGGCG
Organism: Pseudomonadota bacterium; assembly: GCA_041691615.1. Taxonomy (GTDB): domain Bacteria; phylum Pseudomonadota; class Gammaproteobacteria; order Burkholderiales; family Casimicrobiaceae; genus VBCG01. The sequence goes on from JBEPUI010000044.1 coordinate 25,269, forward strand.
CGACCACCGTGATATCGGCATGTGCCGCGAGCGCGCCGGCGAGATGTTCGAGTCCCGGCGCGAAATAGCCGTCATCGTTGGAAAGCAGGATGCGCATTGTTGTCGTCGGCCGTCGACGGCGGCGTCGCGCGAGTATAGCGCGTGCGTTGCCGCGCATCGTCAATCTTGCGGCGCACATCGACATTCCCGCGGCGCGCGTTGTCGATTCCGCGGCCGCGCTGCGTCAATCCCGTATCCGCCCTTCGTCCATCCTCTGGCCGCGCAACATCCGGATCGCACGACGCTGGCCAGGAATCGCTCGCTCAGTTCGTCGCCGGGGTAGCCGCCCCGACATCGTGCTGGCGCGATGCCTTGACCGCGTTGGCGAGCTGCCACACGGCCGTTGCATAAAGACGGCTCTTGTTGTAGCGCGTGATCACGTAGAAGTTGTTGCAGGCGAGATACAGACTGGCCGCGTCCGCGCTGTCCTCGAGCAGCAGGATGCCCACCGGGTCGGCGGCGAGGCCCGCTGGCAGCGCATCGACTGCCAGCCCTTCCTGCAGCCACGCGTCCAGCGCGCGCCGTTCGCTGATGCCGCCGTCGAGGCGTCGCAACAGCGCGTCGCGCTGTGCGTCGGATGCTCGCGCCGGCAGCAGCACCGGCTGACCCCGCGCCCAATCATGCAGCGCGAGATAGTTGGCCACGCTGCCGACCACGTCGCCAGGGTCCTGCCACAAGTCCACGCGGCCGTCCCCATCGAAGTCGATCGCATAGCGGCGGTAGCTACCGGGCATGAACTGCGGCAGCCCCATCGCGCCGGCGTACGAGCCCTGCGGGGACGTAGGCGGCCAGCCCTGCTCGTGCGCCAACAGCAGGAATTCCTTCAGCTCGCCGCGAAAGAACGCCGCGCGGCGCGGATAGTCGAACGCCAGCGTCGCGAGCGCGTCGAGCGCGCGGTAACGCCCGGTGACGCGCCCCCAGTAGGTCTCGACGCCGATGATCGCGACGACGATCTCGGCCGGCACTCCGAATTGCGACTCGGCGCGCGCGAGCGCGTCCGCATTCGCACTCCAGAATGCGACGCCGGCCGCGACGCGGCCGGGATCGAGGAACGGCGGCGCGTACTCGAACCACTTGGGTGGCGCGAGCAGCGGCTTGTTCATCAGCGCGACGATCTTCGGCTCGTAGTGCGCGGCGGCCAGCGTGCGCTCGATCGTCCCCAGCGCGATTCCGGTCTCGGTGGACATTTCGCGCGCAAACGCACGCACGTCGGCGCGATGCGCATAGTCGCCGTTGCGCGCGCCGGCCGATGCCGCCAACAGCACCGCGAGCGCTGCAACCACGAGACGTGCGAAGAAATGCATTGCGAGCCGATGTTATCATCGCGCGCCGCCGCAATCCTCGTCTGCCGATGCTCTATCCGCTGTTCAGGCCGTTCTTGTTTGCGCTCGATCCCGAACGCGCGCACGACGCTGCGTTCGCGAGCCTCGACGCCGCGGCGCACTTGGGGCTCGCGCAGCTTGCTGCCGCACGCGTCGCACAAGCGCCGGTCGACGTGATGGGCATCACCTTTCCCAATCGCGTCGGCCTCGCCGCGGGTCTCGACAAGAATGCCGCGCACCTTGGCGGGCTCGCGACGCTTGGGTTCGGCTTCATCGAGGCCGGCACGGTGACGCCGCGCGCGCAGCCCGGCAATCCGCGGCCGCGCATGTGGCGCCTTCCACGGGCCGAAGCGTTGATCAACCGGCTCGGCTTCAACAACGAAGGCGTGGCCGCATTCGTCGCCAACGTCGAGCGTTCCGGCTATCGCGGCGTGCTGGGAATCAACATCGGCCGCAACTTCGACACGCCCAACGAGCGCGCCGCCGACGACTACGTCGCCTGCCTCGAAGCCGTCTACCCGCACGCGCACTATGTAACCGTCAACGTGAGCTCCCCCAATACCGCCGGGCTGCGCGAGCTGCAGTCGGACGCGGCGCTGGACGCGCTGCTCGGCCGGCTCGCACGGGTACGCGACGACCTCGTGCAGCGTCACGGCAAGCGCGTGCCGCTGGCGGTGAAGATCGCGCCGGACCTCGACGAGGCAGCCATCCGCGCGATAGCGCGTTCGCTGGTGGCGCACGGCATCGACGGCGTGATCGCGACCAACACCACGATCGCTCGCGACGCCGTGATCGGGCTGCCTCATGCCGAAGAAGCCGGCGGCCTGTCGGGCCGGCCCCTGTTCGAAGCGTCGAATGGAGTGATCCGGACGCTGGCCCACACGCTGGACGGCGCGCTGCCGATCATCGGTGTCGGCGGCATTTTTTCGCCCGCGGACGCGCTGGCCAAGGTCGACGCCGGCGCGTCGCTGGTGCAGATTTACACCGGCCTCGTTTACCGCGGCCCGGGACTGGTCGCGCAGTGCGTCAATGCGCTGGCCACTCGCGCAGCCGGGTAGCGCGGCCGGGTAGCGCGGCCGGGTA
>JBEPUI010000045.1:0-27090 GCA_041691615.1 Pseudomonadota bacterium
GTCGTGGCCGGCGTGGTCGTCGCCGAGGCGGTCGCGGCCGGCTTGGTCGCGGGCCGCGGCGCCCTGGCCGGCGTGGCCCGGGCCTGCGTCATCGTGCGAACGGCGGGAATCGCTCATCCCCGCATTGTCGCGCATTCGCCCGCTACATCTGCTTGAACAGGTGAGCGTAGGCGCGCGAAACGGCAACGTGCTCGGGCCGCGATTTCATCGTCAGCGCGATCCGTCCGGTCAGGTCGCGCGTGGTCCTCGCGATGTCGGCGACGTTGACGATCGTGCCGCGATGCACCTGCCAGAATTTCTGCGGATCGAGCTTGTCGAGAATTTCCTTCAACGGCGTGCGGATCAGCGCCTCGCCGCTCGCGGTGAAGACGCTCGTGTACTTGTCGTTGGCCTGGAAATAGCAGACATCCGCGACCGCGATCAGCTGCACGTCGGCGCCCACGGCGGCGCGGATCCACGCGAGCCGCTCGCCGCCCGCACCTGCGCCCACGAACCCCGGCAAGTGTTGCGCCAGCGCCGACAGCACATGCTCGAGCGAAGGGGCCGGCGAATGCGCGGTGAGCCGCGTCTGCAGGCGCTCGATCGTCTGCAGCAGCCGCTCGTCGGTGACCGGCTTCAGCACGTAGTCGATCGCGGCGCGCTCGAATGCCTGCAACGCGTATTCGTCGAACGCGGTGACGAACACCACGTGCACGTCCGCGCCCGCGGCGCGCGCGACATCGAGACCGGTGAGGCCCGGCATGCGAATGTCGAGGAACGCGATGTCCGGCGACTCTTGCGCGATCAGGGCCCGCGCTTCGGGACCGTTGGCGGCCGTGCCTGCGATCTGCAGCTCCGGCCACAGCGCCTTCAGGCGCGATACCAGGAACGCGGCGAGCCGCGGTTCGTCGTCGGCGACGATCGCCGTCGGCATGCGACTGCCGTTCATGCGATCGGCAAGTGCAGCGTCACGCGCGATCCGCAGGGCGCATTGTCGGCTATCGTCATCGACGCGTCATTGCCATACAGCATTTGCAGGCGGGCGCGCAGGTTCGCGAGACCGATGCCGGTCGACCGGCCATTGTCGCGGGTCGCGCTGAAACCATCGCCGGTGTCGGCGACACACAAGTCGAGGCTGGTGCCAGCGCGGTGCGCGGTGATCGTCACGTCGCCGCCCGCGAGCTTCGGCTCGAGCCCGTGCTTGACCGCATTCTCGACGAGCGGCTGCAGGATTGCCGGCGGCACGACAGAGTCGCGGACGCTCGCGTCGACGTCGATCGTCCAGTTGAGCCGCGAGCCCATGCGCATCTGCAACAGCTCGAGGTACGCGCGAGTCCACTCGACCTGTCGCGACAGCGTCGCGGTGTCGGTGGCCGCCGCCGCAGTGGCGCGCAACAGCGCGATCAGGCGCGCGAGCATGCCGCGCGCCGTACGCGGGTCGGTCTCGATCATGGAGTCGACGTGGGCGAGCGTGTTGTACAGGAAGTGCGGCTCGACCTGCGCCTCGAGCAGCTGCATCTGCGCGAGTGCGGCCGCCTTTTCCGCCGCACCCAACCGCACCTGCTCCAGCGCCATTGCCGCCTCGGCGCGGGCCGCGCGCTCGCGCGGGATGTAGATCAGCAGCAGGATGCACGAGATCATCAGCGACACCAGCGACATCACGGTGATGTTGCGCGGCTGCATGATCCAGTGGCGCATCTGTCCTCCGCCCAGAAACCCGGACGCGATCCACATGCCGGCGAACACGCACAACAGCGGGATGCCGGCGTAATAGAAGGTGCGCCTCAAAGGCGTTTGCCGGTCGATGTTGGGGAGCACGCGGCCGCCCAGCGCGAACGACAGGTGGATCAGGTAGCCGATGCATTGGGCGAACACCATGTTCGGCCCGAACATGTCGAGGAAGCCGGCGCGCGAGTCGAACAGCATGCCGAACACGGAGAACACGAGGGCGAACCCGGTGTTCCAGATGAACGTGTAGGTCATGTCGCGCGCGAACGAGCGCGGCCAGCGGCGAAAGAACGGGATGACCAGCAACGGGTGGTTGCCGAAGTCCGACTTGCAGAAGGGCGTGGTGGCGTTGTTCATTCGAGGATCATTTCGGGGTCGCGATGGTTGGCATCGTCGGCAACCGTCAAAGCCGCGGCGAGCACGCTGCGACGAAGGGACGGTCATCGGCGCCAATGGCAGCCCGCGTTCGCCAATGGACAGTGCCAGTATCGCCGGTCTTCCCCAATTTGATTTATATGACTATATAACTAGTTATTTGGTCACTAAAGACACGCGCTCGCGACATGTCCACCGCGAACCCGGCGGACTAGCCGCCTTGGCGCCCACGTTAAAATGCGCGGATGCACGACAACGACCAGGTAAGCCGCGTCGATGCGCTGTTGCCGCAGACGCAATGCACGCGCTGCGGTTATGTCGACTGCCACGCGTATGCCGAAGCGATTGCCGCCGGCACCGCGGACATCGACCGCTGCCCGCCCGGCGGCGACGCGACGATCCATGCGCTGTCGGCCCTCACCGCGCGACCCATCAAGCCGCTCGCCCCCGAGTGCGGTGCGCACACGACGCTCGAGGTGGCATGGATCGACGAATCGATATGCATTGGCTGCACGCTGTGCATCGCCGCGTGCCCGATCGACGCGATCATCGGCGCGCAGAAGCGCATGCACGCGATCGCGGCGTCGCTGTGCTCCGGATGCGAATTGTGTGTCGCACCCTGCCCGGTCGACTGCATCGTCATGCGCCCTGCGCATCGCGAATGGACCGATGCCGACGCCGCTGCGGCACGCGCACGCCACGAGGCGCGCGACTTGCGCAAGCGCAGCGCCGAACGCATCGGCGAACGCAACGCCCGTGCGGCCGACCGTTCGCGCCGCCAGGCAAGCGTTGCCGCGGCAACGGCGCGCGCCCGCGCGCGTCGCCAGGCAGCACCGTGAATTCCGCCAAGCGCCGCGAGATCTTCGAGCGCCTGCGCGCGGCCAATCCGCATCCCACCACCGAGCTCGTCTACAAGACACCGTTCGAGCTGCTGGTCGCGGTGGTGCTCTCGGCGCAGGCGACCGACAAGAGCGTCAATGCCGCGACGCGCAAGCTCTTCCCGGTGGCGCGCACGCCGAAGGCGATCGTGGCATTGGGAGTGGATGGCCTCGCGCCGTACATCCAGGCCATCGGCTTGTGGCGCACCAAGGCGAAGAACGTGGTCGCGCTGTCGCAGATGCTGATCGACGAACACGATTCGATGGTGCCGAAGACCCGTGACGCGCTCGAAGCATTGCCCGGGGTCGGCCGCAAGACGGCCAATGTGGTGCTCAACACCGCGTTCGGCGAGCCGACGATCGCCGTGGATACGCATATCTTCCGCGTCGCCAACCGCACCGGCATCGCGCCAGGCAAGGACGTCGTCGAGGTTGAGCAACGCCTGGAGAAGTTCGTGCCCGACGAGTTCAAGCGCGATTGCCATCACTGGCTGATCCTGCACGGGCGCTACACCTGCATCGCACGTTCGCCCAAATGCGGGCAGTGCGTGATCCTCGACCTGTGCGAGTACCGTCACAAGAACCTGCCGCCGCCCGCTGCATCGTCGCCGCGCACACGCAGCCTTGTGCGCGCGAAGCGCTGATGTTCAGCCCGACGCGCGACGAGGCGCGGCAATTCCTGGTCGATGCCTGGCGCAAATATCGCGACGGACAACCGCTGACGCCGCTCGAGCAGGTCGCGGTGACGCTCATCGTTAGGCACCCCGAATATCATGCCGTGCTCGAACAACCGGATCGTCACCTCGCACGCGACTGGACACCCGAGCAAGGCGAAGCCAACCCGTTCCTGCACCTGCAGATGCACATCGCCGTCGCCGAACAACTGTCGATCGACCAGCCTCCGGGCATCCGTGCGCAATTCGCGCGGTTGCGCGAAGCGCGCGGCGATGAGCATGCCGCGCTACATGCGCTGGTCGAGTGCCTGGGCGAGACGCTGTGGCAGGCGCAGCGCATCGGCGGCCCCCCGGATGCGGCGATCTACCTGGCGTGCCTCGACCGCGCGCGATAGGTCGTCCCGCGGCGTAAACGTTCCACCTCGATTGGCAACCACGCCACGGCAAACCGCGGCGCAGAAACGCCAAGGGCGCCATCGGCGCCCTTGGCCCTCGCGATCCAGCGGCCGTTCAGTATTTTTCGCGCAGCACCGCGGGTTGCGCTGCGTAGTACGCCGCAAGGTTATCGATATCGGTCCGGGTGAGCGTGGCCGCGAATCCGGCCATGATCGGGTTCTTGCGCGCGCCCGACTTGTAGTCGCGCAACGCCTTGGCGAGATAGTCCGGGTGCTGGCCGGCAAGCTTGGGGAAATCGGCGGTGGGACTGTTGCCATCTGCGCCGTGACAAGCCTGGCAGACCTCGCCGACGATTTTCTTCGCCGCCTGGGGATCGGCCGCACAGGCGGGCATCGACGCGACCAGCAGCGGCATTGCAAGAACGCAAACGCTGCGTGTGAGTGTCTTCATCACTTGCCCGCCGTGGTGACCGCGGCTTGCGCGTAATACGCGGCGACGTCCGCCATGTCCTGGTCCGAAAGCGCCGCGGCAATGCCATTCATCGAGGGATGCGTGCGCTCTCCGCTCTTGTATTCCTGCAACGCCTTGACGATGTATTCCGGATGCTGGCCTGCAAGCCGCGGCACCGAGTAAACCTCGGGAAACGCCGTGCGGAAGCCCGGAACGCCATGGCAGCCTTGGCACATCTGCACTTTTTCGCGCCCGCGCTCGGCAGTGCCGGGCTGCAGCGCCGCTGGTGTCGCGGCTGCTACCGCCGCAGGCGCTGCCGCCGCGGGTGCGGCCGCCGGGTTCGCCGGCTTTGCGGGTTGTGCGGCGGCGGGTGTGGCTGCCTGCGCGGCATTCTGCAATTCCGCCAGCACGCCGGCACAGGCGAACAGCACGGCAATGGTGTGTCGTTTTGTCATTCGGTATGGAACTGGCTGGATGGCTCGAAAATGGAATCAATTCGCGGCCGCGACCGAATGGCGAAGCGGCACAAAAACTCTGGAATTCTAGGCGTTTTGACGCGGCCGGGTCAATGTGGCGAGTCTTTCAACGCTCGAGATGCTGCAACTTGCCGGGCACGTCCTTCCAGTCGTCGGCGTCGGCGGGCGCGGGCTTGCGCTCGATGATCGGCTTCCACAACTTGGCGAGCTCGGTGTTGATGGCCTTGAACTGCTCCTGTTCAGGCGGCACGTCGTCCTCGGCGAAAATCGCGTCCACCGGGCACTCCGCCACGCACAGCGTGCAGTCGATGCACTCGTCCGGATCGATCACCAGGAAATTGGGCCCCTCGCGAAAGCAGTCCACCGGGCAGACATCGACGCAATCAGTGTACTTGCAGCGAATGCAGCTCTCGGTGACGACATAAGTCATGGCGCGATTGTTCGGTGATCGGTGCAAAGACTTGAATTTTAGCAGATTCCCCCAAACCTACGGGCTGTCGGACACAACCGCTTGCATGCTGCCATCAAGTTACGCTAACGTAGGCCAAACGTAGACCGATAGGGCCACGCATTCACGGCCTCCGAACAACAACCAGGCGGGCGTTTACTGCCACGGGATCCCACACATGAGTCAAGCCGCCACACACGCTGCCACGACGATCAAGCACGTTTCCGACTCGACCTTCGAGGCGGATGTCATCAACGCCGGCACGCCGGTGCTGGTCGATTTCTGGGCCGAATGGTGCGGTCCTTGCAAGATGTTCGCGCCGATCCTCGACGAGATCGCCAAGGAATACGACGGCAAGATCACCATTGCCAAGATGGACATCGACGCCAATCCCGCCACGCCGGTCAAGTACGGCATCCGCGGCATTCCGACGGTGATCCTGTACAAGGGCGGCCAGGCGCAGGCGCAAAAGGTCGGCGCGCTGTCCAAGTCCCAACTCACGGCATTTCTTGACAGCCACCTCCAAGCCGGTTAGCCTCCCCCCTCGATGAGCGCGGTGCTGCGTCAGAAGATGGCGCGCGCTGCGGTTCAAGGGCCTGGCCGCACGTCTATCCGCGGCGCCCGCACCCCCGAATCCTGAAGACTCCTATCGCGGCCTAGAGCGCCGTCCCTCCGCCGTTGGCGTGCCGCCTCTCGCGGCCCCGCTTTCGCACATCATCTCGCACCTCCCTTCGCACACCCCTTCGCACATCCTGCCCTGCCCCCATGCACCTCTCCGAACTCAAAGCCAAACACGTCTCAGAACTGCTCGACATCGGCAACACGATGGAAATCGAGGGCGCGAACCGCATGCGCAAGCACGACCTGATCTTCGCGCTGCTGAAAAGCCAGGCGAAGAAGGGCGAAAGCATCTTCGGCGAAGGCGTGCTCGAAGTGCTGCCGGACGGCTTCGGCTTCCTGCGCGCGCCGGATACCTCGTACCTCGCCGGCACCGACGACATCTACATCTCGCCGTCGCAGATCCGCCGCTTCAACCTGCACACCGGCGACACGATCGAAGGCGAGATCCGCACGCCGAAGGAAGGCGAGCGCTACTTCGCGCTGGTCAAGGTCGACAAGGTCAACGGCGAGCCGCCCGAGGCCGCCAAGAACAAGATTCTTTTCGAGAACCTGACGCCACTGTTTCCCGACGAGCCGCTGGTGCTCGAGCGTGACATCAAGGCGGAAGAGAACATCACCGGCCGCGTGATCGACATCATCGCGCCGATCGGCAAGGGGCAGCGCGGCCTGCTGGTGTCGAGCCCCAAGTCGGGCAAGACGGTGATGCTGCAGCACATCGCCCACTCGATCGCGGCGAACCATCCCGAATGCGTACTGATCGTGCTGCTGATTGACGAGCGTCCCGAGGAAGTGACCGAAATGCAGCGCACGGTGCGCGGCGAAGTGGTCGCCTCCACCTTCGACGAACCTGCGACACGCCACGTGCAGGTCGCCGAAATGGTGATCGAGAAGGCCAAGCGCCTGGTCGAGCACAAGAAGGACGTGATCATCCTGCTCGACTCGATCACCCGCCTCGCGCGTGCCTACAACACCGTCGTGCCCGCGTCGGGCAAGGTGCTGACCGGCGGCGTCGACGCCAATGCGCTGCAGCGGCCGAAGCGCTTCTTCGGCGCCGCGCGCAACATCGAGGAAGGCGGGTCGCTGACGATCATCGCGACGGCGCTGATCGACACCGGATCGCGGATGGACGACGTGATCTACGAGGAATTCAAGGGCACCGGCAACATGGAAATCCACCTGGATCGCCGGATGGCCGAAAAGCGAACGTACCCGGCGATCAACGTCAACCGTTCGGGCACGCGCAAGGAAGAGATGCTGCTGAAGCCCGAGGTGCTGCAAAAGGTCTGGGTGCTGCGCAAGGTGCTCTATCCGATGGACGACCTCGAGGCCACCGAGTTCCTGGTGGACAAGGTCAAGTCGACAAAGACCAACGCGGAGTTCTTCGACTCGATGCGCAGAGGTTGAATACCACCCCTGCTGCACCCTCCGGCGTCGCAATTCTCGCCTCGATGCGCAGCAATTGGGCGCAGCCCCGGACGGCGATGCACCCCCGCGGTCGCGCCTCGAGTACGCGCATCCGCGTATTGCATCGGTCGGGTTGCCGCGCGACGATGGCGACAGGCCCGGCCGGCACGAACCGCGCCGCAACCACCCGGGCCGACCTCGAGGAGACACCCATGGGACGCAAGTACATCGATTGCCGCGACATGCCCAGCGACACGAAATGCACGATCGCGATATCGGCGGATTCGACCGACGAGCTGGTCGACGCCGCCGCGCAACACGCCGCCAAAGTCCACAAGCACGCGGATTCGCCGGAATTAAGGAAGCAGATCAAGGGGATGGTCAAGGAGGGCAGCCCGCCCGCCTGATTGAAACGACCCATCCGACCCCCTTCCCTGCTCTCGGGGAGGGGCGATGGCCAGCCTCAAAAGCAATCGCTTTGCGGCTCGCTTGGTCACACAAGACGCTGTTTTGTAAGCTCTTTCTTCCGGCCTTTATTTCCGCGCCGCGTGCCCCCATCTTGCAATGCAGCACGAAATCGGGCATGATCTGCGGTTCAGATCAGCCGCTTCGAGCGCGTGTTGCGCCTGCCATCCCGCGACGAGGTGGCCAACGCCGGGCCTGCCGCACAAGTGCCGCGGACTCCAACGAAAGAACGCCATGAAATCCGCCATTCATCCGAGCTACAGCGAAATCCAAGTGACGTGCAGCTGCGGCACCACGTTCACCACGCGCTCGACGGTCGCCAAGCCCCTGCACGTCGAAGTGTGCTCGGCCTGCCATCCTTTCTACACCGGCAAGCAAAAGGTCGTGGACACCGCGGGCCGCATCGACAAGTTCCGCCAGCGCTACGGCAACAAGCGCGCGACCGCGTCGGCTTGACCTCGCGTCCCGATTGCGTCAAAAGGGCAGCTTCGGCTGCCTTTTTTGTATCCTCGCCTTAGCGCAAAATCCGCTTCCGTGCTCTCCCCCCGCCCCCGGTTCGCCGACCCGATCGATCCCGACTCCGTCTCGCCCTCGGCGCCCAATCGCGCGTGGAAGCAACTCGGCCTGCTGTTGCTTTGCACTGCCTGGATCGCGCTGGGCCTCGGCGGCCACGACCCGTGGAAGACCGAGGATGCCGTCACGTTCAGCATCGCGTCGAGCATGCAGCAACGCGGCGACGTCGTCGCGCCGACGCTGGTCGGAGAAACGCGGTTCGAGCACGGCATGCTCGTTCCGGCCTTGGCGGCGATGACCGAGACACTCTTCTCCCCGCCGCTCGCACCGCACAACGCCGCGCGTCTCGCTGTGGGCATCCTGCTGGTCTTCATCCTGCTGCTGACGTCGATGGCGACACGCGAACTGGACGGCGTCGCGTTCCGCTGGCTGCCGGTGCTGATCCTGGTCGGCTCGGTGGGTTTTTTCGACCGCGCACACGCGCTCTCGGCAGATCTCGGCGCGACGCTTGGCGTGGCGGTTGCACTGTACGGCTTCGCACTCGCGTTGAGCAGGCCGATCGGCGGTGGAGTGGTGATCGGGCTCGGTGCCGCGGTCGGCTTTCTCGCCAAGGGATTCGAAGTGCCGCTATGGACGGCGGTGACCTGCGTCATCCTTCCGCTCGCCGGGAGCGCGTGGCGCAGCAAGTCGTTCGCAGTCACCGTCGTCATCGCCGCCGTCACCGCCGCGGTGATCGGCGGCCTGTGGCCATTCGCCATGTACATGCGCGATGCGCGGCTGTTCGCCGGGTGGCGAGACGCCGAGACACTGAGCCGCTACGTCGGGTGGCGCGGCGATCCCGGCGATTTCGATCCGCTGTACACGCTGAAGAACCTGCTGTGGTTCGCGTGGCCCGCGTCGCCGCTGGTGCTGTGGACGCTGTGGATCCGCGCGCGCGGTTTCAATGGCGGGCTCGCGCGCCCGGGCGTGCAGCTGCCGGCGGTGTTCTCGCTGGTGATCCTCGCGGGCGTGATGTCGATGAGCAATCCCACGCTGATCGTGATGTTGCCGCTGCTGGTACCGATGGCGGTGCTCGCGTCGCTCGAGGTCGACACGCTCAAGCGCGGCTTTTCCGGCGCGCTCGACTGGTTCGGCATCCTCACGTTCGGACTGATCGCGACGCTGCTGTGGTGGCTGTGGATCGACGCCTACATCAACAGCATGTCGGCACCGGTCGCGCGGTTCTTCCGCGACACCGAATTCGGCTACCGTCCGACGTTCAAGCTGTGGGAGATGCTGGTCGCGCTGTTCCTGACGCTGCTGTGGATCGCACTGGTGCGACCCGCGCGCAAGTCCAATCGCCGCGCGTTGCTCAACTGGGCGGCCGGCGTAGTGCTGCTGTGGGGGCTCTATTCGACAATCTGGCTGCCGTACCTCGATTCTCGCCGCAGCTACCGCTCGGTGGCTACTGAATTGACGCGCTACCTGCCGGTCGAGGGTTGCGTCACTTCGCGCAACCTGGGCGATCCGCAGCGCGCGCTGTTGAACTACTTCAACGGACTGAACACGCTACGCGAAGGCACGCCCGGCGCCGACAAGTGCAGCGCGCTGCTCGTCCAGTACAGCCATCAGACGCCGGACCCGATCAAGGGCTGGCATTCGGTGTGGGAAGGTGCGCGCCGCGGCGACGACACCGAGCGTTTCGTGTTGTACATGAGGGATGGCGCGTGAAGTTCATCGACGAGGCTACGATCGAAGTTCACGGCGGTGACGGCGGCAACGGCGTCGCGTCGTTCCGCCGCGAGAAATACGTTCCGCGCGGTGGTCCCGACGGCGGCGACGGCGGTCGGGGCGGCAGCATCTTCGCGATCGCCGATCGCAACATCAACACGCTGATCGACTATCGCTTCGCGCGCATCCATCGCGCCAAGCGCGGCGAAAACGGCCACGGCGCCGACAAATACGGACGCGGCGCCGAGGACATCACGTTGCGCATGCCGGTCGGCACGGTGATCGCCGACGCCGACACCGGCGAGCGCCTGGCCGACCTCGTCCACGACGGCGCGACGGCGCTGATCGCCAAGGGCGGCAAAGGCGGGCTCGGCAACCTGCATTTCAAGTCCAGCACGAACCGCGCGCCGCGCCAATGCACGCCGGGCGAGGAAGGCGAGGCCCGCAAGCTGAAGCTCGAGTTGCGGGTGCTGGCCGACGTCGGGCTGCTGGGCATGCCCAACGCCGGCAAGTCGACGTTCATCCGCGCCGTGTCGGCGGCGCGACCCAAGGTCGCCGACTATCCGTTCACGACCCTCGCACCCAACCTCGGCGTGGTGCGCACCGACGAACGCCGCAGCTTCGTGATCGCCGATGTTCCCGGGCTGATCGAAGGCGCAGCGGATGGCGCGGGACTCGGGCACCAGTTCCTGCGCCACCTGCAACGCACGCGCCTGTTGCTGCACATCGTGGACGTCGCGCCGCCCGACCCCGACGCCAACGTGGTGGCCGACGCGCGCGCGATCATCAACGAGCTGAAGCGCTACGACCAATCGCTGTTCACCAAGGAGCGCTGGCTGGTGATCAACAAGATCGACCTGTTGCCCGACGGCGAGCGCGACAAGGCGGTCAAGGCGCTGGTGAAGGGCATGAAGTGGAAGGGCCCGGTGTTCGCGATCGCCGCCGTCAACGGCGAAGGCTGCCGCGCGCTGACTTTCGCGATCCAGGATTGGCTGGACGCGCATCCGGCGGCTTCCACCGTCGCCGAGATGCTCGACGACACGCCGGTCGTGGTCAAGCCCGCGCCGGTGCGCGCCCGCCGTGTGCGCAGGACCGCCGCCGACGAAACGGAATGAGCTCGCCGATCAGCGACGCGCGGCGGCTGGTGGTAAAGGTCGGATCGAGCCTCGTCACCAACGACGGTCGCGGGCTCGATCACGACGCAATCGCGCGCTGGGCCGGTGAAATCGCCGCGCTGCGGATCCAGGGCCGAGAAGTGGTGCTCGTGTCGTCCGGCGCGATCGCCGCCGGCATGCAGCGCCTCAAGTGGAAGGAACGTCCACAGGCGATCCACGAATTGCAGGCGGCTGCCGCCGTCGGCCAGATGGGCCTGGTGCAGGCATGGGAATCGGCGTTCTCAAGGCACTCGCTGCACACTGCGCAGATATTGCTGACGCACGACGACCTTTCCGACCGGCGCCGCTACCTGAACGCGCGCACGACGCTGCGCACATTGCTGGCGCTCGGCGTGATTCCCATCATCAACGAGAACGACACCGTCACGACGGATGAAATCCGCCTCGGCGACAACGACACGCTGGGCGCGCTGGTCACCAACCTGATCGAAGCCGACGTGCTGGTGCTGCTCACCGACCAGCCGGGGTTGTATTCGTCCGATCCTCGCAAGGATCCGGCGGCGACGTTCGTGCAGCAGGCGCGCGCGGGCGATCCGGCGCTCGAAGCGATGGCCGGCGGCGCAGGCAGCGCGATCGGCCGCGGTGGCATGCTGACCAAGGTGCTGGCCGCCCGGCGCGCGGCGCGCTCGGGCGCGCACACGGTGATCGCATCGGGCCGCGAGGCCGACGTGCTCGCACGCCTGACCGGCGGCGAAGCGCTCGGCACCCACCTGCATGCGGACACGCCGACACTTGCCGCGCGCAAGCAATGGCTGGCCGATCACGTGCAGGTCGCCGGCCGGCTGCTGCTCGATGCGGGCGCGGTGCGTGCATTGATGCAGGAAGGCAAGAGCCTGTTGCCGATCGGCGTGGTCGGCGTCGATGGCGCTTTCGAGCGCGGCGAGATCGTCGGCTGCTTCGCGCAGGACGGACGCGAAGTGGCGCGCGGCCTCGTCAACTACGGCGCGCTGGATGCCGCGCGCATCGCGCGCAAGCCGTCGTCGGAAATCTCCGCAGTGCTGGGCTTCGTCGACGAGCCCGAGCTCATCCATCGCGACAACCTGGTGCTGATGTAGCGCTTGCACCGCAAAACGCCTACACTCCGGCTCGATTCCAGCGCGGCGCTTTCATTCGCGTCTTTAGTGACCATTGACGGAGAACAACATGGCGATGATCGATCGAATCAAGGGGATGTTGCTCACTCCGCGCGCGGAATGGCCGAAGGTTGCGGCCGAGCCCGCGACCGTGCAGACCCTCTACACCGGCTGGATCATGATCCTCGGGCTGATCGGCCCGATCGCGCTGGTGGTGATGATGGGCATGTTCTCCGGCGCTTTCGCGGTCACCGCGGCGATCGCATCCTATGTCAATACACTGGTCGGCATTGCGCTGGTTGCGCTGATCGCCGACGTCATCGCGCCGACGTTCGGCGGCACGCGCGACTATGTCGCGGCGCTGAAGCTCGTCGCCTATGCGGCAACGCCCGCCTGGATTGCGCAGATCGGCCTGATCATTCCGGTGCTCGGCCTGCTGATCGTCCTGGCTGGCGTCATCTACGCCGTCTACCTGGTGTTCCTCGGCGCGCCGGTGCTGCGCAAGAGCTCGGCCGACAAGGCGGTCGTCTACACCATCGTGTTGCTGCTGTGCACGATCGTCGTCGGCGTGATCATCAGCAGGATCCTGATGTCGATGGGGATGGGAATGGGCGGGTCGATGGGCATGGGCTCGCCGAGGCTCGGCGGGTTCTGACAAGCGCCGGCCGCTCGCTGCTTCGAGCCGCGGCGGCAGGCGCGGACACACGTCAGTTCGGGGTCTTCTCGGGCTCGTCCTGGGTGTCGGGCCCCGGATCGGTATACGCGTTGGGGCGCATCGAGTGCGCGAAACCGAACAGGCGCTCGCGCCGCGTCTGCGGGCGGCCGTGCAGGTAGCGCTCGAGCTCGTTGAGCGCTCGCCGGTACGCCTCGCGCTTGAATTCGATCACGCTTTCGAGCGGCACCCAGTAGTCGTGCCAACGCCAAGCGTCGAACTCCGGATGATCGGTCGCGCGCAGGCTGACGTCGTTGTCGCGCCCGGTCAGGCGCAACAGGAACCAGATCTGCTTCTGGCCGCGGTAACTGCCGCGCCATTCACGCTTGATCCAGTGTTGCGGTACTTCATAGCGCAGCCAGTCACGCGTCCGTCCAAGGACCCTGACATGGTGGGACAACAGTCCGACCTCTTCGCGCAACTCGCGGTACATCGCCCTTTCGGGCGTTTCACCTGAGTTGATGCCGCCTTGTGGAAATTGCCACGAGTGCTCGCGAATCCGTTTGCCCCAAAATACCTGGTTCCTGGCGTTGACGATGACGATGGCGACGTTCGGGCGATACCCGTCGCGATCCAGCATCGTGAAGCCCCTGCAATGCAATAGTTGACCCGATTTTTCCACACTCGGGCGATATTGGAAAGCATGGCGCCCGTTTGGGCATCCCTGGCGGGCGCGCAACGCAGCACCCCGGGCCTGCTTGCCCCCTCAGCGCGCGATCGGGGCCTTCAGCGTCGCGTGCCCCGCCACCATTGGCTACGCGGCACCGGCGCGCTCGCCCGGCGTTGCCGCGATCCGCAACGTGGCATCGCGGCGAATGAGCGTGACCTCGATCGCGCGGCCGATCGATTCCTCCGCGAGATTGCGCTGCAGATCGTCGACCGAACCGATCACGGCATCGTCCAGCGACAGGATCACGTCACCGCGCTCGAGTCCGGCGGTCGCGGCCGGCGAGCCCGACTCGATCGACTCGACGCGCACTGCGCTGCCTTGCGCCAGTCCGAAGTGACGGACGTAGCGTCGCGGAAGCACGTACGTCATGCCGCCCACGCCGAGCCATCCGCGGCGCACGCGGCCGCTGCGAATCAGGATGCTCGCGACCCGCTCGGCGGTGGACGACGCGATCGCGAAACAGATGCCTTGCGCGGGCAGGATCACCGCGGTGTTGACGCCGATCACTTCGCCCGCGGAGTTGACAAGCGGCCCGCCCGAGTTGCCGGGATTGAGCGCGGCATCCGTCTGCAACACGTTGTCGAGCAGGCGTCCGGTCGAGGCGCGCATCGAGCGGCCAAGCGCACTGACAATGCCGGCCGTCACCGAGTGCTGGAATCCATACGGACTGCCGATGGCGATGGCGATCTGGCCGACGCGCAGCGATTCGGAATCGCCGAACCGGCACCAGGCGAGATCGCTCGCGCCGACCTTGACGATCGCGAGATCGGTGTCCGGGTCGTCGCCGACCACCTGTGCGTTGGCGCTGCGGCCGTCGGCCAGCGTGACCACCATTTCGCGCGCGCCGCCGGCGACGTGGCTGTTGGTGACGAGATAGCCGTCGGGCGCGATGAAGAATCCGGACCCGCTGCCGCCCTGGGCATTCTTGCCGCGCACCACCTGTACGTGCGCTACCGCCGGCGCGACGGCCGCAACGGCGTTGCTGACGGCACGCGAATACGCGTCCAGCAGCGCCGCATCGGCGATGGGCGATTCGGCTATGGGTGTTTTGGCGGTGGACGATTCTGCGACGGGTGAATCGCCGGAGGGCGATTCGATGCGGTCGCGTGGGGAGTCGAGTGGCATTGGAATTCCTCCGTATGCCACGTCGGGACGGCGGGTGTGATTTTCAACACCGCAAACGCCCGGGGCAGGCGATCCCCGCGATGGGAATCGGCCTGCCCCGGACGGTCAAACCGTGCTGCGTGCTGCTACATCAACGCTTGTTCGACTGGTTGGTCTGCAGTGAATCGTCCTTGCCGCCGGAAGGCGTGCGGCTTTTGTCGTCGGAAGAACCGGATTGCTGCTTCCCACCTTGCCCTTGCTGGTTCTGCTGGCCTTGTTGCGATTGCCCCTTGCCCGGCTGTTGCTGCTGCGGCTGGTTCTGTTGGCCTTGTTGGCCATGATTTTGTTGAGTTTGCTGTCCTTGTTCTTGCTTGCCCTGTTTCTGCTGACCTTGTTTCTGGTCCTTGTCCTGGTTGCCATATTGGTTAGCCATCGAGTTGCTCCTGTTCAGAATTGACGTTGCCGAGTGCTATTCGGCATGCTTATTTTGACAATCTGTACGATGCAATCCCATCGGACGGCGGTGCGAATCAATGTGGGCGCGGCACCTACGAAAGGATGACAGCGGCCGACGCGCGAGTCGTCGTGCTAAGCTCGTCGATCCCTCCGAGGTCCACGCTTCACAAGGAGCCAACATGCCCGGTCTTCTCCCCGACGTCGATCCCGACGGCCTGCTCGAGTACTCTGTGGTCTTCACCGACCGCTCGCTCAATCACATGTCGCAGCGTTTCCAGCGCGTGATGAACGACATCTCGGGAATCCTCAAGCACGTCTACAACGCGCATTCGGCGATCGTCGTGCCCGGCGGCGGAACGTTCGGCATGGAAGCGGTCGCGCGCCAGTTCGCCAACGACGGCCAGTGCCTTGTGATTCGCAATGGCTGGTTCAGCTATCGTTGGACGCAGATTCTCGATGCCGGCAAGATCGCGGCCGCGACCACCGTGCTGAAGGCACGGCGCATGGGCACCGCACCGCCGGTGCCGTTCGCGCCGCCGCCGCTCGACGAAGTGCTGGCCACGATCGCACAGCAGCGCCCCAACGTGTTGTTCGCGCCGCACGTCGAGACTGCATCGGGAATCATTCTTCCCGATGCCTACTTGCGCGCGGTGGGCGAAGCGGTGCATGCAGTGGGTGGACTGCTGGTGCTCGACTGCGTCGCGTCGGGCGCCATGTGGGTGGACATGGACGCCTGCAACGTCGACGTGCTGATCACGGCGCCGCAAAAAGGCTGGAGCAGCACGCCCGGCTTCGCGCTGGTGATGCTGAGCGCGCGTGCTCGCAAGGCGATCGACGACACGACCAGCACCAGCTTCGCGGCCGATCTCAAGAAGTGGCTGTCGATCATGGAAGCCTACGAAAAAGGCGGTCACGCCTATCACGCGACTCTCGGCACCGATTCGCTGCTGCGCTTGCGCGACACGATGAAGGAGACCGAGCTGTTCGGTTTCGACAAGGCGCGCGCCGCGCAAATGGAGCTCGGCAGCAAGGTGCGCGCGCTGCTCGTGCGGCATGGCTTCCCGAGCGTGGCTGCGGAGGGCTTCCAGTCGCCGTCGGTCGTGGTGAGCTACACCATCGACAAGGATGTGCAGTCGGGCAAGAAGTTCATCGACCTCGGACTGCAGGCTGCCGCCGGCGTGCCATTGCAATGCGACGAGCCCGCGGATTTCCAGACCTTCCGGCTCGGCTTGTTCGGACTCGACAAGCTCGGCAACGTCAATCGCAGCGTGCAAAACCTCGAGCAGGCACTCGACAGGATCGGCGCGGCCGCGCTCGAGCAGCGCTGACGCAGGCGCGGGCCGTCACACGGCCTTGTGACGCACGCCCGGCACGCCGGGCGTCTCCACACTCGCCGCGGATGCCCGCAACGCGCTGGCCGGTGCCATCTGCTCCTGCACATCTTCTACGTCGACCAGCACGCCCGCGTCGAGCGCGGCGGCGAGCGGCACCTGCACCTCGTCGCGCGCGATATGCGCGAGCGCGGCGATTGCGTCGATGCTGCGCTTGCCGTCGACGGCGGCCAGGAACCGCGACCACGCCGGCGACGTGATGGCGCTCGTGAGCCGGCCATCGTCCAGCACCAGGAATGTCGACCCTGGCCCCGGCACTCCCGCTCCCCCCGATTTCACTTCCACGAGACTGGTGCCGGCGGCGAAACCGACAACAAGGTCGCCGGCAAGATCGCGCCGCTTCGACAAGCGCAACGCACTGCGACCGGCAGGCGTAGCCGCCCAGTCGTCCCAGTCGACGTCGTGCACCGGCAACTGCGACCGCCGAATGCTGGTCGACGCGCTGGCCGCAAGGTCGGCGAGGATGCCCATGTTGGCGAGTTCGCACAGCCGCGTCATCTGGCCGACCGTCCGGTACGCGCCCACGTCGCGAAAATAGGCGCGGAACCGGTCCGGATCGAGCGGACCTCCGGTGCGCCGCGAGCCCGCGATTGCCTGGTCGATGAGCTCGCCATGATTGCGCGCGAACAGCGAATACATCATGTTGAAGGCATGGTGCTGCTGCCGGCCGTAGAAGAAATTGCCTTTCGGACGGTTGGCGAGCGACGCCGGCAGCAACCGCGCCGCCACGCGCCGCAGAATCTGCTTGTCGACAAAGAGCTCGGCGTGATGCTGCTCGGGAATCGTGGCGAGGCACTCCAGCAGTCGATGGTCGAGGAACGGCACCCGGCTTTCGATACCATGCGCCGCCGCGGTGCGGTCTTCGTGCCACAGGTGGACGTCGAGATTTTTGCGCCAGCGTCCCGTGTACCGCTGCCACGTGTTGGCAGCGCGCGCCGCGGTAGCACTCCCCGCCATTGGCGCGCCGTCGATCACACCCGACAGCATCAAGTGGACATCGAGATCGCTGAACCCGGCCACGCGCGCCGCATGCTCGGCAGCACCCGCCCGCAATGTATCGTCAAGGCGCTGCCAGTCGCCACGCTCCCACGCGCGACGATTGCGCAGCGCGTGCGAAATGTAACCGCCGTTGAACTCGTCGGATCCCTGTCCAAGCAGGATCACCTTGAGGGCCGGATAGCGTTGCCTCGCGAACGCGTGAAGGTAATATTTGAACAGCTGCTCGGGCCCCGACATGAAGTACTCGCAGCTCCACAGGATGCTGCGCCAGTCCTCGGGACGCAGCGCGAGGTTGCGCTCGTCCAAGTGCACCGGATGGTTCGGCAGGCCCAGCGCGGCGGCGACATCGTGGGCGGCCTCGGCGTCACCGCTGCCGATGGTGCTGCGGCTCAGCACGCTGAACGTCGGCAATGGGCCCGCGCGCGCGGCCAGCGCGGCCACGGTCGCCGAATCCACGCCGCCGCTCAGGAACACGCCATACGGCACGTCGCTCATCAGCTGCAATCGCACGCTGTCGGCGAGCAGTTCGCCGTAGCGGTCCGCATAGTGCGAGGCGGGATGAACGGGAGCATCCCGATGCGGCGCCGGCAGCTGCCAGTAGCGCTCGGTCCGGCAACGACCATCGGCCAGCGACACGTCGAGCATCGTCGCCGCGGGTATGCGGTCGATGCCTTCGAAACCGGAAGGCAATTCGCGGGGCGCGCCATCGTGCAATGACCATTCGGCGATTGCGGATCGCCAGTCGAGCCTGCGCGGCACGTCCGGATGCGCGAACAAACCCTTCAATTCCGATGCGAACACCAGCAGCTTGCCGTCGGGCGACCGGTAGTGGAAAAGCGGCTTCACCCCGGCGCGGTCGCGGCCGAGGATCAAGCGTCGTTGTTGGCGGTCGAGGAGCGCGACGGCGAAGATGCCGTTGACCGCTTCGAACATCCTCAACTCGTGGTCGAGGTAAAGGTAGGGCACGACCTCGCTGTCCGACTGCGTGCGCAGCGCGTGCCTGCCGGCGAGCGTCGCGCGGATTTCGCGGTGATTGTAGATTTCGCCGTTGACCATCGCGCTCACGCGGCCATCGGCCGTCGTGATCGGCTGCCGGCCGCCGGCGACGTCGACGATGGAAAGGCGCTTGAAGACGAAGCCGACGTTTTGCCAGGTCATCAGCTGCGTGTCATCGGGACCGCGATCGTGCATGGCTTCGCCCATCGCGCCCAGCCACGGGTCGTCAACGCCCGCGCGCAGCGGCCGGCCGTCGAGATGGACAAATCCTGCGATCGCGCACATCGGACGTCCTTCGAAAAACGTTGGCCGATGCTACACCGTGGGCACCTGCGCGACTCGCCGCCCATCGCGCGCTGGTAGCCGCGTATCGTCGTGGCGCCTACACGTCGACGGGAGCATCGCCGACAGGCCCGGCATGGCCACCCGCGCTAGATTGCGGCGTGGACAACCCGCAACCCGACCGCGCAAGCGATTCGCCGGCGCTGATCGCCGCCGCGGCTGGACTCGTCTACGTTTCCGATGCGGACCCGGGCATCCGCCGTCTGCGCACGGCGGAGGGTTTCGATTACCGGGGACCCGGTGACCGGCGTCTCACCGATGAAGCGGAAATCGGTCGCATCGCGCGCCTGGCAATTCCGCCGGCCTACGAGGACGTCTGGATTTGCATCGAACCGCGCGGCCATCTGCAGGCCACCGGCCGCGACGCGCGCGGCCGCAAGCAATACCGCTATCACGCGCAATGGCGCGCGCATCGCGACGATGCCAAGTTCCTGCGCATGCCCGCGTTCGGCGAAGCGCTCCCCAAACTGCGCCGCAAGCTGCGCCACGACCTGGCGCTGAAGGGAATGCCTCGCGACAAGGTGCTGGCGGTCGTCGTGAGCCTGCTCGACGCGACGCGCATCCGCATCGGCAACGACGAATACGCGCGCGAAAACCAGAGCTTCGGGCTCACGACGCTGCGCAATCGCCACGTGCAGTTCGTCCGCGACGGCCTGCTGCTGCGCTTTCGCGGCAAGGGTGGCGCGGCGCACGAAGTCGCGATCGACGACCGCCAGCTCGCCCGGCTGGTGCGCCGCTGCCACGAATTGCCGGGACAGCGGCTGTTCCAGTACATCGGCGAAGATGGCCAGCGACATCCAGTCGATTCGGACCAGGTGAACCAGTACCTGAAGGACGCGATGGGAGACGACTTTACCGCGAAGGATTTTCGCACCTGGGGCGGTACCTTGCGCGCGATCGCGATCCTGCACGCGACTGCGCTGCCGGAAGACGCGAGCGAACGAGCGCTCAAGGCCTGCATCGTCGACACCGTCAAGCAGGTGGCGCGCGACCTGCGCAACACACCGACGGTCTGCCGCAAGTCGTACATCAATCCGCTGGTATTCGACGCATGGCGAAGCGGCGCGTTGCACAAGGGCATCGGCGAAGCGATTGCCGGTGCACCGCGGCGCGCCGAGCGTCTCGTGCCCGGCTTCCTGCGCCAGCAATCGCGCAGTGCGATGAAGCGCGCGACCGTCGTAAAGCCGGCAAGGAGTGCGAAAGCTGCAAAGCCTGCAAAAGCTGCGAAGCCTGCCAAGCGCATTACCGCATCAGCGCCGCAGTCTCCCAGGAAGTTACCGCAAGCCGCCAGCGACGTACTGGCACCTGCCGCGTAGGTTCACTGGTGAGGCGCGGCCGGTTCGACTGCGCGCGTCCGCGAACTGTCGCAGGTGCGCGCGACGAGCGCGCCGAACAGGAAGATTGCCGCGACGTAATAGATCCACATCATCAGCACGACCACCGAACTGGCCGCCCCGTAGGGCTTGATCGCCGCGGAGCTGCCGATGTACCAAGCGATCGCGAGCTTGCCGCCGGTGAACAGGATCGCGGCCACGGCGGCGCCTCGCCACGCCACGTGCCACGGGGGTGCATGCGTCGGCAGCAGCCGCAGCAGTGCGGTGAACATCGCGAACACGAATCCCGCAGCCACGACCTCGTTCATCACGACGATCGTCCTCGCGGTCCCCGTTGCGTCGTGCACGAATCGCCCGAGGAAATAGGTAACGGCAGACGTCAGCACCACCGATGCCACGAGCAGGAGCCCGCTGCCCAACGCGATCAGCACGGCGATCGCGCGCGTGCGAATCTGCCGCTTCCACGATTGCGTTGCGGGATCGCCACCG
Organism: Pseudomonadota bacterium; assembly: GCA_041691615.1. Taxonomy (GTDB): domain Bacteria; phylum Pseudomonadota; class Gammaproteobacteria; order Burkholderiales; family Casimicrobiaceae; genus VBCG01. The sequence continues at coordinate 20,859 of JBEPUI010000045.1, forward strand.
TAGATCTGGTCGAGCGCCGACTGGACTTCGGCGATGGCGGCGGTGGCCGCCACCAGCGTGCCGAGCAATGCCGCGACTGCCGCGATTCCCGCCGTGTGACTGCGCCCTGCAGCATCCACGATCGATGCCACCAGTCGCGCGGCATCGGTGCCGATCAGCGTGTCGAGGCGCTCGAACAGCTGCGCATGCGCCACATCGCCGCCGACCACCAGGTCCGCGATGCCGAGCGCCAGTACCAGGAACGGCGCAAGCGACAGGATCGTGTAAAACGCGATGCCGGCGGCGTTGCTCGAGCGGCTTTCGCTTGACCACGCCTTGGCCGCGTTCCAGAGTTCGTTCATGTCGATGCACCTTTTCTGCCCAGCGCGACAGCATCACGCGGGCGCAACGTTACCGGAATTGCCGTCGCGGGCCTTCGACACGCGGGCAATGCGATCGCGTTCGGACAACGACGTGTTGGCGATGATGCGCTGGCTGATGTTCATCGTCGCCCTCGCCGCCTGCGCCTCGTGGGCGTCGCAAGCGCGCGCCGACGGGCGTTTCTGCATCACGGCATCGACGCTCACCTTCGGCAATCAGCCGGTCGGCACGAGCGCAAGCCAGGGCGTGCAGGTCAGCAACTGCGGCGATGCGCCATGGATGTTCACCGACGTGAGCGTTCATCCGGAAACCGGGGCGGCTTTTTCCGTCGCCACGACCTGCGCGACCGGCATGTCGCTCGCGCCCGGGGCGAGCTGCGGTGCGACGATCACTTTCGCGCCGGGCACACCCGGCCAGACGTCGGGTGGCCTGTGGCTGCGCAACACCACCGCCGACGCCAATCGCCTGCTGACGTTCTACGGCCGGGGCGTCGACGCGCAATCCGGCACCGCGACGCTTAACTTCGTCCCGACCTCGGCGAATTTCGGCGTCCAGCGCATCGCCACCGAGTCGCCCCCGCTCGTCGTCGAGTTGCACAATCAAGGCCCGGCGGCGATGACGCTGACGGCCATCGTCGTCAACGGGCCGCAAGTCGACGATTTCGACGGGCTGGAGGATACGTGCCAGGTAGGCACGACGATCGCCGCGGGCGATTCGTGCGAGCTCTCGCTGTTTTTCCTGCCAACGGCCACGGGCCTGCGGGTCGCCAACCTGGTGATCGATTCGCCGCAGCTCGCTTCACTGGCGATCCTGCAGGTTTCTGGCGTCGGCAGCAACGGCGCGCCGCCGACGCTTACCGTCGTCGAGTACTACCACGCGGCTTTCGACCACTACTTCATCACGCCGCTGGCGGGCGAGATCGCATTGTGCGACGCCGGGACGACGCCATGCGAAGGATGGTTGCGCACCGGGCATTCGTTCAACGGTTTCGCGAGCGACAGCGCGCCACCTGCGAGCGCGAGCGTGTGCCGCTTCTTCAACAATTCATTTGCGCCAAGAAGCTCCCATTTCTACGCGCTGCACGGCTTCGGTTGCGAACAGACGATTGCGCAGTTCCCCGACTGGCAGCTCGAGTCGAGTGCGCTTTTCGCCATGATGGTTCCGGACAGCGCCGGCCGCTGTCCCGCCAACACGCTTCCGGTCTATCGGCTGTACAACAACGGCATGGGTGGCGCGCCGAATCATCGCTTTACCATCGACACGAGCGTGCGCACGCAGATGATTGCCGCGGGCTGGGTGCCCGAAGGCTTTGGCATCGGCGTGACGTTCTGTTCGCCGAAATAAATGCGGCGCCGTTGCGGCAAAGACGATCAGGCGAGGCCCACCGCAGGCGCTGTCGCGGCGCCCTACCAGCAGATGCCGGAATAGGACCCGGCGCCCAGGGCGTCGCGGCCCGCACCCGCGACGTCGATGACACGGTGCGATGTCCGCGTGAATCGACACAGCCCGTCAATATAGACGGCGTCGGCATGGCACAGCACCAGGACGTCGGAGAAATCCACCAGCGCGCGCAACGAATGGGCGATGCGCGGCGCGCCGCCCTTGCCCGACCATGCACGCACTGCCGGACCCAGCGGATCGATATTGCGATCATGGACGCGCACTTCGTGGCCACGCAGCGCCAGCGACTCGGCGAGCGCGACATAGGGGCTGCCGCGGATGTCGCTGCTGCCTGCCTTGAATGCCGCGCCGATGACGCCGATGCGCTCGCCAGGCTGTCCGCCCACGAGCTGCGACAAGCGCTCCGCATGCGCCCGGTTGCTGGAAGCAATCGCATCGATCAGCGGGATTTCGACGCCGCGCTCGCGCGCCAGCGCGCCCAACGCCACGAGATCCTTGGACAGGCAGCCGCCGCCGTAGGGCGCACCGGGCGCCAGATAGGCCGGCGAAATGTTGAGCCGTGTGTCCGTCGCGAAATCGGCCATCAGACGGCGCCCATCCAGGTGCAGCGCCTTGGCCATCGAACCGATTTCATTGGCGAAGCCGACCTTCATCGCGTGCCATGCATTGTCGATGTACTTGAGCATTTCTGCCGACTCGAAGTCCGTGCGGATCACATGCGTTTGCGGCGAGCGCGGAAAAATGTCCAGTGCGATGTCGCCGTCGCGTGCGGACTGCTCGCCGATCACGATTTTCGGCGGATCGCGAAAATCGCCGATCGCCTCGCCTTCGCGCAGGAATTCCGGACAATGGCAAACGCCGAAGTCGCGCAGGTACACCCGCCCCGACAGCCGTTGCAACATCGGAACCGCCATGCGCCGTGTCGTCCCCGGCAGCGTGGTGCTGCGGATGATGACCAGGTGATAGTGATTGACGCCGGCAAGCGCCTGTCCGATCGTGTCGAGCGCAGTCGTGAGCTGCGACAGGTCGATCGCGCCGTCGACGTTCGGAGTGCCGACGCAAACGATGGTGACCGAACTGGCCGCGACCGCCGCGGCCGCATCCGTCGTGGCTTGCAGCCGCCGAGACGCCACGGCAGCCGCAACCAGCTTGTCGAGTCCGGGCTCGACGAGGCTCGCGCGTCCCGACATCAGGTTCGCCACGACGGACCGCTCGAGGTCCGATGCTATGATTTGCCGGCCGCCGTGGGCAAGCGATGCGGCGGTCACAATGCCGACGTGACCGAGGCCGATGACGCTGATCATCGGTGCGCCGATTGCTGTGCGGTGGCGCGGCCCGATACGCGCGCATTCCGGCGACCATCGCAATGCTTGCACAGCTGCGCGGTCGACAAGGTCTGCCCGATCCGATGAAAACGGTCGTCTACCAATCCTATCGAACGCATGATGTGCCGGCGTGGGTGAACCGCTGCCTGCAGTCGGTCGAGGCGTGGACTCGCGCGCAGCAATTCGACTATCGCTTCATTGACGACCGGTTGTTCGACCGCGTGCCGCAATGGTATCGACGCGGTGCCGGCGACAACGTTCAGGTTATCACGAATCTCGCGCGACTCGTGGTCGCGCACGAGCTGCTCGCCGAGGGCTACGAGCGCACGATCTGGATCGACGCCGACATCCTCGTGTTCGACCCTGTAGCGTTTCGCATCGACGTGGCCAGCGACTTCGCGTTTTGCTACGAAGTCTGGGTGACGACGAAAGGCGGCGCGACGGTCAAGCAGTCGTGCGTCAACAATTCGGTCAGCGTGTTCGTTCGCGGCAATGCGTTCCTCGATTTCTGCATCTGGGCGCATGAGGACCTGGTGCGCCGGGGAACGCAAATCCTGGCGCATGGGACCAGCACCCGCTTGCTTTCGGCGCTATACCACGCCGTGCCGTTCGCGCTGCTCACCAACGTCGGCATGCTGAGCCCGGCCGTCGCGCAGGACATCCGTGGCGGCGTGCACGTGCTTGCGCGCGAGTACGCCGCACTGCATGCGCGGCCCATCCACGCGATCAACCTGTGCGGGTCGTGGTGCGGCAAGCCTTTCCAGGGGCGCGTGCTCGACGACGGCGACTACCTGGCCATCGTCGATGCGTTGCTGCTCGCACGCGGCGCGATGTTCGCGAGTGCGCTGGCCACGTAAACGCGTGCCGGCGTGCGCGCATCACAGAGCCCGTCAGAACGGTGCCGTCGCGGAATTCCTGTTGAGCATCAGCCCATTGAGCTTGCAGCGGCCATCAATGATGGTCCCGGTGCCGACAGGCGGGGTCGTGATGCTGTCGTGGGCAACCAGGATGCCCAGGCGAAACGTCTGGCCGACATTGACATCGACCATGCCGCCATTGGGAATGTCCATCCAGTCGTTGGCGCTGGTGCCCTGATTCCGGTGTGCAATCGAGTTAGGCCCATTGGGAATGCCCGACCACGTCGCGCCGGCGTCGTAGCTGATGTGGATGATGCTCAACATGCGGACATAGGCGCTGACTTGCATCGACACAGAGCTGTTCACCATCAGCGTGCGCGGAAAATCCGTGATCGTCATGTCGACGGTTTGGCAGACGTGCTTCCCAGAAACACCAGGGTCGAACGCGGCGATGCCGTTCTCCGAAAAAATCACCGCCGGCGTCAGTGCGGTTCCGAGGCGGTTCAGGAACAGCGCCATCGAAGCGCGCGTAACCGCGTCGTTCGGACAATAGGTCGAGCCCGTGTTGCAGCCGGTGGTGACGGCGCGGTTCTTCAGCCACTGCGTATTGGTGCAATAGTTGACGCCATCCGGCACGTCCGTGAACGACGACGTTCCGGCCGCGCACGCCACCGCCTGAACGGGCGCGGCCACGAACCATTGCAACGCGCAGATCGCGAGCGCCAGACGCAAAATGATGTGCATTTCTCTTTCCTCCGTGATCGGTCGTGCTCGACCGAGGCGAGATCATGGAGCGCGCGTCATGCGCGGGCAAGCGCCGATTGATCGTCGAGCGTGATATCTGAAATGGGATAGTACCTATGTACCATTCAGAAATCGGCATTTCCCGCATCGCGTTAGCTGCGAGTTTCGAGATCGAGAGCGAAACCTGGAATCTTTCGTGGAGTGATCCACGCCTTTCGAGTGTCAATGTAGCTGACAACCGTGGAAACGAGACCCGTTCTGAAGTTGCAGTAAACTTCGACTCGAACGCCACGATCGGGCGACGCGAACGCTGCCGTGCCCGCCACATAAGGCTGCCGAGGAGAACGTCCATGAATCGCCGCTTGCCGCGTATTGTCCCGTTGTTCGCCGCCGCCGCCATCACGCTGATGGCTGCCGGCGCATCGCAGGCCGCAGGTGAAAAACTCGCCGCGTTCTACAAGAACCAGGTGGATCCGCATTTCGCGCTCGTTCGCGCCGGTGTTGAAGCGGCGGCGAAGGAGATGAACGCCGGCCCGGTCACGCATTACGCGCCGACACGCCCCAACAATCTTGCCGAGCAGCTGTCGGAGCTCGAGGACGTGACGGTCAAGAAGCCCGACGCGATCCTGTTCATGGCGGTCGATGCGCGCGGCGTGGTGCCGGCGATCGAGAAGGTCAACGCCGCAGGCATTCCGCTGGTGAACTACAACGACAAGGTGCGTGGCGGCAAGTTCGTGAGCTATGTCGCAGCCGATGACTACAACCTCGGCCTCGACGCCGGCCGCTACCTGCTGAAGGCGATCGGCGGCAAGGGGAATGTGATCATCATCGAAGGCGTCAAGGGCTCCACCACCAGCGACGATCGCGTGCGCGGATTCCAGAAGGCGCTGGAGGAGAATCCTGCCGTCAAGTTGCTGGCGTCGCAGCCGGCGAACTACCAGCGGCTGCAGGCGCTGCAGGTCACCGAGAACCTGATCCAGGCCAATCCGCAGATCGACGGCGTGATGGCGGCCGCGGATGTGATGGCGTTCGGCGCGATCGAAGCGCTCGAAGCCGCCGGCAAGAAGAGCACGAAGGTGGTGGGCATCGGCGGGGTTCCCGAATCGATCGACGCGATCAAGTCCGGGCGCCTGCTCGCGACCGCGGAGTTCAACGGTTACAAGATGGGCTGCCTGGCGGCGATGGCGGCCATCCGCTCGCTGCGCAAGGAACCGGTGCCCGACACGATCGTCATCAAGGGCATCGTCATCGACAAGTCGACCACCGGCCCGTTCGAAGTTCCGGCTGACAAGCGCACTTGCCCGAAGTGGGACGAGTACGCCAAGTGAACGAGGTCGCGCAGCGGATCACAGCCGTCCATCCGCGCCCCGACGAGGAGCGCTTCATGCCGTATGCTCCGGCGGTACGCGTCGAAGCGCCGGCGGACCTCTACTTCATTTCCGGGTCGACGTCGTCGTCGCTGTACCACCAGCATCCTCACGTCCCTGAGGAACACCGGCATCCGATCGACATCGAGTCGCAGACGCATCGCGCGATGGCCGGCAT
>JBEPUI010000046.1:0-27036 GCA_041691615.1 Pseudomonadota bacterium
GCGCGCCGACCAATACCGAATGACCATGCATCTTTTCGCCCCTCGACTGGCCTTTGTCGACCTCGAGACCACCGGTATGCGGGCCGCGGCCGACCGGATCACCGAAATCGGGGTGGTGACGGTCGATGCCGACCCCGCAGGCGGCCCACCGCGGGTGGCACAGTGGGCGACACTGGTCGATCCCGAAGTCCCCATTCCTCCGGAAATACAGGCGATGACCGGCATCACCGATGCCATGGTGCGCCGCGCGCCGACGTTTTCGTCGATCGCCGCCGACCTTGCCGGGCAACTCGACGATCGCGTGTTCGTCGCGCACAACGCGCGCTTCGACCACGGATTCCTGAAGCATGCGTTCGAGCGCGTCGGAAAGCCGTTTCGCACCCGGCCGCTGTGCACGGTCAAGCTATCGCGAAGGCTCTATCCGGATGCCGACGGCCACGGCCTCGACGCGCTGATCGCGCGGCATTCGCTGGCGGTCGCCGACCGCCACCGCGCACTCGGCGACGCGATGGCGCTGTGGCAATTCGTGCAAGCCATCTACGCGCTGCTCGATCCGGAGGACATCGCCACCGAAGTGCGGCGCATCCTGCGCATTCCGAGCCTGCCTCCGCAGCTCGCGGCCGACGCATTGGACGCGCTGCCGGAGTCGCCGGGTGTCTACCGGTTCTACGGCGACAACCCGATGCCGCTTTACGTCGGCAAGGCCGTCAACCTGCGCGAGCGCGTCGCTGCGCACTTCACCAGCGACTGGCGGCGCGAGACCGACTTGCGATTGTCGGCCGAGATCCGGCGAATCGAATTCGACCGCAGCGCGGGCGAGCTGGGCGCGCTGCTGCGCGAAGCCGCGCTGGTCAAGGCGCTGATGCCCGCGCACAACCAGGTCCTGAGGCGCAAGGCCGATGCCGTGGTGATGCTGCTCGAGACCGGCGCAGTTGCGCAATTCGTCGCTGTGGACGACATCGATTCGCTGGCAGGGGGCTTCGGTCCGTTCGCGTCCAAGCGCGCGGCGCGGGCGCTGCTGCGCAGCCTTGCGGGCGAGTATCGGTTGTGCCTGACCCGGATGAAGATCGAGCGACGCGACGGCCCGTGCTTCGCGCGCCAGCTCGGACGCTGCGAAGGCGCTTGTGTCGGTGCCGAGACCGCCGACGCGCACGACGCACGCTTGCTCGCGGCGCTCGAGCCGCACCGCATCGCGCCGTGGCCCTTCGCACCGCATGCGGCGGCGGTTCGCGAAAGCGACGGAACATTCACCGAAGTGCACGTCATTCACGAATGGCGCTGGCTCGGCACTGCGCGTGACGAAGGCGAGCTCGCGCAGATCCTCGACGCGCCGCCCTCGTCGGTGCTCGACATCGACGTCACGCGCCTGCTGCTGCGCACGTTCGCACGCACCCCCTCGGCCTTCGTCGCCTTGGTTCGCTGACGCGTCACTTCCGCGGACGTCCCAGTCCGACATATGAAGTCTCCTGCCTATTGGTCCGGCAGGTGTTTGCCCTTAGCATCGGACCATGGCCGACACTGCTCCTCGCTTTGTGCTTGCTGACTGGGTACTCCACACGCCCGCCCCGCGCACGGCACGAAAGCACTGACTTATGCAGGATTTTTCACATGCGCTTGCCTCGGCAGCGGAGCTGCTCGCCAGTGGCGATCCCGAGCTATGGCACATCATCGGATTGTCGCTGGCGGTATCGCTGACGGCGACGCTGCTCGCCACGCTGATCGGCGCGCCGATGGGCGCGATGCTGGCGATCGGCCGCTTCGCCGGACGGCGCGCCGTCGTCGTGGTGCTGAACGCCTTCATGGGCCTGCCGCCGGTCGTAGTCGGGCTCGTCGTCTACCTCCTGCTGTCGCGCTCGGGGCCGCTTGGCGCGCTGGGCATCCTGTTCACCGCCACTGCGATGGTGATCGCACAGACGCTGTTGATCACGCCGATCATCGCCTCGCTGATGCGACAGGTGATCGAGGACGCATGGGCCGAATACCGGGAACAGCTCGTGTCGATGGGCGCGAGCCGCTGGCGCAGCGGATTCACGCTTCTGTGGGACACGCGCTATTCATTGCTGACAGCGCTGCTCGCCGGCTTCGGCCGCGCCGCCGCCGAAGTGGGTGCGGTGATGATCGTCGGCGGCAACATCGCCAACTACACCCGCGTCATGACTACGGCGATCGCGCTCGAAACCACCAAAGGCAACCTGCCGCTCGCGCTGGCGCTCGGCTTCGTGCTGATTGCGATCATCATCGGCATCAACGCGATCGCGTTCTGGATTCGCGGTTGGGCACAACGGCGGTTCCGGTGACTCGCCCCCCCATCCTGCCGTTGCAGCTTGCGAACATCGGCTACACCGTCGGCGGCCACGCGATTCTGGACGGCATCGATGCCACGTTCGCCGCAGGCACGCGCACGGTGGTTCTCGGACCGAACGGCGCGGGCAAGAGTGTCCTGCTGCGAATCTGCCACGGCCTGATCGAGCCCACTGCGGGCCATGTTCGCTGGTCCGACGGCGCCGCACGGCCGCGAGCGCAGGCGATGGTGTTCCAGCGTCCGGTGATGCTGCGGCGTTCGGCGCTGGCCAACATCGAATACGGGCTCGGCCTTGCGGGCATCCCGGCGAGCCAATCGCGCGGACTTGCCGAAGCGGCGCTCGCCCGTGTCGGACTCGCGGCCATTGCATCGCGTTCGGCGCGGGTGCTGTCGGGCGGTGAGCAGCAGCGCGTCGCGCTCGCGCGCGCGTGGGCGCTGCGCCCGCAGATCCTGTTTCTCGACGAGCCGACCGCCAGTCTCGATCCCAACGCCGCACGCAACATCGAGGCGATCGTGCAAGCCATCCACGAAGCCGGCACCAAAATCGTGATGACCACGCACAACCTGCCGCTGGCGCGAAGGCTCGCCGACGACATCGTGTTCCTGCACGAAGGCCGGCTGGTCGAAAGCGGACCGGCCGCCGATTTCTTTTCCCGTCCCCGCACGTCGCCCGCGCGTTCGTTCATCGAAGGAGAGCTATGATGAGATTCATTCGTTTCGCACTGATCGCCATGTTGGCGCTGCCGGCGCATGCGCAGAACCGTTTCATCACGGTTGCGTCGACGACATCGACCGAGCAATCCGGGCTGTTCCCGCACTTGTTGCCGACGTTCACAAAGGCCACGGGAATCGACGTGCACGTCGTCGCGCTCGGCACGGGACAGGCGCTCGACCTGGCGCGCCGCGGCGACGCCGATGTGGTGTTCGTCCACGATCGTCCGGCCGAGGACAAGTTCGTGGCCGAAGGCTGGGGTGTGGGCCGTCGCGACGTGATGTACAACGACTTCATCATCATCGGTCCGAAGTCGGACCCGGCGAAAATCGCCGGGACGACCGACGCGGCGGCGGCGATGCGCAGGATCGCCGAATCCAGGCAGCCCTTCATTTCCCGCGGCGATCGCAGCGGCACGAACATGGCCGAGCTGCGGCTTTGGAAGACCGCAGGTGTCGCACCGGAAAGGCTGAAGGAGTCCTGGTACAAGGACACGGGCTCGGGCATGGGCCCATCGCTCAACACCGCGGCGTCGATGGACGCTTATATCCTCGCGGATCGCGGCACGTGGCTGTCGTTCAAGAATCCGCGCGACCTGGTGATCGTCACGCAAGGCGACAAGATGCTGTTCAATCCCTACGGCGTCATGCTGGTCAACCCGGCCAAGTTCCCCAATGTGAAGAAAGAGGACGGCCAGAAGTTCATCGACTGGCTGGTCTCACCCGAAGGCCAGGACACCATTGCCAGCTACCAGATCGGCGGCAAGCAACTGTTCTTTCCCGACGCGCGTTGACGCGAGTGCAGCAGGCGGCCGTTGCGTTCGCCTGCTGCGCTCGGCCGTTGCATGCGGCTGACGCGTTCGGCCTCAATGGCGCATCAGCGGTGGTGATGGCGATCGAGTCCGCGGGTCCGCGCGCGCGCGTCTGCGCAAACTGATGCCCAGCACGGTCTCGATCACGCCGACGACGATTGCCATCACGCCGATGTAGAGCACGAGCGCCAGCGCGCCGGCGCCGGGGAACACGAACAGCAGCGCGCCGAAGATCAGCGACGCGGCGCCGGCCATCACCAGCAGCCACTCGTTGTCGATTTCCTTGCGCAGCCGGATGGCCGCGGAGATTTCCATCACGCCGCGCACGATCGCCACCACGGCAATCAGGTAGAGCAGCACCACCGCGGTGAGTGCGGGCGCCATGAACGTGTAGACGCCGGCGATCACCGCCGCGACGCCGGTGACGAGCATCCACCAGGGAAAGCCGTCGGCGTGCGGCCCCTTGAACACTGCGATGATCGCGAACACGCCATCGACCAGCGCGTATGCGCCCCAGAACAGCACCAGCACAGCGAGCGAAGTCATCGGCGAGATGAACGTGAGAACGCCAAAGACGATGGCCGCGATGCCGCGGATCACCAGCACCCACCAGTTGCGCGATAGAAACGTCAGCATGGCCATCTCCCGATCGTGAGAAAGCCTATCTTGGCCTTTCGCGGCGCGTCGTGCAATTCCGAGCCGGCCGCCGATCCGGGTCCCCGCCCTCGCGAGGACGGCCGATCGTCGTGCAAACGTCCGCTAGCGTGCTGCGTGCATCGCGACGACGTGCGCAACGCAGGCGGTCAGCTTGCGCGCGTACGGCACGTGCAGGAATTCGTTGGGACCATGGGCGTTCGAATGCGGCCCGAGCACGCCGGTGATCAGGAACTGCGCCTGGGGAAAATGCTTGCCCAGCATTGCCATGAACGGAATGGTTCCGCCCTCGCCCATCGCCGCCATCGGCTTGCCATAGAACGTGGTGGACGCCGACGCGAGCGCTTCGCCCAGCCACGCCGCGGTGGGCGGCGCGCTCCATCCGGTCGCGCCCTGGCTTGCGTCAAAGACGACGTTCGCGCCATAGGGCGGATCGGCCTCGAGCAGTCGCTTCATCACTTTCGTGGCGCCCTCGCCATCGACCAGCGGCGGCAGGCGTAGCGACAGTGCGAGCGAAGTCTTGGGCCGCAGCACATTGCCGGCATCGGCGATCGCCGGCAAGCCGCCCGCGCCGATGACCGACAGCGCCGGGCGCCATGTGCGATTGAGCATCGCTTCGCCACCCGGCTCGAGCATCGGACGGGTCGACCCGGCAAGCGGATACTTGCGCACGACGTTGTCGCCCATGATCGCCGCGGCGGCATGCGCCTGGTCTACGCGCTCTTGGGGAATCGGCACGTGGAATTGCGCGGGCAGCACCTTGCCGGTGGTCGCGTCCTCCAATCGGTCGAGCAGCAGCCGCGCGATGCGAAACGACGACGGCACGACGCCGCTGGCGTCGCCCGAATGGACGCCTTCGGTCAGCACTTCGACGCTCAGCGTGCCGCCCGCGAGCCCGCGCAGCGACGTCGTCATCCACAGCCGCTCATAGTCGCCGCAGCCGGAATCGAGGCCGATGACGAAATCGATCGCGCCAACGCGCGGCGACAGCATCTGCAGGTAGGCAGGCAGGTCGTAGCTGCCACTCTCCTCGCAGGTTTCGATCATTCCGATGCAGCGCGCGTGGGCGATGCCCTGCGCCTGCAATGCACCGATCGCCGCCATCGCGGCGAACACCGCGTAGCCGTCGTCCGCGCCGCCGCGCCCATAGAGCTTGCCGTCCGCAAATCGCGGCGACCAGGGTCCGAAACCGTCGAGCCAGCCCACCATTTCCGGCTGCTTGTCGAGGTGCCCGTACAGCAGCACGCCGCCTCGGTCGGCGTGACCGGCGGTGGCGGCGATCTCGATGAACAACAGCGGCGTGCGCCCGGGAATGCGCACGATCTCGACGGCGAGACCCTTGATCGGCTGCGCCTCGACCCAGCGCAGCGCCTGCTGGATCACGCGCTCGATGTGGCCGTTGGCTTCCCAGGCAGGATCGAAGTGAGGCGACTTGGCCGGCACCCGGATGTATTCGGTGATCTGCGCGACGATGTCGTCGTCCCATTGCGTGGCGATGCGCTGTTCGAGGGCTGCGGTATTCATCAGGTTGTCCGAGAAACGGGAAAGTGGAAGGCGGGACGCGCCCGCCGCGCGCGAATCAGTACGGCGAGGCCGGAATCTTACGCCGCAAGCAACGACACCTTGGCGAAGAATCGCAGCATCGTGTCGAGACCGGCCTCGCCGCGTGCGAATGCCGGCGCGAGCGCCGCCAACAATGCCCGCCGGTCGCGGGTGCCGTCGAGCAGCAGCAACAATCGCCGCGCATCCGGATCGGTAAGGTTGACCGATTCGTGGCGCAGGTTGACCACGCGCGGGCGCGACTGCGCCTGCAGCCGTGCGATGCGGCTGGCTCGGGGACGCTCGGACGCCGTGGACGACAGCGGCGCGGGTTGCGAATAGAGGTCGATCACGCCACCGACATACGCCTCGGTGAGCAGTGCTTCGAGCGGGCGCGTGTCATCGGGCGCGTGCGTTGCGCGCCAAGCGGCAACTTCCGCGATGCTCGCCGTACGCGGTGCGAGCTCAACGAGCCACATCAACATGGCATTGACCGAAGCACCGCCTCCCTGAATTGCCGATTCCTTCGACTGGCCTTTTTGTACCGCGTCGACCATCGATTGAATCAGCGTCGACGCCGCGGCAACCTGCATGCCTGCAACCTGCGACGGCTGCAGGTTGTAGCCGGATGTCGAAGCTGCCTTGGTGAGCAGCGACTGGCGGAAGCGTCGCAGGCGCATGAAATCCAGGTACTGCTCGCGCGACAGGCGGTCGAACCGCATCACGTACTTGCGCACGTCGGGCGCGAGTCCCCCGCCGCTCATCATGCGCACATCGCTGTCGGCCACGTACTCGAGTCCGTGTGTCTGCGCATGCGCGATGAATTCATGGAAATAGAAGGCGTCGTTCGGCATCGCCAGGTCGTCGTGATACAGCGCGCTGTCGCTGCGGGTCGCGCGCTCGGCGAACTCGGGGCGCAGCGCATTGTCGGGCGCCCATTGCGTCGCGCCGGGCACTGCCATCATCTGCAGCAATTCGCGAGACGCAAGCAAGGTCTCTGCCGCGCTGGCGCCGTTGCGCGTGTGCCAGTGCATCGCATCCGATGCGATCTGGCGGATGCGATTTCCCGGATGCGTGTTGTAGCTGACGAACGCAACACCGTTCGTGGTCATGCGCGTCGCGATCAGGTGCATCAGCGCGTCGCGGACTTCCGGCGGAACCCACGAGTAGAATCCGTGCGCGATCACGTAGTCGAATTCGCCGAACGATTGCGGCAGCTCGCGCAAGTCCTGCAGGTGCAGCGAGACATTGCCGAGCCCAGCCGCGGCGATCAATCCGTTGCCGGACTCGATCGCGCGCGGTGCGAGATCGCATCCGATGAACGTCGCGCCAGGAAATGCGTCGGCGACCGGGATCAGGTTGGAGCCATCGCCACAGCCGACCTCGAGCACGCGAGCGCTCGTCAGCGCCGGCGCGTCGACACCGAACATGCGCGCCACCGTGCGCAACCGGTCCGGATGGCTTTGCGGATACGCAGTGCAATCGTAGTCGACGGCATCGTAGGCGGCCTGGATGCCGGTCGTGACGGCGTCGGTCATGGATTTGCGTTGCGCCACCCGCGCGCGGTATGCCGCCTCGGCAGCAACGGGTGCCGAGCCGCGGTCAGGTGGTCCGGATTCTAGCAGCCGGACCGTTGGCGGCGTCGCGCGCGCAGTGCTCGAGCGAGCGTTGGTAAAGAATGCGAATTGCCTCGCCCCTGCCATCCGGAAGGTGTCTCGCCAGCTGTGTATCGAAGCCGGTATCGTCGGCCAGGTGCCTGCGCATGCCTGGTTCGAGGAACTCGTCGACTTCGCTTGCGTGCGCCTCGATCGACAGCGGCAGGTCAAGACGCCCTGCGATTCGCTGCACGACCCCGCGCCAGTCGTCGAGAAGTTCGGCGTAGCGAACGTAGGCAACCGGCGCGTCGACGGTGGCGACGAAGGTCTCGAGCCGCTGCATGTAGTTGAGCCACAACGCGAGCCCTTCCGCCACCGGCATGTCGCCCTGCGACTCGAGTGAGCCCGCGATCTCCAGCGGGTTGCGTACGGGCACTACATAAGTGGGGCGATAGCCATTTTCCGACAAGCCGCGATGCCACAGCGGCGCGAGCACGCACACCCGCGGATCCTTGATCAGTATGACTGGCGCAGCACCATACTCGGCGGCGAGCAATGCACGCATGTCGGCGATGAACTCGTCGACCAGCGGGCCCGTGCGCGGCAACGCGAAATCGACGCGATTCCAGTCTCCACCCAGGTGGGTCAGCAATCTTGCGTCGAGGACGTTGACCGCCTCGGACTCCCAGAACCCTTTCGGGTTGAGCCCGAGCCTCGCAGGCATCACGCGTGCAGGCAGGGCCGCGCCGCACAGATTGAGCACACGCGCCAGCGCGGACGTACCGCTGCGATAAGGCCCCAGCACGACAAGGGCCGCCTTGCCGTGCTCGCCATGCGTCATCGCATCGCGCGGGGGCCGTGCGGGTGCGGAAGGTTGCCCACGAAAGCCCGCGGCCAGTGACCTCAGCACCGCCACGGGCAGATGCTCAGCCCGGCCGGCGCGCAGTTCGGCGCGCAACAGCAGGTCGCGGTTGCCTGGAAACTGGGGGCTCAACTCGTTCGCCACCGCGGGAACGCCGCGCAATGCTTCAGTCACCAATGCCGTTCTGCGATCGGCGTCAGACGGTCGCACACGCGCTACTGCCTCGTTGTGTCTACCGCAAAGGTACAGCGTGTCGCCGACGGCGACGGGCTCGACCCACTGCGCGGCGCGGATGGCGAAATCCCATCCACGGTATTGAGTGTCGTCGCGGTAGCCGCCCAACTCGTGAAAAAGCTGGCGATCGATGAAGAGGTTGCCGCTTGCGCCGGTGACGTCATGCTTCAGCAGGGCGAAGCTGCTCGGCTCGTCACCGGAAAAGTCGGCACCCCTGCGCGGCGCGCCCTGCCGCGGAGTGTTTCGACCGACCGTATTGCCATTGTCGAGTTCGGCGAATCGGGAGAAGCCCCACAGCGCAATTGCGCGCCCCATCTCGTGGACCATGCGCTCGATTCGTTGCGGCGCGAACCGGTCCGCGGCCGCCAGAAATGCAAGGTAGCGACCGGCAGCGCGTGCAGCGCCCGTGTTCGCGGCCTGTGCGGCCCCCCGGTGCTGCCCGCGCACGAAGGTGGCCGGAAATTCAAGATCCGCCAGGGCTTGCGCTATGACAGTCGCGCTCTCGTCGGTCGAGCCATCGTCGATGACGAACAATTCGATGTCGCGGTATGTCTGCGCAGCGACTGATGCGATTGCGCCCGCCACCACGCGCGCTTCGTTGAATACGGGCAGAACGACGCTGACCCTGCCCGCGACCACCGGTGCGACCTTGCGCGCAATGTCCTGCTTCATGAATGCCGCAACCATCGCTTCCTGTCGCGCGTTTGCCGTCGACGCCATGAGCCGGGCCAGCACGAGCCCCAGGTTGTGCAGCAGCACCGGATCGTTCCACCCGGTCCGCTCGGCGGCGTCCCACAGCAGCTCGAGCGCTTCGTCATTGCGCATGCGCTCGAAATACAGCACGCCCAGCATCTGCAACGATTCGACGTCGGCGGAATCGAGCCGAAGCGCTTCGCGATAGAGCGATTCGGCGTGCTCGAGCGAGCCGGCGCGATGCGATGAGACGGCCTGCAAGTGCAACGCGCTGGGTGGCTTCACTCGCGGCGCAGCGCGCGAAGCACCCGGTGTGCTCGCCTGCACGCCGCCGTGGCAATGCTTGTAGCGCTTGCCGCTGCCGCACGCGCAAAGCTCGTTGCGGCTCATCGCCACCGCAGAGGCTTCAACGCAGTCACTGCTTGCGCAACGACGCCAGGAATTTGCCGGTGTCCGGCTGCCACGCGGCCGGTGCGGTGGCGATCGAAAACAGCGCGTCGCCATCGCGCTCGATGTCCGGCAACATGTGCAGCGTCGCTGCGGGGCTTCCCGAATGGAAGGCTGCGAACAGTTCGTTGGCGGTTTTATCGGAGATTCGCCGATTCGAAGCGGCATTGAGCCACAACGACGGGATTTTCACTTTCTGCCCGAGCCGCCCGAACGCCTCGACGCTGTCCTTCATGTCGTCCTCGTCTTGCCTCAGGGCCTTCTTGCCGCCGAAGCCGGCTGAAATCATGATCAGGCCCTCGCATGAGGGCGGACCCAGCGCGGCGTAATTCGCGGCCACTATCGCGCCATACCCGACCCCCAGCACAACGTGCTGTGCGGTCGCGGGACCGTCCGGTCCGGTCAGCGCCACCAGCGCAGCCAATACTTCGATCGCGTATGGCGCGGTGGCCGCTACGAGATCTGTGTGCATCCGGGTGTCGTATACCGGGATGTTACGTTCAGTCTGGTAAAGGTCAGTGAGTTGCGGAACTGCAACCACATAGCCAGCGTCGGTGAAATATTGCGCTTGCGACGCGAACCAGCCGTCCTTGATCTCGCTGCCGAACTGGGGAAGTAAAAAAACGAGCGGCTGCTTGCCGCTGGCGCCTGGGGCGCGATAGACGGTCACCGTCATCGAGGACGCCAGGCCCTTGATGGATAGCCTGTTGAGATCGACGGTTTGTGTCGTCGCAACTGGTGGGGCGGCGGCTACGGGGCCGCCGCGGGCGACCAACCCCAATACCAATACAGCAACGCCCAGAGCGCTGGCGAGTTTGATCAAATGGACTCTCGTGCGGTTTCGGTTCCCGCATCTTGTTGGAAGGCGGACTTCGGGGCAAGTAGTCGAAACTAGCCGCCTTAACGGGTATTGCGCGCTTGGCCGATTGCGGTCAATTGTGCGCGGTCTTCACGGCCGTCCGTTCGCGAGCCTTGATTGCCGTACTTGTGCCGGCAGCGGTATCCGAATTAAGCCATTCTTCGTTGATGGCCAGCGCATGAATGCGCGAGTGGCCGTCATGCTGGTGCCTGGCTTTGCCCCGATGCGCGCTTTGTCGACCTCGTTGGTCCGAACTGCCGCTCATGGCTTTTCCCTTGGATGCCGCGCGACGTTCCGCGCAATGTCTTCAGCATCGGCGATTCGGCGCGCTCCCGCAGCAGGCACTATGCGCAAGGTTGCGCAGGCAGTTTGAACAAGCCAGATAGGACTCGTCCTACGGTCAACCAAATGTGGCGTGCGTCGAATTACGGAGGGAAGAGCGCCAGTCGGGCGTGCGCGTCGAGCGCGGCCTCACGATCTTTGGGTGCCCACCCTCGTCGGCGCCGTCTAGAGGACGCCGTAAATCTGTAGTTCGCGGAAAACCAGGTAGCCGATGGAGAGGACGACCGTGGCAACTCCTGTCCAGCAAACGACGTCGAGCAGCCATCCGGACCAATGGTCGTCGTGGTCGCGCGGATTGCGGACGAAGTAGCCGACAACACGGCGGGTGAACGACACCTGCCGATGGCGCGCGCCGTCCCAGCCGCGCCACGTGGTCCGGTCAACGCCCGGCCGCGCTTGCACTCCGTGCCAACGGTCCACCGTGCGCTCGTCGAGCAATGCGGAGATGTCGTTGTCTTCGGGGCGTTTCGGCGATGCCATATACAGGGTCCCTGACCGGCGATAGTGCGAATCCTACGCCATGACAATCTCGATTCGCTGATCTGACCGACACATGGTTCAGCAACCACGGCCCTCGACCGGGAAATCTCAACGATCCGTCGAATCCTGGTTCTACTTACGCGAGCCTATCGCCGATCGTTTCTGGCTGCCGTCCATGAATCGCTTGTAGACTTTGCGGTCGATTCGATAGCAGGAACATGCGCATGCCTCGAGTCCGCGGCGGTTCAGCACATTCATTTCGCCCCGCTTGTACGTGACCAGTCCTTTCTTGTGCAGAATGCCCGCAGCGTCGGTAACGCTTGCGCGCCGCATTCCCAGCATCCATGCGAGAAATCTGTACGTGATGTGAAATCGCTCCGAATGTGCCCGATCCTGCGTCATCAGCAGCCAGCGCGCGAGACGTGCCTCGGTATGGTGATACCGCGCGCACGCCGCGGATTGCGCCAGTTGGTTCATCAGGACGTATAGATAGTGATCGAACCGGCTTTGCACGACCGGGATGCTGCGGTACGCCGACTGGAACGTCTCGGCTTTCATCCGCAGTGCCGGTCCGCCTCCCTGCACCAAGGCATTGAGGGGTGTCACGCTGACACCCATCATCAGCGACACGCCGTGCATGCCCTCGCTGCCGACCAGCCCGACCTCGAGTGCCGCGGCGCCATCGATGGGGGTGATCAGCGAGATGTAGCTCGCAGTCGGAAAATACGCATGGCGAATGGGGTCTCCGACCACAGCGAGAGGCACATCGAACACCAGTTCGACGAGCTCGCAGCCCGCGAGAAATTGTTTTCTGGCCTTGGGCGGCAGTCCGTCAGCCAGGTTATTTCCGCCTGCGGCGGACGAGCGATCGGGCATGACAACCTCCTTGTTTGTTGGGCAGAACCCAACACGCGGCACGAGGAGATTTCACTTCCCGATGTCGAATGCTGATGCGACTCGCACGCGCCCGTGATGCGTCAGGCGCGATGCGTCAGGCGCGATGCGTCGATCATCGATTCGTGTGCTGGCGCTAAGACTTGCAACCAGCGGGCGACTTGCAACCAGCGGTGACACAAACTAAACGGAAACTAGAACTATCATTTCGCACTTATTGTCAATTTGAGTGTCCTGAAGCATAGTCGCACAGATTTGCTCCCGCAGGCTGGTACGGTTACGTACCCATTTTCGGCGTGACGCCCGGCTTGCTCCGAGTTCTGGGGCCAGGTCGAACGAACGCTCTCGCGGGCGGCGGGTACGCGGCACGAAAAACGCAAAGCGTCGGCGGAAAATCGAACCTCGTGAACTCGGCGGAAATAACAGGGGTATCAAAGCGCTGGAACAGCGGCTGCGCGGTCCCCAATCCTGGAACGCCTGTGAATGCCGGTAAAATCGAACCGCCCGGTCAACGTCGATCGAGCGATATCGTGCCGCGCGCGCCGAAAGCGCTTTGGCGGCTCAGGCAATTGGAGGCATGGTCATGACCAAAATAACGACTGCAGCGCTCGCACTGGCGGCCGCGGCCACCGCAGCGCTCGCGCAAAAGCCCGCTTCCGCAGACTTGGCCAGCCGCGTTATCGACCAGCACCATCGATGGCCAGGGAATCGCACTTGCTGCGATCCAGGGACTGAACGCCGAAGTCGAAGAAAAAGACGCGCGGATCGCAACCTTGGAACGCGCTGTTGCGCAGATGCAGGCGCAAATTGCGGACATCGCGCGCTAGGCGCTTCCCCGAGGCCGCGTCGCCGCACTCGAGTGTACGGTCGCGCAAACACTGGCGCAAATAAACGCTTTGGCGCGCTGACGCCGGCACCATGACTTAAAATCGATTCGCCATGCACGACGTTGCCCTACAGGTTCCGTCAACGGCCGTCGGCCGCGCCGGCCATTGATCAAGATGTCCGCCACCGATCCTCGCGTCACGATCATCATGACGGCACGCGAACGACACTCGCTCGCTGTGTCGTCGATCGAGTCCATCTTGTCGAATACGGCGCCGATATACCGCTTCGTCTACGTCGACTGCGACTCACCGCCATGGCTGCGTGAAGTCTTCGCGTCGCGCGCCGCAGAATGGGGCATCGAAGTTGCGCGGTTCGATGAGCCGTTGTGGCCGCAGCAAGCCCGCGCTCGCATGGTCGCGTCGATTAAAACGCAATACACGGTCTTCATCGACAACGATGTCGACGTCGAGCCAGGCTGGCTCGAATCCCTGGTCGCCTGCGCGGACGACACGGGCGCCGGCGTCGTCGGGCCGCTGTACCTGACGGCTGGCGGGATGCAGCCCGCGCGGATACACATGGCCGGTGGAAAGCTCGTCGAACGCGCGGATTCGGGCAGACGCCTGCTCGACGAAATCCATATGCATTTGGGAGAAGACCCGAGACAAATCGCAGGCGAGCTTCACCGCCAGCCCTGCGATTTCGTCGAATACCACTGCATGCTGGTCCGGACCGAGTTGCTGAAGGCAGGCGTCCTCGATCCCTCCATCCGATGCGTGCACGAGCACATCGATACGTCGCTCGCCGCGCGAAAGCTCGGCTATTCGACGTATGTCGAGCCGTCGGCGCGGATCAGCTACCTTGCTTATTCGGACTACATGCTCGACGAGCTGGATTTCTTTCGCGTGCGGTGGAGCCGCGCGGACGCCGACGACAGCATCGACGCATTCTGCAGCAAATGGAACGTGATCGACGATGAGCGATCGTTCGGTCCCGTGCGGCAGTTCGTGGCCGATCACGTGGCCGAAGTCGATCCGATCCGGTCGGCGTCGCGCGATCATCCCGACAACCATGCTCCGATGGTGGCGGAAGAGCTCGAGCAGACGCGTTCCGATCTTCTCGACTTCGCGCGCGCCCGCGGATACACGCGCAACGCGCTGGCGGTGATCGCCAACGCGTATGGCCTCGCGCACATACTGATGGACGGCGGCTATCGCCCCTGCGGACGCCCGTTCATCAACCATCTCGCAGGCACGGCCAGCGTGCTGGTGCGCTACGGATTTCGTGCCGAGACCGTCGCCACCGGGCTGCTGCACGCCGCGTACACGCATTGCCCGGTCGGCGTCGAGGGTGCTCTGGCCGCCGCCGAGTCCGTTTGCAAAGCGCTAGGCGGGCGTGGCAGCGCGCTCGAAAGCCGCGTCCGTGCGTACACGTTGCGCGATTCGCATGCGCGGAGCGCCGAGGACGGGTCGCCTGAATTTTCGACCCTCTCGGTATTCGAGGCCGAAATCATCGCGGTGATCGCCGCCAACGAGCTAGACATGCACATGAGTGGCGAGATCCGGTACTGCGGACGCACCGACCTGATCAATCCGGCGATGATCGCGCAGATTGCGCGGGTCTGCGAAGTGCTGGGGGTGGATGGACTCCACCAATCGTTGCGACGCGAACAGGAACACGCGGCACCGGTGCCTCGCGAATTCCAAACGGGTGTCCGCGCCAGCTACCGCATCGACGGCGACAGGCGCGCACCGATACCGATGGCGACCAACGTTCCTGCCGTGCTGCCGTGAATCCTGGCACGCCGCGCATCTGACTGCAGACGTGGGCCCATACCGGCCGGCGATTCTGGCTGAGCGCGGATAGTCGCCGCGATCAATGGCCCAAATGTCAAAGTCCGTGCCAAACACGCCCTCATGGCCTCACTCGAGCGCACAATGCAGCAGCCGCAGCGCAAGTGGCCGCGATTGCGCACTATTTTCTTATCGGGTTCGTCGGACCTCCATTTGGAGTTGAAAGAGATCGTCGCGCCACAGCGGTTTCGATGAGCCACAACGGGAGAATGCCGTGCATGCCTTCTATCCAATTTATGTGCGCCCCGTCATTGCGTTGAAATTGCCGACGCGAATCGTCGGCGCACTCTGCGTCGCTTTTTTGATCGGTGCGCTCAACCCTGCACTCGCCAACAATCCCTGCGGCACCGGCAGCTATCCATTTCCATTCACGGATGTCGCCGTGGTGGGCGATGCGTTCTGTCCGGGCATCATGGAAGCATTTGTCGTCGGCGTGACTAAGGGCACTACCGCGACGACATTTGCCCCCAACGAACCGGTGCCGCGCGTGCAGATGACTACTTTCCTGCAACGCTCGCTGGATCAAAGTATCAAACGCAACAGCAGGAGAGCCGCACTCGGCCAATGGTGGACGCCCAAGACGGCGACCGGTCTGCAGGCGGTGCAGTTGCAGGGCACAGGCACTGTTAAGTTTTGCAAATCGGACGGCGAGGATGTCTACGTAGGCAACGGCGATAATCTAAGCAGCGTTCACCGCAGCACAGGGGAGTTGCGCGGCTACATCCATTTTCTTAGTGGCACGTTAGACGGCATCTTGGTGGCAAGGGGCATGGTGTACGCGGCCAATCCTGAGGGGGTAATTGCCATTACCCCAGGGACTCAACCGCCATCGTTCTTCATCGGCGCGTTCGGATATACGCGAGACTTTCACCCCGTCGGCCTCGCGTTCGACGGCGACCGCATCTGGAGCGCGAATTTCGACGACGGGACAGTTTCAATCATTCCCTTAGACGCCGGCGGAAACCTCGACACGCCGATCCCGCCGGTCAGCGGATTCGTCTTTCCCATCGACGTATTGTTCGATGGGACCAATATTTGGGTGACAGACTTCAGCACCTCCAAACTGCACAAGCTCAACGCCAACGGCAGCATCGCGCAAAGCGTCGCGGTTGGCGCGCAACCCACGCGGATGGTCTACGACGGCACCAACATCTGGGTACCCAACTCCGGCGGCATCACCGTGGTCAATGCCAGCACCGGTGCCGTCGTGGCCACCATCGCCGCGAATGCCAGCAATCGACTAAGCAGCCCGGCGCAGGCTGCCTTCGATGGCGAACGAATCCTGATCACCAACCCGGGCAATGACAGCGTGACGTTGTTCCGCGCCGCAGACCTGAGTTTGATCGGCAACGTGCAACTAACGGCAGGCTCTCTGCCCTTCGGAACGTGCAGCGATGGCGTCAATTTCTGGGTCGTACTCTCCGGCATTCACCAGTTATTGCGAATATGATATTTCGGAAGGTTTGGCATAGAACATGATGTTCAAGTGACGGCCCGTTGCCCTTTTTGCTCGTCAAAGCTCAAAGGTTTGCGCATTACAACAAGCAGCCCAAGCCCGTGAAGTGGAAGTACTTCGATCCGACACGGCGAATCACTCCCGATTCAATTGTTACGGTCCACTAGTTGCAGTTCCTACATCGTGGGAACGTCGCGCGCAACAGAGTGGACCGACGGAAAAACCGAGCGGCCAGCGATCCAAAACGGCTGATGGCGCGAGTTGAACGCGCGTAACTTGCGCGGGCCCACCCGCCGCGCGCAGACTCTCCCCAGCCCGCTCGGGCGTCCTACAGGGGAATCAAATGCGCGTCCTTTTCACCATCGTGGCCACGCTTGCGTCGCTCGCCAGCGCGCCGGCACTTTCAGCAGCCTGTGCCGGCTTCACCGACGTCGACAGCGGCGCGTCGTACTGCACCGCAGTCACTTATCTAAAGGATCACGGCATCACGCTAGGTTGCACGGGCACCACCTATTGTCCCGACGCATACGTTACACGGGCGCAGATGGCGCTGTTCGTCGCGCGCGCCGGAATCGCGGATCCAAGCAACTACACTGCCACGCACACGGATACCGTCGGCGGGGGCATCGACAATGCTGTCGGAGGGGCGGCAGGGGACAACAACTACAACACGATTGGCGGCGGTTTGACCAATACGGCCGACGGGGGATACACGACTGTCGGTGGCGGAGATTTTAACGGCGCCCGAGCTATAGCGGCGACTGTTGCTGGCGGAAATCAAAATCTTGCCTTGGCCTTCTATGACTCGGTGCTGGGGGGAAGCCTCAACACGGCAAACGGCGGAAATTCGACGATCGGTGGCGGAGGGAATAACGCGACTTCCGGATCGTATTCGACCGTCCCGGGCGGTCGCGCTAACGTCGCCAGCGGCTCGTACAGCTTCGCGGCCGGCCGCAACGCCCAGGCAACGACGCTCGGCAGCTTCGTGTGGGCGGACTCGACCGACTTGGCGTTCGAACCATCGGTCAGCAATTTCTTCGCCGTCCGCGCTACCGGCGGTGTTGGCTTCACGGTGATGGTCAATCCGACCACAGGGGTATCCACCCAATTCTGCAACCTGCTGCCGGGCACGCCGAGCTGGCAATGCACGAGTGATCGCAACGCCAAGGAATACCTGGAAGTAGCGGATGGCAACGCGGTCCTTGACCGGCTGGTCGCCATGCCGGTGTACTCGTACAGCTTCAAGGGCGCCGACCCGTCAATTCGCTCGCTGGGGCCGATGGCGCAGGACTTCTTCGCGGCCTTCGGGCTTGGCCAGGACAACAAGATGGTCGCAAGCATCAACCTCGAAGGTGTCGCGCTCGCGGCGATCCAGGGACTCAACGCCAAGGTCGAAGAAAAGGACACGCGAATCGCGGCACTCGAACGTGCGATGTTGAAGTTGCAGGAGCAGATCGCCGCGCTGACACGCTGAGAGCGAGTGCGTGGGTCCGCTATAGACTCCGCACCCATCCCGCCACGATGGATGTCTGCTATTGCGCCGTCGCCGGTGTCTTTTTCGCAGGGTGATTAGCGGTGGAGGGAGTGATGGAGCACGCTTGTAGATTTCGGTCGTGAACCGTGTTCGGCTGGGCGCCGACCTTGCATGATCCGCATGTGCCATTGATCAGCGTGTCCATCTTCGCCGCCGGCGACAACCACTGAGTCCACAACGCATCGCGCTCTTTTTGTAGAACGTGGTGCGAGTCCTGAAGGTGAGGATGCAAACGGATGCATTCGTTACGCACCGTTTCCAACTCCTTGAAGATCGCATCGAACTCGTGCTTGTATACGTGATCAGCCTTCATTCTGATTCTCCGTTTCAGGTACTAACCGCCTGACTCTACGCGCAATGTGTTAACAAAACGGGACTGACTAGACTCACCGACGAGCGGTATGCCGGTACTGATAGCGGCCGTTCATGAATTCATGGCGCTCTATCAGTCGATCGCTGTCACGGCTGCTGCATGCAACTTTTCGTCGGGACGTCGACGACGGATGAGCGGCGGGCATCGCCAACGGGCCCTTCACTCCGTGGGACAATGGCGGCCGATTGTTCCACCCATTGCAACTGCCCGCCAAGAAGATCCAGCGGCTGCTGAAGGACAGCAAGATGAAGGTGCAGGGCTCGATCCAGGGCGAGGCGGTGCGCGTGTCCGGCAACAACCGCGACGACCTGCGGGATGCGATCGCGCTGGTCAAGAAATCGAGCACCGATTTCCTGCGGCAGCACGACAGCTTCCGCGACTGAGCGGCAAGGGGGCGGTCCTGGATGGACGTTCTCGTCATCGGTGCCGGCTTCGCAGGTTGCTGTGCGGCGCTGAAGCTGCGCACGCAACTGGGCGCCGACGTCACGCTGCTCGAGCAGGACCCGGTCCCCGGCGGCATGCTGAAGACCCTGAAGACTGCCGAGGGCATTCCCTATGAATACGGACCGCGCGTCATCAGCGTATTCCGTGGCACTCATGACGTGCTGCCGTTCCTGCGCAGCTACGTCGAGCTCGAGGAGCGCGATGTGTACCAAGGCACGCGCCTCCGGCCCGATTACCCGATCATCCCTTTTCCGGTCGATGCCGAAAGCTTGGGGCGACTTCCGTGCGGCGAGGAAATACGGCAGCAGCTGGCCGCGATACACGCACGGGGCCAGCCCCCGAGCGAAACCAACCTGCGCGAATACCTTGAGACATCGGTCGGCCCGCTGCTGACGGAGTTGGCGTTCGAGGGCTTCAACCGCAAGTTCTGGGGCCGAAGGCTCGAGGACATGCCGGCGACGTGGGGCAAGTTGCGGCGGCTCGAACGCATCGCACAAGTGGGCGAGTACCGGCTGCCGAGCGAAGCGCCCCACTACTACCCGATCGGCGGCTTCAATCCGCTGTTCACCGGGATGCTCGAAGGATTTGACGTCCGCTATGGCGTCAAGGTGCTGGCGATCGAGCAGGGCGCGCGCACGACGGTGGTCACGAACGCGGGTGCGTTCTCGGCCGACGTGGTCATCACCACTGCGCCCATCGACGCGTTGCTCGACTTCCGCTTCGGCGCACTCGAGTGGCGTGGCTACCGCGTCGAGACGGAAGTGTTCGACGGCGGCGAGAAAGCGCGCCTCGGCCATGCGCCCGATGGCATCCCGTTCGCGTGGCTGTATACGCCGTGGCCGGAGACGCCCGTCTGTCGCACGACCGATTTCGGCGTCATCCACCACGGTGCCGCCGCGGCCGATCGGCATGGGCCCACCGTGCAGTTGCGCGAGATCATCGACGACCGTGTCCCGATGTATCCCGTATGGTGGGAAGACGAGCGGTTCCAGCGCTACCTCGAGGCAATGACCACGCTTCGAGCCGTGATCCCGCTGGGACGGCTGGGCTTGTACAAGTACACGACGACCGACAGCACGTTCGCGATGGTGCGCCGCTTGGTGGACTCGCTCGACGACTACCTCGCCAAAGACTCTGTCGGACGCTACGAGATCCTGCGCAACGTGCGCGGGGATTGGGGAAACTGAGGGGAACTGAGCACGGCTTCGTGTTCGGCGTGACCACCGGCAACCCATGCGTCGACGGATCCGCCGGAGCAACCGATGTCTGCGCGTGCCGCGCGCCGACGCGATCACGCCAGTTCGCGATCCACCGCTCGCAACAGCGCGTCCGGGGTGGCCGCGGGCACCACGCGAGCGCCCGAGAACCGGTCGAACCAGCCGGCGTATGCATTGCAGTCAACCTCCCAGCCGCGGCGCGCGAAGACGACATTGCTGCCGCCGAAGTAGCTTGCGAGGTAGGAACTGCCGCCGAGCACGGATACGAACTTGTCGCAACCCGCGAACACCCGCAACTGCAGTTCGTTGAAACCAAGCTCCGGGTGCAGCGCATGCAGCTCCTGGATCGTAATGACGTCGGGATAGGCGCGCTTGACCGCCTCGATATCCCCCATCTCCTGAATGGCCTGGTGGTCGTTGACGATGTCCACCGCCCTCGGGCGATTGTAGACGACCTGGTAACGCTCTCGCAGCCGGCCGATCACCGCGAGCAACAGTTCCGGACCCATGAAGTTGGTCGGTTCGCGGTGCCGGCGGTAGCGCTCATCGGAGTACTTGTTGCAGATGACGCAGGTCGGCTTCGTCCACTGGAAGCGCGCGTCCCGATAGATGGACTTGTACGGTGGCGGCTGCCACGCCCGCGTGTCCAGCGTGCGCGGAAACGCGGGGCGATCGTAATGCCGCCAGCCCGCCTCGCCTATCGGATATTCAGTGATCGGCACATAGCTGCGCGGGGCCGCGCGTTCCTCGTGATGGGGCGAGAAATAGTAGAGCGCACGGGTATCGGCGCAGGCGACCGTGCGCTCGAGACGCCCCTGGCCATGCAGCCAGCAGGCGTACGGGATCACAGCGAGCATCTCGAACGCGAATTCGCCAAAGTACTGCGTACCGTCAGCGAGCACTTCGCGACGGGGCACCGACGCCAGATGAGAAAGCGCATCCACGAGCGCGAAATCCTTGGTCGAGAAGCATGTGAGCGCGTCGATGCCGCCACCTCGCAGCTCGTGCAACAGTTCGGGCGCCATGGCGAGCGCACCGAGCCTTGCACCGCCGGTGCCCAAGCATGCACGCAGCAACGTCCATCGGTCACGCCATGGCAGCGGCAAAGAGGCCCATCGCGATGTAGCCCGGGCCAACTGCGCCACGAACGCGCGGCGAGCGGCGCTGGGATGCGGCAGGTCCCACACCACTGGTGTCCCTCGATCGGACAGTGACTCGGGATCGACCCGCCGCGACCGCTGCGCAAAACGCTCGAGGATGGCGGTCGTCACCGGGTCGCACTCGCGGCGGCCATCGTCATGCGCCCGCGTCGGGCGTGTCGCGCTCGACATCGAGCCGGACCTGACTCGCGAGCAACCTCACCTTGTAGCGCAGCAGAAGGTCACGGCACCTTCCGCGCAGTGCCTCAAGCAGCGACGTGCGCCGGATCGGAGCCGGCAATTCATCGACCCCGGCGACAGGCGTCCCCCCGCCGTGCAGCGGGCCGCCCGCGCCCGGGCTGGTGTGGAAGTGAATCAGGTGGACGCGCGTCGTGTCGAACTGCGTGCGCTCGCGGTGCGACCGTGCGAAGTAACGCGCGCGCGCCGCTTCGAGCATTCCGACCAGCGGATCGATCGTCGCGTCGAATGAGTAACCGGCACGCGCGCGGCGCACGTTGCCCTGCAACGCCCGCGTCCGCACTTCGTCGTCCAGCCGCACGCGCAACGCATCGTAGCCACCGCCATCGAGGTTGATGTTGGCGCCCAGCCGCACGAGCTCGTCGTGGCGGTAATAGCCGGCGCCCGCATCGCTGATCGCCGGCAGACCGGCCAGCACATAGGTGCCGAGGCGATTGGGAATGGCCGCGCGGTCGTCGAGCGTTCGCCATGGCAATGGCTTGCCGATGTAGGACCACGCCGCGTCGTAGCGGGAGAACTCCCGGACCCACCGGGCCTTGGTCCTGCGCACGTCCCGCCAGCCTCCGCCCACCTGCAGCGACGGATGGATGTGCACGAACCGGCGAAACAGATCCCGGCCACGACGCGCGGCGCGCAGCGACACGTCTCGCGCCAACGTGCGGTACACGTCATCGAAGTTGTTGCCGTAGATGTGGACGTGGATGCCGCGCGACGCCGCGGCGAGGAAGTCGATGCCGATTGGCCTGCCGACGCAGACGGTGTGCACCTCGCCGCCGGCGCGCGACTGCGGTTCGGCAAAATCGTCGTTCATGAACTCGAGCTTGGGCAAGTCGCTGTCCAGCAGGTCCGGCGCCGTGCCTTTGCCGAACGCATCGACGTCGCATCCGCCGTTGTGCACTGCAGTCGTCCAGTAGTCGTACTTCTCCCGGTTGCAGAAGATTTGTCCGTCGAAGGCGCGCGTGATCACCGGGTCGATGTTGTGCACGTCGAAGCCCCAGTGCCGCACGATCGGCGCGTCGAACGTACCGCGTTGGCGTTCTGCCATCAGGCCGCGCAGCAGTGCCCACACATCGTGCTCGACACCGTGCGACGGCGGCCCCCAGAGCCGCCAGTGGTAGACCTGGAACAGGCTGTAGACGCACTCGATGGCGTGGCTGCGAATGGCAGCTGCGGCTTCGCCCGCCTCAAGCGGCGCGATGCAATCGGCCGTGGGGAGGTATGGGCCCTGGTCCCAGGCCATGCTGCGCGACCACAGCCCCCACAGTTGGTGACCGCGCTCGTGCAGGCTGCGCACGCGCTCGGGATTCCACGACAAGGCCCCCACAAGCAGGATCTTCATCTGTCAGATTCATCCGGGCGCAGCGACGTTTTGCCGACTTCGTAATAGATTCTTCAGCGACCGAATTCTTCGGTCAAACGCTTGCGGTAAATGGCAAGCGCATCAGCCAGATCATGTTCGTGCGACCAGCCGAGAAGGTGTCTGGCCCGCGCACCGCATCCCCAAAATGTCGGAACGTCATAGGATCGACCGGCCGCGTCAACCTCTCGCGGCTCGACACCGCAAATTGCCTGGCACATGGAGGCCAAACGCGCCAGCGTCGTTGGCACTCCGCTGACGAAGTGAATTGGGGGCGTGTCCAATCGATCATCGAGGCGCTTGATTAACGCTACCAGGCCTCGGGCGACGTCATCGATAAACGTGAAGTCGAATGTCGATCGACGATCGTCGAGGCGCATGACGCCATCAGACATGGCGGCCTGCATGAGGGCTGGCACAACGCGGTCTTTATGATCTCTCGCGCTGCCGAATACATTGGAAAATCGTCCTATCGCGGTTTTGAAGTTCGGAGTATTACGCCTTGAAACCGCTTCCTCGGCCCGCGCTTTGGATACGCCATAGACATTAATCGGGCAAAGTGGCGCGTCTTCGGTCACCGGCGGGTTGGAGACGTTCCCATATACCTCGCGGCTGCTTGCGAAGAAGAACCAGCCGCATCCGGCATCGGCGGCCAAGCGACACAACTGTTCGGTCGCGTGGAAATTCAATTGCATGCACTTTGGTGGATCTAGTTCGCCCCACATCACACGCGATACGCCGGCCAGATGCACTACGCCTTTGCAGCCGCGCAGGCGTGATGAAACCACGTCCAGATCAAGAATGTCGCCTTTGGAATTCGGTTCGGAAGCCGCAGCATCGAGACACCGCGCTTCATAACCTTCGGCCTGAAGCAGCGTCCTGACGGCCGAACCGAGCAATCCATGTGAACCGGTGATCAGAACGGGCGATTTGTCCATATGTCCTGCAATGGAATCTGTGGAATGGATTCTTGCCCCGCCAGGCCATCACGAGGATTTGTGACAGCGGGCAGGTGTGAGGTGAGCCGCCACGCAACGACCCGGCGCGCAATTAACACACACAACTCGGGCATTAAAAAAACCGCATCAATGGCAGCTTTGTCAGCGATGGGCGGAATTCGTTTTCGCTGGGTGTGCTCTCTGTCACGAATGATAGACACTTCTATTTAACACACCCCCTACCTATGAGGACAATCCGCGTAATGGGTGCGGAATAAGGTGTGTGCACGGATATTGCCTTCCTGAAATTGCCCAAAACATCGAT
Source organism: Pseudomonadota bacterium (assembly GCA_041691615.1). GTDB lineage: Bacteria > Pseudomonadota > Gammaproteobacteria > Burkholderiales > Casimicrobiaceae > VBCG01. The sequence continues at coordinate 24,144 of JBEPUI010000046.1, forward strand.
AGTGTTGGCGTCCCCAAGGGGATTAGTTGGTATCTCCCGTATCGTTGCCCAAGCGTTGGCCCGCCTGGTGGCCTGACAGGAAATCGAGGCGCTAGCGGGCCAAACGAGCCGCAGCGCGGCTCTAGGCGCCCCGCCTTGCGCGGGCCCGCCCTCCTCCCGCAGACTCTCCCCAGCCCAATCGGGCGTCCTACAGGGGAATTCGATGCGCCTCGTTCTAGCCGGCTTGGTTGCCGCACTTGGATTGTTCGCGAGTCCCACCTTTGCCGCCTCGTGTGACGGCTTCACTGATGTCGACAGCAGCAGCAGCTTTTGCAGCGCCGTCACCTACATCAAGGACAAGGGCATCACGCTCGGCTGCACCGGCACGGCCTACTGTCCGAACGAATTCGTCACGCGGCTGCAGATGGCGGCATTCTTGCAGCGGGCGGGACAAGGCGACCCTTCCAACACCCTCGGCGGTCACACAGATGCAATCGGAGGGGGCATATCCAATAGCGCCTCGGGAGGTCGTTCGTTCATTGGAGGCGGAAGTTCGAATATTGCCTCAGCGCAAGAAACAGTCGTCGGCGGCGGCATTAGCAATGTGGCTTCCGCCCTGTGGGCAGTTGTCGCAGGAGGGATAGTCAACACCGCGTCCGGACAATTTTCGGCTGTCGGAGGCGGCGAGGCGAATACCGCAAGCGGCTATTACGGCACGATTCCTGGCGGTCTCAGCAATAATGCGAGTGGCGATGAAAGTTTTGCCGCCGGTACTTTCGCCAACGCCAACTACCCCGGGTGTTTTGTCTGGGGCGATAATTCCACGGGCAATCCCGTCTACTGCAATGCGGCGAACCGCTTTGTCGTGCGCTCGCTTGGCGGGATTTTCATGTTTACTGGAGGTAGCCAACAGGACCAATACACCGGCGTCGTACTCGCTCCGGGCGCTTCAGCATGGGTTGTCGGCAGCGATCGCAACGGCAAGGAAGAATTCCAGGCCATCGACGCGGATGACGTGCTGCGCAGGGTCGCCGCGTTGCCAATCTCGACGTGGAAGTGGAAGCACCAGGACGCATCGATCCGGCACATGGGTCCGATGGCGCAGGACTTCGCGGCTGCATTCAACTTGGGAGAGACGCCATTGGGAATCAGCACGGTCGACGCTGACGGTGTAGCGCTCGCCGCGATCCAAGGACTAAATGCCAAGGTTGACGACAAGGACGCGCGCATCGCGGCCCTTGAACGCGCGATTGCGCAGATGCAGGCGCGGGTGGATGCGCTGACGCACTGACCGCGCATGTGCGGTCGCTACGAACTCCACACCCATCCCGCCGCGACGGCGCTCGCCTTCGGGATCCCGATCCCGGCCGAGGTGACCCCGCGTTATAACGTCGCGCCTTCGCAGCTGCAGCCCGTCGTGCGCTTAGACAAGGACGGCCATCGCGAGCTCGCGACGATGCGCTGGGGCTTGCTGCCGCACTGTACCAAGGACAAGTCGATCGGTCACAAAACCATCAACGCGCGCGCCGAGACGGTTGCAACCGCACCGGCATTCCGCGACGCGTTCAAGCGCCATCGTTGCCTGGTACCAGCGACCGGCTTCTACGAATGGATGAAGGTCGCCGGTGGCAAGCAGCCATACCACATCAGCATGATCGACGGGTCGCCGTTCGCCTTCGCCGGCCTGTGGTCGAGCTGGAAGAATCCCGAGGGCGAGTGGATCAACACGTATACGATCGTCACGACGAAACCCAACGAGCTCGCGGCGAAGGTGCACGACCGCATGCCGGTGATTCTGGTCGTCGAAGACTACGCTCGCTGGCTCGACGTTGGCGCAACCAATGCGACGGATCTCTTGCGGGCCTACCCAGCCGACGAGATGCAAGCGTATCCAGTCTCGACGCGCGACAACACGCCGAAGAACGACGACGCGGCGTTAATCGAGCGCGTTGAGGTTCCTGAACCGGAACCTTGCACCCCGCCTGGCGTTGATGAAGACTAAGTTACTGTTCGTGGCGGCGGCGTGTATCGCTGTAATTCTGCTTATGGGATTCCTGGGCCAGAAAGGCGTGTGGGCCAAGATTCACATGATCTGCGTACCGGAGAGCGCAGATTTTAAAGTGTGCGTGCGGTCAGCACTCCGCGATCTTGGCCTCTCTGAGAACCCAAAGTTCACGAGTAAAGGCGACATCTTCATGGCTCTTCCGCCTCGAAAGTCAACCGACCCTCTGTTTGCGTCTATTCAACAGCGCAATGGCAACCAAGCGGCGATAATCTTCGCTGGAGCATCGAAGCCAGATGATTGCGACGAAGTCGTGCCACCACTTCAAACCTCTCTCGCGATCGCTATCGTCGGGCATTGCGCTGCGAAGTGAATATTCGTTGAAGACTCACGCTTGACAATGACTGACCGTCCCCGTGGCCCGTGGAGATCAGCGCCACGCGCTTTCGCTGTCGCGAATTGAATACGTTTTCGATAGGCGAGCGGGTGCCCGGGAGATAGGATTTCGTTTTGCGCGGATAGCCGTTACCAGCTAAGCGTTACGTGCGCGGGCGAGAATTAAGCCAACGCCGATACAGCCAGACGGCGAACGCGCGCATCGCATCCCACGCGATGCGAACTTCGACGAATGGGAGTAAAGCGGCGATGGCATCGTGAATGTGTATGCGATGCCTTCGTGGAAAACGCCCAAAATGCGGGCGTAAAAAAAGCCGCGACAGCGGCTTGGGTGAACTCTGGGCGTACCTCGCCCCACTGATCAAGCTATAGCAGATTTTTCGTACCTATTCATACGTAGGGCCAACCCGCGTATTGGGTGCACGGCAGCATTTCCGCTTCCAGTATTTGCCTAACACATTGATTGTGTTGGCGTCCCCAAGGGGATTCGAACCCCTGTCGCCGCCGTGAAAGGGC
>JBEPUI010000047.1:0-26362 GCA_041691615.1 Pseudomonadota bacterium
GCGCCGAGCAGATCTACCGCGACGCGCGCGCGCTGCCGATCGTCGGCGGCACGTCGGAGATGGCGAAGTACCTGATAGCCGTTGCCGAACTTCCGGCGCTCAAGCCCAACCTCTGAATCAGCCGGAATCTGCGCCCCGATGGACATCGCCACGATCTTCCTGCAGTCGGTGCAGCGCTACCCCAATCAGACGGCACTGATCTTCGAAGACCGGCAGTGGACCTATGCCGACTGGTACAAACGCGTGTGCCGGTTTGCGCAGGCATTGGCCGACCTCGGCGTGCGGCCAAGCGACCGGGTCGCGTTCTATGTGACGACATCGGAAAATTCCGTCACCACGTATTTCGCGACGCAGATGCTGGGTGCCGTGGCCGTGCCGCTGAATTTCCGTCTCGCAGCCGGCGAAGTCGCCTACACGCTGGCGGACTCCGGCGCGCGCATTCTCGTCTACGGGCGATCGGTGACCGAAAACGTTATGAAAGTCTCGGCGCGCATGCGCAGTATCCACGACTACATTTCCTGCGCGTACGACGCGGTCAACGTGCCCCCCGGGCACCATCATTTCGATACCCTGGTCGAGCAGGCGGTCGACACGCATCCGCACCGACCGCTGCCTTCCGGCGACCACCTGTCGGCGCTGGTCTACACGTCCGGAACCACGGGCCGGCCGAAGGGCGTGATGCACAGCCACGACAACGACATCGCAATCGCGATGAACTGCGTGATGGAATATGGGCTGCAGCCGAAGGACGTCGCGCTGCATATCGCGCCGCTCTATCATGTCGGTGGCATGCAGGCGTTCTTCATCCCGCACCTGATGGTCGGCGGAACCAACGTCGTCGAAGGCCGCTACGAAGCGGAAAAAACCCTGATGACCATTGAGGCGCACCGCGTGACAACGTTGTTCGCGGTGCCTACCCAGATCCAGGAAATGCTGTTTCATCCTCGCTTCAAGGATTTCGACGTGTCGAGCCTGCGCATGATCACCACCGGCGGTGCGGCGATCGCCGCGTCGACGATGGAGCATGTGATCAGGGCTTTCTGCCCCAATATTTTCAACGGATATGGGATGACCGAAGCCAGTCTGACACTGCTGCTGCGCCCGCAGGACGCGCTCACGCACCTGGGTTCCTGTGGCAAGCCGACACTGATCAGCCAGTGCAGGATCGTCCGCAATGACGCGGTGCGCGACGTCACGCCCGAGGAAACGGTTGCGGAAGGCGAAATCGGCCAGCTGATCGTGCGTGGTCCGCAGGCGATGCAGGGCTATTGGAACAATCCCGGCGAGACGGCGAACAAGCTGAAGCGCGGATGGGTCTATACCGGGGACCTGATGAGTCAGGATGCCGACGGGTTCTATCATTTTCATGGTCGCGCCGACGACATGATCGTTTCCGGCGGCGAGAACATCTACCCGCGCGAAGTCGAGGAGATCCTTTACCGGTGCCCGGGCGTGCGCGAGGCGGCAGTGGTCGGATTGCCGGACCCGCGATGGGGCGCTGTGGTCACCGCATTCGTCGTCAAGGCCGACGCCGCGCTGGACGCCGCCACGGTCGACGCATTTTGCCGCGACAACGGAGACCTCGCATCGTTCAAGCGTCCGCGGCGCATCCTGTTCGTCGACGAGCTGCCAATCAATCCGAGCGGCAAGGTCGTCAAGCGCGAACTGGTTGCGCAATACACGCCGAGGGCGAGCGCATGAGCGCGGCGGTGAAATTCGAACGCGACGGCGCAATCGTCACGCTGACGCTCGACAAGCCGGAGGCGCGCAATCCGACCACCGATCCCGACATCCTGGCCGCGTTGAACGACGCTTTCGCGAATATCGCCGGCGACCAGCGCATCGGCTGCGTGATCCTGACCGGCGCCGGCAAGGCGTTTTCAGCCGGCGGCAACCTCAAGCACATGCGCGACCGCGCCGGTGGCTTCGGCGGCAGCGCGGCCGATATCGCCGACCAGTACCGGCAGGGAATCCAGCGCACCACGCTCGCGCTTTACAACCTCGATGTCCCGACCATTGCCGCGGTCAACGGCCCCGCATACGGCACAGGCTGCGACATGGCCTGCGCTTGCGACATTCGCATCGCCGCCACCGATTCGTTGTTCGCGGAGAATTTTGTCAAGATCGGGCTGATTTCCGGCGATGGCGGATCCTGGTTGCTGCCGCGCGCAGTCGGCTTGTCGCGTGCATGCGAAATGACTTTCACCGGCGAGCCGCTCGATGCCGCCGCCGCGCTGGCGTGCGGACTGGTTTCGCGTATCGTCGCCAGCGACGCGCTGATGGCGAGCGCGCTCGACCTGGCGCGGCGCATCGCGTGCAATCCGCCACGACAGTTACGCATGGCTAAACGCCTGCTGCGCGAGGGCCAGGTCACGCGCCTCGATTCGTTGCTTGCGCTCGCCGCCACGCTGCAAGGCGCCTGTCATCACACACGCGACCACGATGAGGCGCTTCGCGCGTTCTTCGACAAGCGACCGGCGGAATTCACCGGTGAGTAGATTCGCCGCGGCACGGGTCGCACCGCGTTGTCGCGTGCAAGCCACCGGGCGTCGTATTCATCGCGGTGATGATCGGCGCTATTCAGGATGATCGGAGATCGCCGGATTCGCTTCCAGGACAAACCCATGCCCGCGCTTCCTTCGCACGCCCACTATGTCGTCATCGGCGCCGGCATTCACGGCCTGTCAACATCGATGCATCTCGCGCAGAAGCTCAAGGCGCAAGGCAAGACGGTGGGGGCGAGCGGCGTGCGAATCGTCGTACTGGACAAGATCGGCGTGGGCGCCGGCGCTTCGGGCATTGCCTGCGGCGTGATCCGCAACAACTATTTTCAGCCGGCGATGCGCGAACTCATGGCGCACTGCGTCGACATCTGGGAATCCGATGCGAAGGCATATAGCTATCACGCGGTCGGTTACATGCAGATCAGCCCCGAGGCCATGCACTCGCAGGTGGCGATGATCCATAGCCAGCAACAGGCAATCGGCTACGAGTCCGTGTTCATCGAGGGTGCCGCGGCATCGCAGACGTACATGCAGGAGCTGTTTCACGACTGGCAGGCGAAGAACATCACTTCGGTGTTGCACGAGAAGCGCGGGGGCTACGCGAACAACATGGCATCGCTGCGCGGTCTCGCGGCCAAGGCGAGCGCGCTCGGCGTGGAAATCATCGTAGGCGTCGCGGTGACCGGGCTGCGCGCCGGCAACGGTGCGACCGCGATCTCGTCGGTCGAGACCTCGGCCGGCGCAATCGCGTGCGACGAGATCGTCGTCGGCGTCGGGCCGTGGGTAAACGCGATCTGGAACATGCTCGACTTGCCGAAGGCGATCAGCGTCAAGGGCCGCGACGGAAACGTTCACGACGCCGTGCCCATGTGGCACTACATGGCACTGCAGGAAGGCACGCTGGGCGTCGATCCGAATTTCCAGAAGACCAACGCCGGTGCGATGCCACCGGTGTTGCACGTCGATACCGACGCGCCGCTGTATTCCGACCGCGACGGTGCGCTGATCACCGACAAGCTGTGGGGAATCTACTACAAGCCCGACTTTCATTTCGGCGGCGTACAGGGCGGTGCGATGCCGGCCAGCGTCGAGCGCCCGGCCGATGACGTGCGGGTTGACCCCTATGGCCCACAATCACCCGAGTTCGTCGTCACCGACAACTTCGCCGACCTGTGGACGTCGGCGCTCGCGCATTGCCAGAAACGCTTCGAGGGCCAGCATGGCGCCTATCGCAAGGAGCCCTCGGGCGGCATCGGCTGTTTCACCCCCGACAGTTTTCCGGTGATCGATCGCTTTCGCGACAATGTATACGTGATCGCCGATTCCAATCACGGCTACAAGATGATCGGCGTGGGCGACCTGGTTGCCGACGAGCTGCTGGGCACGCCACGTGCACTGCTCGAGCCGTTCCGCTTTTCGCGCTATGCGGCCGGCAAGCTGCATCCCGTGTCGAAGAGCCCCTTTCCCTGGAGTTGAATCGGGCGCGCCACCAATACCCGCCGGGCCCGCGTCCGGCCGATTCCCCGTGCGCTTCTGCGCCCGGCATCGCTGGCGACGCCTGGGAAAGGTACATCGAGCAATCAGCCGCGCGGCGAGCGCTGGCGAATCCTGCGTCAGGCGAGAATACCCTGCAGGAACCCGCCGATGTCGGCCACTTCCTCCAGCGACGCCGAGTGTTCCATGGGATACGTATGCCAATCGACGCGATAGTGCAGCGCCTCCAGCGCCTTGCGCGACGCCTCCGCCCACGCCAGCGCCACGACGGGATCGTGCAAGCCGTGCGCCATGAAGATCGGAACGTCGCGATTCGCGGCGCTGCCCTCGGCGGCCAGCGCGGGGCCGTCGATCAGGTAGGTCGACAGCGCGATCACGCCGGCGAGGCGCTCGGGATGGCGCAGACCCGCGTAAAGCGCGACCGCCCCACCCTGCGAGAAACCGGCGATGACGATTCGCCGCGCTGCTACTCCGCGGCGCTTCTCACGCGCGATCAGCGCCTCGAGATGCGCCTGCGATGCGCGCACCCCGGGCAGGTCGGCGCGCTCGTTGAGGTTGGCCGCCTTGATGTCGTACCACGCCGGCATTCGCATGCCGTTGTTGATCGATACCGCCATCGCCGGGGCATGCGGAAAAATGAAGCGTATCGCCGCGCCCTTTGGCAATGGGAGTTGGCGCACGATGTCCGACCATCCCTGGCCCGTGTCACCCAGCCCGTGCAGCCAGATCACCGCGCTGTCGGGGGATGCGGCGGTTTCGATCTCGATGGCGGGCAGCAGCGTATCGGGCATATTCGTGTCTTCGAGGGTCGGTAAGATGGCGATTCTAGCGTCCATGCCATGACAGCACGCACCACCCGTACCACCCGCCACGCCGACGCCGGCGTTGGCACGCGCGTCGACGCCAGCGTGCGCTCGCGGGGCGGCAAGGGGCGGGCGGCGCGCATCGAGGACTACGCGCTGATCGGCGATACGCGCAGCGCGGCGCTGGTGAGCCGCTACGGGTCAATCGACTGGTGGTGCGTGCCGCGCTTCGATTCGCCGGCATGCTTCGCGGCGCTGATCGGCGAGCCCAAGCACGGGCATTGGCACATCGGACCGCGCGGTGCGGTGACACGCATCGCGCGCCGCTACCGACACGACACGCTGGTGGTCGAGACCGAGATGCACACCGCCACCGGCACGGTGCGCCTGATCGACTGCATGGCGATGTCCGGCGAGCGTACCGACATCGTGCGCATCGTCGAAGGAGTGCGCGGCACGGTGTCGATGGGCGTCGAGCTGACGATTCGCTTCGGCTACGGGTCAGTCGTGCCGTGGGTGCGGCGGGTCGGTCACACCCTCACCGCCACCGGCGGCCCGGACACGCTCGAGCTTCGCACTCCGGTCGAATTGAAGGGCGAGGAATACGCGTCGCACGGCAGCTTCACCGTGCGTGCCGGCGATCGCGTGCCATTCGTGCTGACACACTCTCTGTCGCACCTGCCGCGACCGACGCCGCTGGATGCCGAGGCGGCGCTCGAGTCGACGACGTTGTGGTGGCAGGCGTACTGCGCGCAATGCGGGTATCGCGGCGAGCACGAAAACGTCGTGCGCCACTCGCTGATGGTGCTGAAGGCGCTGACGTACGCACCTACAGGCGGCATCGTGGCCGCACCCACGACGTCATTGCCCGAACGTCTAGGCAGCGCGCGCAACTGGGACTATCGATTCTGCTGGCTGCGCGACGCCACGTTCACCCTCTACGCGCTGCTGCTGGCAGGCTATCGCGACGAGGCGATCGCGTGGCGCGAGTGGCTGCTGCGCTCAGCGGCCGGACGCCCTCAGGACCTATGCGTGCTCTACGGCGTGTCGGGCGAGCGCATATTCGGCGAAACGCAATTGCCGTGGCTGCCAGGCTACGCCAAGTCGGCGCCGGTGCGCATCGGCAACGCCGCCGCGAGCCAGTTCCAGCTCGACATCTACGGCGAGGTGATCGATTCGCTGTGCCTCGCACGCAGCGCCGGGCTCGCGAATCACGACGACGCGTGGGCCTTCCAGCGCACGCTGCTCGACTTCGTCGCGTCGCAATGGCGCGAGCCCGACAACGGCATCTGGGAAATGCGCGGCGCGCCGCAGCACTTCACGCACTCGAAAGTGATGGCGTGGGTCGCGATGGACCGCGCGATCAGGTCGGCGCAGCGCTACAAGCTCGACGGCGCTGTCGATCGCTGGAAGAAACTGCGCACCGCGATACATCGCGACGTGTGCGCGCACGGCTTCAATCCGCGCCGCGGCACGTTCGTCCAGCATTACGGATCGGAGGAGCTCGACGCGAGCCTGCTGCTGCTGCCGATCGTCGGCTTCCTGCCGGCGAGCGACCCGCGCATTCGCGCGACCGTCGACGCCATCGCGCGCGAGCTGTCCAACGACGGGCTTGTGATGCGCTACCGAAAGCACCCCGCGCCTGACGGGCTGCCTGCCGGCGAAGGCGTGTTCCTGCCCTGCTCGTTCTGGCTGGCCGACGCGCTGCACCTGATGGGCCGCAAGGACCAAGCGGCGAGATTGTTCGCACGACTGCTCAAGCTGCGCAACGACGTGGGCCTGCTGTCCGAAGAATACGATCCGGCCGCGCGGATGATGCTGGGCAACTTTCCGCAGGCACTGACGCACGTGGCGCTGGTCAACACCGCGCGCAACCTCGCCCAGGCGGGCGGCCCGGCCGAGCATCGCAGCAAAGGCATGCGGACACCGCCGCCCGAAGAGCCGACCGACAGAACGCGGGGCAAGCGCATTGCGCGACCGCCGGCGACCGCGCCGATGCAACCCGCGCATCTCGATTCCGCGGCGGCGCTCGTCAAGCGCGGCCAGCCCGCGCAACGGCGCAAATCCGCACGGCGCTGACGCCGGCTAACCGGCCAGCAGCGCGCGGCCGCGTTCGGTCAGTCGCGGGTGCTCGCTGCCATCGTCGATCAGGCCGAGGTGCACGAACCGGGCAAGGAGGTCGTCGTCGATCGGCACCGGTCCCACGCGACGCTGCTCGATCATCCGCAGCAGTTCGCGGTCGGTGTCGGTGATGCTGTCGTCGGTCATCGGCGAATCCGCGGCGTCGGGAAGACGCGATTTGAACATCCGGTTTGCGATTGCGCAAGCTGCGCTGCAGCCGGTGTTCCGACGAACGCGATGGACGCCGCAGCGCCGATTCGCGCACAATACGGGCACTCCCGGCACATCGACCGGCTGATGGGAAAATCATGCGCAATTGGATGACGATCGTCGCCTCGCTCGCCACCGCCGCGACCCTCGCCGGGTTCGGCAATGCCGCACACGCGGCGAACTGCGCGGGATTCACCGACGTCGACACGAGCTCGGGGTTTTGTCCCAGCGTGCAATGGGTGAAGGATCGGCAGATCACGCTGGGTTGCACCGCCAGCACTTATTGCCCAAGCGATCCGACACAGCGCATCCAGATGGCCGCGTTCCTGCAACGGCTGGGTGATGCGACGGCGCCGCGCTTCGACTACGTGACCGATTCGCAGGACGAGCACCTGCCGCCTGCCGCTGCCTCCGATTTCTGCGTGTCTACGGCAACGCCCGTCGCCACGTTCCCCCGAGTCGTGACGGTCGACGCGAAATTCCGCTCGTCGCTGCCAAGCGTGTCGACCTCGCTGTTCGGCCGGATCGTGTCGAGCAGCGACGCCTTCGTGTCGGCAGACCCGCAATCGGCGTTCGGATTCCTCAGCACCGACCAGACCAGCGGCGAAGCACTTTTTTCCGCCCCGGTGCCGTTGCCCGCGGGAGCATCGCTGCAGTTCGCCGTCCGGCTGCAGCAGGGCGCCGCCGGCTCGGTCGACCTTCACCTCGATTGCGACCTGCGCCTGCGCATCGATCCCGTACCGTCGACGTAGCCTTCATTCGGTCGCCCGCCGCGCGAACTGCGGCGGCGGCGCGCCTCGATTGCGCGGCCACCAAAACTCAGGCTCGCTGCGAACTCAGTCTCGCCGGGAACTTGGTCTCGCTGCGAACTCAGTCTCGCTGGGCGAGCCGCTCGGGCCGGTTCGCGAAGCTGTCGGGGGCCTGGGCGCCTGGCACGATACGCACGTAGTCAACCTCACCCGCGTAGTGGAATGGAGTCGTCGAGCCGTACAACGGCGTCACGTGCTGTCGCCGGTCGCAGCCCAGGTCGAGGCCCTCGCCGACGCCGAGGCCCAGCATCAGCGTCGGCGACAGGTCAAGCGGCGCGCCGCTCGCGCCATTCATCGACAGCGTGGCAACGCCACTACGGCCTCCCGTCGCCTCGTAGTCGAGCACGAAGTCGTTACAGCCGTCGCGCACTTCGAGCGTCGCCACCACGGGGTTGCCCGCGCCACCGTGGTAGACGAAGCGCAGCAGCCCGTCGCGAGCGAACAGCGCGAAGCCCGCGATGGGATCACCGATGGCGAAGATCGCGCCCTCGCCCTGCAGCGGATGGCGGAAGCGGCATTCGAGGCGAAACGCGCGGTCGGCGATCATCGGCGACACGATCGCGAGTGCCACCGTGTCACTCCCCGGATAAAACGTGCGCGCGCGATTGACCGACGCCTCGAGATAGGGTGGCACCGTAAACGAGCGCCGCACGTCACGATTGTCGAGAGGATAGACGGCATTGGCGACCGCGTCGGCGTCGAACGCGGCGATCATCCGCGCGAGCACATCCGGATGGCGCTGCGCCAGGTCGGCGGTCTCCGTTGCATCCATTTCGAGATCGAACAGCATCCAGTTATCCAGGTCGATCGCGCGCCCGGGCGGTTGCAGCGAAACGATCTTCCAGCGCCCGTCGATGTAGCCGCGGTTGCCGGCGAGCTCGTAGTGCTGGCGGTGTCGCGCCACGGGCGCCGCGGCATCGCGCAGCGCCGGCGCGAAGCTCGCGCCGTCGAGCCCGCGCGTCGGCTGTCCATTGAATGCGCCCGGATAGGCAGCCCCTAGCACCTCAAGGAGCGTGGGCAGCACGTCGGTGACGTGGATCCACTGCTTGCGGATCGCGCCGCGCTCGCGGATTCCGGCGGGCCAGTGCACGACCATCGGCACGCGGATGCCGCCGTTCATCGTCGTCGTCTTGTAGAGGCGGAATGGCGTGCTCGACACGTCGGTCCAACCGAGCGGATACACCGGCCATGACGCCGGGCCGCCGAGCTCGCCGGCGGCGAGCATTGTGACGACGCGCGCAGGATCCTCGCGGCGCGCGAGGCGCTTCGCCAGGTTGTTGGCCGCGCCTTCCGGGCCGCCGATGCCGTTGGCGCCGTTGTCCGATGTGACGACTATCAGCGTGTTCTCCAGCAATCCACGATCGCGCAGGAAGTCCCCCAGCCGTGCGATGTTCTGGTCGAGGTTGTCCACCAGCGCGGCGTACAGTGCCATGTAATGCGCATAGAGCGGCCGCAGCGCCGGGTCGGTCGCGTCCCACGCCGGCACGCCGTCGCTGTGCGCTGCGAGCGGCCAACGCTCGGGCACCAGTCCCGCCTCGCGCTGCCGCGCGTGCCGCGCCGCGCGCACCGCGTCCCAGCCGGCGTCGTAGCGGCCGCGATAGCGCGTGAGGTCGCTGTCCTTCGCGTGCAGCGGCGCGTGCGGCGCGTTGTGCGCGAGGTACAGGAAGAACGGCTTGTCCGGCGCGGCCGCGCCATGCGTCGACAACCAGTCGATCGCCTTGGTGGTCCAGTCGTCGGAGCAGAAATAGTCGGCGGGATAGCCGTCGCGTGCGACGATCGCGTTGTCCTCGAACAATTGCGGGGGTGCAAAGTAGTGCGTCTCGCCGCCGATGAAGCCGTAAAAGCGATCGAATCCGCGCTGCAATGGCCACGACGCGCGATCACCCGCCGGCGAGACGTTGTGCTCCGCGGTGTTGTGCCACTTGCCCACTGCGTACGTCGAATAGCCTTGCGCGCGCAGGAGCTCCGCCATCGTCGGTGCGTCGGCGGCGATCTCGCCGGCACGGTAGCCCGGATACCCCGGATCGTTGAACGTCAGCCAACCGCAGCCGACCGCATGCGGATTCTTGCCTGTCAGCAGCGCCGCCCGCGCCGGCGTGCACATCGGCACCGTCGTGTAGTTGCAGAATCGCAGGCCGTTGGCGGCGAGCGCGTCGATCGCCGGCGTCTCGATCTCGCCACCGAAGCAGCCGAAGTCCGAGAAGCCCAGGTCGTCGACCAGGATCACGACGACGTTCGGCGCGCCCGCCGGTGCAGTCCGCGCCGGCGGCCACCACGGCGTCGAATCCGCAAGCGTTCGCCCGATCGTCGCGGAGGAAGGTGATGCGTGCATCGCGTCGCGCGGCGACGAAGCACTTGTCGCTGCGCGTGGCGACAAGGCGCTGGTCGCGGCACCTGCCGACGAAGCGCTCATTGCCGGGTCGGGCAACGCAACGGCCATCGGTGCACCTCGACGCTGGTCCCGCGCCGCGTCGCGCTCAATCGAGCGACACCCGCGCGACGGCGGCCGCTTTCTGCCAGCGCGCCATGTCGTCGCGCATGAACGCCGCAAACTGCGCGGGCGTGTTCGCAGTCGCAGGATCGACGCCGATCTGCTTAAGCTTGGCCACGACATCCGGCGAGGCCAGCGCCTTCATGATTTCGGCGTTCACTCTCGCCACCACGGGCGCTGGCGTTTCCGCCGGCATGGCAATGCCGAACCAGGTCGCCATCACGAGTTGCGGAAAACCGAGCTCGGTGGCGGTGGGGACGTCTGGCATCTTCGCGTAGCGCTGGGCATCGAGCACCGCCAGCACCTTCAACTTGCCCGCCTTGACCTGCGGCTCGGCAAGGATGGCGCCGAGGCACATGAACTGCACGCGACCGGACAACAGGTCGGCGAGCGCACTCGGCTGTCCCGGGTAGTTGATCATTTCCATGTTGAATCCGGCATCGTGCTTGAACGTCTCGCTCGCAAGGTGCACGACGGTGCCGAACGACGAGCCGGCGTACGACACCTGCCCGTCATGGGCCTTGGCGTAGGCGATGAATTCCTGCAGCGAGTTCACCGGCAGGCTCGCCGGCACGACGAACAGGAACGGACTGGTGCCGATAAACGCCACCGGCGCGAAATCCTTCATCGGCGCGTAGCGCAGCGTCTTCGGCCGCACCGCCGGCTGGATCGTCGTCGGCGGGCTCACCGCCAGCCACGTATAGCCGTCGGGCTTGCTCTTCGCCACCGCCTCGGTGCCGATGTTGCCGTCGGCGCCCGGCCGCACTTCGACCACGACCGGCTGGCCAAGCGCGGGCGCGATGCGCTCCGCGATCAGACGCGACACGACGTCGAGCTGGCCGCCGGCGGGAAACGGCACGATCAGCTTGATCGGATGCTCGGGCCATGCGTCGGCGGCGAGCGCCGGCAGTGCCACCAGCGCGCCCACGAACAGCGCGAGCACTGTATGGGCGGTATGGGCGGTATGGGTGGTCATCTTCACGAACATCTTGCCTCCTGGCAAAGGGCAGCGCAGCCACTCGCGTGCGCCGGCGTTCAACGTTGCATCAGGCCCCAGCGGCCAACGGTGCGGCGCTCGAGTGTTGCGAACAGCGCGCGGTCCATGATGACCCACAGCACGCCGATGACGATCATGCCAAGGATGATCACCTCGACGCGCTGCCACTGCACCGCTTCCATCGTCATGTAACCGAGACCGCTGCTGCCGGCGATCATTTCCGAGGCGACGAGCGCGCGCCAGCCATACGCGACCGAGGTGCGCATGCCCAGCAGGATCTGCATCAGCGCGCCCGGCAGCAACAGCTCGGTGACGAGCCTGACGCCGCGGCCGCCGTGGCTTCGCACCGCGCGATGCAGCGCCAGCGGGATCGTCTCCACGCCGAGCACGGTGTTATAAAGCGCGGCGAAAAAAATGGTGTTGGCGATCACGAAAATCACCGAGCCGTTGCCGATACCAAACCAGATGATCGTCAGCGGCACCCACGCCACCCCCGCGATCGCTTGCAGGAACGACAGCAACGGGCGAAACAGGTCGGCGACGTGGCGGTTCAATGCGATTGCGAGCCCGAGAGGGATCGCGAGGCCCATGCCGATCGCAAAACCCGCTGCCAGACGCGCGAGGCTCGCGGCGATGTTGAGCAACAGCGACCCGTCCTGGATCGATTCCCAAGCGAAATGCAGCACCGCCGAGATCGGCGGCAGCATGTATGCCGGATAGTGAATCACGTGCGGCAGCACCGCCCACGCGACGACGATCGCCACGAACGGCAGCACGCCGAGCACCATCGCTTCGCGGCGGCTCGCGTTCACCGCCGGTCCGCCGCGTCAACGATGAGGCCCCAGCGCTGCACCGTCGCGCGCTCGAACGGCCTCAGGTAGAACTGGTCGATCGCCAGCCACAGCAGCCCCATGACGATCATTCCGACGATGCTGCGCGCCGTCTGTTGCGATTGCGCGCCCTCGAATATCAGGTAGCCGACACCGGTCTTGGCGGCGATGAATTCACCGAACACCAGCCCGCGAAACGCGAAGCCCGCGGCGAGGCGCAGCCCCGTGATCATTCCCGGCAACGCGCTCGGCAGGATCACGTAGCGCATCACACCGACACGACCTCCGCCGAGCGATCGCACCGCGTTGACCAGCACCGCGGGCGCCGTGCGCACGGCGAGCAGTGTGTTGTACATCACCGGGAAGAACACGACGTAAATCAGCGCCAGCACGATCGTCTTCACGCCGTAGCCGAACCACACGACGAAGATCGGTATCCACGCAACCTCGACCAGCGCGAACAGGAACTTGAACAGCGGCGAGAAGGCGAGCGACGTCCGCCGCGACATCCCGATGGCGACGCCGAAGACGATGCCCAGCACGGCGCCGATGCCCACGCCGACGCCGTAGCGCACGAGGCTGTCGGCGATGTAGATCGGCAGCACGCCCTTCGTCACGAGGTCGACGAATGCCGCCCACACGTCGAGCGGCGCCGGATAGAAATAGCTCGACATGCCGACCAGCGGCACCGACACCTGCCACGCCACCAGCATCAGCACGATGCCTGCGGCACCCTTGAGCGTGCGCGCGGCCCGCCGCGACAGCCCCCAGGGCTGCGCGAATCCCGCGTCGCCGGCCACTGCGGTCACGGGCCGCTCCAGCGCACCACGCCGGTGACCCAATACTCCCGCGCGATGCCGCGCAACACCTGCGGCTCTACATCCCGCATGAATACCGTGCTGCCCTTGACGCCGACGACGCGGCCACGATCCTGCAGCCACTGCTCGTGGAAGCGCTCGGGCGCGAATGCCAGCGTGATCGCGTAGTCGCCGCGTGCCGCCGGCGGCGGTTGCACCGCGTCGAGCTTTCGCGCGCCGCCGACGAAGCCCGCAAACGCATAGAGCGCCACCAATGCGACCACGATCGCGGTGGCGATGGCGGGCTCGCGCAGCATCACGACAGCGCCTCCTCGGTTCGCGCGGCGACGGGTTGGCGCACGCGTTCCAGCAAATCGTCGCGCAGCGCGTTGAACGCGGGATCGGCGTTGAGGGTTTTCCAGCTGCGCTGCGCGCGCGTGAACGGCACGTCGACCAGCGAGACAATGCGGCCCGGGCCCGGCGACATCACCGCGACGCGATCCCCGAGAAAGATCGCCTCGTCGACGCTGTGGGTGATGAAGAACACCGTCAGCGTCGACGTCGCCGAAATGCGCACCAGCTCCTCCTGCAGCACCATTCGCGTCTGCGCGTCGACCGCGGCGAACGGCTCGTCCATCAGCATGACCTCCGGCGAATTGGCGAGCGTGCGCGCCACGGCCACGCGCTGGCGCATGCCACCGGACAGCTCGTGCGGATACTTGTGCTCGACACCGTGCAGGTTGGCGACCGCGAGATAGCGCCGCGCCGTCGCATAGCGCTCGGCGCGCGGCACGCCGCGCAGCTTGAGCCCGAGCGCGGCGTTGTCGAGCACCGTCATCCACGGCAGCAGCGCGTACTCCTGGAACACCACGCCGCGCTCGGCGCCGGGTGCGGTGATCGCGTGCCCATCCATCGTCAGCGTGCCGGCCGCCGGGCGCAGGAAACCCGCGATCGCCGACAGCAGCGTGGACTTGCCGCATCCGCTCGGGCCGACGACACACAGGAACTCGTTGTGCCGCACGTCGAGGTCGAGATGCTCGACTGCGCGGTGGCGCACGCCGGTGTCGGCGTTGACGTAGTCGAGCGTCAGGTCGCGGATGCCGATCTTCGCCGGTGCGCTCTCCATCGGCATCCTCAATTGCAATTGTCGTTCGTCACAGCCCCAGCGCGCGGTGCTCGGCACTCTTCAGATGGTGCTGCAGCGCGGCCGCGGCACGCTCCGTGTCGCGCGCCTTCAGCGCCACGATCACCCCCAGGTGCTCTTCCATCGCCAGCGGCAGGTAGCGCGGCGAGCGTCCGTGCAGCCGGATCATGCGGATCTTGTCGAAATTCTGGCGATGCGCGGCCATGATGATGTGGTTGCGCATCGCGTCGACCATCAGGTCGTGCATGCCCCAGTCGACCTGCAGCGCGGCGTCGATAAGCTTGGGATCTTCATTCGAACCGCCGTCGAGCCGGCGCAGGATCTCGGTCGTGTCGCGCTCGAGCCCTGCAATCGTTTCGTCGCTCGCCGCCTGCGCGAAGCGGCGCACCGCCGCGCCCTCGATCACCGAGCGGAATTCGAAGGCCTCGTGAATCAGCGTCACGCCGATGTCGGCGATCTGGATCCCGCGTTGCGGAATCAGCCGCACCAGGTTTTCGGCCTCCAGCCGCTTCAGCGCCTCGCGCGTCGGTCCGAGCGGCACTTCGAGCAGTTCGCAGAGCTCGCCCTGCGACACGAACTGTCCCGGTGACAGGTTGCGCTTGAACAACTGCGCCTTGAAGCGCTCGTAAGCGACTTCGCGCATCAGCGACTTGGGCTTGGCCTTGCGCATGCTCTCCTCGATCGGCGTGCAGGTCGCGCCGGTACCTGGCTCGACCTGCTTGCTGGCTCCCGCGTGCTTGCAAAGTCGATGGTAGCAGAGTTAGGATGCCGGTGAGATATTACCTAGAGCCCACCAACGGGCGAACGGAGGACACGAATGGGTGCAAGCATGCGTAGGGGTCTGTTGCTGGTAGCCGCGATGGCGGCGGCGTTTGGGGCATGGGCGGCCGAGCCCTTGCACGTGGCGGTGACGACTGCGGCGGAGAACGCGCCGTTCTTTGCCGCAGTGGAAAATGGCCTGTTCGCAAAACAGGGCCTGGACGTCAAGGTCGACATGATGCCGAGCGGCGTCGAGATTTCCAACGCGCTCGCCAGTGGTACGGTCGATGTCGGCCTGTTCGGCACGTATCCGTTCCTCGTTGCGGTGTCGCGCGGCATCCCGCTGGTGCTGATCGGGCACACCTGGAACAACGCGCTCAACAATCCGCAGAGCGAAGTGATCTCGATGGTCGCGCGCGCCGACGCCGGCGTGCCGGTCGGTGATTTGGCGAAGCTCAAGGGCAAGAAGGTGGGTGTCACGCGTGGCGCGGGCGGCGAACCCTACATCGCGGGCATCCTGCAACAGGTCGGACTGACGGTGAACGACGTCACGATGGTCAACACCGCGCCGTCGAGCATGGCGACCGCGCTCGCCAACAAGGACGCGGATGTGATCGTCGCCTGGGAGCCGTGGCCGAGCGCCGCACTGACCAAGGTGCCGGGCGCGTACAAGGTCATCTACGGCGGCTGCAAGAGCTGCTATGACGCGGGCACGATGGTGACGACCAAGGACGTGATCGCGAAGAAGTCCAAGGCGCTCGAATCGTTCGTCGTCGCGTACGCCGAGGCCCAGGCGTGGACGCGCGCGCACCGCGACGACGCGGCGCTGATCTCCACGCGCTGGATTCCCGGCATGGACAAGGAGACGCTGTCGCTTGCGCTGAAGAGCCTGCCGCTCGACGTGCGCCTTTCGAAGAACACCGTCGAAGGCTTCAAGGAGCATGCGATTCCGCTGCTGCTGTCACAAAAGCGTATTCCGGCGGCATTCGATCCCGCGCCGTCGATCGACAACACGTTCGTGGCGGCGGCAATGAAAGCCAATCCGTCGGCATTCGCCGACCTCAAGGAATTGCCGGCCGACAAGCGTTTGTGATCCCGTAGCCCCGGGGAACCGCGCTGCAATCAGTTTCCGATCTGCGCGCCAGTCTGCGAGCGCTATGCGAGCAGGCTGGTGTCGAGCGCACGTCCGAAGTCGGGGGCGTGCTGGATCCTGCCAGACGCCACCCAGAACCGGGCTTGCGTTTCCAGCGCGGCCTTGAATTCGCCGGCCTGCAGCGCGCGGGCGCGCGCCAGCGTGGGGAAGTCACTTAGCTCGACCTGCTTTAGCAGATCGTCGCTGTTGACCGCATCCTTGACGCCGGCATTGATGAAACCCGTCATGCGCGCGACCGTCGCGCCGCGCGTGCCGGGATCATTCAGCGGGCCCGTGACACCCGTGTAGTACGTGTGCAGGAAGGCGCGCAGCTCCCGTTCCTTCGCGTGTAGCGTCTCGCCGCGTGCCACGAAGACGTTGAACTGGCGAAATGACGCTGCACCGCTGGTCGCAAAGCCGCCGTCGCTGCTGAAGATCGCCTTCGCGTCGGGCCGTGCCTTCAGCAGTGCGCGCAATCCGAAGGTATCGGGCAGCACTGCATCCACGCGCTTGGCAATGAATGCGGGAAGCGCTTGTGGCTGGCTCAGGTTGACCACTTCGACATCACCAGGCTTCATGCCGGCGTGCGCAAGCGCGCTGGCGAAAAAATACTCGAATGCCGTGCCGGTCGGCAATCCGATCTTCTTGCCCGCGAGATCCTTCAGGGAAACGAACGGCGGCGCTGCCACGATCGTGAACACGCGTGATGTATCGCTGACGACTCCCACGATCTCGAGCGGCAGGTCCCCGCGCGCTAGCGCCAGGATCGCGGGCGTGTCGCCAATCACACCGATATCGACATTGCCTGCCGCAACCGCGGGCAGTAGCGCTGGTCCGCCGCCACTGAGGAATTTGCCGGGCAACGTGACTGCGACGCCGCCTTTGCGAAACACTCCGCCTTCATCGGCGACGCCGATCAGCGCGCCCGGCAAATTGCGCAGCACGCCGACGGCCAGCTCGCCCGACGCGGGCGATGACGGCAGCGCCGCGCCCTCCGGACTTGCGCGTCCTGCGGCAAGGATGCTGGTCGTTGCAAGCGTTACGGAAATAAAACGTCGGCGGGTCAGGTGCATGAGTGCTCCGTGAGGATGGACAGATCTGAATGCTGGCCGAGCGTGGCGGCCCTAAATCGCCGCTTTCTTGCGATTGGCATTGGCGACATCGACGAAGTCGCCGTAGGTCTTGCGCGCAAATGTGCCGTCGGGCGCCGTTTCGGCGAAGGCCGCGGCGCCTTTGCCTGCCGCCCCCACTCGCCCGAACTGGCCCCGGCCCCACACCGGCAGCCGCGAGCCGTCGACACGAGGATCGGCGTATTGCGCGAACCAGCCATCGAGCCGCGCACGCATTTCATGGGCGACAGACAGCGCAGCAGGATCGTCGACCCGGTTGCGGCGTTCCCCCGGATCGTCACGCAAGTCGAACAGCGCATGCGGCCCGTAGGGATAACGATGCACGTATTTCCAGCGCGTGCCGCGGATCATCCGCACCGGTCCGTATTCGTCGAAAACGACCACCGCATCGTCTGCACCCGCCGGCCTCCCTTCGAGGACGTCCGACACGCTCTTTCCCGGCAGACAAACCGGCGGCGTCCAGTCGGCGCCAACGTAGTCGAGGATCGTCGGCAATACGTCGTAGCCGCTCGTCATCTGCTTCGTGACGACGCCGGCCGGAATGCGCCCCGGCTGCGATGCGATGAAAGGCACTTTGACCGACGAGTCGTACATGTTCTGCGGGAAGGTGCCGTTGCCCTTCCCCCAGACGCCGTGGTGGCCGCAGTTCATGCCGTTGTCACTTGTGAAGATGACGAGCGTGCTCTCGCGCAACTGCAGGCGCTCGAGTGTGTCGATCACGTGCGCGAGCGCGCGGTCGACGCCGGAGATCGCCGCGAAATAGCCTTGCAGGTTGCCGCGCGGATCCGCGAAGCCCTGCTCCGCTTCCAGGTTGCCGCAATAGGAGTCCGGGTGCCGGTGTTCTTGCGGACAGGACTCGAATGCGCAGTTGTCGTAGAGCGCCATCAGCTCCGGCGCATGCGCGTTCTTCCACGGCGAATGCGGCGCGGTGAAATGCAGGCTCAGCCAGAAGGGCGCGTCATTGGCCGCTTCGGCGTCGAGGAACTCGACCGCGTCCTTCGCCAGCGCATCGGTCACATACTCGCGCACCGTCACAGATTCCGTGCCACGAAAGAACGGCGCGTCGTAATACGCGCTCATGCCGGCCTGATGCGCGAACCAATGAACGAAGCCGCGCGGTGCGCGATCGTTGGCACCGACGTGCCATTTTCCGGTGAGGCCGCATCGGTAGCCTGCATCCGCAAGCACATCGGTCACCAGCATGGCGCCCTCGAGGTATTGGACCCGGTCCGGCCCCGAATTGCCGCCGCGCAGCCAGTCGTGCACGCCGTGCTGCGATGGAATCATGCCGGTCAGCAGGGATGCACGCGCAGGCGAGCACACCGGCGACGTACAAAAGAAATTATCGAACCGCATGCCGCTCGCGGCGAGCGCGTCAATGGCGGGAGTCCGTATGTCTCCGTTGCCGGCGCAGCCCATGGCCCACGCGCCCTGGTCGTCGGTCAGCACGAAAAGCACGTTGGGCCGTGCCGCACTTCTACTCGCCATGCAATATCTCCCTATCGAAAAAGGCCGGGCAGGCGGGCGGCGCCACGAATGCGCCCCGATGCGGCGTGGACAGACGACGCACACCTGTGAGTCCTGGCTGCGATTCTTGTCAAATCGTAAACGCCCTGCTAGGCTACTGGTAAGATATTACCCATAACCCAAAGGGCGTGCAATCAGCAACGCACCGCTCGCCGGATGAAACGCCCCAACCTTCTCTTCCTGTTCTCGGACCAGCACGCGCGCCATGTCGCCGGCTGCTACGGCGACGCGGTTGCGCTCACGCCGCACCTCGACGCGCTTGCGCGCGACGGCGTGACGTTCGACAACGTCTACTGCCCGTCGCCGCTGTGCGTGCCGAGCCGCATGTCGATGCTGACAGCGCGCTATCCGTTCGAGCAGGAGTGCTGGACCAACGACGACTACTTGCGCTCGGATGCGGCGACGTGGCTGCATGCCGCAGGGGCCGCCGGCTATCGGCCTGCCCTCGCCGGGCGGCTGCACGCGATGGGCCCAGATCAGCTGCATGGCTACATCGACCGCAGCGTCGGCGACCACAGCCCCAACTGGGGCGGCGTGCCGCGGCACGATCTCGGTGTGCTCGAGCGCGCCAACGATCCGTGGCGCGAGAGCCTGACACGCTCGGGCATCGGGCAGTCGGCGTACCAGGTCAAGGACGTCGAAGCCGCGGCGGCGGCGTGCGAGCAGTTGCGCGGCCACGCGGCAGCCCGTCGTGCAGGGCGCGACGAGCCGTTCTGCCTGACCGTCGGTTTCCTGCTGCCGCATCCGCCCTACGTCGCGTGGCGCGACGACTACGCGCGGTTCGCCGGGCGGGTGGCGCCGCCGCGGCATCCGGACATGCACGAGCCCGCGCATCCGTGGGAGCGCTGGTGGCGCAACGATCGCAAGCTCGACGGCGTCGATCCCGCCGACACGTTGCGTGCGCGCACCGCGTATTACGCGCTGGTCTACCGGCTCGACTGCCTGATCGGCGAGGTGCTGGCCACGCTCGCGCGCGAGGGCCTCGCCGACGACACGCTGGTCGTCTACACCACCGACCACGGCGACCAGCTCGGAGAGCGCGGCCTATGGTGGAAGCACACGCTGTTCGAGGATTCGGTGCGAGTGCCGGTGATCATGCGCTGGCCCGCGCGCCTTCCGGCCGGCAAGCGACGACCGCAGGTGGCGAACCTGATCGATATCGCCGCGACGATGATCGATGCATTGGGCGCACCGCCGCTGCCGCATGCCAGCGGCCGCAGCCTGCTCGGCGTCGCCGGCGACGCCCGCGCCGCGTGGGTCGACGAGACCTACGCCGAGAACTGCACCGACACGGTGCCCGCGTGGACCGGTGGCCGCGCGATCCAGCAGCGCATGGTGCGCGTGGGCGCGCACAAGCTGATCTACCATCACGGCGAGGCGCCGATGCTGTTCGACCTCGCCGCCGATCCCGATGAGCGCCACGACCTCGCTGCCGATCCTGCACACGCGACCACACGCGACGCAATGCTCGCGCGCGTGCTCGACGGCTGGGACCCTGACGCCATTGCCGCGCGCATCGCGGCGAGGCGCGCGGACAAGAACGTCATCGACGCGTGGGCCCGACACGTGCATCCGGCGGATCTCTACCGCTGGCCGCTGGCGCCGGAGCTCAACCGGCTCGACCCGGTGACGCCGTGATTCAACATCCAACCGGCTTGACCCGGTGACGCCGTGACAGTACAGCCACCCATGCGCTGGCCACGACTGGGCCTCGGCTGCGCGGCGCTGGGACAGCCCGGCGTCGACGCACGCGACGCCGACGCGACGATTGCGCGCGCCTGGGAGCGCGGCGTCCGCTTCTTCGACGTCGCGCCACTGTACGGCGGCGGCCTGGGCGAGGAGCGCCTCGGGCGTGCACTGCGAGGCGTGCCGCGCGACGATTACGTACTGTGCAGCAAGACGGGTGTCACGCGACCCTACGCACAGCCTGCGACACCGCCCGGCGCAACTCGCGCGCGCGCCGCCGATCAATGGAATTTCTCGGCGACGGCCACCCGCGCGTCGGTGATGCGAAGCCTGGAGCGGCTGGGCACCGATCGGTTCGACGTCGTCCACCTGCATGACGTCGACGATCATCTCGACGATTGCCTCGACGCGCACGCCGAACTTCTGCGCCTGCGCGCCGAGGGACTGGTCGGTGCGATCGGCATCGGCTCGAACGCCACGGCGCCGGTCGCGGCGTTGCTCGCCAGTGCGCGCTTCGACACCTTCCTGCTGGCCGGCTGCTACACGCTGCTCGACCAGCACGGTGCGACCCTGATCGAGGGCTCGGCACGCGCTGGCGTGGCCGTGGTCGCGGGCGGCGTCTTCAACTCCGGCATCCTGTCGAGATGGCCGCAGGCCGCGCCCACTTATGCTTACCAGCCGGCCGCGCCGGCGATCATCGAGCGCACTGCACGCATCGCCGCCGCGTGCGCACGCCACGGCACGACGCTGCCCGCCGCCGCATTGCAGTTCGTGATGGCCAATCCCGCGATCGCCACCGTGTTGGTCGGACCGCGCTCCGTGGATGAGCTCGAGCAGAACCTCGACGCTTCGGCATCGCCGCTGCCGCCCGCGTTGCGCGAAACTCTCGAACACGACGGCCTGATAGCCTCGACGGGCGTGCCGGCCTGAATCGATGCGCATCGACGCTCACCTGCACTTCTGGAAGCCGGACTGCGGCTTCGACAATCGACCGGTGGCCGATCACGCCTTCTATCGTCGCGATTTCCTGATGCCGGACGTCGCCGGTGACCTCGCGCATAGCCGCATCGACGCCGCGGTGCTGGTACAGACCTGCCCGCAAGCGGCGGAAACGCGGTGGCTGCTCGATCTCGCGCGCGACGATGCGCGCGTCGCCGGCGTCACCGGATGGGTCGACCTCGACACGCCGGCCGTCGATTACGCACCGCTGGTGGCCGAGCGCAAGGTCGTCGGCATCCGCGCACAGCTTCGGCGCGTCGCCGACGATGGTTTCGTGGTGCGTGCGCAGGTGATGCGAAACCTGGGTGCCGCGCTCGACGCGGGACTCGCCGTGACGATGCTCGCCGAACCGCGCCACTACACGGCGCTCGCGCGCGCCCTCGATGCCTTGCCGCCTGGGCCGGTGCTGTTCAACCACTTGTGCATGCCGACGCCGGAAACCGATCGACGCACGTGGCGCGAAACACTCGCCCGCGTCGTCCGCCGGCCGCAAACGTACGTGCAGCTGTCGGGGCTGCCATTCCTGTTCGGCGGCACCTGGCGCACGCCGGACGTGCAATCGATGCTCGATGAAGCATTCGACGCGGCAGGCGCGCAGCGTCTCGTGTTCGCCAGTGACTGGCCGATGCTGCTGCGCTACGCAAGCTATGGCGACTGGGTCGCGTGCGTAGAGCAGTTCCTCGCACGCCGCGCGGTCGACGCCGAATCCATTGCGGATATCTTCGGTGGCAATCTTGCACGCGCGATGCCGCGCCTGCGTCTACCACGCACTTCGAACTCGTCCTCTCCATCGACCACGGAGCAACACGCATGAAACGTTCGCAGATCAACGCCGCGCTCGACCTCGCGCACAAGGCGATGGCCCAGCACGGCATCCGACTCCCGGAATGGGGCTACTGGACGGCCGAACGCTGGAAATCGGCGGGCCCGGAGATGAGCCGCATCACGCGCAACGCGCTTGGCTGGGCCTGCACCGATTTCGGCCAGGACAACTTCGACGACATCGGCATCACGATGTTCGACGTGCGCAACGGCACGCCAGAATTCCCCGACCAGGGGACGCCGTACGGAGAAAAGATCTACGTGCTGAAGCCGGGACAACGGCTGCCCTATCACTTCCACCACAACAAGGTCGAGGACATCATCAGCTACAACGGCGGCACGCTGATGATCCAGCTCTTCAATTCGCGGCCCGACCGGTCCATGGACGAGGAATCGCCCGGAACAGTTTTTTTGGACGGCGTCGAAATGCGATTCACCGCGGGACAGGTGTTCGAGATTGCGCATGGCGGCAGCCTGACGATCGTGCCCAACCTTTACCACCGCTTCTGGGCCAAGGAAGGCGGCGACGTGCTGGTGGGCGGCGAGATCTCGACGATCTCGGTGCCGAAGACCGACAACCATTTCGGCGGCAACGCGCGTCGCTTCGTGCCGATCGAGGAGGACGTGCCGCCGAATTACCTGCTCAACGTCGACTACCCCAAGCTTCACGAGCTGGCCTGACGCCATGGCCGGACGACTGCAAGGGCGCGTGGCGCTCGTCACCGGCGGCGCGTCGGGCATTGGTGCCGCGATCGCTCGCGCATTCGTTGCCGAAGGCGCGCGTGTCGGCGTCGCGGACCTGGACGTCGCGGCCGCAGAAGCTTGCGTGGCGAGCCTCGGAACGCAGGCAATGGCCGTGGGCATCGACGTCGTTCAGGAAGCCACCGTGCAGCAAGCCGTCGGGTCCGTTCGCACGGCGTTCGGCGCGATCGACATCCTGGTCAACAGTGCCGGCATCATTCGCAAGGCGTGGGTCGCCGACATGACCGAGGCCGTGTGGGACCTCGTGCTCGACGTCAACCTGAAAGGCACGTTCCTGTGTGCCAAGGCCGTGCTGCCGGACATGATCGCCAAGCGCAGCGGCCGCATAATCAACATCGCGTCGATCGCCGGCAAGGTCGGCGAGCCGACGGCGAGCGCATACAGCGCGTCGAAGTTCGGCGTGATCGGCTTCACGCGATCGCTGGCGCTGGAAGTGGCGCGCCATGACATTCTCGTCAACGCCATTTGTCCCGGGCCGATCGCGACGCCGCTCGGCGAGCAGGGATGGCGCGAGGGTGCTGCGATCGAAGGTGTGGCGATCGACGACATCATGACGCGCGTCAACGGCCGCTCGCCGCTGCGTCGCCTGGGGACCGTCGAGCAGGTCGCGAAAATGGCGGTCTTCATCGCCTCCGACGAATGCGATTTCACCACCGGCTCGGCGTTCAACGTCGATGGCGGCATCATCATGACGTGATGAAGCCGAACGTAATCTCGACCGGCGCAACGCCTGCCACGCCCGATTCGCCGGGCGTCGACAAGTCCGCGGCGGGCGTCGCTCCCTTGGGTCTATCGCACCCCGACATGGTGCCGGCCGACGACAAGGAAGCCACCGCCCAGCGACCGCTTGCACTCGGGCCGCCGGTGTTCTACGGCGTGCTGTCGCTTGCCGTCGTCGTGGGTTTCTACTGGTTCGTCGCCACCCGGACCGGAGTCAATGCGGCGATGGTGCCGACGCCGCCGACGATCGTGCGCGAGTTCGCGAACCAGCTCGTCAATGGCGACCTGCTCGCCAACACCTGGGCGAGCCTCGCGCGGGTGCTGGTTGGATTCGCCATCGGCGCGTCGCTGGCACTGGTGCTCGGATCGCTGGCCGGCTGGTTTCGCATCGTCGGCTACCTGCTCAATCCGCTGATCGACGCCATCCGCCCCGTTCCCGCTCTCGCCTACATACCGTTGATCATCATCTGGGTGGGCATCGGCGAGCCGTCGCGAATCATCATCATCGCGCTCGCGGTGTTCAAACCCTGTGTCGTCAACGCGCGCGCAGGGATGAAGGAAGTTGCGCAGATCTACGTCGACGCCGCGCGCACGCTGGGCGCGGGCCGCCTTCGCGAGTTCGTCTCGGTGGCGTTGCCCTGCGCGGTGCCCTACCTGATCGCCGGCATGCGCACCGGCCTTTCGACGGGCTTCCTCGCGCTGGTCGCCGCCGAACTGATCGCCGCATCGTCGGGTCTCGGCTTCATGATCGAGAATGCGGGCCAGTATTTTCGTACCGACATCGTCATCGTCGGCATCATCGCGATCGGCATCGTCGGTGCATCGCTCGACCAGATCGCGCGGGTCGTCGGCCACCGGCTGACACGCTGGAGTGACGTGCGCCGATGAGCTTACCGTCACCCTCCCCGTCCACCGCAATGCCGAAGCTTCGCGTGCGCGGCCTCACGCATCGCTTCCAGCCTATGCGCTCTTCGCAAACGCTGACCGTGCTGCGCGATGTCGACCTCGACATCGCGCGCGGTGAACTCGTCAGCGTCATCGGGCCATCCGGATGCGGCAAATCGACGCTGCTGCGGCTGATGGCGGGACTGATCTCGCCGACGCAGGGCGAAGTGCTGCATGACGGCCGGTTGGTCGTGGGCCTGGACCGTGATCTCGGCTTCGTGTTCCAGCAGGACGCCGTGTTCCCGTGGCTCAGCGTCGAGCGCAACATTGCCTTCGGTCCCGTGTGCCGCGGCGTCGCGCGCGCCGAGCGCGAACGCCTCGTCGCGCACTGGGCCGACGCGGTCGGGCTCGGCGCGTTCCGCAAAGCCTATCCCAAGGAGCTGTCGGGTGGCATGCGCAAGCGCGTCGACCTCGCGCGCGTGTACGCCAACTCGCCCGACGTGCTGTTCATGGACGAGCCTTTCGGCGCGCTGGATGTGCAAACCAAGAACTCGATGCAGCACACGGTGCTCGCGCTGTGGCAGCGCACCGGCACCACGATCGTGTTCGTCACCCACGACCTGGACGAGTCGGTGTTTCTTTCCGATCGGGTCGTCGTGCTGTCACCGCATCCGGGCCGCATCGCGACGATCGTCGCCATCGACCTCGAGCGGCCTCGCACCGAGGCCACGCGAATGAGCGACGCGTTCGCCGCCGCCAAGCGTGCGGTCTGGACCGCGATGGGCGCCGGCGTCGCGCCAGTTGCGCGCGAACCCGCGTCCACGATTGCGTGACCGATGGCAAGCCGCGACCCGCTGCGACCGAACATCCTGTTCATCCTTAGCGATGACCAGGGCGCGTGGTCGATGCGCTGTGCCGGCAATGCCGAAATCATCACGCCCAACCTGGACGCGCTGGCGGCTTCGGGCATTCGCTTCACCGATTTCTTCTGCACGTCGCCCGTGTGCTCGCCGGCGCGCGCGTCGCTGATGACCGGGCAGATCCCTTCGCAGCACGGCGTGCACGACTGGATCCGCGACGGCAACATCGGCGCGCAGCGCATCGACTACCTGCGCGGGCGCACGCTCGTCACCGACCACTTCGCCGCCGCCGGCTGGCGCTGCGCGCTGATCGGCAAGTGGCACCTCGGCGCGAGCGACGCGCCACGCCCCGGCTACGTGCGCTGGTTCGCGCATCAATCGGGCATGAGCCGCTATTACGACGCGCCGATGTGCGACGAGCAGCAGCTGCTCGATGCGCCCGGCTACCTCACCGACGTGCTGACCGACTCGGCGCTGGGCTTCCTGAACGAGGAGTCGGCTCGTCCGCAACCGTTCTGGCTGAGCCTCAACTACACGGCACCCCACTATCCGTGGCTCGACTCGCATCCGCGCGCCTACACCGATCTGTATGCGGACTGCCCGTTCGCCTCCTGCCCGGAAGAGCCGCCGCACCCCAATTCCGCCACCGGCAATCCGGCAACCGACGAAGGTCACGCACGACGGCGCGAAAGCCTCACCGGCTATTTCGCGGCGACGACGGCGATGGACGCCGGTATCGGCCGCGTACTCGCGGCGCTCGACGCGCTCGGACTGCGCGACAGCACGCTGGTGATCTTCATGAGCGACAACGGCATGAACTGCGGGCACCACGGCATCTGGGGCAAGGGCAACGGCACGCGCCCGCAGAACATGTACGACA
>JBEPUI010000048.1:0-25298 GCA_041691615.1 Pseudomonadota bacterium
CCACCCAGCGTCGTGCTCGCACCATTCGACGGACTGTCCAGCGTCACCGTCGGCGGGATGTTCGACGGTGGCTGCCCATCCGGTGGCGGCGCATAGACGAGCGTCAGCTTCGGCCGCTGCGTCGGGTCGGTCGCATATTCGCTGGAGTTGAACTGAATGCCGTTGACGCTGTTGGGAACCGCCATCGCCAGGCGCCAGCCGAAATTCGCGCTCGCGGCATTTGCCCAGGTGCGCAATCGCGACGTTACGTCGAACATCACCCATCCGGGATTGAACGATCCCGCCGTCACCGCGTCGGTCGCCGCGATGTAATCAGACCCTGCGCCCGCTGCGCCGGCAATCGTCCACGCAAGCCCCGGCTGCCGAAGCAGCCACGTCGCCTGCGACTCGGTCCAGGGGACTTGCAACGCATTGAGCTGCAGCGCGTTGTCATAGAATTGCTTGTACAACGCCAGCGTCGCCGACTGGATCACCGCCCCATCGGGCACCGGTCCGCCCTCGGACGCAAACACAACAAAGCGAACCAGCGGCGTGTAGTTCGACCCATCGAGATACAGCGGGTTGGATGCGCCGTAGGGCGTGGAAGCGGCAGTCGCGTTGAGCATCGTGTCGCCGACGCCCGCGTAGCCCGCGAGCCCCCGCTGCAGCGTTACAGAAAAA
The DNA here is from genome assembly GCA_041691615.1 of Pseudomonadota bacterium. Classification (GTDB taxonomy): domain Bacteria; phylum Pseudomonadota; class Gammaproteobacteria; order Burkholderiales; family Casimicrobiaceae; genus VBCG01. Next base: position 661 of record JBEPUI010000048.1, read on the forward strand.
ATCGGCGCGCTGACCGTGACGTTGACCGCGGGCGATTCCGACATGCCGCCGACGTTGTCCACGGCGATCGCGACGATCGAATACGTGCCCACGAGCAGCGGCCTCCATTGCAGCGAATAAGGCGCAGTCGTGGCTTGACCGAGCTTGATGCCGTTGGCGTAGAACTCGACCCGGCCGATTGTCCCGTCGCCGTCGAACGCCGTCGCCGCGAGACCGACTGAAACGCCTGGATCCAGCACGGCCCCATCCGAAGGCGACGTGATCGTCACGTTCGGCAACGCATTCCCGGCGGGATTCGGCTGCGTCCATCCCGCGGGCTTGTAGATCCACACGTGGCCTTCGTTGACATTCTCCAAGCCGACGAACACATCGAAATAGGGAACGTAACGCCACTTGCCGAGCACACCGGTTCCACTGGTGTCACCCGGCGGGGAGGCGCCGGGTGCGGCCGTCAATGGCGACACCGTCCAACCAGCGGCGGTATTCCCGGCTGGTGGGTGCAATTCCCAGATTGCGGCCGCGCCACACCACAGTGGATACGTGTGATTGCCGGGATCGGACACCAACGCGCAATTCTGGATGTCGAGGCCCTGCGCTGACAGCCACGACTGGAGACCGGCAATGGTGGAATCGACGACGACGCGCTGGTCAGGATTGCCGGGGCCTGGCGTGGTCAGATCCCAGAACAGGAACGGAATCGCGTTGGTGCCGGTGCGCACGAACAGCTTGCGCGAAGGGTCGTAACCGCAAGTGGTCTGGCCCGTTGTTCCCACCCAGAACGTCCCTACCTGCGAGATCTGGTCCAGCGCCGGATTGTTGATGTCGGTCAGCTGGTAGCGATAGACGTTGAGATTGGTTCCGAGACCGTTGTTGGCGCCGACGTACGCCACGTCGTGGCCGCCTTCGACCGCATAAGTGGAGCAACCGCTGACATGTGCGCCGGGCATCACCTGTCCTGCAAGGTGCAGGTGGATGTCGCGGTTCTCCCACATTTGCCCGCCGACGATCTCGGGGTGCGGCGCCACACGCGTCACATGCGAACCCGTTGTGCCACCAACCTTGTTGCCGTCCGCGCGGTTCGGATCGAAAAGATACGGCCCCACCGGGCGTGTCTTGGTGGGATCGGTCTCGGAAACGCGAAGATACGGTCCGCCGTTATCGTAGGCAGCGCCGCCCCAGGCAAGAAATCGGTCGGCGAGCGGCATGAACATGTTGTTCTGGTACGTGTGCGCCGAGCTCGGCGCGTTGTCCACGCCGTCGATCGCCTGGAACCGGGATACCGGATCGTCATAGATATCGCTCGGCAGCGACGCGCGCTCCCATCGAAGATTGCTCGAGTGCCATCGATAGACGTCGTTGCCGGAATAGTTGGCGTGACCGCCGCCGTAGAGGATCAGGTCACCGCGATTGCTATCCCAGGCAAAGCCGCTCCACGCCTGGATGATCTTCGACGGCGGATGCGTCGCGCCCAAATCGAGCGGCTCGAGATCGGGGGGAGTCCAGACGTCGCTGTATGAATTGGCGTTGACCTCGAGCCAACCACGCTCGGGCGCCTGGAGTATCAGCGGCAACAGCGGACCGTTGAAGACGTAGCCGGGCACCGCCTGGGCACTGGCAATGCCAGCGTGCATGCCGTTGAGCAGCAGCGCCAGCGCGCAGGGCAACAACGTCGACCAAATCCTGCGAGCCATGTCGAATCTCAGTCGTTGGGTTGCCGATCCATGCACAACCCGGAAAAGACATGGCCGGTCATGGACTTGGGTACCGGATATTTTAGCAGACGATCGAAGGAATTCGAGGGGCGCGAGGTCACTGGCCGTTGAACGGCGAGCCTCGCACGGCGAACGGTGGCGCCTGCCGCGCGCTGGCGAGCGCGACCAGCTGCGCGAGATCGCTCACGTCCGACGCGTGGTCGCGCTCGTATGCGTCGCGGTCGGCGCGCTGCTGCTGCAGATGCGCGTCGAGCTTGCCGGCGATCAAGCGGACTCCCCACTGCGGTGGCGTATCCGGGCGCCCGAACACCCGGGCCAGCACCAAGTCACCCAGCGACTTCTTGAAGTGCCCGGCTTCCCAGTACCAGTCCATCGCGGTCGAGGTATTTCCGGGCGGCGGCACGCGTTCGTTGGCAAAAGCGCCGAAACCACTGAAGTCCCACAGTTCCACATCCGCGCCCTGGGCAGCGGCATCGCTGCGCCGCACGAGCTCGCGCTTCCACGCTTCGAACGCGGGCCAGAGTCCCGCACGGTCGAACAGGACGAGTGAGTGCGCATGGTAGGGATAAATGACGAACCGCAGCGAGATGCCCCGCTGCGTCGTCAGCGCGATGATCTGTTCGATCGCGTGCAATTCCGGCGCGGGTCGCCCGTCTGCGCTGAAGATCGTCTTGCTGCCGCGCACGTACGCCTTGGCATTCTCCTCATCACGCTGGCGGAACATGGCGTAGTAGCCCTCGTTGCGTGCGATCGCCTCGTAGTCACGCATCGGATTGAACCCGGCCTCCGTCAGGCTCGTCGAATTCCGCCGGTGCTGGGCCTCGATAGTCGCAATCGAGTCGGCCAGCGCGCTCAGCGTCAACAGTGCCGACGCGCGATCGCGCAAATCCTGCATGCGACTTCGATGCGCGGGCGCGGGCGCTTCGCGCGCTATGGCGTCGGTGCGGAAATCGAGGAAGTCGAGGCCGATCAGGACGACCCGCGGCGTCGAACTGGCCAGCACTTGCGTTAATTCGTCGAGCGTCGAGTCGACGCCGGTACCCGGCAAAGCAACGTTGAACACCGGGCGCACATCCATCGGCCACGCGGGACTTTCGGGGTCGAAGCCTATCTCGGCACGGGAGTTGCCCAGGATCAACGCATTCGGCCTCACGCGAGCCACGCCCACGCGCTTGAAGAGTTCCGCGCGTTGTACCGCCTGCGACTTGATGCGGTTGAACCCCTCGACACTGACGACGCGAAACACGCCGTACGGGTCGACGATCAGGTTGAATGCCGCTACCGCGAACAACAGCACGAGCGTCGCGATGCACAACGCGCGAAGGTAACGGGTCGCGGGTGTCATGTCAGAACTGGTAGTAGAGAAACTCGCTCACGCGCGAAAGCGTCAGCAGGCCGCTGGTGGCGACCAACGCCACGAGCGCCGCCCATGCGACGCTCGGCCGCCAGGCGATGCGCGCCCCATCCTGGCCGGCGCGGCGATAGTCGAGCGCCGGGGCGAATCGACCGAGTATCTCCTGCGTGTTCGGGGCAAACAGGACGACCGGCAGCAACGCGGCGATCCACGCGTACTGAAGCACGAATCGCGAGGCGCCGCCCAGTGCGAAGCCGATGCCCAGGTGCTCGAGGACTCCTTGCAGCGAACCGAGGTGGATGCCGATCGCCGAAGGCAGCGAAATGCCGTTGAACCCCGCCATCGCCTGCAGGATCGCGATCGCGTCACCGAAGCTTGACGCACGGAAGAACACCCAGCCGACGACCACCGCAACCAGTGTCAGCGCCTTCGCAATGCCGCGACCCCAACGCGTTTCGTGCTCGACATCCTGCCCGAGCCGGCGGCGCAGCGCGCGCCACGCATGATTGATGACGAGGTACACGCCATGCAGCGTGCCCCACGCAACGAACGTCCAGCCCGCGCCGTGCCAGAGTCCTCCCAGCGCCATCGTGATCAACAGGTTCAGGTATCGGCGCACCGGACCCTTGCGATTGCCGCCGAGCGGGAAATACAGGTAGTCGCGAAGGAAGCGGGACAGCGTCATGTGCCAGCGCCGCCAGAAGTCGATGATGTCGACCGCCTTGTATGGCGAGTCGAAATTGAGTGGCAATTTGACGCCGAACACGCGCGACAGCCCGATCGCCATATCGGAGTAGCCCGAGAAGTCGAAGTACAGCTGGAACGTGTACGCCAGCGCGCCGCCCCAGGCGGCGAGCAGATCCGCGTCGCCAGGCGCGGCGAACAGCGGCCCCGCATACACGGCGACGCCATCCGCAATCACTGTTTTCTTGAACAGCCCGATGAAGAATATAGTTGATCCGACGGCCACGTCCTCCCAGTTCAGCCGGTAGGTCCCGGCCTGCTGGAACTGCGGCATCATCTCCTTGTGATGCAACACCGGACCCGCGATCAGGTGCGGAAAATACGTGACGAACAGTCCGTAGTGGACGAAGTTGTATTCCTTGGCATAGCCCCGGTAGACGTCGACGAGGAAGGCCAACTGGGTAAATGTGAAGAACGAAATGCCCAGCGGCAGGACGATCTGCTCGAGGCTCGGCGCGCCGCCCGCCAGTTGCGCCGCGGTACGCAGGAAAAAATTCGCGTACTTGTAGTACCCGAGTAGCGCGAGATTGGCGGTGACGGCAAACGCGAGCAGTGGCATTGCCGCGTTGCGCCGCCCGTCGCGCACCCGCCGCGCGAGATGCATTCCGCACGCATAATTGAAGCACACGGATCCGACGAGCAGAAGGACGTACGCGGGATTCCACCAGCCATAAAAGAATAGCGAGGCCGCCGCCAGCCAGCCCGCCGCCCACAGGTGGCTCAAGCGCGCAAGCAGGAAGAAGCCAACAACGGTGACCGGGAAAAAAACGAAGATGAACGCGACCGAGTTGAAAAGCATGGCGAGAAACTATCGGCGTCGCGACGCTCGGTCATCCATGGCAAGGCGGTCGGCTGCTCGCGATCGGCGAGCGGCCGATGGGGCGGCGAGCGCCACGTTCACGCCCGCCGCGCGAACCGGTTGACGGTCGCACTGCGTGGCGACGCGATCATGGCGCGACGGGCCTGCGCAACGTGACGAGGATCCATCCGCGCAGAAACCGCAGCGCCTCGAAACGCGAAACGACTTTGTCGTAGCCGGTGCCGAGCATGAACAGCGCGGCGTTGAACATGAAATAGTTCGGGTATTGGCCGAGGTAGCTGAATTCGTCGATTTCGAGGCCCGCCTGCGAGGCCAGGCGTTCGACGGCGCGCCGGGTGTTGGTGCGATAACGCGTCGGGAACACGTCTGCCTCCTCGCGACCCTCGGCATATCGGACGATTCGCGAATGAAATCGATTAGGGATCGCGCGTGCCGCCAGTGTCGCGTAGTCCCACATGTTGGCAGTGAGGAAGATCAGGCGACCACCTCGCTTCAGGATGCGCGCGAACTCCCGGTAGACGGCCTGCGGGTCGTCGAGATGCTCGAACACGCTGCGCGACATGATCACGTCGATACTTGCATCGGGCAACGGAATGGCCGAGAGATTGGCGTTGTACGTTTCGATGCCTTCGGGCACGTCCGTGAACTCGACGAGCTCGACACCGACCAGGCGTCCTGCGCGACCGACGAATTTGCGCAATACCGGTACGGTGCGCCCGCAGCCGGCGTCAAGCAACGCCGACGCGGGCGTGATCGCGGCGTTCACCCGGTCTTCGAAGATCCGGTACGGATGTGGCGAATTGGCATAGTACCTGCGCAGCAGGTTTTGCGCGGCGTCAGACACCACGGACCTCCTTGCCAGATGGCAGCGGGAAGCTGCGTTTCGACGCTACTGAGGGCTCGCGTTCCCGCATCGCGGCTTCGGCCAGCACGACGATCCCTGCAAGATAGTAAGGCAGGTCATAGTGCAGCAGCCCGAGAAATGCGCCGCCGATCGCAAATCCGAAAAGGCTGACCTGGACCATTCGCATCAGCAGCGGCAGCCATTCGAGGCCCACCTGCCCGGTCGCCTCGATCGCCAGCTTCTTGCTGCGACGCCATATCATGATGCCGAGCGCTAGATATAGCGCCAAACCAACGAACCCGTGTTCACCGAGCGCCTGGAAATAGATGCTGTGCGGCGCAAAGTTTTGCATGTTCGGATCAGGTGCGTACAACTGGAACAGGATCGGGTTGGACAGGTCGAATCCTGCGCCGACGATCGGTCGATGCACCACCATGTTCCAGATCGTCTGCCATGTCTCCAGGCGACTGGTCGCCGACGCATCCTGCTGATAGGTTTCGATCGTGCTCATGCGGTCTGTCCAGCTGGCCGGCATGAACGCGACCGCGCTCGCGAATCCGATCATCAGCACCGTGGTCACCAGAACCGGCCGCTGCGTCTTCGTGCCGAGGAACAATGCCACGCCGCCCAGCGCGAGCAATGCCCCGCGCGACTGGCTGCCGAGGATCGAGAACGTGCAGGCGCCGATCGAGAACCACAGTCCGTACTTCACCCAGCGCTTGGATGCGGTCTGCGCGAGGTAATACAACAGCGGCAGCAGGATCACCAGCGCGAGTGCCAGTTCGTTGTTGCCTTCGATGTAGGAACCGGTCGGTCCCCAGACGCGGTACGCGCCACCGTTGAGCACTGTCCAGACGCCGCCCTTGACGCCGTAAAAGCCCACCGATATGACGATCGCCCAGATCAGCTGGTCGAGCTGGGCGCGGCCGCGGATCAGCATCACCGTCGCAAGCAGCATTACCTGCGTCTTGATGACCGTGATCCAGGCGGCGTAGACCACATCCGGCGGCTGCATCGCGAACAGCGAGGTAAACGACATCCACGCGACAAAGGTGAGCAACAGCCCCGACACGGCCGTCAGCGGGAAACGCCGACGGCGCTTGGTGAAAAGAAGTCCCAGCAGCGTCGAAACGGCGATCACTAGTGCGAACGGAAAATCATAGGCCCAGCCGTAGCTCAGCCGGTGCGGATTCATCATGCTGATCCACACCCACATGAGCGCGCCAACGTACGGGCGCCAGAACATGATCAGCGGCAGCGAGCCGAACACGATCGCGGCGACGATGATGTCACGCATCGTGGTGACTCCGCGGCGCCGCAGCTTGACCGGCACGGCCGTCGACGCCTGCCGAGGCACGCGGCGGCGAAACGTTGCTCACGACATAGCGCATCTTGCCCGATCGCTCGGCGGCGATTTGCGCGACCTGCTCCACCCGCACGTCCACATCGTTGCCCAGGCGGCGCTTGAAACCGCCGACGATCGCGTCGGCCAACTGCGGCCCGAAACCTGCGCCGGGAACGACGAGAACACGCGTCGACGTTAGAGTCTCCTGGATGATCTTGAACGACTCGATGCCGGGCAGGTCACGGATCACGTAGATCAACGCGAGCCCGTGCATCACCGTGCCATCGCTCGCAACGACGAAGTCAGTCGTGCGTCCCTGGATCTCGCGCAACGTCGGCAAGCCGCGCCCGCACGCGCACTGTGCCGTGTCGAGGATGCCGACGTCTCCCGTCCGATAGCGCACGAACGGAAAATCGCGCGTGGCCAGGTGCGTGACGACGATTTCGCCGGGTTCGCCCGCGGCCACCGGCTGCCCTTCTGAATCGATCGTCTCGACGATGATGTCCTCGGCCGTGATGTGCATGCCGCCTGCCGGGCACTGATGGGCGATGAACCCGGCGTCGCGCCCGCCGTAACCATTGGCGACCGGGCAGCCGAACGTGGATTCGATCGCCGTGCGTTGATCGTCGTAGAGCCGCTCGGACGTCACGAACGCCACCCGGATGCCGAGGCCTTCCATGCTCACGCCGCGGGCTTGGGCGTGGCGCGCGATGTGCGCCAGCGCCGATGGATAGCCGAACAGCATCTTCGGGTGCGTCGCACGGATCGTCTCGACAAACGCGTCGAGCTTCGCGTCCGACATCTCGAATGCCGGCAGCAAGCGGGTGCGCAGCGCCCGGTCGCGCATCCAGCGTACGCGGTCCTGCGCACCGAGCTCGACCGGCGAACCCCAGACGACGATCTCAGGGTCACCGATATCGACGCCCCACCAGCGGGTCGCGCGCCATTTGGCGGCGACGTCGTGGCTCACCCGTTCCTTGCCCATGTAGAAAACCAGCGGCTCGCCGCTCGAGCCGCCGGTATTCGATCGCGCGAGACCCGTTGCCTGATCGGATTTCAAGCTTTCGGGATCGGCGCGGATATCCGACTTGGTCAGCAGCGGCAGGCGTCGAAGGTCGGCGAGGCTCGCTATGTGCCCGGCGTCGAAGCCCACGCGCGCAAACAGCGCGCGGTAGTACGGCACATGCTGCCCGGCATGCTGGAGCAGAAGCCTCAGGCGTTCGAGCTGCAGTGCCTCGAGCCGCTCCGCCGGCCACCATTGCGACGCCTCGAGCGCTTCGCGGATTTCGACGCTGGCATGACGCTTGATCCGCTCGTGCAGTGGGAAGAGCACGTCCGACACTAGGCGCGTGTACCCGCTGGATTGCGCGATCGGCTTCATGCAGCGCTCGCCGCCATGCGGACCCGCGGGCCTGCCGCCGAATAGACGTCGGCCCATTGCTCGCGCACGCGCGGCCACGTGTATTGCTGGACGTCAGCAAGCGCGGCGGCACGGATCCGCGAGGCCAGCGCATCGTCGCTGTGCACGCGCAGGACCGCCATCGCCATCGCCTCGTAGTCGCCGGCGCTCACCAGCAGCCCCGTGTCGCCGTCGTGCAGGATGAATGGCACGCCGCCGACATTTGTGCTGACCACCGGCACCCCACTCGCCATCGCCTCCAATACCGAATTGGGCATGTTGTCGACGCTGCTCGGGTTGAGCACGACACTGGCCACGCGGTAGAGCTCCGCCATCTCGCTGCGTTCGAGCCGGCCGCAGAATGCGACCGCATCCGCGATACCGAGTGTCGCGCACAGCGCCTGCAGCGCCTGAAAGGCCGGACCCGAGCCCGCCACCGTCATGCGGGCGTCGGGCAGGTGCTTGCGAACCTGCGCGAACGCGCGCAACGCGGTGGGAATGTCGTAGATCGGCTCGAGGTTGCGCGCCACAACGAGGTGCGGTGCGGCTGCACGCACGGCCGCGGGACGAAAGCGCTCGATGTCGATGATATTGGGAACGACCTGGCTGGCGATTCCGTAGCGGCCGAAGACGTCGTGCAGGAACCCGGACGGAACGACCAACACGCTCGTGCGCTGCAGCGTGCGGCGGATCGACTCGCCCGAACGCGCGAGAAATGCCGCGGCCTCGCCGCCTCGGTAGTTGACGATCGAAGGCACGCCGCGCAGCCGCGCGATGCGGATGGCGGGCGCGGCGAACAGGTGCCACGACCAGCCGGAGTTGGCCATCACGTGGAACAGGTCTGTGTAGCCGGCGACATGCCACAGTTGCGCGACGTAAGGCACGAGCCTGAACAGCGCGCGCAATCCCCGGATCTTGCCCACCCATTGCGGCACGTAAGGCGCATTGACTTGGACGATCGTGACGTTGGCGCCTTCGCCACGCAGCAACTCCGCGAGCTGCAGCGTCTGATTGGCCATGCCGCCCGCCGGCGGCGGAAGGGGGCCGACCAGGCCTATGCGCAGGCCGGCAGGAATCATCGGGCGGCGCTCGCGAGCGGCTCGAACACCCCGCGGTAGCGTGCCACGCTCGTGGCCCACGTCCGCTCGCGCTCGACGAATGCGCGCGCGCGCTCACGCAAGGACGGCCATCGCGCAGGCTCGCCCAGCAGGCGCACGATGGCATCGGCCAGCGACGCGCTATCGCCGGCGCGAAACAGCACGCCCGTCTCGCCGTCGCGGATCAGTTCGCGATGCCCGCCGACGTCGGATGCGACCAGCAGTCGACCCTGCGCCATCGCTTCCAGCGGCTTCAATGGCGTGACCAGCTCGGTCAGCCGCATCGAGTGCCGCGGATAGGCGAACACATCGACGATACTGTAGTAGCGTTGCACGTCGCCGTGAGGCACGCGGCCGGCGAACACGACGTTGTCCTCGATGCCCAGCGTAGTCGCCATGCGCCTCAGTGCAGCCTCTTGAGGCCCGCCGCCCACCAGCAGCACCCGCACTTGCGGCACCCGCGCGACGATCTGCGGTACCGCCTGCAACAGCAGATCCAGTCCTTCGTAGGCGTAGAACGAGCCGATGAAGCCGATGACCGTGCAACCGTCGAGCCCGAGCCGTTTCTTGAGCGCGCCGTCGGCGGGCGACGCGTATTCGAATTCGTCGACATCGACCGCGTTGGCAATGACGGTGATGTGGTCGGCCGCGATGCCGCGCGCCACCATGTCGTTCTTCAGTCCTTCGCAAATCGTCGTCACCCGATTCGCACGTCGCAACGCGAAAGTCTCGAGGGCACGCGTCAGCCGGTAGCGCAACCCGCCTTCGCGGTTGGTGCCATGGTCGACCGCGGCATCTTCCCAGAACGCGCGAACTTCGTAGACCACGGGAATGCGCTCGCGCCATCCGACCCACAGTGCCGGCAGCGCCACCAGCACCGGCGAATGCGCGTGCAGGATATCCGGGCGGGCGTTGCGGGCAAGCGCGCGCAACCGCTTGGCCGTCGCGCGCATCTGCGAGATCTCGCGCACGACCGGCAACCGCGACAGCGCGCGCGGTCGCCACGATGTGCGGTAGAAATGCAGGCCGTCGACATCCTCCTCGGCACCGCCGGGCGCGGTGTGCTTGGGGCTCGTCAGGTGCAGCGTCTCCCAGCCCATCCTCCGCTGTTCGCGAAGAATCGCTCGGGTGCGAAAGGTGTAGCCGCTTTGCAACGGGATCGAGTGGTCGAGTATGTGCAGGATGGTAAGGCTCATCCAGCCGCTTTCTCGCGGAACCCGGTCGCGTCGTCGTGCATCACGTTGCGCAGGAACGCGTCGAACATGAGCAGCGTCCACAGCGGCGCGCTGTAGTCGCGGGCGCCCGACGTGTGGCGCTCGACCAGGTGCTCGAGATAACGGCGATTGAACATGCCGGTGGAAGCGAGGCGCTCGCCGAGCACCGCGTCCTGGACACGCTGGCGCAGCGGACCCTTGAACCAGCGCGCGAGCGGCACCGCGAACCCCTGCTTGGGTCGGTGCATCAGGTCCGCCGGCAGGTAGGGTTGCATCGCCTGCTTGAGCAGCACCTTGCCGTCGTTGTCGCGCACTTTCAGCGACGACGGCAGCGTGGCGAGCCATTCGACCAGTGGATGGTCCATCAGCGGCTCGCGCACTTCCAGCGAATGCGCCATGCTCGCACGGTCGACCTTGGTATTGATGTCGCCGACCAGGTAGGTCTTGAGGTCGAGGTACTGCACCATCGCCAGCGGATCGTCCGCCGGCGCGCGCTTTGCGTGGCGGTGAAACACTTCGACCGCGTTGTAGCCGGCGAGCTTCGACTTGAAGGTGTTGCTGAAAAGCTGGCGCCGCATGTCGTCGCGCATGATCGAGACGCTGTGGAAATATCCTTCCACCGAATCGCGCGCGAGCCCTTCGAACGTCGACTTTGCGCGAAACACGCGCGGCGCCCAGTCGGCCTTCGGATACGCGCGGCCGAGCATGCCGAACAGCGGGCGGCGCACCGACAGCGAGAGCGCCGAGCGCACGCGCTCTTCCGACATGTGCATCCGGTAGCGGCGATATCCGCCGAAATTCTCGTCGCCGCCGTCGCCGGACAGTGCGACGGTTACGTGCTTGCGCGCAAGGCCGCAAACGCGATAGGTGGGAATCGCCGAGCTGTCGGCATAGGGCTCGTCGTACAGGCGCGCGAGCTCGTCGATCAGGTCGAAGTCATCGCTCTCGACGCGGTCGACGAAATGTCGCGTGCCATAGCGCGCGGCTACCGTCTGCGCCCACGCCGATTCGTCGAACGCGGCGTCGGCGAATGCGATCGAGCAGGTGTTGACCGGCTCGGTCGAAACGTCCGCCATCATCGCCACCACGGCGCTCGAGTCCACTCCGCCCGACAGGAAAGCGCCGAGCGGCACTTCGGATATCAGCCGCAGCCGCACCGATTCGCGCAGGCGGTCGACCAGCTCGAAGCTGGCATCGACCGCGGAAATGTAGTTGTCCAGCGTGAAGCGCACGTCCCAGTATTCCTTCGGTTCGGGGGGCGGCACGCCGCGCCGTACCATCAGCGTGTGCCCGGGCGAAAGCTTCGACACCCCGCTGAAAATCGTTCGCGGCTCGGGTATGTACCCCAGCGCGAAATACTCCTCGACGGCATGCGGATCGAGCTCGCGCGAAAAGCCGCCGTGCGCGACGAGCGACTTCAACTCCGAGCCGAAGATCAGCTTGCCGTCGGGCAGCAGCGCGTAGTACATCGGCTTGACGCCGAGGCGGTCGCGCGCGAGGAACAGCGTTTCGCGGTTGCGATCCCACAGCGCGAACGCGAACATCCCGCGAAAGCGCTTGACGCAATCCTCGCCCCACGCTTCCCACGCATGCACGATCACCTCGGTGTCGCTCGGTGTGCGGAACACGTGGCCGAGCGCGGTGAGCTCGGCAATCAGCTCCTGGAAATTGTAGATCTCGCCGTTGAAGATGACCGCAACGCTGCCGTCCTCGTTGAACATCGGCTGCTGGCCGGTCGCGACGGCGATGACCGACAGGCGGCGGTGACCGAAACCGAGACCCGGTTCGACAAGGAAGCTGCCTTCGTCGGGCCCGCGGTGATGCTGCGTCTCATTCATGCGCGCGAGCGTGTCGTGAGCGATCGGCTTTCGCTCGCGCGTTTCGAAGATTCCGGTGATGCCGCACATGATCGAGTGCCTTCCTTGTTCGGGGCGTCAGCCGCTTGCGCCGACGCGCAACGGCGACGCGCTGCCGCGGGCGACGAGGCCGTCGTAGAGAGAACGATAGTCGCCGACCATGCGGTCCAGGCTGAATTTTTGCATGGTGGACTGGCGTGCCGCGCGCCCATGGCGTCGCGCTTCCGCCGGATTGTTGAAATACGACAGCATGGCCTCGGCGATCGCAGGCGCGCTGCCGGCGGGAACCAAGCGCCCGGTCATGCCGTCGTCGATGAGCTCGGGGTTGCCGCCCACGCGCGTCGCGACCACGGGCAGCGCGCTCGCCATGGCCTCCAGTATGGTGTTCGAAATGCCCTCTGCAAGCGAGGGCAACACGAAGCAGTCGAGGCCGCGCAATATTTCCGCGACATCGGATCGCTCGCCCGGCAACCATGCGAGGTGGGCCATGCCGGCCGCGTCGAGCACGCGCTGCGCCTCGGCGCGCAGGGGCCCATCGCCGACGAGCACCAGCCGCATCGGATGGGCGGCAGCGCTGCTTTGCACGGCGCGCACGAAGGCCTGCGCGAGCGTCGACTGGTCTTTGACCGCCTGCATTCGCCCGACGGTGCCGACGAGCCAGTGCCCGGGGTCCACGAATGGGCAGCCTTCGATCCGCGCGCGCCCGTGCGCGGCCGGTGCAAAGCGAATCGTGTCGACGCCGTTGTAGATCTGCGCGATGCGTGCCGGGCGCACGCCGACCGCGTCGCGCAGATACGTCTCGAGGTCCTTCGACAGCGCCACGTAGCGATTGACGAATGGTCGATACATTCGGCGAATGCGCCGGTTGACACGATTGGATCCGTCGAGGTCGCCGATGTCGCGCCCGTGTTCCCCATGCACGCGCGCCGGAACGCCCGCGATCCAGGCCGGCAACGCCGCTTCGAGCGCGGCCAGGTTGCGCGTATGCACGATCGCGGGCGCAAGGCGGCGGAACAGTTGAACCAATCGCGGCAAGAGCCAGAAGCCATGGCCGGGCGCCTTGTCGAGGGCGATGAACGACACGTCGTCGCGCAGGATTCGCGCGCGGAAATCGGTGATCGTCGTCAACGACACGATTGCGTGCCGGAAGGCGTCGGTCGGGAGGCGATTGACGAGATTGACCACGCCGTTCTCCAGGCCGCCGACGTCGAAACGATAGACGACATGGGCGATCAGCGGTCGGGCATCGCGCGGCTTGAGGGCGCTATTCATCGCGTCGCCGCCTGCCGCAATACCGCGTCGATCGAGCCACGCATTTCGGCGGCAAATGCCTGCAGCGTGGCGCGCGCGACCCCGTCGCCGTTGATCACGGGTGTGTAGACAACGACCCATGCCACCGGATCGCCATGCCCGCGAATGACCGATAGCACCTGGTAGAACTTGGCGGTGAACTCGCTGTCCGTGACGCGACCATCCACCCAGAACCACTGCAGCACCGCCATGCGATCGCGATCGTCGGTGACGATGCTGCTGCGTGCGCGCAGCGGGCCGCCTTCCCCGCCCGCGATGGCGGCAGTTGCATCGTCGATGCGCTTCCAGCGCAGGTTCGACGTCAATACCAGCTGGTTGCCGGTGGTGATGGCCTTGGTGTCGCGCGTCTGGTCGCGAAAGAACGCGATGTGAATACCGACACGCGCGGAATCCTTGGCGAACGTCTGCCGAAGTTCGGAACGCGCGAACGAGATATCGGGCCGCCACGGCGTGATGTCGCCGCGCACTGCAGACCAGCCTGCGCTACCCGCAAGCTGTTGCAGGTGGACGACGCGCCCGCCGCCCTCGTTGCCAAGCCACGCTTCGACGGGGCGCCCGATCACGACCAGCACGAGCGTAGCCACGAGCGCCGGCCAGAGGCGTGCGCCCGGCCCGGCCGTGGTCGTGCGCTTGACGACGATCGCGGGTACCGGGTCGACTTCGTTGTCCTGGCGCCAGCGCGAACCGATCCAGAACAGCAGCGCCATGACGATGCCGAAGAAGATCCAGCCATACACGAGGTGATCGACCCCGACCGCGACGCGATTGTTGGTCAGGTAGCCCAGCATCACGATCATGTACGCGCGCAGCCAGTTGGCGACGATCGGCACGACGATCGTCGCCGCTACGAACGCGATGCGGCGCGTCGTCGAGCGATACGAAAGGTAGGCGTACAGCGAACCGACCATCAGCGACGCGATCAGGTAGCGTATGCCGCTGCAGGCTTCGACGACCGACCATCGGCCGTTCGGGATCGTGAAGAAATTGCCTTCGCGGAAGACCGGCACACCGCTCGCGCGAATCGCCGCGATGGCGAAATTGGCGGTCCAGTCCATCATCGTAGGGACCAGGAAATCGCCGAACGGCACCGCGAAGAACAGGAACGCGAGCGGTATGCCCAGCACCCGCACGACCTCTGTGCCCAGCACCGCCCAGACGGCGAACGGAAACATCGCCACCATCGCAAATTGCGCGACGCTGTCCGCGCTGACCAGTTCGCCGATCAGCCACAGCACCGCGGCCGCCGCGACCCCGGCTAGTGCCGGATAGCAAGGCCGCGGCTCGATCAACGCCAGCGCATCGCGCTGCCGCCAGACCAGGAACAGGAAGATCGGAATGACGACGAAGCCGTGCGTGAAGGTCTCCGAGCGCGACCATACCGACATCATCGCCTGCGCCGTGGGCCAGTGGATCGCCAGCACCGCCGCCAGCAGCAGCGCGACCGAGGCCGCCACGCCCGGATGAATGCCGCGCGCCGCAATCGCGGCGTGCGCCGTTGTCCTCGCCACCGTACCGTCGGCGCCGCGCATCCCGCGCTTGACGATACCTTCGGGCGTCATCCTGCCCCCGCGAGGGCGAGCGGCGGCGCACGCAACAGCGCGTCGAAGGGCGCGAGGTTGGTCATCCAGTCATAGTCGGTCAAGACACGCGCGCGCGCCGCCGCACCCAAGGCTTCGCCGCGCACGCCGTCCATCAGCGCAAGCGTCTTGTTGGCGAAATCGGCGGCGCTGGTCGCGGTCTCGATCTCGCGCCCGGGCAGCGCCGACAGCGCGCCGGCCGCACCTGCGGAGATCACCACGGGCCGTCCCATCGCCATCGCCTCGAGCGCCTTGTTCTGGATGCCACGCGCCACGCGCAACGGTGCCACCACGACGCGCGCATGCTGGAGATACGGCCGAACATCGGGAACGCGCCCGGTGACGACGACATGCGGATCGCGCGCAAGCGCCCGTACCGCGGACGATGGCGCCATGCCGACCACGTAGAACCGCGCCTGCGGGCGCTGCGCGACGATCGCCGGCAGCGACTCCTGTGCGAACCACGTGACCGCGTCAATATTCGGCCAGTAATCCATCGCGCCGGTGAAGACGATCGCCTCCTCGCCGGCGGTGAACGGATTCGGCAGCCCCGGCTGCGGGGCGAAGTACGCCGTATCGACACCGTTGACAGCGTGCGTGACGCGCGCGGCGCATTCGGGCGCGAGCTTGCGGAAGAGATCGGCTTCTGCCTGCGTGACGAAGACGCTCGCATCGGCGTGCGTTGCGACCTCGCGCTCGAAAGCGAGTAGCCGGTCGCCTTCGCGCCCGAACACCGCGGACATCGGCCAGCGATGCGCGCGCCCCATCTGGTCCCACTTGGCCGAATCGACATCGACAAAGTCGACGACAACCTTGAGTTCTTCGTCGGGGACGAACTGCGCCATCGCCGACGAGAACACCACCGCCTTGCGGATGCCACACTCGCGAACGACATCGCGCGCCCACGCGGACAACGACGTGTCGCGGTAGTAATGCAGCGTCAGCGGCTCGCCGGTCCAGAAGCCGGCGAGGCTGCGGATGCGCGCCAGCGTCGGGTGGATCTGCACGGCGGTGATCGACGCGCAGTATTCGCGCAACCGCTCGACGTGCGCGAGATCGTCGGGGTCGTCGACGAACGTGCCAAGGTGCACGCGATAGCGCGACGCGAGGAACTTGAGCAGATTGAACGAGCGCACCTTGTCGCCCTTGTTGGGCGGGAACGGAATCCGGTGCACCAGGTAGAGAATGGGTTCCACGGCGGCCGCTCGTGCTACGCGAGGTTGCGCACGATGTGCGGCCCCAGCGCGTTGGCCGCGCTCAGCGGCAATCGCTTCCATACGGCGATGAACGCGCGGTACTTCGGGTTGAGCGGATTGTTCTGCGGAATGGAATCACGCTTGACCAGCAGGTATTCGTACGCCAGGGCAACGGGCTCGAAGCCCCAGTTCTTCTTGAAATCGAACGAGCCCGTGCCGACCTTGCTGCGCCCGTAGTCGAACACGCGAAGCCCGCGTTCGCTGGCGCGGCGCATCAGCTCCCAGTACTTGAAATCGTTGGCGGCCAGGTCGCGCGCGGCAACCGTGTCGCCCGCGTAGTAGGGGAGCACTTCGTCGCGGAAATAGAAACTCAGCACGCCGCTGACCGGGCACCCATCCGTGTCGCTCACGGTCATGATTTCGCAGGCGTCGCCAAACACCGCGAGCAGGCGCTCGAAATAGCCCTTCGCGAACGGCGGCGTCCCGTGGCGATGCATGTTGTCGGCGTACAACGCGAAAAAACGCCCGGCGTCGCGCTCGACGTGACTCGTCAGGCCGTTGCGAATGCCCTTGCGGATCATCGCCCGCTGCTTGCGCGGAATCGCCAGCAGATTGGCCTCGACGTCGGGCAGCAATTGCTTGCGAAATGCAACGTAGAGGTCCTGCCGCGGCCAGCCGGGACACTTGACCTCGCGATTGCGAAGCTCCATGTGCCCGACACCCAGATCGCGCGCGATCGCGGCGGCCGCCTCGACGAGGTCGTGGGTAGCGCTGGCGTCGTCCGCCACCGGGCCGCCATACACGCCGAACGGCAAAGAGGTGAGCGCATGGCCGAACAACGCGCTCTTCACTTCGGCGAGCGGCAGCACGCCGACGATTTCGCCTGCGCGCTCGGCGACCAGGTAGTGCGTGCGATGGCGAAAAACATCGTCGATGATCTCGCGCCAGCCGATGCGGTGGAAGAACGTCGCATCGGGGGACCGCTCGACGAAGGCGTCCCAGCCGCGGGCGTCGCTGGCGGTGTACGGGCGCACGGTCGTGCGCTGCACCGCGCGGTCGAGGCAGGCGATTTCGGCGGCGGCCATGTGCATCATGCGCGGCCGGCAACGAATACGCGGTCGGCCCGGTCCCAGCGGAAATCGGTCAACAGCCGGCTCAACCGCGCATGCATGCGATCGAGGTTCAAGTAGTGGCGAAACCGGGTCTTGATTCCCGGGCCTTCGACACGAGGCTGGTCGGGATCGATTTCCCACGGATGGAAATAGAACATCGCCGGCTGCCGGTCCACGGCGTTGACGCGCGCGATCGACCAGCGCGACACACGATAGGGCAACAGGCGAAAATACCCGCCGCCGCCGGCCGGCCAATTGGCGTTGAGCATGCGCACCGTCGTCACCGGAAGCTCCAGCAGGCCGGGACGCACTTCGTGCGCGAATCGCGGTGCATCCGGCGCGCCGTAGTGATCGTGGCGGATCGGATAGATGCTCGAGCTGTACCGGTAGCCGGCCTCGGCGATGCATTCGAACGCCCACGGATTCTGCGGGCCGATCGAAAAGCTCGGCGCGCGATAGCCCTGGATGTTGCAGCCCGAAATGTCCTCGAGAACCGCCTTCGCGAGGCGAATGTCCGCGAGAAATTGCCCGTATCCCTGCTCGGTCGCGCGAAAGTGCTCGTAGCCGTGGCTGGCGATCTCGTGACCGCCGTCGACGATGCGGCGAATCGC
Organism: Pseudomonadota bacterium; assembly: GCA_041691615.1. Lineage (GTDB taxonomy): Bacteria > Pseudomonadota > Gammaproteobacteria > Burkholderiales > Casimicrobiaceae > VBCG01. Next base: position 18,853 of record JBEPUI010000048.1, read on the forward strand.
GTGCGGATAGCGCTCGGCGATCCAGCCCAGCGTGAAGAACGTCGCATGCACGTTCTTATGTTCCAGCAGCGCGAGAATGCGATCGACGTTGGCCTCGATCCGGCACGGCAGGCTGTCCCACGTGGAGCGCGGAATGTGTGGCGCGAACGCCGATACCTGGAAGTAATCCTCGACATCGATCGTCAGCGCGTTGACGATCGCGCTACCGGCGACGCCTTCACCCGTCACCGCCGCTGCGGCGGATTCGTCGCCTGCGATGCCGACCGAGGGATCGCGCGCGTTCATACGGCGGCGGCCTCGCGTGCGACGGCGCTGAGCCCGAGCCATTGTGCGAGATCGTCGGCGATGCGCGTCCCGGCGTTGCCATCCCAGAGTTCCGGCGTGCGGCCGCGCTTGCCGCCAGCGCGCAGGATCTCGTCGATAGAGGCGAGCGCGAGCGCGCGATCACGACCGACGAGCGTATTGGTGCCCTGCTCGACGGTGATGGGTCGCTCAGTGTTGTCGCGCATCGTCAGGCACGGTACGTCGAGTGCCGTCGTCTCTTCCTGGATTCCGCCCGAATCCGTCAGCACGACCTTGGCATTGGCGAGCAAACCCAGCATTTCGAGATATCCCTGCGGAGGAAGAAGCGCGATCGCACAACTGTCCATCATCGACGACAATCCGAACTTTTCGATGTTGGCCCGCGCACGCGGGTGCACGGGCCAGACGAGCGGCAGCCGGGCGGCCGCCTCCCTGAGAATGGCCAGCGATTCCTCCAATGCCGCTGGGTCGTCGACATTGGACGGGCGGTGCAGCGTGACGACGCCGAATCCTGCCTGCCCCACGAGAAATGCGGCATCGACGCCGGCATTCGCGAGTGTGACCGCAGGCGCAATCGCCCGCTGCCGATGGCGCAGCAGCGAGTCGATCATCACATTGCCGACGAAGCGGATGCGCTCCGGCGCAATGCCCTCGCGCAGCAGGTTGTCGGCCGCCGATCGCTCGGTGGTATAGAGGCGATCGGCGATCTGGTCGGTGAGGATGCGGTTGATCTCCTCGGGCATCCCGCGATCGAAGCTGCGCAACCCCGCCTCGACATGCACCACTGGCGTGTTCTTCTTGGTGGCGACCAGGCCGCATGCCAGCGTGGAATTGACGTCGCCGACGACGATCACGCAGCACGGCGCGATCCGATCGACGACGGGCTCGAACCGCCGCATGATTTCCGCGGTCTGCACCGCGTGCGATCCGGAGCCCGCTTCGAGATTGACGTCCGGCAGCGGCAACTCGAGATCGGCGAAGAGCCGCTCGTTCATCGCCACGTCGTAATGCTGGCCGGTGTGCACGAGCACGACATCGGGCAACGCCGGCTGCGCCGCAAACGCGCGCACCAGCGGCGCCATCTTCATGTAGTTGGGGCGCGCGCCGACGATGCAGGCGATTGGACCGACGCGGCGTGCAGCGCCGCCCATCAGCGTCCCCCGGGAGAGCCCGGCTTGGCGGCCTTCTCCGGGTGCAGCAGCGCGTGCAGCAGGTCCACCGCGGAGCCGACAGTTTTTTCCAGCCGGTCGATGCGCTGCTCGATTTCGCTGAAGTGGCGGTGCCAGACCGCCGGGTCGATTCGGCCGACCGCAGTGCCTTCGGCCACAGGACTTGCCGCCACCGCGACTGCGGACAGTCCCGAATCCGGGCCCATTTCCTCCTGGATCTCGTGGGCGATCGCGCGTACGTCGGGCGCACCGAGGTCGTGGCGCTCGGCCAGGAAGCCCGCGAGCAACAGCCGATTGCAAAGCGTGTTGATGCGCCGAGGGATTCCGTTGGTCAGTTCGTAGATCAGATCAAACGCCGCGGGCTCGAAACGTGGATCGCCCTGCCATCCGACGTGCTTGAGTCGGTGCTCGATGTAGGCCTGCGTCTCGGCCTTGTCGAGCGGGCCGAGGTGGTACGAAGCGATCACCCGTTGCCGCAGCTGCTGCATCTGCGGGCTTTGCATCATCGTGCGCAACTCGGGCTGGCCGATCAGGAAGCTCTGCAGCAGTGCCTGGTCGCCGAACTGGAAGTTCGACAGCATGCGCAGCTCCTCGACCGCGCGCGCGGGCAGATTCTGCGCTTCGTCGACGACCAGCAGCGCGCGCTTCTTGTCGATCGTGAGCTGGCACAGGAACGCTTCGAGCGACGCGAGCAGCACCGCCTTGTCGACGTTCCTGACCGGCAGCCCGAACGCCGTGCCCACCGCGCGCAACATGTCGTCGGCGTCGAGTTGCGTGCTGACCAGCTGGACGGCGACCACCTTCGCGGGATCGAGCTGCTCGAGCAGGCTGCGCACGATCGTCGTCTTGCCGGCGCCGATGTCGCCGGTGATGACGATGAAGCCCTCGCTCTGGTACAGCCCGTATTCGAGGTAGGCGAACGCGCGCTTGTGGCCGCGGCTGCCGTAGAAGAACGACGGATCGGGGTTGAGCTGGAACGGCTTGCCGGTCAGCCCGTAGTAGGTCTCGTACATGATTTCACTTGAGTATGTAGTTCAGGCCTGCGAATGCGGCCACTTCGTTGTACTCCGGGCTTACGTCGGAGCGAAGCCTCTGGTAGCGCGCGCCGATGGAAACGATCGTCTTGGGCGAAATCGGCGCGCTCACACCCATCAGGAAATAGCCCTGGTTTGTGGTGCCATCGAACGGCGCATGCGTAATCGTGTGGGTCTGCGTATACGTAGCGTTGAGCGTCATCATCGCCGTCAGGTTGTGCGTCCAAGCGATGCTGGCGCCCGTCTGGGTATTGTTGTTGCCCCCCGTGAGGATCCCGGGCAGCGTCGACCCGGCGCCCGAGATCGGTTCAGTGCGCTGGTAGAAGCCCGTCAGGTAGATATTGTTGCGTGCGCCGAGCACGCCATACGTCACGCTTGCGTTTTCGAGCAGATACGTCTGCTGCGTATACAGGTTGACGGGACCCGTCAGGACGTTGGGTAGTCCGCGGTCCAGCAGGATTTGGTTGATCGTGTTGAGACGCTCTAGCGGATCGGGGATGCGAGATTGCAGCAGGAAGTCGAGAAGTCCCGGCACGTTCCCGGTCGCCTGAAGCGACAGGAATTGCTGGGGGTAGCTGGTGGTATTGCGGGAGGCCTGCACCTTGATCGCCGACAATGGCGTGCGGTGTTCGAATGTGAACAGGTAGGAAGACCCGAAGAATCGATGCTCCCAATTGCCGACGACATCGGTTCGTTGCGTGGGATTCCAATGGAAACCGGCGCCATAGATCGAACCGTTGTATTGCGCGAACGGAAAATCGTTGTTCTCGTACCCCGCGCCGATATTCAAACGTAACTGTGGGTCGAATTGATAGAGCAGGCTTGCCCTGGCAAGTTCCATCACCGTCGGCCGCTGATCGGTGAATCGGGTGTCATCCCGACTGTAGTCGACGGACCAGCCCGTTGGCGTGACGGGGCTCTCCACATGTCCGATCACCTGGTTGTCGTAGGAATTGCTGGTGTCGATCGGCGCGCCGCTCAGGTTCGTCCAGATATTGTTGTCGCGCAGGTCGTATGTGAGGCCACCGGGTGTGGTGCCCTTGATATACGGCGTTACCCGATACGACGCCGACGTATAGCGATTCTGGGTTGCGTTCGCCAAATCGTGCGGATGCGCACCGAACGGGTTGAAATACTGCTGCGTGACGTTGACCGCACCCTCGACATAGACGAACTTCTCGATCGCGTCGACGCTTCCGAGCAGGTTGACCGATGGATAAACCTGGTTGTTTTCGGCACCCGTATGCACGTAGACCAGGATCGGCGCGGCAATGACGCCATCCAGGCGGGCTCGCGGGCCCTTCCCGCTGATCGCCAATTGCGGCGTGATCTGCGTCACGAGGTCGCTTTGCTGAGTTGCTGACGGACTCAGGTTGACATTGTTGGTGAAGGTTTCCAGTATCGCGACCGAAGGCTCGAATCGCCAGGCCTGCAGATTCTGGTCAGGTGACTGCGTGCCGCGCGCCAGCATCAGGCTCTGCGGCGATGCAGGTGTCGCCTGCGTGTAGATGGGAGTCCCCGGCAACGCGTATCCCGTGTTCTGGGCCGATGCGGTCATCGGCATCGGGGCAATGCCGGCGACGCAACCAATCGCCAATGCCCGCCGTCGAAAGCTGCTGGGATGCGCGGTCGGTCCGGTTCGGAGAAGGCTGCGCAACCGGTAGGCGGCCGGACTGGAACTACCGCGGGCCATCGTCCGCGTAGTATCCATAGTAGTCCCCGACGTCGGTCTTGCTCGACTTGTTGAGCATCATGAAGACGTTTTCGCAGTTCTCGATCGTCGACAGTGCCTGGCTGACGGCGTGCCGCGTCGTCGAGTTGGCGGCGACGATCATGATCACCTGTCCCATGTGCGTGGCGAGCACGCGCGCCTCGGTGGTGGCGAGCAGCGGCGGCGAATCGAAAATGATGATGCGGTCAGCGTAGCGCGTGCCGAGTTCGCGCAACAGCCGCGCCATCTGCTCGCTCGCCAGCAGTTCGGTCGAGCGACGATGCCGCGAGCCGGCCGGCAGGAACGTGAGCTTCTCGATGTTGGTCTTAACCAGCGCATCGGCGACGTCGATGCCGCCGGTCGTGAGCAAATCGAGCAGTCCCGGCGACGTCGGCACGTTCAGCACGTCGGGCAGCGACGGATGGGCGACGTCGCCGTCGACCAGCAGCACCGTGTTGTCCATTTCCATCGCGATGCTGATGGCAAGATTGACGGCGGTGAAGGTCTTGCCTTCCCCCGGCAGCGCGCTTGTCACCATCACGAGGTTGCCGTTGCGGATCGACCCGGGAGTCTTCGCCAGCGCGTTCTGGATGATCGTCCGCTTGATCACGCGGAATTCATCGGCGATCTGCGATTTCGGCGCATCGGGCGTCACGAATCCCCGCACCTTTAGGCGCTCGAGATCGATTTCCACGAATCGTGCCGGCGCGCCCGATCGTGCTTCGGTTCGCGGCCTCGCAGCGGTTGGCGGATTGCCGGCAATGAAAGGCGGCGGCGCTGCTTCGAGCGTGCGCACGCCCATCGCGTGAACCGCGGCTTCGGGCGTAGGGGTGCTGGCGATCGGCGTGTGCGCCACAGCAGGTGGCGCATCGCGCCCCGCGTCTGGGAGCTCTGCCCCCGCGCGGCGCAATTCCTCGAGCCGCTTCGCCGCCTGTTCGATCAGGCTCATCGTTCGCTCCTCATGTCACGCGCAGTGCCAAAAGGGCGAACACGAAAAAAGCGCTGAACCACGCGACCAGACCGCCGATCCCTCCGGCGAACAGGAAGGCATTTCGGCGCCTGCGGCGTACTGTGAAGTCACTTGGCAGCATCGACACCATGCCGAGAATCGGGCGTTTCGCCGATTCGCTCAACGAGCGGGCGTCCTGGAAAATCGGCATGACCTCATTGGCAACGAAACTCGCCGCCAGACCGCCGCCTAGCGCGATCAGGAGCGCGATTCCCATCAGCATCAATCGCGTTGGTGCCACCGGTTGCGGCGACACGCGCGGGGGATCGATCACACGGAACTGCGTGCCGCCGGTGTCCTGGACGTCGACCCCCATCGTCGCCGCTTCGCGCCGGGCAAGCAACTCACTGTAGGTTTTTTTCTGCACGTCGTAGTCGCGGTTCAATTGCGCGAACTCGGCCTCGACCTGGGGAACCAGCCGCGCCGACGCCTTGAGCTGCGCGTATTGGCTTTCGTACGAGGATAGCCGTGCGCGAAGCGACGCCACGTTGGCTTCGGCGTCGGACAGCGAGACCTTCATCTGCTGGTAGACGGGATTGCTGTCGGAGGACGAGGCGGCGGGCTTCGGCGCATCGGCGGCGGCCTTTTGCAGCGCGGCTATTTCCTGCTTGCGTTGATCTTCGAGATGCTCGATGACGCGCTTGGTGCCGACGACATCGGGGTGCTGGTCGGTGAACTGGCGCAGCAACTCGTCGAGCTTAGTTTTCTGCGCCGTGATACGCGCGTCGATCTCCGGCACCGCGAATTTCGGCGACTCGGAGCGTTTCTCGGAAAGCAGATCAGGCGCGACGCCCGCCAGCTCGCGCTTGTAGGAATCGCGCGACTCCTCGGCCGCACGGACTTCGAGCTTGGCGTTCTCGATGTCGTCGCCAAGCTTCGACAGTCTGCTGAAGTAATCGGGCGTACCTTGGGCGCCTTGGCCGCCAACACCGCCTGCCACACCCATGTAGCGCAACCTGAATTCCTTCAGGCGATTTTCCGCCGCCTGCAAGGTTTCTTCGTAGTGCTTGATCTGATCGTCGAGGAATTTGACGGCGACTCGCGTGTCCTGGCGCTTGTCCCCGAGGCTAGACTCCGTAAAGATCGTCAGCAGCGACTGCACGACGTTCTTCGCCTGCTGGGGATTCGAATCGCGATAGCTTAGGAGGTAGATATTGGTGGAGATGTTGCCGCCGAGCTGCAGCGTTTTCATCAGATGGTCGATCAGATCGTCGCGCTCG